>NZ_JBVKCA010000012.1:0-318081 GCF_055656965.1 Streptomyces sp. NPDC111656
CTCGTCGTGGTTGCGCAGGAAGATGCCCCACTGGCAGCCGGACGGGATCGCCGGGGTCTTCGACAGGATTTCCGAGACCGGGTACCGGGATTCCCTGCGGACCGCCATGAAGATCCGCGGCATGACGGGGAAGTGGAAGGCCATGTGGCACTCGTCGCCGCCGGCGGGGAAGTCGCCGAAGTAGTCGACGACGTCCTCGGGCCACTGGTTCGCCTCCGCCAGCAGCACCGTGTCCGGATACTGGGAGTCGATCTCCTTGCGCACCCTTTTCAGGAACTCGTGCGTGGCGGGGAGGTTTTCGCAGTCGGTTCCCTCGACCTGGTAGAGGTAGGGCACCGCGTCGAGACGGAACCCGTCGATTCCGAGATCCAGCCAGAAGCGGAGGGCCGCGAGGATCTCTTCCTGGACGGCGGGGTTCTCGTAGTTGAGGTCGGGCTGGTGGGAGAAGAAGCGGTGCCAGAAGTACTGCTTGCGGACCGGGTCGAAGGTCCAGTTGGAGGCCTCGGTGTCGACGAAGATGATCCGGGCGTCCTCGTACTGTTTGTCGTCGTCGGCCCAGACGTAGTAGTCGCCGTAGGGTCCGTCGGGGTTGGTGCGGGACTCCTGGAACCACGGGTGCTGGTCGCTGGTGTGGTTCATGACGAAGTCGATGATGACGCGCATGCCGCGCTGGTGGGCGGCGTCGACGAATTCGACGAAGTCGGCGAGGTCACCGAACTCGGGCAGGACGGCGGTGTAGTCGGAGACGTCGTAGCCGCCGTCCCTGAGGGGTGATTTGAAGAACGGGGGCAGCCACAGGCAGTCGACGCCCAGCCATTGCAGGTAGTCGAGTTTCGCGGTGAGGCCCTTGAGGTCGCCGATGCCGTCGCCGTTGCTGTCCTGGAAGGAGCGGACCAGGACCTCGTAGAAGACGGCGCGTTTGAACCAGTCGGGGTCGCGGTCCCTGGCCGGGGTGTCCTCGAAAGTGTCCGGGACGGGCTCGTTGACGATCATGTGGTGGGTGACCCTCCGATCCGCGGTGAGGTGTCGACGGCGAGCACATGCGCACCGCCCGGCCCCAGTCGCACGAAGTTGGCCCTGCCCCAGTTGTAGGCCTCGCCGGTGAGCTCGTCGTGCACGGGCACGGACTCGTGCCAGTCCAGGCCGAGTCGCGGCATGTCCAACGAGACCGTCGCCTCCTGGGTGCGGTGAGGATCGAGGTTGGCCACCACCACGACCGTGTCGTCGGCCGAGCGCTTGCTGTAGGCGATCAGGGCCTCGTTGTCCGTCTGGTGGAAGTGCAGGTTCCGTAGCGCGTGCAGAGCCTTGTGGCGCCGTCTGATCCGGTTCAGCTCCGTGATCAGCGGTGCGATCGTGCGGCCCTCGCGCGCCGCCGACTCCCAGTCACGTGGACGCAGTTCGTACTTCTCGGAGTTCCGGTACTCCTCGCTGGCGGGCCCGACCGGAGCGTTCTCGCACAGCTCGTACCCGGCGTAGACCCCCCACGAGGGCGAGAGGGTGGCGGCGAGCACGGCGCGTACTTCGAAGGCGGGCCGACCGCCCCGCTGGAGATGGCCGGGCAGGATGTCGGGGGTGTTCACGAAGAAGTTGGGCCGCATGAAAGCGGCCGTCGCGCCCGACAGTTCGGTGAGGTAGTCGGTCAACTCCTGCTTGGTGGTGCGCCAGGTGAAGTACGTGTACGACTGCTGGAAGCCGACCGCCGCGAGCGTGTGCATGATCGCGGGCCGGGTGAACGCCTCGGCCAGGAAGATCACGTCCGGGTCGGTGCGGTTGACGTCCGCGATGACCCGCTCCCAGAAGACGACCGGCTTGGTGTGCGGGTTGTCGACGCGGAAGATCCGCACGCCGTGGCTCATCCAGTGCCGCAGCACCCGCAGCGTCTCCTGGACCAGCCCCGGCATGTCCTGGTCGAAGGCGATCGGATAGATGTCCTGGTACTTCTTCGGCGGATTCTCCGCGTACGCGATCGACCCGTCGGCCCGGTGGTGGAACCACTCGGGATGCTTCTCCACCCACGGGTGGTCCGGGGAGCACTGGAGCGCGAAGTCGAGCGCGACTTCGAGCCGCAGTTCCGTGGCCTGGCGCACGAACGCGTCGAAGTCGTCGATCGTGCCGAGATCCGGGTGGATCGCGTCGTGGCCGCCCTCGGGAGAACCGATCGCCCAGGGCACGCCGACATCCCGACGGCTCGCCGACAGGCTGTTGTTGGGGCCCTTGCGGAAGGTGGTGCCGATGGGGTGGACCGGCGGGAGGTACACGACGTCGAAGCCCATCCCGGCGATGGCGGGCAGGCGTTCGGCGGCGCTGCGGAACGTGCCGTGCACCGACGGGTCCAGCTGTCCGCTCTCCGAACGCGGAAAGAACTCGTACCACGCTCCGTACAACGCCCGCTTCCGTTCCACGAGAAGGGGGATCGGCAGCGAGCGGGAGACCCGTTCGCGCAGGGGGTGTGCGGTGAGAACGGCGGTCGCTTCGGGGGCCAGGGCGGCGGCGAGACGGGCCGTCGGCCGCCAGGAGTCGTCGCGCAGGGCGTGCGCCGCGGCGCGTACGATCGCTTGGCCGGACGGGTCCGGTACCGCGGCCGCGGCCCGCTCGTACAGCGCGGCGCCCTCCTCCAGGACCAGACCGACGTCGATCCCGGCCGGGACCTTGATCGCGGCGGTGCGGTGCCAGGCGGCCACGGGATCGCTCCAGGCCTCCACCAGACAGGTCCAGTGGCCCACGGATTCCGGTGTGACCTCGGCGCCCCAGCGGTCGGTGCCCGGGGCGAGTTCACGCATCGGGGCGCGCGGGCCGGGCCGGCCGCTCTGGTCGCACAGGACGACCTCGGCGCCGAGCACATCCCGGCCCTCGCCGAAGACGGTGGCGGTGACCTCGAAGGTCTCCCCGACCACCGCCTTCGCGGGGCGCCGGCCGCAGTCGACGACCGGCTGGACGTCCACGATCGGGATACGGCCGATCGGGTCACGGCCATGGGCCGGATGTGCCTCCATGTTTCGCCTCCGCCGTCCTCGCGCCCTGCCCCCTCGGTTCAGAGCTGCACCGAAAATTCCCGACACCACGGTCCGTCTCAGGGACGCCTGCCGACCGCTCGACCCGCTCCCCGCCCCTGAGGCTCCTGGGAGAGCTGAGAGCCCTGCGCGCCGCGCGCCACCGTCATCGACGACAGCGCGGCAGCCGGTGCCCCGTCCCGCAGATAGTGCTCGGCGGCGTCCACCGCCTCCCGCGCGCAGCGCTTCCCCATCAGCACGCACAGGGTGTACCCCGAGTTCTCGAAGTTGCCCCGCACCACGTGGTCGGCGGGGGCCACGAGCAACAGGCGTTCCCAGGCCCGGTATTGCTCCAGATGCCTGGCGACCTCGGCTTTGGCAGGAAGCAGCATGGGCCGGTCACCTTTCCACTCTCGCGACTGCGCACGGGACCCGGCTGAATGCCGGACGGCCGTGCACGGAAGGGCACCGACCCACTACGGAGGGCGGTGCCCTCACTCATGGTGCCTGTACGGGCACCCAGCGTCTTGTTGGCTGTTCAACAACACGGGGTCGGGCCCTCGTGTTGCACGAACGGAGTAGCACTCGCACTCTGGGACTGACTCAAAAGCGATCAGTGCTCACGCTTCGTGATCGGGGCTCGGTCCGAGAAGGGCGAGGAGAGGCGAGAGCTTCGCCGTGAGGAGCCAACGAAGATGAAACCTGCAGTGCCCTGCTACTACCACCTCGACGTGGAGGTCAGCCCGGAGCGGGTTGGCCAGGTCAAGCGCATATTGGGGGCCCATCTCCGGTACTGGAACCTGGATACGCTCGTCGATTCCGTCTGTCACTGTGCGGAAGCGCTGCTGCACACGATCGACCTGCACGCGACGGACAAGAACACCACCATCGAGATGTGGTGGAACGGTTCCCACCTCATCACCGCGGTCTCCGACAACGACCAGGATCTCCGCCCGCACAACGAGCCCCAGGGCTGTCTGGCGCAGATCGCCGCCCTCAGCGACGGCTGGGGCTGCTGCGCCACCGGCGCCGGCGGCAAGATCATCTGGTTCTCCTGGCGGGCCCGCGCTGCCGAGCATGCTCCGCTGGTCCCGACCACGCCCATGCCCAGCCTGCGGGAGGCGCGCCGAACGCCGCGTCAGGTGGCCTTGCCGGAACCGGCGCTCGCGGCGTCCCGTCATGACACGGAGGCCGTGATCGCCGTGACGTGATCACGACGACCGAGGGGCGGGGACCACCCGCCCCGGCGGTTGTGCAGAACAGGCGCGTCGGATCCATCGGAGGGAGACTGGAGCCAGGCCCCGGACACGGGTGCCCTGAACCGGCCCCAGGCGGGGGGAGGCGTATGTCCATCACGACGGCAGAGGCAGCGCGCCGGGAACTGACGGAATTCAAAGGGCAGTTGGTTGCACCCGGCGACTCCGGGTATGACGAGGCACGTACCGTCTACAACGCGATGATCGACCGGCGGCCCGCCCTGGTGGCGAGGTGCAGCAGCGCCGAGGACGTCTCCTACGTCATCGGCTTCGCCCGCGATCACGGCCTGCCGCTCGCCGTGCGGGGCGGTGGCCACCACGGCGCGGGCCTGGGGGTCTGCGACGACGGCGTGGTGCTCGACCTCTCACCGCTCAAGGACATCGAGGTCGATCCTGGGGCCCGCACGGTACGGGTCGCAGGCGGCTGCGTGTGGGGCGAGGTCGACCGTGCCACCCACGAGTACGGCCTGGCCACACCCGCCGGCATCATCTCCACGACGGGAGTCGCCGGCCTCACCCTGGGCGGCGGCATCGGGCATCTCACCCGCAAGTTCGGGCTGACCGTCGACAATCTCCTGGCGGCCGACCTCGTCCTGGCGAGCGGCGAGCGCGTGCGCGCGAGCGACACGGAGAACACCGACCTGTACTGGGCGATCCGCGGGGGCGGCGGCAACTTCGGAGTCGTCACCTCGTTCCTTTTCCGGCTGCACGAGGTGAGCACAGTCGTCGCGGGCCCGACCTTCTGGCCCGTCGAACTCGGTGCCGAAGTCCTCACCGTCTACCGCGACTTCCTCGCGAACGCCCCCCGTGAGCTGAACGGCTTCTTCCTGTTCGGCTCCGTGCCGCCCGGCCCGCCGTTCCCCGAGGAGATCCATCTGCGCAGGGTCTGCGGGGTCGTCTGGTGCCGCGTCGGGGACGACACCGAGGCGGCGGCCGCGGAGATGGTGCCCCTCCTCGACGCCGTGCCCGAGCCGCTGCTGCACGGAGCCGCGCCGATGCCGTACCCCGCGCTGCAGTCCGCGTTCGACGGGATCTACCCGCCCGGCGACCAGTGGTACTGGCGCGCGGACTTCGTCGACGAGATCCCCGACGAGGCGATCGCGTCGCACCTCGGGTACGGCGCCGAACCGCCGACCTGGAAATCGACGATGCACCTGTACCCGATCGACGGCGCCGTCCACGACATCGCGCCGGCGGACACCGCCTGGAGCTACCGGAACGCACGCTGGGCGACCGTGTACGCGGGCGTGGACTCCGATCCGGCCGGCGCCGAGCGCGTCAAGCGGTGGAGCGTCGACTACTCCGACGCCCTGCACCCGTACTCCGCGGGCGGGGCCTACGTGAACATGATGATGGACGAGGGCCAGGAGCGCGTACGGGCCAGCTACCGCGACAACTACGCCCGCCTGGCCCGTATCAAGGCCGACCGCGACCCGGACAACCTGTTCCGCCTCAACCAGAACATCCGACCGGCGCCGCGCACCTGATCACGGCTTGCGGGCCACCCCGCCGTGCACGTCCGTGGGCTCCGGCGCGGTGCCGGGCCCGGGGCGCCACAGGGGACAGGAGACGATGCCGGGTTCGATCAGCTCCAGGCCCTCGTAGTACGCGGTGATCTGCTCCGGGCTGCGCAGCACGTAGGGGACGGCGCCCGTGTCGTCGTAACCCTGCTGGGCCTGCTTGAGCGCGGCGTCGGTGTCGGTGCTGTCGTAGTGCACGAAGTAGCTGCCGGAGGGCAGGGCGGCCTGGAGGGTGCGGACGATCGACCTGGCCTCCTCGTAGTCCTGGATGTGACCGAGGATGCCCATGAGCATCAGGGCGACGGGCCGGCCGAAGTCCAGGATCCGGCTCGCCGCTTCGACGATCTTCTCGGGCTCGTGCAGATCCGCGTCGATGTAGTTGGTGACGCCCTCGGGGGTGCTGGTCAGCAGCGCCTGGGCGTGCCGCAGCACCAGGGGGTCGTTGTCCACGTAGACGATGCGCGACTCGGGCGCCACCCGCTGGGCGACCTGGTGGGTGTTGTCGTACGAGGGCAGACCGGTGCCGATGTCGAGGAACTGGCGGATGCCGAGCTCACCGGCGACGAAGGTCACGGTCCGGATCAGGTACTCGCGGGAGGCCCGGGCCATCGTCTCGATGTTCGGCGCGACCTCGCGGTAGGCGTCGCCCGCGATCCGGTCGACCTCGTAGTTGTCCTTCCCGCCCATCCAGTAGTTCCAGATGCGGGCCGAGTGCGGCACCGTGGTGTCGATCTTGGACAACGCCTCTTGGTCGGGGTTGGGCCGGCCGTCTGCCATGGATGTCTCCTGCCTCCGTCACGTGGTCTGTCAATAACCTACCGTCAACTGCCTTTCACACGGCTTGAGTTGATCGCGTGGGCCAGCGGGGCCGCGGATGGGATGGCCGAGGTCCTTGGCCTCCAGGGTCACCACGGGGACATGCTGCGCGAGGGTGTGCAGCGCCCGCTCGTACGCGTCGACCGCCTCCGTGTCGTCCGTCTCACCGGTCACGTGGACCAGGGCCCCGTCGCGTTCCGCCACCGCTTCGGCGAAGTCGAGGGCCTGGATCCAGGTCACCCGGGAGCGTCCGCGGCGCAGCGGTCCGTAGACCAGCTCGTGGACGAGACTGCCGTCGACGGCCAACCGGCCCGACGCGGCGAGGAGTTCGCGGTACGGCTGGGTGGGGTCCACGTGATGGAGCGGTCCGCGGCAGAGCCGGACCAGGAAACCGTGCCGGGCCAGCTCGGCGATCAGGGTGCCTCTGCCGATTCCGTCCGGACCGTCGACGACCAGGGTCCGGCACTGGGCGAGGGCCTGGCCGAGGATCATCCCCGCACCTCGCGACAAGGACCGGTGCGCATACCGCTCCCTCCGGGACGACCGATTCCCTCAGTGTGAACGGACGACCCGCACGGCGGGAGTGGGCGTGCGGGTTGTCCGGTTGTGCGGGCGTAGTGGTGGTGCGGGCGTGGTGGTTGCCCGAGGGCGGGCGGCTCTCCCGGCCTCAGGCGGTCTGTGAGCGCGTCAGGCGACGAGGAAGTCGGCCTGGCCGGACTTCGCGCCTTCGAGGAACGAGATCATCTCGTCCCGGGTGTACACCAGCGCGGGCCCGTTCGGGTCCGTGGACTGGCGGAAGGCCACACTGCCGTCGGGCAGCCGCTTGGCCTCGACACAACTCCCGCCGTTCGTACCGCTCCAGGGCTTCTCCCAGCCCTCGGTGCCCAGGTCGACGGCCGGCATGCCACTGTAGATGGGGCCCTTTGATCCCATGGATCACAACTCCTTACGCAATTCGGCCAGGATGGCCCTGGTCCGAGCGACCGGTTCCGCCTGCACGGACATCCGGTCGAGTACTTCGAGATAGGTGACGACATCGCCGGGCCGGTCGACATAGACCGCGCCGGCGAGGCTTTCCGTGTAGATGACGTCGGGCAGTTCGGAGAAGCCGAAGCGGAAGTGGTGGAACGGGCCGAAGGCGCCGGGGTGTGCCCCCACTCCGAAGCGCATGACCTGGATCCGGACCTTCGGCATGTCCAGGACCTCGTGCAGCCGGTCGATCTGGGCCCGCATCACCTCGGCCCCGCCCACCGGGCGGCGCAGCACCGTCTCGTCGAGGATGGCCCAGATGGCGGGCGCGTCCGGCTTGGCGAGCAGGTCCTGCCGCCTGGTCCGCAGGGCGACACGACGGGCGACGTCCTCCTTCGACTCGTTGGGGAAGCCCACGCGCATGAGCGCGGTGGCGTAGTCGTTCGTCTGCAACAGGCCCGGAACGTAGTGGGGTTCGTAGAGACGGATGACGCTGGCTTCGCTCTCCAGGCTCACGTAGGCGCTGAACCACTCGGGCAGCACGTCGCGGTACTTGTACCACCAGCCCGGCTGGTTGGCCTCCCGGGCCAGCGCGAGGAAGTCGTCGATCTCCGTCGCCGGCACCCCGTAGGTGCGCAGCAACTCCTTTACATAGGGGATCCGGAGGCCGACCTCGGCCTTCTCGATCCGGCGGACCGTCAGTGGAGTGACCTCGATCGCCCGTGCCGCCTCCTCGAACGACACTCCCGCCTGTTCCCTCAGCTGCTTCAGCCGTTTGCCGAGAACCATCCGCAGGACCGTGGGTGCGCTGCCGCCCGAGCGGTTGTCACTCACGTCCTACCTCCCGGTACGGCTGTATCACAGCGTGCAGTGTGCCACGCGGTCGTTGACAGAGACAGGGTGATGCGGATCGTTCTGAAATTATCAGAACGCCGGTTGCGTGTTGAGCCTGTCGGCGACCATAGTGACCGAGTGACCTGTCGCACAGTCCCTGGCGACATACGTTCAACTGTGCTGTGTCGTAGTGAAGTTGATGGACCGACAGATACGGGCGCAGCCGTACGGACCGTGATGCGAGACGTGGGTGGCCACCGTGAGCGACGGACAATCAAGGAGCGCGGGCAAGGGCCCCGGCGGGGCCAACTCGGCGCTGGCGGTCGCCCTCAAGGAAGCCGGTTGCTCCTACGCGTCACTCGCCCTCAGGGTCAACGAACTGGGCCGCCGCCAAGGCGCGGACTCCAACTACGACAAGGCGTCGGTCACCCGCTGGCTCCAGGGTCAACAACCGCGGGGCACCACACCGGAGTTGATCGCCACCGTGCTCTCCGGACGGCTCGGCCGCGCCGTGTCGCCCGCGGACCTCGGCTTCCACTCCGATCAGCAGCGCCCGGTCGCGGGCCGGGCCCTGGTCTATGGCGAGGACGTGACGGAGACCCTGCACACCCTGGCCGAACTGGGCTCCACCGACATCTCCCGCCGCAGCCTCCTCGGCTCGGTGCCGTTCGTCGCCGCCGCGCTGACGAACCCCCAACGCGAGTGGCTGCTGTGGCTGTTGGAGCAGCAGGAGGCCTTTCGCCCGACGGTGGTGACGACCGGGGGGCCCGTCGAGCAGGTGCACGCGATGATCGCCATGTTCGACCAGATGGACAACCACTACGGCGGTGGCGGGGTGCGCACCAGCATCGTGCACTACCTCTCCACCGAGGTCGTCCCCCTGCTCCAGCGCCGCGGCACCCCGCCACAGCTGCAACGGCAGTTGTACGCCGCAGCCGCGCGCCTCGCCGCGATGGCCGGCTGGAGCTCGTACGACGCGGGGGAGTACGGGCTCGCGCAGCGGTACATGACCCAGGGGCTGCGCCTGTGCGCCGAGGGGCGTGACCGGGTGCTGGGCGGCCAGATCCTGGCCGGGCTCTCCCATCTGACCACCAACCTCGGCCGCCCCGACGAGGGGGTGGCACTGGCCCGGGCCGGACTCGCCACCGCGAAGGGGACGGGCAGCCCGCTCGGACTGATGCGCCTGTACGCGATGGCGGCACGCGGACATGCCGCGCAGGGGCACTCGTGCGAGGCCTCGGAGGCGCTGCGCCTGGCGGAAGGGCAACTGGACATGAGCCGGGGCCCCGACCAGGAATCCGTCTGGGTGCGCTACCTCGACCACCACTATCTCCAGGCCGAGGCCGCCCTGTGCTTCCGTGACCTGGGGCTCGCCGCCCAGGCCGAACGTACGGCGAGCGAGTCGCTGAGCGCGAACGCCGACCGGCGCAGACGCCAGGCCATCAGCCGCTCGGTGCTCGCGACCGCGCATCTCCAGCAGGACCGGCTCGACGAGGCCGTCGGCACCGCCACCGAGGCGCTGGACACTCTCAGTACCGTGCACAGTGAACGGTCGATCCAGGCCCTGCGCGACTTCCGTACCCGTCTGGAGCCACGCCGCCACGAGCCGATGGTGCAGGAGTTCGAGCGCAGGTCCCGTGCGGTGCTGGGGGCGGTCGCATGACGGGGAGCGCGGCGGTCGGCCCGGTGGGTGACTTAGCGGGAGCGGTCGCTGAGATGAGAGCGGTCTTTGGGGCGGGCAGGGTCCCTGAGGCAGGAACGGCCGGCTCAGTAGCCGTCCGGCGAGGGTGCGTTCTGGGCGCGGTCGACGGGCAGGTGCGCTCCGGAGATACCGCTCGACCAGTCGGACAGCAGAAACGCCACCACCCGGGCGACCTCCTGCGGAGCGACCGGCGCTCCGCTCGGAAGTTCCGTCGCCACGAATCCCTCGTACGCCTCGGGGTCCTCCCGGCGCATCCGGTCCCAGCGCCTGCCCGGGATGAGCATCGACCCGGGGGAGACGGCGTTCACCCGGATTCCGTCCGGCCCCAGTTCACGGGCGAGAGAGGCGGCCAACTGGATCTGGGCGGACTTCGCCACCCCGTACTGGACGGGCGGCCCCGGCTTCCAGCCGGAGATCGACGAGATCACCACGACCGATCCGCCCCCGGCGGCCCGCAGATGCGGCACCGCGGCCCGGACCAGACGCGCGGCATGGCCGACGTTCACTTCCCAGGTCGCCGTCCAGTCCTCGGCGTCCGTCTCCTCGAAGCGGCCGCCGCGCGAACCGCCCGCACAGGCCACCACCCCGTCGAGCCCGCCGAAACGATTCGCCATGGCCGCGACAAACTCCTCCAGACGCTCCGGCTCGGTGACGTCCAGCGCCTGGGTGAACAGCGGGGAGTCCAGCGATGCGGCCAGCGCCGCCAGGTCGCCCGCGCCACGCGCGCAGGTCGCCACCCGGGCCCCTTCGGCGGCGAGCAGCCGCACGATCTGCTCGCCGAGACCCCGCGTTCCACCGGTGACCAGGACGCGCTTGCCGCGCACCCCCGACCACCCGGTGGGATCGCCTGGGCGCACCGGGGTCCGGCTCCCGCTCACGTTCCTCACCTGATCGAACATACATCCCATGCCACTACGTGCCTGCAACCGGACAACCCCGATACCCCCTGGTCGGCGGAGGGCCGTGCCCTGTTGGCTGCACGGGCAGCCACCGAGCACACCCCCCACCCGCGCTGCAACGAAGGAGAACCGATGACGGCATCCAGGGCTCATCGCCGCGGGCCGTCGCCCTCACCGCGGCACGACGCCGCCGTGCTGCCCAGGACGCACCCCAGCCTGGTGCGAACCACGGTCCCCGCCCAACCCACGCGCGCGGCCGGCGTGCGGGACATGGTCGCCGAGCACCTCACCCCTCTGCGCCTGGCCTCCGAATGCCTCGACAACGCTGTCCTCGCCACGGACGAGCTGTTCGCCAACGCGGTCAGACACGGCAGTCCCGGCCCCCGCGACACGATCACCGTCACCCTGGAACACATCGGGCACGAGCTGCGTGTGACGGTCGCCGACCGTTCGTCCGCACTGCCGCGACCGCGCGACCCGGGCGGCGCCGAGGAGTCGGGACGCGGACTGGCCATCGTGGCCGCTCTGACGGACGACTGGGGCATCGCACCGGCCGACCCCGGCACCACGGGCAAGAAGGTGTGGTTCACGCTGGCGCTCCGGGGCATGCCATGAAGCGATTACCGGGGCACCTCACGGTCGGCACGCCGACCGAGCCGGACGGAGCACCGGTGCAGCCGGGGCCCGCGTCCGCGGGGATCCTCCCGGCACTCGCCGCCGCGCTCGCCCGGGAACTCTCACGCCGGGCCGACGAGGAGCGGCACCTGATGCGGCAGGCACGGACGAACCCCACCCCAGGGGTCCGGCGCGGCCTCGTCGAATGCCGCAGGACCAATGCCGACGCCCTCGGGACGATCGTCCGCCGCCACGGCTGGCCGACCGCGGACCTGGTCGGCGCGCCCGCCTCGACCGCGGCCCTGATGATCCTGCTGCACGCTCCGGACCTCGACTTCCAGCTCCGCTGCCGCGACCTGATCGCCCAGGCCACCGCGGACGGCCGCTGCCCCGCCCCGCACCACGCCTACATCGCCGATCACTGCGCGGTCGAACTGGGCCAGCCCCAGTTCTACGGCACCCGGGTCGACCCCGCGACCTTCCGCCCGTATCCGATCCGGCGGCCCGAGACCCTCGAGGAGCGGCGCCGCGACGTCGGCCTCGGCCCCCTCGACGAGCAGATGCGGACGCTGCGCCGCGGCGCCTGAGAACGTGATGTGCAGCACGCACGGAAATGTCCCCCGGGTGGCAGGGACACGGGTTCTGGCTGGGCACGGCTTGATCGCCGATCAAGGAGGGCAAAAACGCTGGCCACGGTGCGTTCCGCCCATTTGACACCCCGTTGAGGGCACAGATAGGAAACAGCTCTCTGAGGTGGAGAGGTGGACCGTGCACGAACCGAACGTGGTCGGGGACTGGCAGGAGTACGACGAGCATGCCGGCCTGCGCGTCCGCGTCCATGGGGTGGAGCGGGCGGAGCCGCCGCGCGGACGCGACGACGCCGCTGAAGGGCTGACCTACTTCCGGTGCCGGGTGACCGTCGAGAACCGTGGTGGCGAGCACTTCGGCATCCATCTCGAGGACGGCCAGATGGACATCCGGGTCGGCCCCGACGGCGAGAGCGCCTTCCTGGACTGGCGGAACTCCCAGTTCATCGAGGGCTACGACGTCTACCCCCTGCGCCGGGCCACCGCGGTCCTCTTCGCCGCGGGCCCGGACGCCTCCCTGCCCCGGGTGGACATCCAGATCCAGCTGAAGGTCGACGACGAGTGGACCGACCGGTACCTGTGGGTCGGCGGCATCGACCTCTACGAGGGTTCGGTCGACGCCGCCGCCCGCTCCGACTCGGCGAGGGACAGCCTCGCCTGTCAGGTGAGCAACTTCCTGCGGGGGGAAGCGGGATCGTGACCCGCTCCCCGGGCCACTGATCAGGCCGTACGGCGTTCCGTCGTCCAGTGGAGCAGGCCCAGCACCGGCAGGGCGGCGCCCAGGACGGTGACCGCGGTCCAGCCGGCCGCGTGGTAAGCGATCGAGCCGAGCTGGGAGCCGAGCGCGCCGCCGACGAAGAAGATCGCGATGAACGCGCTGTTGAGGCGGGCGCGGGCGTTCGGGTCGAGCTGGTAGATGGTGTGCTGACCGAGGATCAGGGTGGACTGCACGGCCGTGTCGATCAGGATCGCGGCCAGGGCGATCAGCGTGATGTGGGACTGACCGAAGCCCGCGAGCGCGAAGGCCAGGGCCGCGACGGCGAAGGCGATCCCGGTCATGGGACGGACGAGCCCGCGGTCGGCCCAGTGACCGGCGAACGGGGCGACGGCCGCACCGGCCGCGCCGACGAGCGCGAAGAGGCCGACTCCGATGGGGGAGTAGTGGAAGTGGGGGCCGGTCAGGACGTACGACACGGTGGTCCAGAACGCGCTGAACGCGCCGAACATCGCCGCCTGGTAGAGACCTCGACGCAGCAACACGGGGTGCCGGCGCACCAGTTGGAGCGTGGAGCGCAGGACATGGGCGTACGGCATGGTCGTGGTCGGCGCGTGCTGCGGCAGGGCCGCGCGCAGGGCCAGGGCCAGCAGGGCCATCAGGGCGGCGGAGCCGAGGTACACCACCCGCCAGCCCGCCACGTCGGAGACCAGGCTGCTGAGGGTGCGGGAGAGCAGGATGCCGGTGAGCAGGCCGCTCATCACCCGTCCGACGATCCGGCCACGGGCGTGGTCGGGGGCGAGGCTCGCCGCGAAGGGGATCAGTATCTGGGCGACGACCGAGGTGCCTCCGCTGATCAGGGAGGCGATCAGCAGCATGGGGAAGTTGGTGGCGAGACCCGCGGCCACCAGGGCGAGCGTGGTGACCGTCAGGAGCACGCTGATCAGTCCGCGCTTCTCCAGCCGGTCGCCGAGCGGGACGAGGAAGAGCATGCCCAGGACATAGCCGATCTGGGTGAGGGTGATGAGTCCGCCGGCGGCCGCCGTGCCGACATGGAACACGTCGCGCAGCGAGGACAGCAGGGGCTGGGCGTAGTACAGGTTGGCGACCGTCATGCCGGAGGCGACGGCGAAGAGGGCGACCAGCCAGCCCGGCACGCCGTGCGCCGCCTGCGCGGTGGCGGTCTGACCCGGTGACTTGAGGACGGGAGACGACTTGGACACGGACACGGGCACCTTCTCGGGAAGGGAACCGGTGGAGCGGTTCGGGAAACGCTGGGTGGTGGTCGAGCGGCCTCGTTGCCGCTCGCACGGTTTCCTCAGCGCCGGGGGAGCCTCCGTGCTTCCCCTGCCGTGGCGATGATTTCGAATGTCAGTCATCTCCGAACGAGATGGGCTGAGACCCGACAGCCGCGGGCACGACGCGGGCCAGAAGGTGGCGGGCCGCGAGCGCCGCGTGATCGTGGAAACGATCGGCGAAGCGCGCCGAACGGGACCGTGTGCCGGGAGTGGCTCGACCGCACCGGTAACCCCTTCCTGACACTCCTCCCGGCGGAACCGTTTCACCGGGCGCCGTGTCCTCCTTCGCGGAGGGTGGTTCCACGCGGAGCCACCTGCGAAGGGGGATGGCCATGGGGCAGGTACGCGAGGGGGCACGCTTAGGGGCTTGGGCCGTTGCCGGGGTCATCGGCCTGGCGGTGTTGTACGTGATCGGGGCGTTCGCCTTCGGCGCCGCGGGGTGGATCACCGCCCCGTTCCGCGGTGAGGCGGACAAGCGCGAGAACACCGTCGGCTCGGGCGAGTTCCGGCAGACCACGTACGAGGAGTTCTTCGATCTGTGCGAGGCCGTGCAGAACGCCGAAGGGACGATCCAGGTGCTCCAGGAGGAGCGGAAGTCCGCTTCGCAGACCCGCACGACGCAGATCGACCAGTCGATCACCGCGCTGAAGGCCAGCCGGATCGAGTCGGTCAACGACTACAACTCGAAGGCCGCCCAGGAGCACCGCGCGCCCTTCCACGACAAGGATCTGCCGTACCGGCTGGATGCCACCGCCGAGCGCACGACGTGCACCAACTGATCCCCATCTCATCCCGGGAAGAGGGCAGCACCGCATGAAGAAGTTCGTACGCATGGCCCTGGCCACCGTCATCGCGCTCGTTGTGGGTCTGGCTCTGACGTCCTGCACCGAGGACTCCAGCCAGGACAAGGAGAACCAGCGCAAGCAGGACACCTACGACCACCTCGTGGCCCAGCAGCCGGCGGGCCGCATGGAGTACTCGCCGACCCGCGAAGCGATCAACCAGTGGATCAAGACGTGGGGGAAGCGGGGCAAACTCTCGTACGTCTACATCCAGAACGCCAACGGCGAGTACGGGTACTTCATCATGAAGGGCCTGCCCGTGCCGCGCTGCAAGATGCTCACTCCGACGGAGAGGGTGGAGTCCTACTCCAACGGCGTCGCGGTCCTCGCGCAGCCCGGCATGGACGGCACGTACACGACGGGTTCCACCTGCAACGCCTACTACGGTTTCGACGCCACGACGGGCGCGTACATGGAGTTCACGGTCGGCACGAACCAGTCGTTCTTCCTGTTCGACAAGCCCATGACGATGCCGGAGTACGCCAGCGCCAAGCAGTTGGGGCCGACCTCGGTGAAGGACGTCGCGAAGCAACCTTGAGCGGTCGGGGGGCCGGTTGGAAGGGGTCCGGCCCCCGTGTCCCGTCAGGCCATGTGCCGCAGCAGGGCCGCGACCGCCGGAGGCGCCTCCCCGCGCGGCTGGACCACCATGACCTTCCAGCTCGGCGCGTGCCGGTCGAACCGGTGTTTGTCCAGGTCGGGGAAGCGGTCGGCGATCGAGAGGGGTATGACGCAGACACCCAGGTCGGCGCGGACGAGTTCGGACGCCGCGACGATGTCGTTCACCTCGAAGGTCGACTCGCGCTCGACGACGGCGGCACGGAACGCCCGGTCGACGGCGAGGCGGATCGCCCAGCCGGGCGTGAAGTCCACCAGAGGCAGCCGGGCCGCTTCGGCGAGCGTGACCCTTCCGCCGGGCCCGGCCCCGGTCCCGCCCAGGACCCGGCCCGGCGCGGACACCAGCACCATCTCCTCCCGGGCGAGCAGCCGGGTCACAAGACCGCGCTGCTGCTGACGGTCGAGGGCGACCACCGCCAGATCCACCGTGCCCTCGCGCAAGGCCTGGCGGATGTCGGTCACGGCCCCCTGCCGCAGCCGCACCACCACTCCCGGATGCTCCGCGCGCAGCGCGGCCAGTGGGCGGTGCAGGTCGGCCCACACCCCCTGCATCGTGCCGACCGTCACCCGTCCGCGCAGCTGTCCCCGCGCGGCGTCGACCGCCGACCGCGCCTGTTCGGCGGCCCGCAACGTCGCCCGCGCGGCCGGTACGAAGGCCTCGCCCGCCGGGGTCAGCGACACCCGGTGCGTGGTGCGGTCGAACAGCGGGGTCCCGAGCTCCCGCTCCAGCGCGCGCACGGTGCTCGACACGGCGGACTGCACCACGTGCAGCCGCTGCGCCGCGGCGGTGAACCCGCCCTCCTCGGCCACCGCGACGACGACCTCCATCTGCCGCAGGTCCATGTCCTCTCCCGATGCCCCGGTCCATCTCTCGCAGAGATGGTGGTCCTCCTGGGTTATCACAGAACGGGGCGGGGCGGCTTCCCGGAGCGGTGTGGGGTCAGGGGGCGGGGGGTGTGGGGGTGACGAGGCCGGTTTGGTAGGCGATGACGACGAGTTGGGCACGGTCGCGGGCGCCGAGTTTGGTCATGGCGCGGTGGACATGGGTGCGGACGGTGAGGGGGCTGACGGTGAGTTGGTCGGCGATTTCGTTGTTGGAGTGGCCTTCGGCGGCGAGGGCCATGACTTCGCGTTCGCGGGCGGTGAGGGCGGTGAGGGCTTCGGGGGGTGCGAGGGGAGCGTTGGGGGTGGGGGTGGTGAGGAAGCGGGTGATGAGGGTGCGGGTGGCTTGGGGGGAGAGGAGGGTGTCGCCGGCGGCGACCGTGCGGATGGCGTCGAGGAGGGCGTCGGCGCCGACGTCTTTGCCGAGGAAGCCGCTGGCTCCGGCGCGGAGGGCCTGGGCGACGTATTCGTCGATCTCGAAGGTGGTGAGGATGAGCACGCGGGTGGTGTCGAGGCCAGGGTCGGCGCAGATGGTGGCGGTGGCGGTGAGGCCGTCGGTGTGGGGCATGCGGATGTCCATGAGGACGATGTCGGGTCGGTGGATGCGGGCGAGGTCGACGGCTTCTTTGCCGTTGGTGGCCTCGTCGACGACTTCGAGGTCGGGGCAGGAGTCGATCAGGATCCGGAAGGTCGCCCGGAGCAGGGCCTGGTCGTCGGCGAGCAGCACGCTGATGGTCATGGGGTGCGGTCCTCTTCCGGGGCGGGGGTGTACAGCGGCAGATCCGTGGTGACCTCGAAGCCGCCCCCGGCCCGGTGATCGGCCTTGAGCCGGCCGCCCACGGACAGGGCGCGCTCACGCATGCCGATGAGACCGAAACCGTGGCCCGGGGCCGGAGCGGCGGTCACCGTGCTTTCTCCCTCGTCGGTGACCGTGATGGCCAGCCGGTGGTGGGAGTAGACGAGCCGTACATGTGCGGTGTCCGAAGCAGCGTGTTTGGTGACGTTGGTGAGCGCCTCCTGAATGATGCGGAAGGCGGTCAGGTCCACTCCCGGTGACAGTGGGCGCACCGCGCCCTCGGTGGTGACGTCGACCTTGAGCCCGGCGGTCGCGAACGCGGCCGTGAGTTCCGAGAGCCGGTCCAGGCCCGGGGAGGGTTCCAGCGGCGCGTCGGGGTCGGTGGTCTGGCGCAGCAGTCCGACGGTGGCCTTGAGTTCGCGCAGCGCCGATGCGGTGGTTCCGGCGAGGTCGTCGAGGATGTTCTGCACTTGCTGGGGATGGGTGCGCTGGAGATGGGCGGCCGTCCCGGCCTGCGCGTTGGCCAGCGCGAGGTGGTGGGCGACGACGTCGTGCAGCTCACGGGCGATGCGCATGCGCTCCTCGGCCACCCGGTGCCGCGCCTCCTCCTCACGGGTGCGCTCGGCGATCTCCGCGCGGGCGTGCACGGCCTCCAGGTAGTCGGCCCGCAGCCGGGTCGCGGTGCCCCAGGCGATCGGCACCAGCACCCAGAAGACGGGGCCGACCGTCACGAGGAGGAGGGACAGCGGATGGTGATAGGAGTCGACGAGCAGCGCGGTCGTGACCAGTAGCGCGGCGGTGCCGATCAGGCCGATGCGCGCGGTCCTGCGGTCGGTGTGGAGAGCCAGCCAGTACAGCGCGGCCATGAGCGGTGCCAGCAGCAGGGGAGTGATCAGATAGCCCAGGGCGTTGGCGGCGTTGGCGGCGGCCGCGGTCACCGCTACCACCGTGAGCGGGTACCTGCGGTGCCACGTCAGGGCCAGGGCACCGACGCCGCCCAGGAGAATGCCGGGCCACGGGGAGATGTGCCGGCCGATGGGTTCCGCGCTGGTCCAGGTGCTGCCGAGAGCGGCGGCGACGAACAGCAGCAGGACGACCGCCACCTGCAGGACGCGGGGGTGGTCCTTGGCGAACCGCTGCCAGCTGGTGTGCATCGGGAGGCTTTCCTGTCGGGTGCTGTGACCATGGTGAACCTTTTCAGCTTGCCTGAGCAGGGGCGTCCCGTCGTCATGTGTCGGCCGACTCTCCCGGCTACTGAGAACGCAGTACCAAACGGCCGGTATGTCCTACCTGAGCATGACGAGCGGTCCGGTGTGCACGCCCGCCGCGCGCGGGGGACACCGGTGCCGAACGGGGGCGTCGCTCTAGTCGTCAGCCACCAGGATCAGATCGAGGAAACGGTTCAGCGGTTCGATGATGTCGAGGCGCTGGTTGAGCAGCCACTGTGCCTGCAGGCCGTTGAGCACCGCTTGGAAAAGGGTCGCCGCACTGTCCGGGCCGAGGCCCTCGCGCAGCTTCCCCTGCGCCTCAAGCTCCCTCAGGCGCCGCGTGACATGGGTGCGGCTGCGCTCGTACCGCTCGACGAAGTAGCCGTGCGCGGGGTGGTCCGGCCGCGAGGCGGCCGCCGCCAGCTCCAGCCACAGACGCATCAGCTCGGGGGTCTTCTGGTGGCGCACCAGCAGAGTGCCGAGGTAGGGCGCGAGCGCTTCCAAACTGTCGACCTCGGCCACGCCCTCCTCCCACTCCTCGGTGTCGCGCTGGGCGAGCACCTCGGCGAGCAACTCGTCCTTGCTGCGGAAGTGGTGCAGGAGACCGGCGTGGGTGATGCCGGCCCGCTCGGCGATGTCGCGGAGCGAGGCCCGGGCGTATCCACGCTCGGCGAAGCTGTCGCGCGCGGCGCGCACGATCTCCGCTCGCCGGGCCGGTGTCTTCGCGTACGGGCCACGTGCCTTCCCCTGATCCACCAGCGCATCGTAGCGCTGTGTGAGCGCTTGCTACGCGGACGGCATCAACCCGGTCCGCGCGGCAAGGTCCGGACGACGTGCTCCGCCCGGTCCCTGTGTGCCTTCGCGGGCAGCACTTTCGCGCCTTGCTCGGCGAAGGGGATTGCTTGTCGTAGGTAAGCGCATTGGAACTTACTTGAGTCAGGCAAGTAGTGCTACCTTGGGGATATGCCTACGCCAGTGCCACGGGCGCCCGCGTCGTCCTACGTGATCGAGATCGAGCGAGCCCTCAATCGCATCTCCTACCTGAACAGCCGGGTCCGGCAGCACGATCGCCTGATGGCCATGGCCGGACTGCGGTTGGACCGTGCCGCGGTGGCGCTGCTGCGGCAGATGGCCGACTCCGATCCCATGCGTCCCGGTGAGCTGGCGGCCCGGTTGGAGGTGGAGGCGTCCCACATCACCCGGCAGGTGCAGCAACTGCAGAGGGCGGGCCATGTGAGCAGCGCGCCGGACCCCGACGACCGGCGGGCCCAGCGCATCGAGCTGACCCCGGCCGGCCGGGACGCGATCGACCGGATCCGTGCGACGAGCTCGCGGGGCATGCAGATGGCGTTGGCGGAGTGGACACCGGCGGAGCTGCAGTGCCTTGCGACGCTGTTCCACGGGATGGTCGACGACTTCCTCGCGCATGCCACCGAGGACGAGGAAGGCGACGGCCGGGCCGGCGTGCCGGCGGCCGTCATTCGGACGTTCTGACGCACCGGCCGGCGAGGTCGACCGTGTGGGGTCGACCGTGTGAGGTCGTGAAGTCGTGATGCTCCAGCTCCGCGCGAATGGTCGTTCCAGGGACGGAAACATGAGTGAGAAGCGGTCGCCGGCTCGCGGCGACGGACAACACGTCCTGGTCGTCGTCGAGGACGCCGAGACCACTGAACTGCTCGCGACGACCATGGAGTTGGCGGGCTATCGGGTCAGCACGGTGAGCACCGGCGCCGAGGCCATGGTGCGCCTCGTCGATCAGCGCTTCGACCTGGTCGTCCTCGACGTGACCCTGCCCGATCTGCAGGGCCTCTCCCGCGGGAGCCGCTTCACGCCCGCCGATCGTCCCCCGGTGCTCTTCCTGACCGCCTACCAGACCCTGGGTCGACTCGTCCCCGAACTCGGTGCCGGCAGGGAGGACTACGTCACCAAGCCGTTCCGGATCGCCGAGGTCCTCGCGCGGGCCGAGGTGCTGCTGCGCGACCGCGGTCCCGTAGGGGAAGGACCGTCCTACGGAGACCTGGTCCTCGACGACGACACCTGTCAGGCATGGCGCGGCCAACGGGAGATCGGCCTCACCCCCGCGGAGTACCGACTGTTGCGGCATCTGCTGGTCAACGCCGAGCGGGTGCTGTCCAAGGAGCAGATCTGCCGTCATGTGTGGGGCGAGGGCCGTGCCGACAACGCGATCGAGAAGCTCGTCTCCCGGCTGCGGCACAAGGTGGACCGGGAAGGTCCCGTGCTGATCCACACCCGCAGGGGCTTCGGGTACTGGCTCGGCCACTGACCTCGCCCGGGACGGTGATCTGCGTCACGTCAGCTTGTGGTCAGGAATCTGGCCGGAGCGTGTCAGTCCGGTCCGGTTGCCTATGCGTACTTGACCTTTCCGCCGGGACGAGCGCACACCTTGGCTCATCGCCCACTTGGGCGGTTTCCGCATGTGACCGAACGCCGGGAACGGATTGCGAAGAGCCGCGTACCGAGCTGTACCGACCGAAAGGAAAAGATCATGCGTGTGGAACTGGACGAACCGAAGTGCGTCGCGTCGGGGCAGTGCGTGATGGCCTCTCCCGAGGTGTTCGACCAGCGGGAGGACGACGGCGTCGCGATCCTGCTGGCGGAGGAGCCCGGCGCCGAGCTGCTCGACGGCGTGCGTGAGGCCGTCGCGATCTGCCCGGCAGCGGCGATCCGGCTGGTCGAGAAGTGAGGCGGATCCTGGTCGTCGGCGCCTCGGCCGCCGGGCTCGCGGCGGCCGAGACGCTGCGCCGGGAGGGGTACGACGGCACGCTCACCCTCGTCGGTGAGGAGGCCCACCTGCCCTACGACCGTCCGCCGCTGTCCAAGCAGATCCTCTCCGGCGAGTGGAGCCCGGAGCGGTTGCCGCTACGCGCCCGCGCCGATCTCGACGCGCTCGACCTCGACCTGCGTCTGGGGCACGCCGCGACCGGCCTCGACCTCGCCGGGCGCGCGGTACTGCTGGCCGACGGGGCGCGACTGCCGTACGACGGCCTGATCGTGGCGACCGGGGTGCGGCCGCGCAGGCTGCCCGGCGAGGGGGACGCGCATGTGCTGCGCACCCTGGACGACGCGCTGGCCCTCAGGGACCGGCTGGGGCCCGGCCGGCGACTCGTGGTCGTCGGTGCGGGGTTTCTCGGCGCGGAGGCCGCCGCGGTGGCGCGGGGGCTGGGTGCGGAGGTCACGCTCCTTGAGCCGGCGCCGGTTCCGCTGGCCCACGCGGTCGGTGAGCAGGTGGGACGGGTCCTGTCGGGGGCTCATCTGGACCACGGTGTGGACCTGCGCACCGGGGTCGGTGTGGCCGAGGTGTCCGACACCGGCGTACGGCTCACGGACGGGGAACTGGTCGCGGCCGACGAGGTGTTGGTGGCGATCGGTTCGCTGCCGAACACCGAGTGGCTGGAGGGCAGCGGTCTGAAGGTGGCCGACGGGCTGGTGTGCGACGAGTACAGTGCCGCCGCGCCGGGTGTGTACGGGGCCGGGGATGTGGCCCGCTGGCACAATCCGCTGTTCGGTACGTCGATGCGGATCGAGCACCGGACCAACGCCGCCGAACAGGGCATGGCAGCCGCCCGCAATCTGTTCCGTCCGGACGCGCGCAAACCGTTCGCGCCGGTGCCGTACTTCTGGTCGGACCAGTACGACATGAAGGTGCAGGCGTTCGGCCATCTGCGCGGACACGACGAAGTCGCCGTGGTAGAAGGCGAGTTGGCCGCACGTCGGTTCGTGGTCGCCTACCGTACCGGTGACCGGCTGGTGGGGGCCCTGGCGATCGGCATGCCGCCCAAGGCGATCCGCGGCTGGCGCCAAGCCGTGGCCACCGGCATGTCATGGCACGAGGCCGTCGACGCGCCGCCGCCCTCCGGGGCCCCGGCCCGCCGGACGTAGGCCAGGGCGCCGAAGATCCCGTAACGGCCGATGGCCGGTGCGCTGTTGTCGCTCAGCGGCTCAGCCGAGTCGGGCCACGATGTGCGGGAGGTCGGCCGTCGTGCGGATCCCGGGGGACGCCTCGCACAGGACCGGTACGGCGTTGACGGCGCGGTTCGCCGTGTACGAGGGCGACATGGCGGCCATCCGGTCGAGGGGTACCGGGAAGCGCAGGTCGATGTCGAGCGGTGCGTCGCCGTCGACCGTGACGTGCCAGCCGGTGGCGCGGACGTCCCAGGCGCGGTCGAGGTCGGTGGTGCAGTACCAGGTGGCCCGGAAGCGCAGCAACGGTCGGCCGCCGCGCAGTCCCGAGACCGTGATCCGCTGGGCGGCCACGGTGCCCCGCCGCAGGGTGCCCGCCGCGATGTGGACCGGGCGGGGCGCGGTCGCGACCTCCCCCTCGGCCTCCACCGAGTCGAGCGGGATCGAGAGCGTGTCGGCGACCAAGTGCAGCGACGGGCCGAAGCTGTCGCGCACCACGGACAGCCGGCGCTCGTCGTACTCGGCGGGGGGTTTGCCGAACCCCATGACGTCGAAGAGGAGTCCGGGTGAGTCGCGCCGGGAGAGATCGGCGAACTCCTCGATCGTCAGGCCGTCGAGTCGCCGTTGGATCGAACTCAGGGCGAGGGGCAGCGCCTCCGTGATGAACCCCGGGCTGCTGCCGGTGCTGTGGATCGAGGACTTGCCGCTCTCGCACGCGGCCTCGACCCGCTCGCGCACCGCGGGGTCGAGGCTGGCGGCGCGATGGAACTCGCCGCGCGTCGTCACGACGTTCGCGCCCGTGGCCAGCAACCGGCACACCTCGTCCATGTCGCAGGCGCGCGGCATGTAGAGGACGCAGTCGGCGCCGAGCGCCACGATCTCGTCGATGTCGTGGGTGGCGATCACACCGGTCGGGCCCAGGCCGCACAGCTCGCCCGCGTCACGTCCCGCCTTGTCCGGCGTGTGCGCGTACAGCCCGGCCAGCGTCAGGTCCGGATGTTCGAGGACCGCCCGCAGCGCGCGGGAGCCGATGTTGCCGCTGGCCCATTGGACGACCCGGAGTTGAGGCCTGGCGTCCGTCCGTACGGTCATGGGAACCCCCTGATCCTCCGGCACGATGGTGAGAACCATACTCTCCGAAGTGGAGAATGGAACTCCCGGCGCGGGTGAACCAGGGGGTGGGGTCCGTGTTACGCGGAGGCGGACCTGCCCGCCGTGGCCGGAACGCCCGAGATGCCGCCCAGGCAGAACTGCCAGACCTCCTCGGAGGTCACCGGGTGGGCGTGGCTGTCGGCGGGGACGCCGTGGGCCTGCGAGGCGAACATGACGGTCTGCATGACGAGGGCGGCCTGACGGCGGGGTTTCCCGCCGGCGATCAGACCCGCCTCGGCGGCCTGCTCGATGATCTCGGTGAAGACCGTGAGCAGCGGGATGTGGGCGGTCGCCACCTGCTCGGGGTGCTTGACCAGGAGTTGCAGCGCGAAGTCGTTGAACAGCGGGCGCTGGACGCCGGGGCTGGGGTGCGACTGCTCGTAGAGCGTCTCGACGGCGATCCGCAGGCGCTGCAGGGGGTCGCTCTCGGTGGCGGCCGCCTCGCGGACCTTGGCGGCACCCATCGAGAGGGCGTCCTCGAACAGGGCGAGGAGCAGCTCGTGCTTGCCGTCGAAGTGCTGGTAGAAGCTGCGCAGGGACTGCTTCGAGCGGTCGACGACCTCCTGGACGGTGAAGTCGGTCGTGCCCTTCTCGACGATCAACTCCTGTGCCGAGTCCAGGAAGCGCTGCACGCGTTGCTCGGCGCGAAGCTTCGCGGCACGGGTCGATCGCTCTACGGCGCGCTGGCGCCACGCTGGTTCTTCTGGGACTGCGGTCACATTGCAGAACGATACTCCACTTCAACGGGAATAAGTCGCGGCGCCCTACCGAATCACGCAGCGCAGGATACGAGACTCTTACTTGCGTTCACTGAGAATGATATTCTCACCGCATGCATCTGGGATGGCAGGCGAAGCAGCGCCCCGACGCGATCGCGGTCATCGAGAGCGGCGGCAGGACCGTCACGTACGCCGAGCTCGACGCACGGTCCCGGCAGCCGGCGGAGGCGCTCGGCCTCAGGCCGGGGGACGCCCTCGCGATCCGTATGCCCAGCGGCGCCCACCTCCTCCCCTCGGAGATCGACGAGACGGCCGAAAGTAAGCTGCCCGCCGCGCGGCGCGCCCGTGACCTGAGCAGCCTGCGCCTGATCCACGAGTGCTACTCCGGGACAGAGGTCTACGGCTTCACGGTCATCGGTCCGCAGGAGTGGCCGGCCCACCCGGGATCGGTGGACCGGGCGGGGGTCGCCGACGTCGCGGTGATCGGGGTCCCGGACCCCGAGAGGGGCGAACGGGTCCTCGCGGTGGTCCAGCCCGCCGCCGCCGAGGTGACCGCCGACGAGCTGCTCGCGTACTGCCGGGAGCGTCTCGCCACGTACAAGTGCCCGCGCGCCGTCGACTTCGTCCTCAGTCTGCCCAGGGACCCCAGCGGAACGTTGCGCAAGGGCCTGCTCCAGGAGACGTACTGGCGGAACCACGAAACGAGGATCGTCTGACATGGCATGGGACTTTTCCACCGAGCCGGAGTTCGAGAAGAAACTGGAGTGGATCAGGTGGTTCCGCGCCGAGCGTGTGGACCCGCTGGACCTGGTCTACCCGGACCGGGCCTTCCACCCCCTCGACGAGGAGACCGGCCCGGTCGTCCGGGCCCTCAAGCAGCAGGTGCGTGACCAGGGCCTGTGGGCGCCCCACCTCGGTCCGGAGCTCGGTGGACGCGGCTTCGGACAGCTCAAGCTGGCCCTCATCAACGAGATCCTGGGCGAGTCCAGTTGGGCCCCCGTCATCTTCGGCACGGCCGCGCCGGACACCGGCAACGCCGAGATCATCGCCCGCTACGGCACCGAGGAGCAGAAGGAGCGCTATCTCACCCCGCTGCTCGAAGGCGAGTGTTTCTCCTGTTTCTCCATGACGGAGCCGCAGGCCGGCGCCGACCCGAAGATGTTCACCACACGCGCCGAACGGGACGGCGACGACTGGGTCATCACGGGCCGCAAGTTCTTCTCCTCCAATGCGCGCACCTCGACATTCGTCATCGTGATGGCGGTGACCGACCCGGACGTCAGCGCGTACCGGGGCATGTCGATGTTCCTGGTGCCCAGCGACACCCCCGGTATCCGGATGGAGCGCCACCTCGGTCTGATGAGCGAGGCCCCGGACGAGGGCATGCACGCGCTCATCGAGTACGACGGCGTCCGCGTCCCCGGTGACGCGTTGCTCGGCGGCGAGGGCCAGGCCTTCGCCATCGCGCAGACCCGGCTCGGCGGCGGACGGGTCCACCACGCGATGCGGGTCGTGGGCCAGTGCCAGAAGGCGCTGGACATGATGGCCGAGCGCGCCCTGTCCCGGGAGACCCAGGGCAGCAGGCTGGCCGACAAGCAGCTCGTCCAGGCCGACCTGGCCGACTCCTACGCGCAGTTGCAGCAGTTCCGGCTGTTCGTGCTGCACACGGCCTGGCAGATCGACCGGTACCAGGACTACAAGCGGGTCCGCAAGGACATCTCCGCCATCAAGTTCCTGACACCGAAGGTGCTGCACGACATCGTGTACCGCTCCATGCACCTGCACGGCGCCCTGGGCGTGTCCAACGAGATGCCCTTCGCCGACATGTGGACCGGCGCGGCCGTCATGGCCGTCGTCGACGGGCCCTCGGAGATTCACAAGGTCACGGTGGCCAAGGACCTCCTGCGCGGCTACGAGGCCGCGTCGGGGCCCTGGCCCTCACAGCATCTGCCCGCTCGCCGGGAGTGGGCCCGCAAGCAGCTGGAGAACATTTGAACCCTTCCCCCCCGCTGAAGCAGGGGGATTCCTGGCTCAGGTTGCCCGCGGGTCCAGCGGACCTACGGGTCTTGCACCCTCAACACCAGCCGGGTCGGAACCTGCCCGGTTTGGTACTGCAAGCAAAGGAGTTGCTGTGCTGGCTTGGCTCTCGCTCAGCACGGTGTGCGCGCTTGGTTCTCGCAACGCACATCGAGCACCGTACCCGATCGCGTGGACGGTCTTTCGCCCTGGAGGCGAAACCCCGTTCTCTGCCCTGCTCCGCAGGAGTCCGATTCCTCCCCGGTCTGAAGGCCGGGGCATCCTCGGAGGAACCAAGTGAACATCGAGTCGCTCGCCCGCTGGCTGGACGGTCGGGACATCGCCCCGGGTGAACCGGTCGAGGTGTCCCTCATATCCGGGGGCACCTCCAACGACATCTTCGACATCCGGCGCGGCGAACGGCGGATGGTGCTGCGCAAGCCCCCGGAGAAGGTCCCGCCGGGCCGCAACGACACGATGCTGCGGGAGTTCCGGGTGCTGAACGCGCTGGGCGGGACGGAGGTGCCGCACCCGGAGGCCATCGCGGTCTGCGACGACACCGACGTGATCGGCTCGTGCTTCTACCTCATGGGCCATGTGAACGGCTGGTCGCCGATGAACACCGACGGCTGGCCCGAGCCCTTCAAGAGCGATCTGTCCCTGCGCCCCGGTCTCGCCTACGAGCTGGTGGAGGGCATCGCCAAGCTCGGCAACGTCGACTGGCGGGCCCAGGGACTCGAGGGGTTCGGCCGGCCCGACGGCTTCCACGACCGCCAGGTGGACCGCTGGCAGGCGCACCTGGCGAAGTTCAGGTTCCGCGAGATACCGGGACTGGACGCGGCGGCCGCCTGGCTGCGCACCCACCGGCCCCGGCACTGGGAGCCGGGCATCATCCACGGCGACTACCAGTTCGCCAACGTGATGTTCAAGCACGGGGCGCCCGCCGAGCTCGCCGCCCTGGTCGACTTCGAGATGGCCACCGTGGGCGACCCGCTGCTCGACCTCGGCTGGGTCGTCATGGGCTGGCCGAACGCCGACGAGGACCGGGACACGGCGGGCAGGTACGCCGACTACACGGGCATGCCGGACCGGGCCGACATCATCGAGCACTACGCCAAGGTCAGCGGCCGGGACGTCGCCGACATCGACTACTACGTGATCCTGGCCCGGTTCAAGATGGCGATCGTGCTGGAGGGCGGCTACGCCCGCCATGTGAAGGGCGACGGCGGCAACCCGAAGATGGCCTACTACGGGGACGCGGTCCTGCAGATGGCGGCCCAGGCGGCCGAACTGGCCGCGACGACACGGCTATGAGAGCGGCCCGATGCCATGCCGTCGGCGGCCCGGTGGTCGTCGAGGAGATCCCCGACCCGGACGGTGAGGTACCCGTCGACGTGCACTACGCGGCGGTGAACTTCGCCGACGTCCTGGTGATCCAAGGCACCTACCAGGTGAAGGCGGAGCCGCCGTTCACTCCGGGCAGCGAGTTCGCCGGGGTGGTCGCCGAGTCGGGGCACGGGTTCGACAAGGGCGAGCGGGTCTTCGGTTCCGTCTTCGTCGGTGCCTTCGCCGAGCGGGTCGCCGTCCGGGCGGCCAGCCTGTACCGGATCCCCGACCCGATCCCGACCCGGCGCGCCGCGGCCTTCGGGGTCTCGCACGCCACCGCCTACAACGCGCTGACGCTGATCGGTCGCCTCCAGGAGGGGGAGCGGGTGGCGGTGCTCGGCGCGGCCGGCGGGGTCGGTCTCGCGGCCGTCGAACTGGCCGCGCTGCTCGGCGCGGAGGTGGTCGCCGTGGCCTCCACCGAGCAGAAGCGGGCGGCCTGCCTCGCACAGGGCGCCCATGAAGCGCTCCCGTACGACGACCTCAAGCGGCGGCTGCGGGACTCGGGCGGCGCCGACCTCGTGATCGACCCGGTCGGCGGACCGCACTCCGAACAGGCGCTGCGGGCCATGCGCTGGGGCGGCCGGTTCGTGAACGTCGGCTTCGCCAGCGGCGAGGTGCCCCGGCTCCCGCTCAATCTGGCGATGCTCAAGGGCGTCACGATCCACGGCTTCGACTTCGGCGGCTGGGCGCGGCACGGCCGGGAGCGGCTGGCCGTCACCCGCGGCGAGTTGAACCGCATGTTCGCCGAGGACCTGATCCACCCCCGGGTCCACGCCGTCCACCCGCTCGACGAGGTGGCGACGGCCCTGGACCTGGACCGCCGTGCCATCGGCAAGACCCTTCTGGAGGTGGGCCGTGGAGTGTGAGTTCGACGAGGACCAACGGCTGCTGCAACGGCTGGTACGGGAGACGGTCGCCAAGTCGCGCTCGCAGCCCGCGGACCAGCTCTGGGCGACCTATCTGGAACTGGGGTGGCTGGAGGCCCCACCGGTGGAACTCGCCATCGTCCTGGAGGAGTTGGGGTACGCCGCCGACCCGACCCCCTTCCTGGCCACGGCCACCTGGTTCGCTCCGCTCGCCGGGCGGCTGCCGAGCGGCTCGGGAACCGCAGTCTTCGACGGCTCCGGCCGGTTCGTCCTCGACGCGGACCGGGCGGACGAGATCGCCCTGCTCACCCGCGACGGCGTGCGGATCGTGGCGGGCCCGGAGCTCGGCGCGGCACGCGTCGACATCTTCGATCCGACCCTCCACGTGGCCCATGTGGAGGCGCCCGACCTGGTCCCCGGGATCCCGGACCTCGCCCTGATGGGCCTGGCGATCTCCACGGTCGGCAGCTGCCGGCGCATCCTGGATCTGGCCGTGGCCCATGTGAAGGAACGCGTCCAGTTCGATGTGCCCATCGGCTCCTTCCAGGCCGTCAAGCACAAGGCGGCGGACATGTATGTCGCCATCGAACGGGCCCGGGCCCTCGCCTACTTCTCCGCGCTGACCATCGCCGAGGACGACCCACGGCGTGGCAGGGCGGCCTCGATGGCCAAGGCCGCCGCCGGGGAGTGCCAGCGGATCGTCTTCCGTAACGGCTTCCAGCTCTTCGGAGCGATGGGCTTCACCTGGGAGAACGAACTGCAGATCCACCTCAAGCGGGCCAAGGCGGGCGATCTGCTGCTGGGGACGGCGGCCGTGCACCGCAGGGCGTTGCTGGAGAAGACGCGGCAGGAACGGGAGAGATCAGGGCCGCAGCGAGAGACGAGCGGGCAGGACGAGGTGGTGGCGGGATGAAGCTGGACTCCGGCTCCGAAGTGGAGGCGTTCCGCGTCGAGTTCGCCGCCTTCCTCGACGCCCATCTGCCCACCCCGGACGAGGCCGACCCCGCGTCGCGGTCGAGCGCCGACGTCCCCGCCTGGGCGCGCCGCTGGCAGCGCACGCTGTTCGACGCGGGCTGGCTGCTGCCCGGCAACCCTCCTGAGTACGGCGGCCGGAACGCGACCCTGCCGCAGCAACTCGCCCACCTGGAGGAGCTGTCGAGGCGGCGGATCTACCACAGCTTCAACCCCCAAGGCATCGGCATCGTCGCGGCCTCGATCCTCACCTTCGGGACCGAGGAGCAGAAGAAGCGGTGGGCGATTCCCCTCCTGCGCACCGAGATCACGGCGGCGCTCGGCATGAGCGAGCCGGGCGCCGGATCCGACCTCGCCGGGCTGCGTACCCGCGCGGTCCTGGACGGCGACCACTTCGTCGTCAACGGGCAGAAGGTGTGGACGTCGGGCGCGCACGACGCGGACGTCCTGCTGACGTTCGTCCGCACCGACCCGGCCGCGCCCAAGCACAAGGGCATCAGCGTGCTGCTCGTCCCCACCGACACCGAGGGTGTGGTGCGCAGGCCGTTCGCGTCCATGGCCGCGCAGGACGACCTCGACTTCAACGAGGTGTTCTTCACCGACGTCCGGGTCCCGCGTGAGAACCTCGTCGGTCCTTTGAACAAGGGCTGGTCGGTGGCGCACGGCTCGCTCGGACACGAGCGGACCATGCTGTGGCTGAGCTTCGCCGAGCGCCTCGACGACCTGATCCGGGACGCGCCCAGCGACGAGGAGTGGTACGCGACCCTCCTCATGGACGCCCAGGCGCTCAGGCTGCTCGGCTACCGCCAGCTGGGCGGCGACCGCGACCCGGCGGAGCTGTCGGTCCTCAAGCTGCTCGGCTCCGAGGCGATCCAGGTCGCGAGCCTTAACGCACTGGAGGACCGCGGGCCGGAGGGCCTGCTCCATCCCGAAGTGACCGGCCCGCCGAATCACATGAGCATCGACAACTTCATCTCCAGCTGGTTCGAGCGGTACGCGCGCAGCTTCGCCGGGACGATCGCGGGCGGCACCTCGGAGATCCAGCGCAACATCATCGCCGAGCGCGTCCTCGGCCTGCCGAGATAACCCAGGAGGACGTGGATGGACCAGATTCTGTACGAGGTCGAGGACCGGGTCGCGGTCATCAGCCTCAACCGGCCCGAGGTCGCCAACGCCCAGACCATGGGACTCCTCGACGACCTGGACGCGGCCTGGACCCGCGCCGCGGCCGACGAGGACGTACGGGTGATCGTGCTGCGGGGCAACGGACGGCACTTCTCGGCCGGCCACGACCTGAAGGACCGCTGGCCGAGCCCCGACAAGATCACCCTGGAGTGGATCTACACCGCCGAGGCGCGCAGGTACCTGGAGTACACCCTGCGCTGGCGCAATGTGCCCAAGCCGTCGATCGCCGCGGTCCAGGGCAAGTGCATCGCGGGTGGCCTGATGCTGTGCTGGCCCTGCGATCTGATCGTGGCCGCCGTGAATGCCGAGTTCTCCGATCCCGTCGTGCACATGGGCATCGGGGGAGTGGAGTATCACGGTCACACCTGGGAGCTCGGACCGCGCAAGGCGAAGGAGATCCTCTTCACCGGCCGGGCCGTCACCGCCGAGGAGGCGGAGAAGGTCGGCATGGTCAACCGTGTCGTCCCGCTCGACGAACTCGACACGGCCACCATGGAGTTGGCCGGGCAGATCGCGCGGATGCACCCCTTCGCGCTCCGCCAGGCCAAGCGGGCCGTCAACCAGACCCTGGACGTGCAGGGCTTCTACGCGGCCGTCCAGTCGGTGTTCGACATCCACGAGACCGGGCACGGGAACGCGCTGAGCGTGGGCGGCTACCCGATCCTCACGCGGTTGGAAGAGATGAAGGACCACATCAAGGCGCAGTGAACGCGGCCCACTTGAGGACGACGTCCTGAGGGGCGGGGCGCGAAACGCGCCCCGCCCCTCGGAACAACCCCGTGGGCAGACCTTGTTCAGCCGCGCTCGTGACGGAAGACCTTTCCTCCCTTCATCACGAAGCGGACGTCGGCCATCACCGAGATGTCCTCCAGCGGATTGCCGGGTACGGCGATCAGGTCCGCGAGGAGCCCTTCGGCGATCCGTCCGCGGTCCTCGGCATCGATCAGCTCGGCCGCGTTGACCGTCGCCGCCCGGAGCACCTCCAGTGGGGTCATCCCGCGCTCGACGAGCGCGATGAGCTCCTGGGCGCCGCGGCCGTGCGGGATCGCCGGCGCGTCGGTGCCGACCGCGATCTTCACGCCCGCCTTGAGGGCCCGGGCGACGACCGTCCTGGCGTGCGGGAAGATCTCGCCGGCCTTGGCCTTCAGTTCGGGCGGGGCCTTGGAGATGTCCATGCCGTCGATCAGGGCGGTGGTGGCGACGAGGAAGGTGCCGCGCTCGGCCATCAGCTCGATGGTCTCGTCGTCCAGCAGGAAGCCGTGCTCGATGCAGTCGATGCCGGCCTCCACGGCCGACCGGACGGCGGCGGCGCCGTGGGTGTGCGCCGCCACCTTGAGGCCGCGCCGGTGAGCCTCGTCCACGATGGCCCGCAACTCCTCGGCGGAGTAGTGCTGGGCGCCCGCGGTGCCGGTGTGGGACATGACCCCGCCCGACGCACAGACCTTGATCAGCTGGGCGCCGTACTTGATCTGGTGGCGGACGGCCTTGCGCACCTCGTCGACGCCGTTGGCGATGCCCTCCTCCAGGGAGAGGGGCATGATGCCGGGGGCGTACGCGGCGAACATCGTCGGGTCCAGATGCCCTCCGGTCGGGGTGATCGCGTGCCCCGCGGGGACGATGCGGGGGCCGTCGATCCAGCTGGCGTCGATGGCCTTGGCCAGCGCGACGTCCAGCAGATAGCCGCCGGTCTTCACGAACAGGCCGAGGTTCCTGACGGTGGTGAACCCCGAGCGCAGTGTCCGGCGTGCGTTGGCGACCCCGCGCAGCATGCGCAGCGGCGGGTCGTCCTGGACGGGAGAGAGGCCCGGGACCTCGCCCCGGCCTCCCATGAGGAGGTTGACCTCCATGTCCATCAGGCCGGGCAGCAGAGTGACGTCGCCCAGATCCAGGACGTCACCCTCGCCTCCTCCTCCGCGGCCGCCGCTCGTGATGCGGTCGCCGTCGACGGTGACCAGGCCCGGTTCCTCGATCCGCCCCGTCTCGACGTGCAGGAGGCGGGCGGCCTTGAGCGTGACCACCTCAGACCTGCGGTTCGGCGATGACGTCGAGGTAGGCGGCGCCCGAGTCGGGGACGCGGGGCTGCTTCCAGACCTCGATGGGGAACGACACCATGACGAGGGAGAACATGAGCAGCATCAGGTTGCGTTCGGGCTCGGGCAGGTCGTCGAGCGGGAACGTGTCGAGGTGTGTCGTCGCGCGGTCCAGCAGGGGGAACGCCGCGTCGTAGAACGCCTGCATGTCCGTCATGCTGCTGGCGAGACGCTTGGCGTAGCGTTCGCGTTCGCTGCCGAGGATCCAGTCGCTGTAGGGCTCGAGTCCGGCGAAGTCACTCGGCAGCATCGGCATGCTCCTTCACGTAGTCCCTCACGACCTTGTGGAGGTGGCGCAGGAGGATCTCCTGGTCGTTGAGGGGGAAGTCGGTGACATAGCGGCCCTTGAGCATGGTCTGCGTGGCCTCGAGGGTGTTGCCGTCCTGGAGGGCGTACTCCTTGAAGGTGACGGCGGTGAGTTCCTGGGCGAGGCGCTCGCGGGCCGTCTTCGCGGGGACGAAGTAGAGGTTCGCCTCGAACAGGTGCTTGTCCACGGCCGTCGGCCAGTAGTGGTACGTCAGATACCAGCCCGGTGCCCACAGGAGCAGCATGAAGTTGGGGAACAGCACGAAGGAGTCGGTGCCCCAGGAGCGGTGGCGGCCCGGATTGACACCGGCCGGCAGTGGGTCGAGGCCTGCGATGTCGGGCCGGTCCCAGGGGCCGAACAGACCGCTGCGCAGCTCCCGTTCGATCGGCTTGACCATCGAGGGGTCCTTCGGCGGCGCCATGCCGCCCCAGGACGAGATCATCGAGTGGGGGCTGTGCAGCTCGTAGTGGAGCGCCTCGAAACCGTAGCCCAGGAGCTTCTCCGCCTCCTCCTTGGTGGCCTGCTTCTGGTGCAGGACGGGAGCGTGGTAGAACTCCGCGAAGGCGTCGATGAACAGCTTCCAGTTGCTGCCGACCTCGGCCTTGTAGGTGAAGACGTCGGTCATCTCGTGGAAGGGGTAACCCTCCAGGCCCTTGGCCATGTCCCCGAGATACTCCCGAAGGCCCTGCTGGGGGTCGAGGTTGACGAAGACGAAGCCTTCCCAGATGTCGCAGGCGACTTCCTTGAGGCCGTAGTCGTCCTTGTCGAGGTCGAAGAACTCGCCCTCCTGCTGGACGAAGGTGAGCTTGCCGGTGAGGTCGTAGCGCCAGGCGTGGTACTTGCAGGTGAACTGGCGGCAGGTGCCCTTGACCTCCTCGCCCGGGAAGTCGTTCCACACCAGCTTGTTGCCGCGGTGGCGGCAGACGTTGTGGAAGGCGCGGATCTGCTGGTCGCGGCCGCGGACGATGATCAGTGAGGTGCCGGCCGCGGCGAGTTCCTTGGTGAAGTAGTGGCCGGGCTTGGGGACCTGCTCGACGCGGCCGACGTTGAGCCAGGTCCGCTTGAAGATGGCCTCCCGCTCGGCCTCGTAGTAGGCGGGATCGATCGAGTCCTCGTAGTTCACGGGACTCGTGCCCAGTTCGGGGTACTGCTCGGTCCAGCTCCCGGCCTCAGGCTTGCTGAAGTGTGGCATGGCTGCTCCCCTTTCCAGAGTGAGAATAGCATTCTCACTCAGTGATAGTGAAGTTCTCCGCAGGTAGGCCGGGATCGAGCTCCACCTCGAAGGTGTTGAGGACCATGGCCAACAGGCCGTACGTGCCGACGGTGAAGACCAGATCCATGAGCTGCCGGTCGTTCAGTTCGGCGGCGAGCGCCCGGTAGGTGTCGTCGGACAGGCCCGAGTCCGTCTCGAGTTCGTCCACCGCCCTGGTGATCGGGGTCGGCTTGCCGACGCGGATCGCGTCGATCTCCTCGTCGGTGACGCCGGCCTTCCGGGCGATCAGCACATGCTGGGACCACTCGTACTGGCAGCGTCTGCGCCAGGCCACCCGCAGGATGGCCAGTTCGCGGGTGCGCGGCGACAGTGTCGAACGGCGGCTCAGTAGATATCGGCTGTAGCCCAGGAAGGCCGTGGCCAGTTCGGGGTGCTGCGCGAAGAGCCCCAGGGCGTTGGACGGCAGCAGTTTGCGCCCCGGCGCGAAGGACGCCATCGCCTCGGTGTCCCACTCGTCGTAGGGGAGTGGCGGGATGCGGTTCATGTGTTGCGGCCCCCGTTCACGCCCAGGATCTGGCCCGTGATGTAGCCGGCCTCCTCCGACACGAGGAACGCGCAGGCCGCGGCGATGTCCTCCGGGCGGCCGACCCGTCGTACCGGAGTGCGCTGAATGTGCTCCGCGACCGTCCCGCCGAGCAGTTCGCGCGCCTCCGCCTTGCGCAGCATCGGGGTGTCGATGAAACCGGGCGGCACCGCGTTGACGGTCACGCCGAACGGGCCCAGCTCCAGGGCCAGCGCCTTCGTCAGGCCGTTGACCGCCGACTTGGACGCCACGTAGTGCGTCATGAACGGCTGGCCCGACTGGGCGCTCGAGGAGGAGATGTTGACGATCCGTCCCCAGCGCGCCTCCAACATGTCGGGCAGCGCGGCCTGCACGCAGTGGAAGACGCCGTTCAGATTGACGTTGATCACCCGGTGCCAGGCCTCGAAGGTGAGGTCGGAGAAGCGCTTGAAGCCGTCCATTCCAGCCGCGTTGACCAGGATCGTGACCGGTCCCAGCCGCTCCCTGACCGCGGCAAGGGCCGCATCCACCTGGGCCCGGTCGGCGACGTCGGTGGCCGGAACGACACTCGTGTCCGACGGGTTGAGGTCGAGCGCGGCGACCTGGTAGCCGTCCTTGGCCAGCCGCTCCGCGATGGCCAGACCGATACCGGAAGCGCCGCCGGTGACGACCGCCGTCCTCATGACAGCTCCTCGTCGCCGACGATGGTGGTGCGCTGGAGAGTCCGCTGCGAGTCGGCGCTGTACGGCAGCGCCCGGTGCAGCATCCCGGTGTTGTCCCACATCACCAGGTCGCCGACCCGCCAGTCGTGGGTGTGGCGGAACCTCTCCTGGGTGGTCCACTCCAGCAACTGGTCCAGCAGGGCCCGGCTCTCGGCGGCAGCCATGCCGACGATGTGGTCCGCGGTCGCCCCGATCACCAGCGAGCGGCGGCCGTCCCGGCGCTTCCACACCAACGGCGTCTCGTGGGTGGGGACTTTGCGCCAGCCCGCGAGCACCTCGGGACCCGGATCGGGCGTCACCAGCCGCTGGGCCGCCTCGAAGCTGTGCACCACGCGCAGGTCGTCGTACTGCTTGCGGTCCGCCTCCGGAAGGTTCTCGTACGCCGCGTAGGTACTGGCGAACTCGGTTCCGCCGCCGGTCATGGCCACGTGCCGGGCGGTCAGCGTGGTCGTCCTGGTCGGTACGGGGTCGGTGGTGCCGTCGATGTGCCAGTGGAACGTCCCCTTGAGGTACTCGGCCGTGGGGTTCCTGGCCGGGTCGAGCGAGACGGTGAAGATCTCCTTGCCCCGCACCGCGAAGACCTTGCCCAGCTTGCGGCTGAAGGCCAGTTGGCCTTCGTCGTCGAGGTGCAGTCCGCGGATGAGGAGGATGCCGCGCCACTGGAGCGCCTCCGCGCACCGGCTGATCAGTTGATCGTCGAGCAGATTGCCGACGCCGGTGACCTCTACGCCCAGGCTCGGGCTGAGGGCCTTCGTTGCGATCATGAAAATCTCCCTTCCGGATGCGAGAATAGTATTCTCGCCGGTTGGTCTACCGGAAGGCCCGGGACGGCGGGCCTCTCGCCTCCCGCTGTCCGTCGAGACGGGCCTCCGATCCTGAATGATGGTCAGGTTTGGCCGGTCCTCGCCTTCTCTTGTCCGCCATGACGTTCTCGTTTCCGGAATATTGATTTGCGTAGGCTGAGAATGTAGTTTCCACCACATCCGAGCAAGGAGGCAGGATGCGGTTCCAGGACAAGGTTGCGATCGTCACCGGCGCGGGCCAGGGCATCGGCGAGGGCTATGCCAGGGCACTGGCGGCCGAGGGCGCTCGCGTGGTGGTCGCCGAACTCAACGAGGAACAGGGCGAGCGGGTCGCCAAGGAGATCGGCGACGCGGCTCTGTTCGTCAAGGTGGACGTGGCCGACCCGGCGTCGGCGGAGGCGATGGCGGCCGCCGTGATGGCGGAGTTCGGACGCATCGACTACCTGGTCAACAACGCCGCCATCTTCCACAGCATGAGGCGCGACGGCCTCACCACGGTCCCCCTCGACTACCTCAACCGCTTCCTCCAGGTGAACCTGATGGGCGCGCTGCACTGCACCCGCGCCGTCGTCCCGCACATGCCCGAGGGCGGCGCCATCGTCAACCAGTCGTCCACCGCCGCCTGGCTCGGAGGGGGTTACTACGGACTGGCCAAGGCAGGGATCAACAGCCTGACCGCCTCGCTCGCCGCCGAACTCGGCGGCAAGAACATCCGGGTCAACGGGATCGCGCCGGGACCCACGGACACCGAAGCCACCCGGAGCATCGTGCCCAAGGAGTTCCAGGAGCAGATGACGAACAGCCTGGCCATCAAACGGATGGGCACGCCCGAAGACCTGGCGCCCGCCGTCCTGTTCCTGCTGTCCGACGAGGCGCGCTGGCTGACCGGTCAGGTCGTCAGCGTCGACGGCGGACAGGTGGTCCGGCTGTGAAGCGCCTGCTCATCGACGGCCGGCTCGTCGAGACCGAGAAGACCTTCCCCTCGCTCAACCCCGCGACCGGCGAAGTGCTCGACCAGGCCCCCGACGCCACGGCCGCCGACGCCGAAGCCGCCGTCACCGCCGCCCGCCGCGCCTTCGACACCACGAGCTGGGCGACCGACACCGCCCGGCGCCTGCGCTGCCTCCGCCAGCTGGACCAGGCGCTGACCGACCATCAGGAAGAGCTGCGCGACCTGACGATCGCCGAGGTCGGCGCGCCCCGCATGCTCACCCACGGCCCCCAGCTGGACGAGCCGATCAAGCTGGTCTCGTACTACACCGACCTGCTGGAGAAGTACCCCCTGACCGAGGAGCTCGGCGAGACCGAGATCCGCGGGCAGCGCCACCGCCGCTGGGTGGAGAAGGAGGCGGCCGGGGTCGTCGCCGCGATCATCCCGTACAACTACCCGAACCAGCTCGCGCTCGCCAAGCTGGTCCCCGCCCTCGCCGCCGGCTGCACGGTCGTCCTCAAGGGCGCCCCGGACACCCCGCTGACCACGCTGTACCTGGGCGAACTGATCGCCGAGCACACGGACATCCCGCCCGGCGTGGTCAACGTCATCGTCTCCTCCGGGGTCGAGGCCGGCGAGGTGCTCACCAAGCACCCCGACGTCGACATGATCACCTTCACCGGCTCCACCGCGACGGGCCGCCGGATCATGGAGGCCGCGAGCGCCACCGTGAAGAAGGTCTTCCTGGAACTCGGCGGCAAGTCCGCCATGATCGTGCTCGACGACGCCGACTTCCGCGCCGCCTCCATGTTCGCGGCCTTCACCATCTGCTCCCACTCCGGACAGGGCTGCGCGCTCACCTCCCGGCTGCTCGTGCCGAGGGAGCACCACGACGAGATCGTCGCCATGGTCGCGGCCGGCCTCGAACGCGTGTCGTACGGCGATCCGACCGACCCCAAGACCTTCATGGGGCCGCTCATCAGCGAGCGCCAGCGCGACAAGGTCGACGGCATGGTGCAGCGGGCCGTCGCGGCCGGCGCCACGCTGGTCACCGGCGGCAAGCGCGTCGACCCGGGCTTCTTCTACACGCCCACCCTGCTCGCCGACGTCGACCCGGCCAGCGAGATCGCGCAGGACGAGGTCTTCGGACCTGTGCTCGCGGTCATCCCCTACGACGGCGAGGACGACGCCGTACGCATCGCCAACGACTCGATCTTCGGCCTGTCCGGCGCGGTGCACAGCGCCGACGCCCAACGGGCCATTGCCGTGGCGCGCCGGATCCGTACCGGCACCTTCAGCATCAACGGCGGCAACTACTTCTCCCAGGAAGTCCCCTTCGGCGGCTACAAGCAGTCGGGCGTCGGCCGGGAGAGCGGCGTCGCCGGACTGGAGGAGTTCCTGGAGACCAAGTCCTTCGCGGTGGTGGTCCCGTAATGCGTCCGCTCGAAGGCATCCGCGTCCTCGAAGTCGCCATGTACGGCTTCGTGCCCTCGGCGGGTGCCGTGCTCGCCGACTGGGGCGCGGACGTCATCAAGGTCGAACACGCCGTCACGGGCGATCCACAGCGCGGCCTGCGGCAGACCGGCACACTGCGCGTCGAGGGCGACCCGAACCCCAACATCGAGCACGCCAACCGGGGCAAGCGCAGCCTCGGCCTCGACATGACCCGGCCCGAGGGCAAGGAACTCCTCCACGACCTGGCCCGCCGCTCCGACGTGTTCCTCACCAGCTTCCTGCCCGGACACCGGCGGCGGTTCGGCATCGACGTCGACGACATCCGCGCGGTCAACCCCCGCATCATCTACGCCCGAGGCAGCGCGCTCGGGCCGCGCGGACCGGAATCCGAGAAGGGCGGGTACGACATGACCGCCTTCTGGGCCCGGGGCGGCACCGCCGCCAGCATCACCCCGCCCGGCGTCGAGGGCATGATCAGCCCCACACCCGCCTACGGGGACACCATCTCCGGCACGAATCTCGCCGGAGGCATCGCGGCGGCACTGCTGCGGCGCGAGCGCACCGGCGAACCGTCGGTCGTGGACGTCTCCCTGCTCGGCAGCGGCGTCTGGGCCAACGGCCAGGCCACCGCGGTCTCGCTGCACCTCGACAAGTCCTGGGTGGCACCGGTGCCCGGTGCCCACGGCTCGCCGATCAACCCGCTGTCCGGCATCTACGCCACCGCCGACGACCGCTATCTGGCCTTCGTCATGCTCCAGCCCGGAAAGTTCTGGGCCGACGTGTGCCACCACATCGACCACCCGGAGCTGGCCGACGACCCCCGCTTCGCCACGGCGGAGCTGCTCGCCGCGAACACCGAAGAGGCCGTCAAGATCCTGCGGACGGTGCTGGCCGGCCGCACCCTCGCCGAGTGGACCGAACGCTTCGCCACCCTTGCCGGGCCGTGGGCCCCGGTGCAGGACACCCTGCAGGTGGGCGCCGACGCGCAGATCCGGGCGAACGAGTACCTGCTCCGGGTCGGCGAGATCGATCTGGCCGCCAGCCCCGTGCAGTTCGACACCACCGCTCCCGCACTCGGGCCGGCGCCCGAGTTCGCTGCCCAGACCGAGGAAATCCTCAGGGAACTGGGACTGGACTGGCCCCGCATCATCGCGCTGAAAGAAGCGGGCGCGGTCACCTGACCACCCTTTTTTCGGGGAACGAAATCGAGGAGAACCGATGAGACGCTTGCTCATCGCTGTGGCCGTCCTGGCCCTGGCCGGGTGTTCCGCCCGCTCCACCACGTCGCCGAGCGGCGACAAGCCCTCCGCGCCCGCGTCCGACTCCGCCGCGGCGGCCGACTTCGGCACGCTCAGACACGTCTGCCACTCCGGCACCGGCAAGGCCTCCACCGCCCAGGGAGTCACCAACTCCGAGATCAACGTCGGTGTCTTCAGCGATGTCGGCTTCACCAAGAACCCGGAGTTCGTCGACGCGGCCAAGGTGTTCACCTCGTGGTGCAACGACGCGGGCGGCATCAACGGGCGCAAACTCGTTCCCGTCACCCACGACTCCAAGCTCGTCGAGGTCCGCCAGCGGATGATCGAGGCCTGTCGCTCGGACTTCGCGCTCGTCGGCGGCGGCGCCGCGCTCGACGGCATGGGCGTCAAGGACAGGCTGAACTGCCTGCTCCCCGACTTCCCCGGCCAGACCAGCCAGGCCATCGGAGCGGACCTCCAGGTGACCGTCCAGGGCGCCGCCACCGGTTACTCACCCTACGGGGGCTACTTCTCCTGGCTGCTCAAGGAGGCCTACCCGGACTCGGCGAGCAGCGTCGGGATCATCGCCGGTGACTCCCCGGTCGTCAAACCCATCACCGCGCAGGACAAGGAGACGCTGATCTCGGCGGGAGGCAAGATCACCTACTCGGACCTGTACCCGGCCCAGGGAGTGTCCGACTGGACGCCGTACGCCCAGTCCATCAAGAACAAGAAGGTCAAGGGACTGGTCTTCCTCGGTGACTTCGCCAGTCTGGCCAAGCTGGAGCAGGTCCTCACCAACATCGGCTACGCACCCGACTGGATCGACGCCAACAGCAACGCCTACGGCCCCGCCTTCATCCAGCTGGCCGGTACCGCGCTGGCGAAGCAGGCCAACTTCGCCGACCTCGGGGGCTTCGCCCCGCTGGAGGACTCCTCCAACCCGGCGACCAAGGCGGTCGAGGACCTCTACAAGAAGTACGCCCCCGACGCCCAGGTCACCCTGCCGGCGCTGAAGGCCTTCTCCAGCTGGCTGCTGTTCGCCACCGCCGCCGGCGACTGCGCCGAGCTCACCCGCAAGTGCGTGTACGACAACGCGCTCAAGCAGACCGCCTGGACCGGCGGTGGCCTGCAGGCCCCGATGGACCTGTCGTCCCCCACCGTGCCTCCCAAGTGCTTCGACCCGGTCAAGGCGACCGCGAAGGGCTGGGTGGCGGCCGACTTCAAGCCCGACACCGGCGCCTATCGCTGCAACGTGACCCCCTACAAGTTCAAGGGCACCTACACCAAGCCCCTGACCCTGGCCGATGTCGGCAAGTCCCTGGCCGACCTCAAGTAATCATCCCGGCGGCAGGAAGGAAGCGACGTGAAGGTACGGGTAGACCCGGAGCGCTGCCAGGGTCACACGCTCTGCGCCATGCGTGCTCCGGACATCTTCGAGCTCAGCGAGATCGACGGTCACTCATCGGTGATCAAGGAAGAGGTCTCGGACGACCAGCAGGACGAGGCCGTCGAGGCCGTCAGGTCCTGCCCCGAGCGAGCGATCTTCATCTCCTGAGGGGAGAGCAATCCGATGACCACGGACGACACCGTCAACGACGACCCCAAGAGGAAACCGGTGCACTTCGACCGGCACACTCCCCAGTACCGCCACGAATTCCAGGCGGTCACCCAGGAGTTGCAGTCCAAGTGCCCCATCGCCTGGTCGGAGACCTACGGCGGCCACTGGGTCGCCAGTGGCAACCGCGAGGTCTTCGAGCTGGCCCGGTCCGCCGAGTTCCTCTCCAACGACCACGACGTCAAGGGCGAGCGGCGCGGGTACCAGGGCATCACCATCCCGCCGCCGCCCCGGGCGAAGGCCGTCAGGGGCGGGTTCCTGGAGATGGATCCGCCCGAACAGCGCTACTACCGCCAGACGCTCAACCCCTATCTGTCGCCCGCCGCCATCAGCCGCTGGATTCCGCTGATCGACGAGGTGGCCCGCGCCTGCATCGACGAGAGGATCGAGTCGGGGCGGATCGACTTCGTCGACCACCTCGCCAACGTCGTACCGGCCGTGCTCACGCTCGCCATGATGGGCATCCCGGTCAAGAAGTGGACCATCTACAACGAGGCGGCGCACGCCTCGGTCTACACCCCGCCGAACTCGCCCGACCAGGCCCGCGTCGTCGAACTGCAGAAGGCGATGGGCATGGATCTGGCCATGACCGTCGCGGAGGTCCGGCAGACCCCGCGACCGGGCCTGGTCGACGCCCTGGTCCGCGCGGAGATCAACGGCCAGTCCCCGCCCGACGACGAACTCCTGGGCGTGCTGGCCCTGTTGATCGGAGGCGGCTTCGACACCACCACGGCGCTCACCGCGCACGCGCTGGAGTGGCTCTCGGAGCACCCGGCCGAACGGGACCGCCTCAGCCGGGACCGCAAGGCACTGCTGGACTCCGCGACCGAGGAGTTCCTGCGCTTCTACGCCCCCGCGCCCGGTGACGGACGGACCTTCTCCGCGGACTGCGAGATCGCCGGCACCCGGTTCAAGGAGGGCGAACGGCTCTGGCTGTCCTGGGCGATGGCGAACCGGGACCCGCAGGTGTTCCCGGAACCCGACTCCATCGACATGGAACGCAAGGGCAACCGGCACAGCAGCTTCGGCCTCGGCATCCACCGCTGCATCGGCTCCAACGTGGCACGCACGGTGTTCAAGCGGATGGTCACCCAAGTCCTCGACCGGATGCCCGACTTCCGCTGCGAACCCGAGGGCGCGGAGCACTACGAGACCATCGGCGTCATCCAGGGCATGCGGCACCTCCCGGCGACCTTCACGCCGGGCCCCCGGACCGGTGCCGGGCTCGACGAGACCCTGGAGACCCTCCAGAGGGTCGTCGACGAACAGCGGCTCGCCGAGCCGGTCACGGTACGCAAGGGGCAGGCGAGGATCGACCGCTGATCTTCGACGGCCCGTCAGGAGTACGTGTGCCACCCGAGCGGTGGCACGGTGAGGAGACGATGTGGCCGGACCCACGGGACGTCCGCTGCCGGTGATCACAGAGGAGAACGAGTTCTTCTGGACCTCCGGCGCGGACGGCCGGTTGCGCCTGACGGAGTGTGAGTCCTGCTCGGCCCTGCTGCATCCACCCCAACCCGTCTGCCGCTACTGCCGGGGGCACGAGACCGGGGTGCGGGCCGTCTCCGGGTACGCGACACTGATCGGCTTCACCGTCAACCACCGGTTCAGCGCGCCCGGCATGCCCGCGCCCTACGTGGTGGCGCAGGTCGCCCTGGAGGAGGACACCAGGGTCCGGCTCACCACCAACCTCGTCGAATGCGACCCCGACGAGCTCGAACTGGGGATGCGGCTTGAGGTCGTCTTCGAACAGATCGAGGACGTATGGCTGCCGCTGTTCCGCCCCGCGGCCGAGCAGGGGCCCCCGGCTCCGCTGCCCTCGGACGAGGTGGAACCCGAGCACATGCGGCGCCACGTACGCCCCATGGCCACGCCCGAGAAGTTCGAGGACAAGGTCGCGATCAGCGGCATCGGGATGTCGGAGATCGGGCGCCGGCTGATGGTCCCGCCGCTGTCGCTGACCGTGCGGGCCTGCGAACGCGCCGTCGCGGACGCCGGCCTGACCCTCGACGACATCGACGGCCTGGCCACCTACCCGGGCGCGGGCGCCTACGGCGGCTTCGCCGAGGGCGGCATCACCGCGCTGGAGGACGCCCTCGGCATCAGGCCCACCTGGTACAACGGCGGCGCCGAGACCTTCGGTCCCGGCGGCTCGCTCATCGCCGCGATGCTGGCCGTCGCGGGGGGACTCGCCCGGCATGTGCTGTGCTTCCGTACGGTCTGGGAGGCGTCCTACGGCGAGCTGATCCGACGCGGCCGGATCACCCAGGAAGCCGGTCGCAGGGTCACGGGCTGGCAGAAGCCCTTCGGGGCGGTCTCGGCGGCCCACACCCTGGCCCAGAACGCCCAGCGGCACTTCCACCGCTACGGCACCTCGCGCGAGACGCTCGGCTGGATCGCGCTCAACCAGCGCGCGAACGCCGCGCTCAACCCGACCGCGATCTACCGCGACCCGATGACCATGGACGACTACCTGTCGGCCAGGACGGTCACCACCCCCTTCGGGCTGTACGACTGCGACGTGCCCTGCGACGGATCGGTGGCCGTCATCGTGTCGGCCGTGGACGCCGCACGGGACCTCGCGGGGCCGCCCGTCCTGGTGGAGGCCGTCGGCACCCAGATCATGGAGCGGCTCGCATGGGACCAGAGCTCCCTCACCCATGAACCACAGGTGCTCGGCCAGTCCGCCCACCTGTGGACGCGCACGTCACTGCGTCCCTCGGACGTCGACGTGGCCCAGCTCTACGACGGCTTCACCTTCAACTGCCTCTCCTGGATCGAGGGGCTCGGCTTCTGCGGCATCGGTGAGGCCAAGGACTTCCTCGACGGAGGCAAGAACATCGCCAGGGACGGAATTCTCCCGCTGAACACCCACGGCGGCCAGCTCTCGCACGGCCGCACCCACGGCCTGGGGCTCGTCCACGAGGCCGTCACCCAGGTGCGCGGCGAGGCCGGAGCGCGCCAGGTGGACGGTGCGCGGGTCGCCGTGACGAGCACCGGCGGTCTCACCCCGAGCGGGGTCATCCTGCTGCGGGCGGACACATGACCGGCGTCTCCCGTGCCGTCGACGTCGACGGCATCCCCGTATCGGCGCTGCTGCAGGAGGCGCGTCGGCCCCGGGCCGTCGTCCTGGCGCTGCACGGCGGGGCGGCGCACTCGGGGTACTTCGACTACCCGGGCAGGCCGCATCTGTCGCTGCTGCGCACCGGTTCGGCGCTCGGGTTCACCGTCCTCGCGCTCGACCGGCCGGGGTACGGCAGCTCCGCCCCGCACGGTGGGGAGCTGGCCCCGGTGGAGCGGCGGGTCGATCTCGCCTACGCGGCGGTGGACCGGCTGCTCGCCTCGCGTCCGCGCGGGGCGGGCGCCTTCGTGCTGGCGCACTCGATCGGCTGCGAGCTGGCGCTGCGCATGGCGGCCGACGAGCGGGGGAGCGACCTGCTGGGCGTGGAGATCGCCGGCACCGGGCGCCACCACCACGACGACGCGGTGGACATCCTGGGCGTACGGCACAACGAGTCGTGGCCGAGGCAGGCGGCCGGCAGCGTCCGGGACCTGCTGTGGAATCCCTCGCACCTCTACGAGGACGATGTCGTCGGCGGCGCCCGGTTCGCCTCGCCCTCGCCCTCCTACGAGGGGGTCGTGGCCAGGAGTTGGCCGCTGCTCCTTCCCGAACTCGCCCCGCAGGTGCGCGTCCCCGTGCACTACAGCCTCGGCGAGCACGAGCGGGTGTGGCGGTCCGGGCCCGCGGCGCTGGCCGACATCGCGTCCCTGTTCACCGCCTCGCCGCGCGTCGTCGTCGACGAACAGGCGGACGGCGGCCACAACTTGAGCATCGGGCTGACGGCGATGGCGTACCACCTCAAGATCCTGTCGTTCGTCGAGGAGTGTGTGCTGGCTCGCGCGAGCGCGGCACAGGAGCGGCCCGGGAGGGCGAGTTGAGCGACGCGGACGTGGCAGCGCTGCTGCTGGTACGGGTGGTCCTGGGGATCGTGATGATCGCGCACGGGCTCAACCACTGGCGGGGCGGCGGCCGGATCGAGGGCACCGCCCGCTGGTTCACCGGCCTCGGCCTGCGTAGCGGCACGCTTCAGGCGTGGATGAGCGTGGTCACCGAAGTCGGCGCGGGCGCCCTGCTGATCGCGGGGCTGCTCACCCCGCTGGCCTGCGCCGCGGTCATCTCGGTGATGCTGGTCGCGGGCGTCCTCGCGCACCGGCCCAACGGATTCTTCGTCTTCAAAGAGGGCTACGAGTACGTCCTCGTCCTCGCGGTGGTCGCGTTGGCCCTGGCGGTACTGGGACCCGGCCGACTCTCCGCGGACCACGCCGGGGACATCGAGGTGACCGGCTGGGCCGGCGGCGGCGTCGCCCTCGGGGTGGCCGTGGCGGCGACGGCCGGTCTGCTCGGCGTGTTCTGGCGCCCGGCACCGAAGCCGGCCGAGCAGGAGGCCCGTTGATGCGTATCGGATTCATAGGACTGGGCAGTCAGGGCGCCCCCATGGCACGCCGGATCGTCGACGCGGGTTTCGAGACGACCCTGTGGGCACGCCGTCCCGCCTCGCTCGCCCCCTTCGACGACACGCCCGCGAAGCGTGCCGTGTCCCCCGCCGAACTGGCCGCTGCCAGCGACCTCGTGTGCGTCTGTGTCGTCGATGACGCGGACGTCGAGGAGGTCGTCGCGGGGGATCGCGGGGTGCTGGCGGGGCTTCGGCAGGGAGGGGTGATCGCCGTGCACAGCACCGTCCACCCCGACACCTGTCGCCGTCTCGCCGACCGGGCCCGCGCCCACGGGGTCACGCTGATCGACGCGCCGGTGAGCGGCGGCGGCCCGGCGGCGGCCGAGGGCCGTCTGTTGGTGATGGTCGGGGGTGAGTCCGGCACCGTCCGGTTCTGCCGCAAGGTGTTCGAGACGTACGGCGATCCCGTGGTCCACATGGGCCCGTCGGGATCCGGGCAGCTCACCAAACTCCTCAACAACGTGCTGTTCACGGCGAATCTCGCGACCGCGGCGGGCACTCTCGCCCTCGGCCGGGAGTTCGACGTCGACCCCGCCGCTCTCGCCGAGGTGATGGCCCACGGCAGTGCATCGAGCTTCGCGCTGGGCCGGATCGCGGCGGCCGGCGGGAGGCTCGCCCGCATCGCGGCCCAGGCGGGACCGCTGCTGCGCAAGGACGTCCGGCTGGTGGCCGATCTGGCCGGCGAGGCCAAGGCCTCGACGGGCATCGTGCTGGACGCGGCTGACGCCACCCTCGCCCTGATCGACCACGAGCGCTGATCCCCGGCCGTACGGGCGCCGGGCGCCGAACGGTGCGTGTTCGAGGGGTCCCCTGACGGCGACGGCAAACGTAGTGTTACGTCGGCACGGTCCGTCGCGGGAGGGGTACCGGATGAAAGAGACCCGGCGCGAGGAGATCCTCGAGGCGGCCCTGCGGGTGTTCGCGGAGCGGGGCTACCGGGGGACCTCGATCGACGCGGTCGCCGAGCGGGCGGGACTGACCCGGCAGGGCGTGCTGCACTACTTCCCGAGCAAGAAGAAGCTCTTCATGGCACTCCTGCGCTTCAGGGAGGACCTCAACCGCGAGCACCTCGTGGGCCATGACGACAAGGACGACTGGCCGGGGCTGTTCGCCGAAGTGGTCGCCTACGACCACACCCACCCCTGTCTGGCCCAGGTCCACAGCGTGATGCTGGCCGAGGGCGTCACGGGAGGCGACCCGGCGCAGCAGTACCTGCACGACCACTACGAGACCATGCAGGCGCTGATGATGGCCCGGCTCACCGAGCGGTACGGCGAGCGTCTTCCCAGTGGTCTGGCCCCGCGGGCCGCGGCCCGGGCCATGCTGGCCATGCTCGACGGCATGCAACAGCAGTGGCTGCTGGACGGCGAACAGGACGACTATCCCGAGATCATGCGGGAAGTGCTGTCCGTGCTGCTGGGGTCCACGCCCGTATGAAGTCGCCCATGGCGGTGACGGTCTCCGGGTGCAGGCTCGTCGCGTCGGGCCGGATCCGCAGGTCCACCGTGACCCCGGAGTGCGCCGCGCGGGTGGCGAACCCCAGGGAGTCGTCCAGCAGGGGATCGGTGCCCGCCGCGAGCAGCTGGACGGGGGGCAGTCCGTGGAGGTTGGCGTGCAGCGGGCTCAGCAGCGGATCGGTCGGCGAGGTGCCCGCGGCGTAGTGCGCGCAGCGGCGCCGCAGTTCGGGGACGTCGAAGGTCGGATCGGCCGCCGCGTTGAGCAACAGGCTCGGGGAGTCCAGGGTCAGGTCGAGCAGCGCCGAGTGGAGCACCCCGCACAGCGGCGGCGGGGCTCCGAGGTCCCGCAGCCGCACCAGCAGGGCGGCCGCGAGCCCGGCCCCCAGCCGCTCGCCGGCCACCGCCACCGGTCCCCTGGACTCGCAGTAGTCGTACGCGGCGTGCACGTCGTCCAGCGCGTCCGGGAAGGTGCCCCCGTAGCGGGCGCAGACCACGGCGGCGTCCGTCCACAGGGCGAGGCGGCCGGCCAGGTCGAGCGCGGCCTCCGGGGTGCACGAGAGGTGCCGGTCGCCGTGCAGATAGAGCACGACCAGTTCGGTGCCGCCGGGTGGCCGTACGACCGGACCGACGGGGCTCGTCTCCACCTGGACCTCACTTGCCACGGGACGTCACCTTCTCCGCTGCTTGCCAGTGTGCGTCGGCCACCCACAGGTGGGCGAAGGCGCGCGCCGCCTCGGTCGCCGGTACGGCGCCGCTCACGACGTGCTTGATCTCCCGCGCAGGGACGGAGGCGAGGGAGCGGGCCAGGGCGCGCCAGCCCTGGTCGAAGTCGGCCCGCGGCAGCACCCGGTCGATCACCCCGAGCCGCTGGGCCTCCTCGGCGCCGAGCACGGTTCCGGATCCGGCGAGCATCAACGCCCGCCCCTTGCCGATCAGTTCCGCGAGCCGCTCGGCGCCGCCCCACGCGGGCATGATCGCGAGGTTCACCTGGGTGAAGCCGATCCTGATGTCGTCCGCGGCCACCCGGATGTCGGCGGCCATGGCGAACTCGGCGCCGCCGCCCAGGGCATGGCCGTTCAGGGCGGCGATCACCGGGCCGGGGAAGTGCGCGAGCCGGTCGCAGATCCCGCGCATCCGCAGGGCCATGGCCGTCGCCTCGTCCTCGGTGCGGATCGCGGCCAGTTCCTTGAGGTCCCCGCCCGAGACGAACGCCCGGTCGCCCGCGCCCCTGACCACCAGGGCCAGGGCGTCCGCGGCCGCGTCGAGGGCCTTGTCCAGCTGGTCCATGGTGGCCGGCGCGATGGCGTTGCGGGCGTGCGGACGGTCGATGGTGATGACCGCGAGCCCCTGGTCCAATTCAAGGTCAACCATGCAGGCTTCTCCATGTGGGAGAGTGACATTCTCGCTGAGCGAATATCATATTCTTGCGAAGGGTGGCGGTCCAGACCGGCGCCGCCCCCTTCTGGTGGCGCGGCGCACGTCAGTCCTCGTAGACGACGGTGATGTCCGATGTCACCGGCTCGCCCTGACAGGTCAGCACCCAGCCCTCGGTGACCTCGTCGTCGTCGAGCGCGTTGTTGACCCGCATCTTGGCCTCGCCCTCGGTGACCTGGGCGATGCAGGTGCCGCAGTTGCCCGACTCGCAGGAGAAGGGCGGCAGGAGACCGGCCCGGCGCGCGCTCTCCAGCAGGGTCTCGCCGGAGTGCCGCGGCACCGAGCGGCGCTTGCCCGCGAGGACGATGCTGACCGTGCCCTCCTTCTCCGCCGGGGCCGCGCTCCCGCTTCCCGGGCTGCCGGGACGCTCCTCGGCCGCCGGGGTGAAGCGCTCGGCGAAGATCTGCTCGGCCTCGATGCCGTGCACGAGCAGGGCGCGCTCCGCCAGGTCCATGAACGGCGCGGGGCCGCAGAGATAGAAGTCCGCGTCCACGTCGACGCCGGCGAACTCGCGCACCTGGAGATCGGTGAGGAAACCCCCCTGGTCGTCCAGATGGTGGCGGATCCCGAACCGGTCCGGGTGCCGCTCGGCCAGTTCGGTCAGCGCCGACCCGAAGATGATCGAGTCGGCGTCCCGGTTGGCCGACAGGACGCGGACGCGCCGGTTCGTCGTCGCCAGCGCGGTCTTGACGAGCGACAGGACCGGCGTGATGCCGCTGCCCCCGCTGTAGGCCACCAGGGGCTCGTCGGTCTCCCGGAGACAGAACACCCCGGCGGGTGCCGTGGTCTCTATGACGTCGCCGGGTGCGAGGTGTTCGTGCATCCAGTTCGACACCAGGCCGCCCGGCACGCGCTTCACCGTCGTCATCAACTCGTCGTCGGTCTCCGGGGAACTCGACATCGAGTAACTGCGCAGGGCGCCGCAGGCCCTGACCGTCAGGAACTGCCCGGCCCGGTAGGGGAACGGGGCGTCGAGCACGTATGTGCGCGTGTCGGCTGTCTCCTGGACGATCCGCTTGATCCGGACCGGGTGGAAGCCGTGGTCTCGTACCATGTATGGAATTTAGCTTCTCCCTCTGCGAGAGTGCAATTCTCGCGCCGAGGAGGGAGCTCTCGCCATGCGGACCGCCATGCGAACGATGCCCGCCGAGCTGATCGAACGGTACGAAGCGGAGGGCTGGTGGACTCGGGAGACGATCGGGGATCTGCTGGCGTACGGCCTCGACGCCGCCCCCGATGTCGAGTTCCGCGTGCACTCGGCCGTCCGGCCCTGGGAAGGGACCTTCGCCGACGTCGAACGGACGGCCCGCAGGCTCGCCGCGGGGCTGCGCGCCCGGGGGGTCGGCCCCGGTGACGTCATCGCCTTCCAACTGCCCAACTGGATGGAAGCCGCCGCGGTGTTCTGGGCCTCGGCCTTCCTCGGGGCGGTCGTGGTGCCCATCGTCCACTTCTACGGGCGCAAGGAGGTCGGTTACATCCTCGACGCCGTCGCGCCGCGCGTCTTCGTCACGGCCGACCGCTTCGGCCGGATGGAACACCAGCCGGACCTGAGCGCCGCGGTGCCCGTGGTCGGCGTCGTGGAGCGGGACTTCGACGACCTGCTCGCCGACGAGCCGCTGCCCGGTGTCCTCGCGACGGACCCGGCCGCGCCCGCGTTGATCGCGTTCACCTCCGGGACCACCCGCGATCCCAAGGGTGTCGTCCACTCCCATCAGACGCTGGGCTTCGAGACGCGCCAGCTCGCCGGGCTCTATCCGCCCGACCGCGGCCGCCAGCTCACGGCGGCTCCTGTCGGGCACTTCATCGGGATGGTGAACTCCTTCCTGATCCCCGTCCTCGACGGCTCACCGGTGAACCTCGCCGACGTCTGGGACCCCGGGCGGGTGCTGGAGTTGATGGAGAGCGACGGACTCACCGTGGGCGGCGGGGCGGCGTACTTCATGACGAGCCTGCTCGACCACCCCGACTTCACCCCCCGGCACCTGGCCGCCATGAAGTACGCGGGCCTCGGCGGGGCGGCGGTCCCGGTCGCGGTCACCACCCGCCTCACGGAACTCGGCATGACGGTCTTCCGCTCGTACGGCAGCACGGAACACCCCTCCATCACCGGCTCCCGGTACACCGCTCCCGAGGCCAAGCGGCTCCACACGGACGGCGACGCCCTGCCCGGCACGGAGATCCGGTTGGCGCAGGATGGTGAGATCCTCAGCCGCGGACCCGACCTGTGCCTCGGGTACACCGATCCGGCCCTGACCGAGCGCGCCTTCGACGGCGAGGGCTGGTACCGCACCGGTGACATCGGGGTGATCGACGAGGACGGCTACCTCACCATCACCGACCGCAAGGCCGACATCATCATCCGCGGCGGCGAGAACATCGGTGCCCTGGAGGTCGAGGAGGCGCTGCTCGCCCTGCCGGCCGTGGCCGAGGCCGCCGTGGTGGCCGCCCCCGACGCCCGCCTCGGCGAACACGCGGCGGCGGTGCTGCGGCTGAGGCCCGGTCACCCCGCGCCCACCATCGACGAGATGCGCGCCCACCTCGAACGGGCGGGCCTGGCCCGGCAGAAGTGGCCGGAGGAGCTGCATGTCGTGCCGGAGTTCCCGCGGACGGCGAGCGGCAAGGTGCAGAAGTTCGTTCTCCGTCGGGACATTGCCGCACGAGCAAGTTGAGAATAGGATTCTCGTAATCAGCGAAGGAGGATCTCATGCCGTCGCGCGTGTTGCCGTATCCGTTGTTCGACGCCGACAACCACCTGTACGAGACGGAGGATGCGCTCACCCGGTACCTGCCGAAGCAGTACGAGGGCGCCATCCAGTACGTGCAGGTGAAGGGTCGTACGAAGATCGCGATCCGCGGTCAGATCAGCGACTACATCCCCAACCCCACGTTCTCGGTGGTCGCCCGGCCGGGGGCGTGGGAGCAGTACTTCCGGGAGGGCAATCCGGAGGGCAAGTCCCACCGCGAGCTGTTCGGCGAGCCGATGAAGTCCATTCCCGCGTTCCGTGAGCCCGGGCCGCGTCTGGAGCTCATGGACGAGATGGGGATCCAGCAGGCGCTGAACTTCCCGACTCTGGCCAGCCTGATCGAGGAGCGGATGCGGGACGACCCCGAGCTCATCCACGCGGTCGTCCACTCGCTCAACGAGTGGCTGTACGACACCTGGAAGTTCAACTACAAGGACCGGATCTTCACCACGCCGGTGATCAGCCTGCCGATCCTGGACAAGGCGATCGCCGAGCTGGAGTGGTGCCTGGAGCGCGGCGCGCGGTCGATCCTCGTCCGGCCCGCCCCGGTCCCCGGGTTCGGCGGCTCGCGGTCCTTCGCGCTGCCGGAGTTCGACCCCTTCTGGAAGCGGGTCGAGGAGGCGGGGGTGCTGGTGTCGATGCACTCCTCCGACAGTGGCTACTCCCGCTACTCCAGCGACTGGGAGGGCAAGAGCCAGGAGATGACGCCGTTCCAGGCACAGACCTTCCGGATGCTGGGCGAATGGCGGCCGGTCACCGACTCCGTGGCCTCCTGGGTCTGCCACGGCGCGCTGTTCCGCTTCCCCGAGCTCAAGGTCTCGGTCATCGAGAACGGATCCTCCTGGCTGGTGCCGCTCCTCGACCAGCTGGCCGACGTCTACAAGAAGCAGCCGCAGGGCTTCCTGGGCGACCCGGTCGAAGAGGTCAAGAACCGGATCCACATCAGCCCGTTCTGGGAGGAGGACATGGCCGAGCTGGCCGGGATCATCGGTGTCGAGCGGGTGCTGTTCGGCTCCGACTACCCCCACCCCGAGGGTCTGGCCGACCCGGTCACCTACATCGACGCGATCCAGGGCATGAAGGAGGCCGACCAGGCCAAGATCATGGGCGGCAACCTGGCCCGGTTGATCGGCGTATGAAAGGCGAGACCATCCCGCGGATGGTGCTGAGCGCGGCGGACCGCTTCGGTGACGCCGAAGCGGTCGTGGACGGTCGACTCCGGCTCACCTTCGAGGAGTTGGCCGATCGCGTGCGCACCGCCGCGGGGGCGTTCGCGGCGGCCGGCGTCGGCAGGGGCGACCGGGCGGCGATCTGGGCGCCCAACTCCGCCGAGTGGATCATCGCGGCCTTCGGGCTGCTGACCGCCGGCGGCGTCCTGGTCCCGGTCAACACCCGGTTCAAGGCGGACGAGGCGGGCGACATCATCCGCCGCAGCGGAGCCAAGGTCGTCCTCGTCGAGAAGGGCTTCCTCGGTCTGGACTTCGAGGTGCCGGCCGGCGTACCCGTGATCGACATCAAGTCGGACTTCCTCGCGAGCGGTTCGCCCTACGAGGCCGAGGTGAGCGGCGACGACGTGTGCGACATCGTGTTCACCTCGGGGACCACCGGGCGGCCCAAGGGCGTGCTGATGACACACGCCCAGACACTCCGGCTGTACGCGGAGTGGTGCGACCTGGCGGACCTCAGGGAGGGCGACCGCTATCTGATCGTCAATCCGTTCTTCCACATCTTCGGCTACAAGGCGGGCTGCATCACGTCCCTGATCCGGGGCGCCACCATCCTCCCGGTGCCGGTCTTCGACGTGGACCGGGTCCTCGAACTGGTCGAGCGCGAGAAGGTGACGGTCCTGCCGGGCCCGCCCACCCTCTACCACTCCCTGCTGGCGGCACAGGGAGGCCACGACCTGTCCTCGCTGCGGGTGGCCGTCACCGGAGCCGCCGACATCCCGGTCGACCTCGTCCGCAGGATCGTCACCGACCTGCCCTTCCGCACCGTCATGACGGGCTACGGCCTGACCGAGGCGGGCACGGCCACGGCCTCGCGCCCCGGCGACTCCTTCGAGGACATCGCGACGACCGTCGGAACCCCCTGCGACGGCGTCGAGATCAGGATCGCGGACGACGGAGAGGTCCTGGTGCGCGGGTACAGCGTCATGCGCGGCTACCTCGACGACCCGGCCGCGACCGCCGAGGCGATCGACCCGGAGGGCTGGCTGCACACCGGGGACCTCGGGACGCTCGACGACCGGGGCCGGCTGCGGATCGTCGGCCGCAAGAAGGACATGTTCATCGTGGGCGGCTTCAACGCCTACCCGGCCGAGATCGAGGGCTTCCTGATGGAGCATCCGGCCGTCGCCCAGGCCGCCGTGATCGGCGTACCGGACGAGCGGCTCGGCCAGGTGGGCAAGGCCTTCGTGGTCCTTCGCGGGGTCCTCGCGGCGGGCGAGCTGATCGCCTGGAGCCGGGAGCGGATGGCCGGGTTCAAGGTGCCCAGGTATGTGGAGTTTCTCGAAGAGCTGCCGCTGAACGCCACCGGCAAGGTGATGAAGGACCGATTGCGATGACGTCTGAAGCGAAGCCGCCGGAGAAGAGTCCCGTGAAGCCGCCGGAGAAGGACGACTTCTCCCACACGGCTTCCGGGATTCCCCTCAAGGCGGTCTACGGGCCCGCGGACCGGCCCGTCGAGCCGCCCGCGCCGGGGCGCTTCCCCTTCACCCGCGGCAACTACCCCTCCGGCTACCGGGGGCGGCTGTGGACGCTGCGCCAGTACTCCGGCTTCGGCACCGCGGAGGAGTCCAACCGGCGCTACCGCTACCTCCTCGAACAGGGCGGCACCGGACTGTCCGTGGCGCTCGACCTGCCCACCCAGTGCGGCTACGACTCCGACGATCCGGAGGTGAGCGAGGAGGTCGGCCGGGTCGGCGTCGCCCTCGACACACTCGCCGACGCCGAGGTGCTCTTCGAGGACATCCCCCTCGACCGGATCAGCACCAGCTTCACCATCAACGGCACGGCGGCGGTCCTGCTGGCGTTCTACGTGGCCGCCGCAGAGCGCGCCGGAGTACCCCGGGCGAAGCTCACCGGGACGATCCAGAACGACATCCTCAAGGAGTACGCCTCCCGGGGCACCTGGATCTGGCCGCCCGAACCGTCGCTGCGGCTGATCGCCGACACCATCGAGTTCTGCGCGGCCGAGGTGCCGCGGTTCAACGCGATCTCGGTGGCGGGCGCGCACTTCCGGGACGCCGGCGCCAACGCCGTGCAGGAGATGGCGTTCACGCTCGCCGACGGCGTCACCTACTGCGACACGGTGCTGGCGCGCGGCCGGATGACGATCGACCGGTTCGCCCCGCAGATCTCCTTCTTCTTCTACACCCATGGCGACTTCTTCGAGGAGATCGCCAAGTACCGTGCGGGCCGCAGACGTTGGGCGACGATCGTCCGTGAGCGGTACGGCGCGAGCACCGACAAGGCGTCGATGTTCCGCTTCGGCTGTGTGGCCGGCGGGGCCTCCCTGTACGCGCCGCAGGCGCAGAACAACACGGTCCGGGTGGCGTACGAGGCGATGGCGTCGGTGCTGGGCGGCGTGCAGTCGATGTTCACGGCGGCCTGGGACGAGCCGTTCGCGCTGCCCAGCGAGGAGTCGGCGACGCTCGCCCTGCGCACCCAGCAGATCCTCGCCCACGAGACCGGCGTCGCCCGGGTCGCGGACCCGCTCGGCGGCTCGTACTTCGTGGAAGCCCTCACGGATGCCACCGAGGAGCGCATCGCCGAGATCATGGCGGACCTGGAACACCACGGGGGAATGGTCAGGGCGATCGAGGACGGCTACCTCCAGGGCCTCATCGCCGACGAGGCCTACCGCCTCCACCAGGACGTCGAGGCGGGCACCCGGCCGGTCGTCGGGGTCAACCGCTTCGCCACGCCCGAGCCGCCGCCCCAGCTGGAGACGTACGAGCTCGACGGGGAAGGCCGCGACCGGCAGTTGAAGCGGCTCGCCGACGTCAAGGCCACCCGCGACGCCGCGGCCGTACGGGACCGCCTCGCCGCCCTCGCCCGCGGCGCCGAGGGCACCGACAACCTCATGCCCCTGCTCATCGACTGCGCCAAGGCCTACTGCACGGTCGGCGAGATGGTCGCCGCCCTCAAGGCGGTCTGGGGCGAGTTCCGGCAGCCGGTGGTGTTCTGATGTCGTCCCGTGTGCTCATCGCCAAACCCGGTCTGGACGGCCACGACCGCGGGGCCAAGATCGTCGCACGGACGCTGCGCGACGCCGGGTTCGAGGTGGTCTTCACTGGCATCCGCCAGCGCGTCGACACCATCGTGGCGACCGCGCTCCAGGAGGACGTGGCCGTGGTCGGCCTCAGCATTCTCTCCGGCGCGCACCTGGCGCTGACGACGCGGGTCGTGGAGGGGCTGCGGGCCGCCGGGGCCGAGGACATCGCCGTCGTAGTGGGCGGCACCATCCCCCTGGCCGACGTGCCCCGCATGAAGGCGGCGGGTGCGGCGGCGGTCTTCCCCACCGGAACACCCCTCGACGCCATCGTGGCGCAGATGCGCGCCCTGACGGCGGTCGTCCCCGCCTCACCCGCGACCCCTTGACCTGCCGCTGCCGGATGACGCGGGAGGCCGGCCGCTCGAAACATCGGCACCTCGAGTCATCGGCACCTCGAGTCATCGGCACCTCGAGACAACGGAACCCCGAAACCCCGAGAATTGGGAGGCACTGTGCGGGTCGGTGTGATGATCGGGCCGGAGCGTGGGGACTCCGCGCGCAAGGTCGCGCGGATGATCGACGACGTGACCTGGGCGGAGCGGGCGGGCCTCGACACCGCCTGGGTGCCCCAGATCCCCACGGACTTCGACGCGTTGACGGCGGTGGCCCTGATGGGCGCGCGGACCGAGCGGATCGAGATCGGGACCGCGGTCGTACCGCTCCAGACACAGCACCCGATCGCCCTCGCGCGCCAGGCGCTGTCCGCGCAGGGCGCCGCGGGTGGGCGGCTCGCCCTGGGCCTCGGACCCTCCCACCACTGGATCGTCCGGGACATGCTCGGACTGCCCTACGAGCGGCCCGCCGCCTTCACCCGTGACTATCTGGACGTCCTGGACGCGGCGCTGCGCGGACCGGGCCCGGTCGACGTCGAGAACGGCACGTTCACCGTGCACAACCCGCTCGACCTCGCCCCCGTGGCCCCTCTTCCGGTGCTGCTCGCCGCGCTCGGCCCGGTCATGCTGGCACTCGCGGGCGAGCGGGCGGACGGGACCGTCCTGTGGATGGCCGACGAACGCGCGGTCGCCGACCACGTCGTACCCCGTATCGCCAAGGCGGCGGACGACGCGGGGCGTTCGGCGCCGCGGATCGTCGCGGGCATCCCGGTGTGTCTGTGCCTGCCCGCCGAGGTCGACGCGGCGCGCGAGCGGGCCAACCGGATCCTCGGGGAGGCCGAGATCTCGCCCAACTACCAGCGGCTCCTTGACTACGGCGACGCCCGGGACATCGGCGACCTGTGCGCGGCCGGTGACGAGACGGCCATCGCGGCCCGCTTCCGGCGCTTCGCCGACGCCGGGGTCACCGATCTGTCGGTACGGCTGCTGCCGATCGGCGAGGGCCGCGAGGAGCTGATCGCCTCCAAGCGCCGGACCCGTGAGGTGCTCGCCGGGATCGCGGCGGACTTCCGATGACCGCCGGCCCCGCGACCGCCGGGCCGCTGGCCGGCCTCCGCGTCCTGGAGGTCGGTCACATGCTGGCGGGCCCGTACGCCACGATGATGCTCGCCGACCTCGGTGCCGAGGTCGTCAAGATCGAGCCGCCGGGCGGGGACATCTCCCGGCAGGTGAGCGACGCGTACTTCGCCAGCCTCAACCGGGGCAAGCGCAGTGTCCGCCTCGACCTGACCACGCCGAGCGGTCAGAAACGACTCGGTGAACTCGTCTCGGACGCCGAGGCGTTGCTGGTCAACCTCAAACCGTCCGCGATCCACCGGCTCGGGCTCACCTACGAGGCGCTGAAGAAGTGGAACGCACGGATCGTCTGCGTCGCGCTCACGGGCTTCGGCCTGGACGCGGGCGACGACCCGGCCTTCGACTACGTCGTCCAGGCGGCCACCGGCGTCGCCGCGCTGACCGGTGACCCGGCAGGCCCGCCGACCCTGCCCGGTTACTCCTCGGCCGACAACTCCTCCGGCCTCACCGCGGCACTGGGTCTGCTCGCGCAGATCGTCTCGGGCCGCGGCGGGCAGGTCGAGGTGTCGCTGCGGGACGTGATGCTCTCCCAGCTCAACTACCGGGCGTCCGCCTACCTCAACGAGGGGGTCGAGCCGCGCCGTCTGCCGCTGGGCGCGCACTCCTACTACGTACCGGCGCAGCTCTTCCCCACGGCGGACGGCCACTTGGCCCTGTTCATCACCCACGACGGCTTCTGGAAGTCCTTCGCCGCGGAGGCGGGCATCGTGGGCTTCTGGGCGATGGCCGAACGCGCGGCGCGCCGCGAGGAGGTGCTCGACGTGGTGACGAAGGCCCTGGCGAGCGACACCGCCACCGCCTGGGAGACACGGCTGCGTCCCCTGGGCGTTCCCGCGGCGGCCGTACGGACGTTGCCGCAGGCGCTGGCGGCGATACCGGAGGCGATCGTGACGGCCGGGGAATTCCGGCTGGTACGCGGTCCCGTGCGGGTGGCCGGCTACGAGCCCGCGTACGGGCCGCCGCCCCACCTGGGCGAGCACGGCCCGTAGAGCGTGGGCGGTTCGCAGCGGACACGAGGAGGGGTCCCGGGAGTTCGACTCCCGGGACCCCTCGCGTTCACCCCGGCATCGACTCCGACTTCTGCACCGTGCCGGTGATCCCGCTCGCGTCCTGGCCGGCCAGGCGTACCGCGGCGTGGGCCATCGCCTCCGGGGGTTCGATCATCTCCGGTGGGATCTCGCGTCCGCCGCCCCCGGCCTGCCAGCCCTCGGTGACGACGACACGCGACGGGGCCAGGCAGTTGACCGCGATGTTGTCGGACTTGAGGGTGGCGGCGAGCCCGAGATAGAGGCGCTCGACGCCCGCCTTGGAGACCCAGTACGCGTTGGCGCCCCTGTCGGTCATGCCGACCCCGTTGGTCGTCACCGCCACCAACGAGCCCCCGCCGCGCGCCCTGATGTGCGGGATGACGGCCTTGGTGACGAGGAAGACCCCGGTGAGATTGACGTCCAGGCACAGCTGCCAGCGCTTGAGCGGTGTGGACTCGACCGGGCCGAGCCACATGACCCCGGCGTTGGCGATCAGGATGTCGATCCCGCCGAACTCCGTGACGGTCGCGTCCACGGCGGCCTCGACCGACGCCTCGGAGGTCACGTCGCATGCGACCGCGAGGGCGCTGCCACCCGCCGACGTGATCCGCTCGGCGACGGCGTGGATCGTGCCGGGTGTCCGGCCCTCCTCCTCGGAGCGCGCGGCGACCGCGACCGCGGCTCCGGCCTCCGCGAGCCCGCGCGCGATGTTGCGGCCGATGCCCCGGCTCGCCCCGGCGACGAACGCCACCTTCCCCTTCAGCCCGTCGCTCACGTTCGGTCGGCCGTTCACTTCGGCGGGAACCGGAGGGCGCCGTCGAGGCGGATGACCTCGCCGTTGAGATAGTCGTTCTCGCAGATGTGCTCCACGAGAGCCGCGTACTCGGGGGAGCGGCCCATGCGCTTGGGATGCGGGACCTTGGGCCCCCAGTAGGCCTCCAGTTGGTCGCCCGCCGCGCCGTAGGCCGGGGTGAGGAAGGTGCCCGGAGCGATCGTGACGACCCGGATGCCGAGCGGCGCGAGGTCGCGCGCGGCGACGAGGGTCATGCCGACCACCCCGCCCTTGGCGGCGGCGTACGGGATCTGCCCGATCTGCCCCTCGTACGCCGCGATCGACGCGGTGTTGACGATGACGCCCCGGTCGCCGTCGACCGCCTCCTGGCGTGCGATGGCCGCGGCCGCCAGGCGCATGACGTTGAAGACGGCCGTGAGGTAGAAGTCGATGGTCTTCCGGAAGCCCGCGAGATCCAGGGGTTCGCCGTCCTTGCCGACGAGCCGGCCGCCACTGGCCGGGCCGCCGTGCGCGTCCACCGAGATCCTGAGCGGTCCCGCCGCCGCGGCCTCGGTCATCGCCGCCTTGACGTCGTTCTCGTCGGTGGCGTCCGTGCGTACATAACGGACGCCCAACTCCGCCTCGAGCGCCTTGCCCTTCTCGTCGGCGAGGTCGGCCACGACCACCTTCGCTCCTGCCGCGTGGAGGCGACGGACGGTGGCCTCGCCCAGGCCCCCCGCCCCACCGACCACGACCGCGGAACTCCCACTGATCTGCATCAAGGTTATCCTCTCTTGCAAGCAGGGCTCTGTGTATATGAGAATAGCATTCTCATGAATATCACCATGATCCTTGAGATGGCGGCTTCGGCCGGCGATCGGGCGGTGATCACGGCGGGCGGCCGTTCGCTGACCGCCGCCGAACTGCTGCGCCGCGCCCATGCCGCCGCCCACCGCTTCCGGGGCCGTCAGGCCGTCGTCCATCTCGGCGCCAACCAACTCGCCTACCCCGTCGCCCTGTTCGGAGCCGCTCTGGCGGGCGTTCCCTTCGTCCCGGTCAACTACCGGCTCGGCGAGCAGCAGTTGAACGCCCTGCTGGCCCGCCATCCCGGCGCCGTGGTCCTGCGCCCGGCCGACCTCGACGCCCTCCTCGATGAGCGGCCGGACGTGGAGTTCCTGGACCCGCCCCAGGACCGGGACTCGGTCGCCGTGCTGCTCTACACCAGCGGCACGACCGCCGAGCCCAAGGCGGCCGTGCTCCGGCACCGCCATCTGCTCGCCTACGTGCTGAACACCCAGGAGTTCGCGTCGGCCGAGGAGGGCGACGCGTCGCTGGTGGCGGTACCGCCGTACCACGTCGCGGGATTGATGAACCTGCTGACGAACCTCTACTCCGGCCGCCGGATCGTGTACCTGCAGACGTTCGAACCGGGGCAGTGGCTGGAGACCGTACGCGGGGAGCGGATCACCCACGCCCTCGTGGTCCCCACCATGCTCGCCCGGATCGTCGCCGAGGTACCCGGCGACGACGCCGGGACCCCCCTGCTGCGCAGCCTCGCCTACGGCGGTGCGCGCACCCCGGGGCCCATCGTGGAACGGGCGTTGCGCATCTTCCCGCAGACCGGCTTCGTCAACGCCTACGGCCTGACCGAGACCGCCTCCTCCATCGCCGTCCTCGGCCCCGACGACCACTGGCAGGCGTCCGTGTCGGACGACCCCGCGGTACACGACCGCCTCGGCTCGGTGGGCCGGGCGCTGCCCGGAATCGAGATCCAGATCCGCACGGACGACGACAAGCCGGCCCCGGCGGGGGAGACCGGCCTTGTCTTCGTACGCGGCGAGCAGATCTCCGGCGAGTACGGCGGCCGCAGCGCCCTGGACGCCGAGGGCTGGTTCGCCACCCGGGACCGCGGACGGCTCGACGCCGACGGCTACCTCTTCATCGAGGGGCGCGCGGACGACACCATCATCCGCGGCGGCGAGAACATCGCACCGGCCGAGATCGAGGACGTACTCCTCGCCCACCCCGGCATCGTCGAGGCGGCCGTCGTCGGGCTGCCCGACCCCGAGTGGGGGCAGCGGATCGTCGCCATTGTCGTCGGCGCGGGCGAGCCGGCCGAGATCCGGCAGTGGGTCAAGGACCGGCTCCGCTCGTCCAAGACGCCGGACGCCGTCGTGTTCCGCGCCGAACTCCCCAAGACCGAGACCGGAAAGCTGCTGCGCCGCACCCTCCTGGCCGAGTTGGAGACCACCCATGCCTGAAGCAGTCATCGCGTCCGCCCTGCGCACCCCCATCGGCACCGCCGTCAAGGGCACCCTGCGCGACACGACCGCGTTCGACCTGGCCCACCACATCGTCACCGCGGCGGCCGAAGGCCTCGACCCGGCCCTCATCGACGACGTGATCCTCGGCGAGGGCCTCTACGGCGGTGGCGTCCTGGCCCGCCACGCCGCGGTCACCGCGGGGCTCACCTCGGTCGCGGGGCTGGCCAACAACCGGCACTGCGCCGCGGGCATGGCCGCCGTCCAGAGCGCCGCCGCGAGCGTGATGGCGGGCATGGACGAACTCGTCATCGCCGGCGGCGTCAACTCGGCCTCCACCTCCCCGAAGGCGCTCTTCCGCGTCGACGGCGAGTGGGAACCCTGGATGTCGCCCACCCACCCCGACCGCCCCGACGCCCCCAACAAGGACATGTCGATCACGGTGGGCTGGAACACCGCCGTCGCGGCAGGCCTCACCCGCGCCGAACTGGACGCCTGGGCGCTGCGCTCGCACCGCAACGCCGTGGCGGCCATCGACGAGGGCCGCTTCAAAGAGGAGATCGTCCCGATCGAGACCCCGCACGGGCTCTTCTCCGTCGACGAGCACCCGCGCCGGGACACCAGCGCCGAGAAACTGGCCAGGCTGAAGCCCCTGCACCCGGAGATCGACGGGTTCAGCATCACGGCGGGCAACGCGGGCGGTGCGAACGACGCCGCGGTCGCTCTGGTCGTCGCGAGCGAGGCGACGGCGGCCCGCGAGGGGCTGGCGGCCCTCGCCGCCGTACGGTCCTGGGCGTCCGTAGGCGTCGACCCCGCGGAGATGGGCCTGGCCCCGGTGAAGGCGATCCCCAAGGCCCTGGCCCGAGCGGGTCTGTCGATCGCCGACGTCGACCTGTTCGAGATCAACGAGGCGTTCGCCTCGGTGCCCGTCGCCGCCGTCCGGTTGCTCGAACTCGACCCGGACACGGTGAACTTCAGTGGCAGCGGCTGCTCCCTCGGCCATCCGGTCGCCGCCACCGGGGCCCGCATGCTGGTCACGCTCGTCCACGAACTGCGCAGGCGTGGCGGTGGCATCGGGGTGGCCGCCCTGTGCGCGGGTGGCGGTATGGGCTCGGCGACGGTCATCGAGGTCCAGGCTCCCTGACCTGACGGTGCGCCCCGGCGTATGGCGCGTGGCCGCGCCGGGGAGCCCCAATGATCGACACCCCGGGCGCCCCCCCGCCGGTGGATCAGCTTCGGAAGCGGAGCACCGCCTCCTGGGCGTACGAGGCGACGAGAGAGCCGTCCTCGGTCAGGACGTCCCCCCGGCCGAAGCAGCGGCCGTGGGCGAGGATCGGGCTGTGCTGGTGCAGCAGCAGCCAGTCGTCGGTGCGCAGAGGCCGGTGGAACCAGAGGCTGTGCGAGGTGACGGCGGAGGTGAACGCCGTGCGCGAGTCCCGCTGGGAGATCCCGTCGAGGCGGCGCACGGCGGTGCCGATGAGCGTCAGGTCGGTGGCGTACGCGATGAGCGCCGGGGCGAGTTCGGGGGCGACCTCCGGCGTGCGCATCCACAGGTCGTACTCGGGCGGCTCCGCCTTCGGGGACTCGAGGTCGGTGGTCGACCGGGTCGTCCAGGGGATGAGGCCGAGGTCCACGTCGTGCTCCGCGCCGGGCACGGAGGGGACCTTGAAGTCGCTCTGCTGGTCGAGTCCGTCCTCCGCGGCGTGCAGGGACGCCGAGGCGGTGGCGATGACGCCCGGTGTCTGCCGGGCGACGATCGTCAGCGTCGCGAAGGTGCCGCCCTCACGGTGGCGCGTCACTTCGTACCGCACGGGTTCGTCGGTCAGGCCCTCGCGCGGGAACTGCGCGTGCAGCGACTTGACGGCCTTGTCCGGGCAGGTGAGAGCGGCGGCCCGGACGAACTGGGCCAGCAGCTGCCCGCCGAACAGCCGGTGATAGCTGAGGTGTTGGTTGGATCCCTCGAAGCCTGTGACGGGCTCGGGTGCCGAGAGGTCGGGGCGCAGCTTCAGGCAGGTGAGCAGGTCGTTCCAGAGGTCGGTCACAGGCACTCCCGGTGCGGTTCGGTGGGATGCGAGGGGATGTGGGGGACGCGGTGGGTTGTGGTGCGGTGTGGTTCAGCGCGTGGTTCAGCAGGCGCGCAGACGCGCGACGAGGTCCATGGCGGCTTCACGGTCCAGGCTCGGCGGAGGGGTGAACGAGAGACGGGTCAGCAGCCCGCCGAAGCGTTCCGCGACCCGGCCGGGCAACTCGTCCGCGGGGGCGACGATCGCGAACGCGTCGACCATCTCGTCCGTGATCAGCCCCGCCATGTCCTGCCAGCGCCCGGCCTTCGACAGCGCGGTCAGCTCCTCGCTCGCGCCGTCCCAACCGTGCAGTGCGAAGACGCCCCGGTACGCCGGTGTGGAGGCGTAGAAGGCGATACGGCCGCGGAGCAACGGCAGGGTCGTTTCGATCTCCTTGTCGGTGCCCGTGACGAGGAACGGGGTGCCCAGTACCTCGAAGCCGTCGAGGGACGCGCCGGCGCGTGCGCGCCCCTCGCGCAGGGCGGGCAGTGTCCGTTCGCGGATCCAGCGGGCGGTGGTGTAGCCGTGGCAGAGGAAGCCGTCCGCGACCTCACCCGCGACCCGGGTCATCAGGCCACCGACGCCGGCGAGCAGCACGCGCGGCGGCCCGAAGCCGTGCGGGGGCGGGACGAAGTCCGGGGGCATCAGGGTGTGGCGGTAGTACTCGCCCTGGAAGTCCAGGGGGGTGCCCTCGTGCCAGGCCGACCAGATCGACCGCAGGGCGAGGACGTACTCGCGCATCTGCGCGGCCGGTCTGCCCCACGGCATGGAGAAGCGGCGTACGACATGGGCCTTCACCTGGGAGCCGAGACCGAGCACGAACCGGCCGCGGCTGTGCCGTTGGAGGTCGTCGGCGGTGTGGGCGAGGGCCATCGGGGAGCGGGCGAGCGCCACCGCGATGGACGTGCCCAGGGTGATGCGTCCGGTCGCCCCGGCGGCGACGGCCAGGGGGAGGAAGGGGTCCTGATTGACCTCTCCGGCCCACGCGGCGTCGTAGCCGTGCTCCTCGAGGGTGCGGGCCCGATCCGCGGCGTCCGACAACCCGCGGACCGTACCGTCGATTTTCATGTGACGATAGTAGGGTATGCATATTCTGAGAACGAGGTTCTTGCCGCTGTGAGGTTCGTCGGCTGTGAGGTTCCTTCGGGTGGAGGTGGCGCTTTGGCCGGGCGGGAGCCTGTTGTCCTTGTCGACGTCGAGGAGCGGATCGCGACGGTGACGCTCAACCGGCCCGAGGCGCGCAACGCGCTGAGCCGGGAGGTCACCTTCGCGCTGTGGGACGCGGTCACGGCCGCGGGCAAGGCCCTCGACGTCGATGCCGTGATCGTGACCGGCGCGGATCCCGGGTTCTGTGCCGGGGTCGACCTCAAGGAGGTGTCGGGGGAGTCGCCGCCGACCGCGGTTCCCCGGGCGCCCGGTCAAGGGCCGGAGCGCGACGCCAATGGGCTCTTCCGCTTCCTGCCGGTGATCGGCAAGCCCGTCATCGGGGCGGTGAACGGCGTCGCGGTGACGGGCGGGCTCGAAGTGGCCCTGCAGTGCACGTTCCTGGTGGCGTCGCGGCGCGCCCGGTTCGCCGACACCCACGCCCGGCTCGGCATCATGCCGGGCGGTGGCGCGACCGTACTCCTCGCCCAGGCCGTCGGGGAGCGGCGGGCCGTGGAGATGTCGCTGACCGGCAACTTCCTGACCGCCGAGGAGGCGCTCGGCCTCGGACTGGTCAACCACGTCGTACCGCACGAGGAGTTGCTGCCCTTCACCCGGAGGCTGGCCGCCGACATCGTGAACAACGACCAGCGCGGTGTCCGCCGGCTGCTGCGGCACTACCGCCAGATCGCGGGCGCGGCCACTCTCGACGAGGCGCACCTCATCGAGGGGTACATGGCCGAGACCTGGCAGCAGGGGACGAGCGAGGTCGCCGCCCGGCGCGCCGACGTCACCGCGCGGGGACGGACCCAGGCCCGGTCCTGACGTCCAGGTGCGTGGCGTCGAGATCGACGCGGGCGGCCTCGCCCGGCGCGGCATCCCCTACGCGGCCGCGCGTCACAGCTGATCGACGCCTTCACGGGCCCGTGTCACAGCTGAACGACCCGCGGCGCCGAGCGGCCCTCGCGTATCAGCGCGCCGGCCTCCCGCGTCAACTCGCGTGCGCTGTACAGCAATCCGTCCAGCACGAGGGTGCGCCGGACGTGCCGGTGCAGGTCGTGCTCGGCGGTGAAGCCGATCCCGCCGAGGACCTGCTGGCAGTGGCGGGCGGCTGTCAGCGCCGCCTGTCCGGCCGCCGCCTTGGCGAGCAGGCAGCCGAGGTCGTCCTCGGCGGCCACGAGGGTCGCCTCGGCCCCGTCGAGCGCGACGAGGGTCTCGGCGAGCCGGTGCCGTACGGCCTGGAAGGAGGCCAGGGGACGGCCGAACTGGGTCCGGTCGAGCACGTGCGAGCGGGCGAGCGCGAGCATCGCCCGGCCGGTGCCCAGGAGCCACCAGCCGAGCGCCCGGCGTCCCGCGGCGAGTGGGACGGGATCCCCGGCCGCGACGGTCCGCAGCGGCAGCTCGCCGTCCAGCGCGCCGCCCGCCTCGTCCGTGCGCTCCCACACGACCCACGCGCCGCCCGTGTACGGCAGGGGCAGCGTGCCCCCGACGGCGCGTCCCGCAGCGTGCAGCAGGACGTCGTTGAGCAGCGGCGCGTGCGCGCCGGTCTCGCCTAGCAGACCGAACGTGAGCGGGACCGCCACGTCCGGCACTTCCGTCAGCAGGTCGGACCATCCGAGGTCGGCCAGGGCCGTGTCGAGGGCGCGGCCCGACGCCGCCGTCATCGTCTTGCGCAGCGTCTGCGCGAACAGGTCCCGCTCGGCGGCATCCATCGTGTGTCAGTCCCTTCCCAGGTCCAGCAGCCGACGGGCGATGATGTTGCGCTGGATCTCCGCGGTGCCGCCGTAGATGGTCGCCGCCCGCGAGTACAGGTACTCCTCCCGCCATGGCGCGTCCGTCAGTTCCAGCACGCCGGGGAGCAGGTCCCGGGCGGTGTCGAAGAGTTGCTGCTCCGCGGTGGCCAGCAGCACCTTGTCGACGGAGGTCTCCGGGCCGAGCCGGGCGCCCGCCGCGAGTCGCCGCTGGGTGCCGTGGGAGCGGCAGCGCACGGTGTGCAGCGCCAGATAGGCGGCGCCGAGGGACAGGTCGTCGCTCGTGTCGCCCGGTTCGGTCCTCTCCACGAGCAGCCGGTCGAGCCGGGTGTAGAGGTGGGCGACGCGGTGCCAGAAGCAGGTGGAGCGCTCGTGGGGGAGCAGGTCCATCGCGAGTCGCCAGCCGTCGCCGGGGCGGCCGAGCATACGGTCGGAGGGGACTACCACGTCGTCGAAGAACACCTCGGCGAACTCGTCCACGCCGTGCATCGTGCGCAGCGGCCGCACGGTGATGCCGGGGGTGTCCATGTCGACGAAGAACGCGGTGATCCCGTCGTGGCCCGGCGCGGTGCGGGTGAGCAGGACACAACGCGCCGCGTACTGCGCGAGGCTCGTCCACACCTTCTGGCCCGTCACCACCCAGTCCCCGCCCCGGGGGACGGCCCGGGTGGTGAGAGAGGCGAGGTCGCTGCCCGAACCGGGTTCGGAGAAGCCCTGGCACCACTGCTCCCCGCCGCCGAGCAGCAGCGGGACCATCTCCGCCGCCAGCTCCGGACGGGCGTAGGAGATCATCGTCGGGGCGAGCACCTCGATCATCGAGTAGATGCCCGGCTCGGCCAGACCCCGGGAGGCGACCTCCTCGCCGAGCACGGCCCGCAGCACGGCCGGTCCGCCGAGACCGCCCACCTCGGCGGGCCAGCCGTACCGCATCCAGTCCGCCTCGTAGAGCGCGCGCCGCACCCGGGCCAGCTGCGCGACCTGGCCGTCGAGGGAGTGATCGGGCCCGGGGGAGAGGTCGTTCCGGTCGAGCCAGTGGCGCAGACCCGACCGGAACTCCGTGACGTTCACGCGCCCGGGCGTTCGAAGGCGTGCGGGCGGCCCGAGTCGTGCGCCCCGCTGCGGCGGATGAACGTCATCGCCCGCGTCCGCAGCCGCCAGCCGTCGGCGGTCCGCAGATAGGTGTCGTTGTAGTAGCCGATCCGCATGGCGTGGGTGGCGTGCTCGATGAAGCACAGCGGCTGGGTGCCGGTCGCGGTGTTCCCGTCCGTCTCCCCGTGCTCGGGCGGCTCGATCACGGCCGTACCCACCAGGAACAGACCCTTGGGCGCGGCGGCGACCAGGGCCGGGAACTCGTCGAGGCCGTAGGTGTCCCCGAAGGCGCTGTAGGTGCCGTCGGGGGTGAAGACCGCGAGTACCCCGTCGATGTCGCCCCGGGTCATGTGGACCGCGTAGCGGCCCAGCAGCTGCTGAATCTCCATCAGGTCGTCAGTGGACAAGGACCTGTCCGCCCTTCGGTGAGAATGACATTCTCATTTACGAGTGGCAGGTTTCCATGTGTCGGTCATGACGTCAACGGTTACGGCGTCAACGGTCAGGGCGTCAGCGGTCGCGACGCAGCTTCGCGAAGTCCCAGCTCACGACCTTCTCCGCGGTGAGCCGGAGCCAGCCGTGCTTCCCGTCGTACCGGAACGCGCCGCCGCCCATGTACTTGTCCGCGAAGAGCTGTTCGGGGTCCATGAGTTCGTCGAGGGGATCTCCCTTGCGGGGCGCCTCGCCGACGACCTCGACGCTGCCCCGTAGTTCGACGCCGCGCAGGGCCATGAAGTCCGTGCCCCCGTCGTCGACGATCACGCTGAGCCGCCGATCCCGGTCCAGATCGGTCCAGCGCTGGCTGCGTACCAGCGAGTTGAGCCACAGCGTGGACCCGTCCCACACGAACCACAGTGCGCTGACATGGGGATCTCCGTCCCGTCCGACGGTCGCGACCCGGCACAGCGGCTGGGTTCGCAGGAAGGTGTCCCGCTCGGGGTCGGTCATGGCGATCGCGGTTCCCCTGCGCTGTCCGCTCATCGTCTCTCCTGCCTTTGTGTGAATGGTTGATTCTCTCTTAGTGAGAAGCTAGTTTCCACCAATAGAGAGGAGGAGAACCACCTCGCGCTCAAGGTGGCCGGGGCGATCACCTGTTCCCGCCGGCCGCTCGGGGACAGCACCGAGGAGGAGACCCCTTGAACCAGCCCACACCCTTCGCCGCCCTGGGGGCGGTCGCCAAGTACGCCTTGCAGCAGATGGCACCACCGCCGCCGCCACCGCCTCCCGGCCGACCGGCCGCCGAGACCGTTCGTCCTCGCCGGCCCCGGCGAGAGTGTGAGTGACGGCCCGTCATGGAGCAGTTCCTCACCTTCGGGATCGTCGGCCTGAGCACCGCCGCGATCTACGCGGTCATCGGCAGCGGACTGGTGCTCACCTACACGACGACCGGCGTCTTCAACTTCGCGCACGGCGCGGCGGGCATGCTGTCGGCCTTCACCTACTGGCAACTCACCGGCGGCTGGGACTGGCCGGTACCGGTGGCGCTGGCCGTGGTCCTGCTCGTCCTCGCCCCGGCCTTCGGCCTGTTCGTCGAGAAGGTCGTCCTCCGGCCCGTCCAGGCGCTGGGCGAGGCCGAACGGCTGGTCACGACGGTGGCGCTGCTGAGCGGCCTCATCGCCGTCGCCCGCTGGGTCTGGGATCCCAACGTGCCGCGCACGCTGCCCACGTTCTTCGCCGACCGGAAGCCCTTCCACATCGGCTCGGCCGTGGTCACCTGGCACCAGGCCCTCACCATGACCGTCGCGGTGCTGGTCGCGGTCGGCCTGCGGATCCTGCTCTACCGCACCCGCCCCGGCGCCGAGATGCGGGCGACCGTCGACGACCGCGCCCTGGTCGGGCTGACGGGAGCCCATCCCGTACGGGCCAACAAGACCGCCTGGATCCTCGGCACCCAACTCGCCGCGATCGGCGGCATCCTGATCGCGCCGACCGTCACCCTCGACGCCGCCCAGCTCTCGCTGCTGATCGTCAGCGCCTACACCGCGGCCATCTTCGGCCGGCTCCGCAGCGTGCCCCTGACCTTCGTCGGCGCGATCGTGGTCGGCTGCATGGAGAGCTATCTGACCGGCTATCTCCCGCAGAACGCCTACCTGCCCGGCCTCAGGCTGGCCGCCCCCGCGCTGCTGCTGTTCGTGGCCCTGCTGGCGTTCCCGCACCGGCGACTGCGCGGCCGGGACCGCAAGCTGCGCCCGGTGCCGGTTCCGACGGCCCGCGGCACGGCCGTGTTCGCCGTCTGCGTCGTCGCGTTCGGCGCGGTACTGGCCTCGGTCCTCGGCGAGGCCGACCTCATCACCTACGGCGCCATCTTCTCGCTCGGCGTGGTGGCCCTGTCGTACGTACCCCTGGCCGGGTACGCCGGGCAGATCTCGCTCTGCCAGCTGAGCATGGCCGGGATCGGGGCCGTCGTCTGGGCCCACCTCGGCGCGCACGGGGAGTTCTGGGCCCTCGGAGCCGCGATCCTGGTCTCCGCGGTGGCCGGCGCCGTCGTCGCGCTGCCCGCACTGCGGCTGTCCGGGGTGTACCTGGCGCTCGGGACCGCCGCCTTCGCGGTCGCCCTGGACCGGTGGATCTTCACCCTGCCGTCCTTCCATCTGTTCGGGATGCGGATCGCCCTGTTCGACCAGGGCGCGGTGGACGTGGCCGGACCCCGGCTCTTCGGCCTCGCACTGGACACCGCGGCGAAGCAGCTGGTGTTCGCGGCGGTCTGCCTCGCGCTCGCCTCACTGGTCGTGGCGGCGGTGCGCCGGGGCCGGTTCGGGCGGCGGCTGATCGCGCTGCGCGACAGCGAGGCCGCCTACGCGACCCTCGGCGGCAGCCTGCTGCGGGCCAAGGTCCTGGTGTTCGCGCTCTCCTCGGGCATCGCCGGGCTCGGCGGCGCGCTGTACGGAATGCAGCAACGGTCGATCACCGCCGACCAGTTCAACCTGGTGGCGGGACTGCCGATCTTCCTCGTCGCGGTGGTCGGCGGCCTCGGCGCGGTGGGCAACGGACTGTTCGCCGGGACCGCGTACATCGGCCCGACGAACGCGCTGGTCGCCGTGGCGCCCTGGGCGCAGAACCTCGTCGCCCTGCTGCCCGGCCTCGCCGGCATCGGACTCGGCCACAACCCCGACGGCATCGTGGTCCGCCTCCGCCGCGAGTGGGAGCCGCTCGGCCGGGACCGGATCGCCCTGCCCGGCCTGCTCTGCGTACTCGCCCTGCTGTGGGTCCTGCGGCTCGGCGACCTGATCAACGGCTGGACGTTCCTGGGCTGTTCGGTGGCCACGGGGGTGGCGCTGCGGATCTGGGCGACGGCCCGGCAGACCGCCGCACCGACCGAACCGGAGGTTCCCGTCGAGTGGTGGGGACTGCGGCGCGCCTGGCGCCCCGAGGACAGGGAGGTGCTCGCCCGTGGCCTCGCTGCGGATTAGCGGAGTGACCGTCGCCTTCGGCGGCAACCGGGCTCTGGACGGCGTCGCCCTCAGCGCCGAACCGGGCCGCGTGACCGGACTCATCGGCCCCAACGGAGCCGGCAAGAGCACCCTGTTCGACGTCGCCTCCGGACTGCGCAGACCCTCCTCCGGACAGGTCTTCCTCGACGGCCAGGACGTCACCCGCACCAGCCCCGCAGGCCGCGCCCGGCGCGGACTCGCCCGCACCTTCCAGCGGCTGGAGCTCTTCGGCCGACTCACCGTCCGCGACAACCTCCTCGTCGCGGCCGAACTCGGTCCCGACCGGCGCCGGGCACACCACGCCGTCACCGAGACCCTCACCAGGCTCGGCCTGACCCACCTCGCCGACAGCCCGCCCGACGCACTGCCCACCGGAGTCGGCCGACTGGTCGAGGTCGGCCGCGCGATGGTCATCCGGCCCAAGGTGCTCCTCCTCGACGAACCCGCCGCAGGACAGGACAGCGAGGAGACCGAACGGTTCGCCGCGCTGCTGCGCTCGCTGACCGACGACGGCACGGCCGTGGTCCTCGTCGAACACGACATGAGCCTCGTCATGGGGGTGTGCGACGAGGTGTACGTACTCGATCTCGGCAAGGTCATCGCGTCCGGCCCGCCCGAGGTGATCCGGAACGACGAGACCGTCCTGGCGGCCTACCTGGGGGACGCGTGAGCGCCATTCTCGAACTGAGCGGCGTCCGTGCCGCCTACGACCGGATCACGGTCCTGCACGGCGTCGACCTCCAGGTCGCCGCCGGGCAGGTGGTGGCCCTGCTGGGCCCGAACGGGGCGGGCAAGACCACCACCCTGCGCGTCGCCTCCGGAGTCCACCCCCTCGAATCCGGCCGTCTCCGGCTGGGCGGCCGGGACATGACCGGAGCCGACCCCCGCGACCTGGCACGCGCCGGGGTCTGTCTGATCCCCGAGGGCCGCGGCGTGTTCCCCAACCTGTCCGTCCGCGACAACCTCCTGATGATGACCTTCACCGGCCGCAGCCGCGCGGAGATCGAGGAGATCGCCTTCCAGCGCTTCCCGATCCTCCACCGCCGCGCCTCGCAGGCGGCCGGCACCCTCTCCGGCGGTGAGCAGCAGATGCTCGCCCTCGCCCGCGGCCTCGCCACCGACCCCGCCGTCCTGCTGCTCGACGAACTCTCCATGGGACTCGCTCCGTTGATCGTCGGCCGGCTCTACGAACAAGTCGCCGAGATCGCCCGGCAGGGCGTGGCCGTCCTGGTGGTCGAGCAGTTCGCGGCCGCCGTCCTCGACATCGCCGACCACGCGGCCGTCCTCGTCCGTGGCCGGGTCCAACGGCAGGGCCACCCCGACGGCGGGCTGCGCGCCGAACTGTCCGCCCTCTACCTGGGGAGTTCCGCATGACCACCACCGAGCCGCGCGCGGACCGCTTCGTCCGAGAACTGGCGGGACTGAAGATCCCCGACCCGGCCGCCGCCCGGGCCACCCTCTGGCTGCGCCTCGGAGTCCTGCTGATGGTGGGCGGTCTGGTGCTCGGCGTGTCGGGCTACCTGGTGTCCCACAACACCGTCGACCCGCTCGTCCAGGGCGACGGACTCGCACTCGGACTGGGGGGCGTCTGCGCGACCGTGGTGGGCTCGGCGCTCTTCCTGCGGTACTCGCTCACCGGCTTCCTGCGGTTCTGGATGGCCCGCCAGTCCTACGACATCAACCTGCTCGCCGATCGCCTGCTCGAAAGGGACATCCACCATGACCCCACCGGTAACGACGCCGCGCCCCGGTGACCAGCTCGCCAGCGCCGTCTGCAGCACGCGGGTGGTCGTCGTCCGCGCCCCCGCCGGCGGCTCGGTCCGGCTCTCCTGCGGAGGCGCTCCGATGGTCCCCGCGACCGCCGCGAAGCCGGCGCCCGGCGGCGCGGCTGAGGCCGTGACCCTCATCGGCAAGCGGTACGTGGACGCCGACGGGGCCCTCGAAGTGCTCTGCACCTCCTCCGGCACCGGCGAACTGAGCTGCGACGGCGTCCCGATGACCATCAAGGCGGCCAAGCCGCTGCCCGCCTCCGACTAGCCGTACGCACTCAAGCCCGCACCCGAGCCGCCTGCCTCTCCCCTTCCGGAAGGGAACCCGTCATGGATCGAGACGATCTCGTCCTCATCAGCGTCGACGACCACATCATCGAACCCCCCGACATGTTCGTGAACCACCTCCCCGAGCGGTACAAGGACGACGCGCCCCAGCTGGTCCACCAGGACGACGGCACCGACACCTGGACGTTCCGGGAGACGGTGATCCGCACCGCCGCGCTGAACGCGGTGGCCGGTCGGCCCAAGGAGGAGTACGGCCTCGAACCGCAGGCCCTGGACGAGATCCGTCCCGGTTGCTACGACGTGAACGAGCGCGTCGCCGACATGAACGCGGGCGGCATCCTCGCCCAGATGAACTTCCCGTCCTTCCCGGGGTTCGCGGCCAGGCTGTTCGCCACGGAGGACGCCGACTTCTCGCTCGCGCTGGTACGGGCGTACAACGACTGGCACATCGACGAATGGTGCGGGGCGCATCCCGGGCGGTTCATCCCGATGGCGATCCCGGTCATCTGGGACGCCGAACTGTGTGCGGCGGAGGTCCGCCGGGTGGCCGCCAAGGGCTGCCACTCGCTGACCTTCACCGAGAACCCCGCGGTGCTCGGGTACCCGAGCTTCCACGACCCGTACTGGAACCCGCTCTGGCGGGCGCTGTCCGACACCGACACCGTCCTGTCGGTGCACATCGGCTCCTCGGGCAAGCTGGCGATCCCCGCGGTCGACTCGCCGCCCGACGTCATGATCACCCTGCAGCCGATGAACATCGTCTCGGCCGCCGCCGACCTGCTGTGGTCCCAGCCGGTCAAGGACTTCCCCGATCTGAAGATCGCCCTGTCGGAGGGCGGCACGGGCTGGATCCCGTACTTCCTGGAGCGGGTGGACCGCACCTTCGAGATGCACGCGGCCTGGACCCTCCAGGACTTCGGCGGGAAGCTGCCGTCGGAGGTCTTCCGGGAGCACTTCCTCACCTGCTTCATCAGTGACCCGATGGGGGTGAAGCTCCGTCACGAGATCGGCATCGACAACATCGCCTGGGAGTGCGACTACCCGCACAGCGACTCGATGTGGCCGGAAGCACCCGAGGAACTCATGGGCGTGATGGAGCGCTTCGACGTGTCCGACTCGGACATCGACAAGATGACCCACGAGAACGCCATGCGCTGGTACTCCTTCGATCCCTTCACCCATGTCCCGCGCGAGCAGGCCACGGTGGGAGCGCTGCGCAAGCGGGCCGAGGGCCACGACGTCTCCGTCCAGTCGCGCAGCCACCGTCTGATCGAACCCGCCGAGAAGCTGGAGGCGTACCGCTCCCGGGCGCGCGCGGCGACGGGCGCCGCCCGATGAGCGACCTGGTCCTGATCGAACGGATCGACAACGTCCTCGTCGCGACCCTGAACCGGCCCGAGGCCCGCAACGCCCTGTGTCCGGAGCTGATCGACGACCTGTCGGACGTCCTGCGGGAGGCGGACGCCGATCCGGGGGTCCGGGCGATCGTCCTGACGGGCGCCGGAACCGTGTTCTGCGCCGGCATGGATCTCAAGGCGTTCGCGAAGGGCGGCGGCAAGTTCGACGGCCTGGTGTGGTTCTTCCGCGACGGCATCGGCACCCCCGTGATCGCGGCGCTGAACGGCTCCGCGCTCGGTGGCGGCTTCGAGATGGTGCTGGCCTGCGACCTGGTCGTCGCGGCCGAGGACGCCAGGCTCGGGATCGCCGAGGTCAAGCGGGGCCTGTTCGCGGCAGGGGGCGGTACGACGCTCGCCGACCGGGTGCCGCTGGCGGTCGCCCTGGAGATGGGCCTGACCGGCGATCCGGTCACGGCTGCGCAGGCCGAGCGGGCCGGCCTGGTGAACCGTGCCGTCCCCGCCGACCGGGTACGGGAGGAGGCGCTCGCCCTGGCCGGGCGGATCGCCGCCAACGGTCCGCTGGGCGTCGCCATGACCAAGAAGCTGATAAGGGAACGCCGTTGGGCCGAACCGGACGAGGTCCTGTCGGTGTTCCGCAGCAAGGACGCGGCGGAGGGCGCCCGCGCCTTCGCGGAACGCAGGACGCCGGTGTGGAACGGCAGCTGACGCGCGGCGTCCCCCGACGGCCGTCGTACGGTGCCCACGGCGCCCGCTGACCGGAGCGCGGGGGGTTCAGCGCTCGGCCGCCGTCGCGTCGGACGAGGAGGGGGCGTCCGACGCCGTGGCGGACGGGGTAGCGGTGGCCGTGGCGGGTGGCGAGGGGACGCCCGCCACGGTGACCTCGCCGATCTCGTCGACCAGGCCCCAGCCGAGCGCCTCCGCTGCGCTCAGCGTGCCGCCCGACAGGGCGAGATACGCGGTGCGCTCCCGGCCGATCCGGACCGGGAGACTCGCCGTGCCGCCCGCGCCCGGGATCAGCCCCATCCCGACCTCCGGCAACCGGATCACCGTGTCCGGCGCGGCCAGCACCCGCCCCGCGAACGCCGCCAGTTCGATCCCGGCGCCGACACAGGCGCCGTGCAGATGCGCGGTCACCCGGGGACCGCACTCCTGCAGCAGCGCGGCCGGACTGCGCCGCACCCTCAGCAGGTGCGCCTGCGCCGGATCGCGGGAGGTCCCGAACTCCGCCAGGTCACCTCCGCTGCAGAACGCGGAACCGCTGCCGTACAGGTCGACGTGCGCGATCGACGGATCCGCCACGGCGACGTGCAGCGCCTCGCAGAGGGCGTCCCGGGTCCCGGCGTCGAACGCGTTGCGCACCCACGGCCGGTCGAAGGTGATGGAAAGCCGGTCGCCGTCACGGCGCAGCCGTACGGGCTCGGCGGCCGGACGTGGAGTGCGCGGGCGCGCCGAGGCCAGCCAGGCACGGAAGCCCGCGCCGCTCTGGAGCACCGAGTAGGCGAGGGACTCGAGCACCAGCCGCTCGGGCGCAGTGACATGCCCGCCCATGCGCAGCACCTGTGTCAGCGCGACGGAGGCGGCCGGCTGCGCCGCGACGACCGCCGCGAGGCGCTGGGCGACGGCGTCCAGGTCCGCGCACCCCACCCACGGTCGCGGGGGAGCGGCGACACCGGTGAGCAGGATGTCGAACTCCGGGCCCGCGTCGACCGGTTCCGCCGCCACGCCGACGAGAACCCGATCCTTCGCGTCGGCCCGCACCGGCGCCTCCCGGTCGAGGTCGACCAGGTGGAAGGGCGAGTCCAAGGCCATGTCGTTCCCCTCCCCAACCGGCGGCGACTGGAGTGTAATGGGAGATCGCCACGGACGAGAAGGGGGTTCATGAATTGGAGAACGACACTCTCCGGAGTTGGATGGAGCCCGTCGAGCCGTTCCTCGGCCCCCTCCACGACGTGGCGAAGGCCTTCACCGGCCTCACCGGCGTGCCCGTGGACCTGCCGACCGCCCTCTTCCTCCGTGCCCGCCTCACCGGCCGCCCTCTCCCCGGCAGAGTTTCGGCCGGCGGCTCCTGCCATCTCCTCGAGACCGCCGACGGCTGGGCCGCCGTGAACCTGGCCCGCCCCGACGACCTGGCCGCCGTGCCCGCTCTCGTCGCGCTGCTCGGGGGAGCCGGGACGGAGGAACCGCACGAGGCGGCGCACCGCGCCGCGGCGACCGACGTCGCCGCGCACGCGCAACTGCTCGGGATCGCGGCCGCCGCCCACGGTTCGGCCCGCGGCACCCGCGCTCCCGTACGCGCCGAGCGAGGCGGGGCGGCGAACCCACGGGACCTGGCAGAGCTGCGGATCATCGATTTCTCGGCCCTGTGGGCGGGCCCCCTGTGCGCACGGCTGTTGGGGGAGGCCGGGGCCCGGGTGGTAAAGGTGGAGAGCACCACCAGACCGGACGGCGCGCGCAGGGGATCGCCCGCCTTCTACCGCTGGCTGCACGACGGACACGAGAGCCTGGTGCTCGACTTCGCCTCCGGCGTGCCCGCCGAGGTCGTCGCCGAGGCGGACGTCGTCATCGAGGCGTCACGCCCGAGGGCACTGCGCCGACTGGGCATCCACGCAGAGGAGTTCCTCGCGGCCCGCCCCGGCCGTGTCTGGCTGAGCATCACCGGCTACGGGCGCGACGAGGACCGTATCGCCTTCGGCGACGACGCGGCGGTCGCGGGCGGGCTCACCGGCCTCGACCGCGTCGGCGACCCCGTCTTTCTGGGTGACGCGCTCGCCGACCCCGTCACCGGCGTCTTCGCCGCCCACGCCGTCGCCCGCTCACTGGCCGACGGCGGAGGCGAGCTGCTCGGCCTCTCCCTGGCCGCCTGTGCAGCCGCCCTCACCGACAGCCGTTGACGTGCTGATCACGGACGTGGAGGTCGAGGGGTACGGCAGGGTGGACGTGCGCCTCGGGGGAGGACGGGTCGTCGGGATCGGCCGACGGCGGGCGGGGCGCGGCGATGTCGTCGGCCGGGGCGGCGCGTTGCTGGTCGGCCTGCACGACCACCACGTACACCTGGCGGCACTGGCGGCCGAGGCCGCGTCGGTACGGGTCGGTCCGGCGGAGGCGGGCGACAGGGACGGACTGGTGGGGGCCCTGCGGAGCGGGCCGCCGGGGGAGTGGGTGCGGGCCGTCGGCTACCACGAGAGCGTCGCGGGCGAGCTCGACCGGTGGGTGCTGGACGACTTCGCGCCCGATCGGCCGGTGCGGGTCCAGCATCGCAGCGGGGCGCTGTGGATGTGGAACAGTGCGGCGTTGCGGGCTGGTCTGGACGGCGGGGGCGACGGGGGTGACGGGCGGTTCTGGCGGGAGGACGAGCGGCTGCGTGGGTTCACTCCGCCCGTACGGCTGGATCTGCGCGGCGTGGGGTCCCGGGCCGCGGCGTACGGGATCACCGGGTTCACCAACGCGGATCCGCATCCGGGCCAGGACCTGCCGGAGTTGCTGTCGGTGCTGCCGCAGCGGCTCGTCGTGATGGGGATCGGCGACGCGCCGGTGAAGTTCCTGCTCGACGACGCGACCCTGCCGACGCCGGGTGAACTGGCGGCATCGGTGGCGGCCGTGCGGCCCCGCCCGGTGGCCGTGCACTGCGTGACCCGAGTGCAGTTGCTCGTGACCCTGCTCGCCCTGGAGGAGGCCGGGCCGGTCGCGGGCGACCGGATCGAGCACGGGTCGGTGATCCCGGCCGAGACCATGCCCTGGCTCGCGCGGCTCGGCGTGACGGTCGTGACGCAACCGCACTTTCCCGTGGAGCGGGGACGGGAGTACGCGACCGATGTGGACCCGGACGACCAGGCCCACCTGTACCGCTGCCGGTCGCTGGCCGAGGCGGGGATTCCGCTCGCCGCCGGGACCGACGCGCCGTACGGAAGTGCCGACCCCTGGGCGGTGATGCGGGCGGCCGTCGAGCGCTCCAACGGGGAGGCGGTGGACCCACGCGCGGCGCTGGACCTGTTCGCGGGGGAGCCCCAACACCCCTCCCGGGTACAGCGGTTGGTGGTCGGCGCGGTCGCCGACCTGTGCCTCCTCCACGTACCGCTGAAAGAAGCCCTCGACCTCATGTCCGCCGACGTCGTACGCGCGACGTTCGTCGGCGGACGGCGGATCACGCCACCGGAGTGAACACCCAGGGCACTACACGCTGTACCCGCCGTCCACACCCAGTGCCTGCCCGGTGATGAAGCCCGCGCGGTCCGAGGCCAGGAACGCCACCGCCTCCGCGATGTCCTTCGCCTCGCCGAAACGGCGCAGCGGGATGTTGCGCCGGGTGATGTCCAGGGCCTCGGTGTCGAGTTCGCCGGAGCTGATCAGACGGGCGGCGATGCCGTCGGTCAGCATGCCGGGGCCGACGCAGTTCACGCGGACCCCGTAGCGGCCCTCCTCGGCGGCCAGCGCCCGCGCCACCGCCTCGACCGCCCCCTTCGTGCCCGACGACAGCCCGTCGCGCACGGGGAACCGGCGGGTGGCCACGGTGGTGACGGCGACGATGGAGCCCCGCGTCTCCCGCAACCGGGGCAGCGCGGGATGGACGAGGTTGAAGAACGCCACCGCGTCTGCGTCGAGCTGGGCCCGGTACTGACTTGGCGTCACCTTGCTGAGGTGCACCATCGGCACATGCGGGCCCGCCGCGTACACCAGCGTGTGCAGGCCCCCGAAGGCGTCGGACGCCTCGGCGACCGCCTCCGCCGTGGCCCGCTCGTCGCCCAGGTCGAGGCGCACCGCGAGGACTTGGCGCCCGTACGCCTTCACCTCGGCGGCCAGGGCGTCTGCCCCGGTTTGGCTGGTGCGGTACGTGAACGCCACGTCGCTGCCGCGCTCGGCCAGCATGCGCACGACGGCCGCGCCGATGCCGCCGGTGCCGCCCGCGACGAACGCGACGCCGGTCCTGCTGGAGAAGTCCGCCATGATGCTCACAGTCCCAGGGATTTGGCGATGATGACCTTCATGACCTCGCTCGTGCCGGCGTAGATGCGGGTGATGCGCGCATCCGCGTACAGCCGGGCGATGGGGTACTCCAGGATGTACCCGTACCCCCCGAAGAGTTGCAGACAGCGGTCGACCGCGCGTGCCTGCATCTCCGTGCAGAACAGTTTGACCTTGGCCGCGTCCGCGCCGGAGAGTTCGCCGTCGACGAGCTCGCGCACCGCGCGGTCGAGCATCGTCTGCGCGGCCTCGATCTCGGCCGCCACCGCGGCGAGTTCGAACTTCGTGTTCTGGAAGGAGGCGACCGGAGTCCCGAACACCTGCCGCTCCTTGACGTATGCGAGGGTCGTCTCGAGTGCCGCCCTCGCCTGCGCGACCGATCCGACCGCCACCGTCATCCGCTCCTGGGGAAGGTTGTGGCCGAGATGGCCGAAGGCCGCGCCCTCCTCGCCGAGCCGGTTGGCGACCGGGACCCGCACCTCGTCGAAGGACAACTCCACGGTGTCCTGCACCTTGATGCCCATCTTGTCGAGCACCCGGCCGCGAGTGAACCCGGTCATGCCGTCCTCCACGACCAGCAGCGTCAGGCCCGCCCGCCGGTCGTCGGGATCGGTCGACGTACGCGCCACCACGATCACCAGGTCGGCGAGGAGACCGCCCGTGATGAACGTCTTGGCCCCGTTGAGGACGTACGCGTCCCCGTCTCGTACGGCGGTGGTGCGGATGCCCGCGAGATCGGAGCCCGTGCCGGGTTCGGTCATGGCGACGGCGGTCAGGAGCCGGCCCGCCGCGAGGCCGGGGAACCAGCGCTCACGCTGGTCCTCGTCTGCGTACGCGAGGAAGTACGGCAGGACGACGTCGAGTTGGGTGCGCACCGTGCCGAGCGTGACGAGAGCGCGGGCTGCCTCCTCCTGGAGTACGACGTTGTAGCGGTAGTCGTGCAGGCCCGCTCCGCCGTACTCCTCGGGTATGGACATGCCCAGTACTCCGAGCGAGCCGAGCTTGCCGAAGAGCTCGCGCGGCAGCCGGCCCGCGTGCTCCCACTCCGTGTAGTGGGGGACCACCTCCTTGGCCACGAACTCCCGGACGAGCTGCCGGAACGCTTCGTGGTCGGCGGTGAAGAGTTCTCGGCGCACGACGTCCTCCGTGAGGGTCCTCAGGATGCGGGGGATACGAGCTCTACGAGGGTCGCGTTGGCGGTGCCGCCGCCCTCGCACATGGTCTGCAGGCCGTAGCGGATCCCGTGGTCCCGCATGTGGTGGACCATGCGGGTCATCAGCACCGCCCCCGACGCGCCGAGCGGATGCCCGAGCGCGATCGCGCCGCCCAGCGGATTGAGCAGCGCGGGGTCCGCGCCGGTCTCGGCGAGCCAGGCCAGGGGTACGGGCGCGAAGGCCTCGTTCACCTCGAAGACGCCGACCGCCGGCAGGCCCACGCCCGCCTTCCGCAGCACCTTCTCGGTCGCGGGGATCGGGCCCGTGAGCATGAGCACCGGATCGGAGCCGGTGACCACGCCCGCGCGGTAGCGCACGAGCGGCGTCAGCCCCAGCTCGCGCGCCTTCCGCGGTGTCGTCACCAGCAGCGCCGCCGCCCCGTCGGAGATCTGGGAGGCGTTGCCCGCGTGGATCACCCCGTCCTCGGTGAACGCCGGCCTGAGCTCGGCGAGGGTCGCGACGCTCGTACCGCGCCGGATGCCCTCGTCGAGGGTCACGGTCGTCGCTCCCTCGGTCGGCACGGCGGTGATCTGGGCCTCGAAGGCACCGGCGTCCTGCGTGGCCGCGGCCCGCTCGTGCGACAGCGCCGAGAACGCGTCGAGCCGCTCCCGTGCGAAGCCCCACTTCTGCGCGATCCTCTCGGCGGAGACGCCCTGGTTGAAGGAGAAGCCCTGGTAGCGGGTGAGGACCTGCGGACCGTACGGCATGCCGGTGGAGCGCGCGGCGCCGAGCGGGACCCGGCTCATCACCTCGACCCCGCCCGCCACGACGACGTCCTGCTGGCCGGACATGACCGCCTGCGCGGCGAAGTCCAGCGCCTGCTGGCTCGATCCGCAGGCCCGGTTGACCGTGGTGCCCGGGATGCTCTCGGGCCAGCCCGCGGCCAGCACCGCATAGCGTCCGACATTGCTCGACTGGTCCCCGACCTGGGAGACACACCCCCAGATCACGTCGTCGACGACTTTCGGATCGATCCCCGTCCGCTCGACGAGCGCGCCCAGGACGACCGCGGACAGGTCGGCGGCGTGCATGCCCGACAGCCCGCCGTTGCGCTTGCCGACGGCGGTACGGACCGCCTCCACGATCACTGCTTCCCGCATGTCGACCCTTCCGGTCGGTGAGATGGCCTCGAACTCGCCACCGCCCAGTGGCCCGTGAAGACCGGCGCACGCTTCTCCTTGAACGCGGAGTACGCCTCCGGGACGTCCGCCGTCGCGAAGTTGACCGCCTGGGCCCGCGCCTCGTTCGCGAGCGCGTCCCGCAGCGTGCGGTCGGCCCCCTCGTTCAACAGCGCCTTGCTCTGGGCGAGGGCCACCGGGGCGCCCGCCACCAGACGCGCGGCGAGGCGCGCCACGAAGTCGTCGATCTCCTCCGCGCGCACCACCCACGTCACCAGGTTCAGCGACCGCGCCTCCTCGGCGTCGATCGTCTCGGCGAGCAGCGCGAGCCGTTTGGCCTGCTGCAGACCCACGAGCCTCGGCAACAGCCAGGATCCCCCGCAGTCGAGGGACAGCCCGCGCCGCGCGAAGATCTGCGAGAACCGCGCCTGGGGAGTGGCGACCACCAGATCGCACCCGAGCGCCAGATTCCAGCCCGCGCCGACCGCCACCCCGCTCACCCTGGCGACGGTCGGGACGGGCAACTCGTGCAGCAGCAGGGTCACTTCGCTCAGCGTGCGCATCCGGTACATGGGGTGCGCGGCACTGAGTCCCCCCGAGATGTCGGCGCCGGAGCAGAACGCGCCACCGGCCCCGGTCAGCACGAGGGCCCGTACGGACCGATCGTTCCCCGCGTCCGTGAGTGCGTCCCGCAGCGCGCGCCACAACTCCTCGTCGATCGCGTTCCTGCGGTGCGGACGGTTCAGCGTCAGCGTCCGTACGCCGCCCGAGTCGTCGCAGAGCAGCACCGGCTCCTCGCTCACAGCAACTCCCCCTCGGCGTCGATCCCCAGCTCGGCGAGGACGGCCGCGGTGTGTTCGCCGAGGGCCGGGATCGGCCCCATCGGCTGCTCGTAGCCGCAGATGACCGGGGGCGGCAGCAGCGCCGGCACCGGACCGCCCGGCGTGTCGATCTCGCGCCAGCGGTCGCGGGCCGTCAGATGCGGGTGTGCGACGACGTCGCTCGGGGTGTTGTAGCGGGAGTTCCCTATCCCCGCGGCATCCGCACGGTCCTGGACGTACGCCAGGTCATGACGTGCGCACCAGGCGCCGATCTCCGCGTCGAGGACCTCACGGTGCGCGACCCGGCCGGAGTTGCTCCGCAAGCGCTCGTCGTCCGCCAGGTCCGGGCGGCCGAGCAGCTCACGCGCGAGCCGCTGCCACTCGCCGTCGTTGGTGGTGCCGAGGACGACGGTGTGACCGTCGGCCGTGGGATAGGCCCCGTAAGGCGCCACCGCGGGCGAGCCCATGCCCTTCGGCTCCTGGTCCACGCCCGTGTGCCGGGTGTAGGTCAGCGAGTAGCCCATCAACTCCGTCATGGTGTCGAACAGGCTGACCGCGGCGGAGGTGGGCCCCTGCACCCGGCCGCGCTCCTTCCCGCAGAGCAGCGCCATGATCGACAGGGCGGCGTACAGACCGGTGCTCACATCGGCCACCGGCGGCCCCGCCTTGGCCGGCGCGCCCGGTCGGCCCGTGGTCGCGCACGCCCCCGACTCGGCCTGGACCAGCAGGTCGTAGGCGCGCTTGTGGGAGAGCGGCCCGCCGGGCCCGTACCCGTCGATCTCCACCGCGATGAGCCCGGGATGGCTCACGGCCAGGTCGGCGGGGGCGATGCCGAGTGTCGCGGTCGCGCCGGGCGCGAGGTTGGAGACCAGGACGTCGGCGCGGTCGAGCAGCCGGCGCAGCACCGCCATCCCGGCCGGGGACTTGAGGTCCAGGGCCACCGATTCCTTGCCCCGGTTGAGCCACACGAAGTGGGCCGCGAGGCCGCCCACCACGTCGTCGTAGTGCCGGGCGAAGTCGCCGCCCCGGGGGTTCTCCACCTTGATCACCCGCGCCCCGAAGTCACCGAGTGTGCGGGTGCACATGGGGGCCGACACCGCCTGCTCCAGGCTCACCACGGTGATGCCCGCGAGGGGACCGGCCGAGCCGTCCCCTATTGCGTCCACGCGATCAGTTGTCACTCGGCCTGCTCCAATCGCGCCGCAGCCCGTCCTTGAGCACCTTCCGACTGGCGTTACGGGGCAGCGCGTCGACGAACCGGACATGCCGGGGGACCTTGAAGTTGGCCATGTTCTCGCGTGCCCACGCGACGACGTCGGCCTCGGTGAGCCGGTGGCCCTGTCTCACGACGAGGAAGGCGCAGCCGACCTCACCGAGACGCTCGTCGGGCACTCCGATGACGGCGGCCTGCTCGATGGCCTCGATCCCGAGCAGCAGCTTCTCGATCTCGGCCGGATAGGCGTTGAAACCGCCGACGATGTACAGGTCCTTCTTGCGGTCGACGATGGAGAGGTTTCCCCACTCGTCGAGGCGTCCGACGTCACCGGTGTGCAGCCAGCCCTCGGCGTCGACGGCCGCGGCGGTGGCCTCGGGGTCGTCCCAGTACCCGCGGGTGACGTTGTAGCCGCGCACCAGGACTTCGCCGTCCTGCCCGGTGGGCACGGCCAGGCCCCGGTCGTCGACGATGCTCACCTCGACGTCCGGGATGGTCCGTCCGGTGGTCCGCGCGACCGTCTCCTCCGAGTCTCCGATCCGGGTGGTCGTCACCAACGCGGTCGACTCCGTCAGTCCGTACGCGCTCATCACGATGTCGAAGGACAGTTCCGACTTCATGGCGCGGATCAGTGATTCCGGAATGGTGGTGCCGCCCGTCATGGACACCCGCAGCGAGGAAAGGTCGAAAGCGGAACGGTCCGGGTGGTTGACCAGATCCTGGAAAATGGTCGGTGGCCCCAGGAGAACGCTGACCCGTTCCCGGCCGATGATCTCGAGCGCCCGGCCCGCGTCGAAGGTGCGCATGGGGATGACCTTCACACCGTGGATCAGGGAAGCGAGCCACCCCGCCTTGTAACCGAAGCAGTGGAAGAACGGCGGGATGATCAGAAAGCTGTCGGAATGCGTGAACGTGTATTCCTCGGACATCCAGCCGTAGGCGCGCAGGGACTGTCCATGGGTCAGTACGACGCCCTTGGGATGACCGGTGGTGCCGGAGGTGAACATCACGTCCGACACGTCGTCCGGAGTGAGCCGGTCGATCAAGTCGTGGGCCGTGGACGAGGAGTCGGCCTCGCCCGCGCGAAGGAAGTCCTCCCAGGCGAGGTCCGCCGCCCCCTGCGGGCCGAGAATCGACACCGTCCTGCGCAACGCGGGCAGATCCGGATCGGCGTTCCTCAACCCGGCTATGTAGTCATGGCCGAGGAAGGACGAGGCGAAGACGGCCTTCGCCCCGGACTTGCGCAGAATGTAGGAGATCTCCGGTGCCTTGAACCTCGTGTTGAGCGGCACCACGATGCCCCCGGCGCCCTGGATGCCGAGCGCGGCCAGGATCCACTCGGCGGAGTTCGGAGCGCACAGACCGACACGGTCCCCCGGCTCGACCCCCAGCGCGACGGCTGCCTGCACGGCCCGGAGCATGTGTTGCTCCAACTCACGGAAACTCCACCGGCGACTCTCGTCGACGAGGGCCGGCGCGTCCGCGAATTGCTTGGCGGCAACTCTGATCACATGGGGAATGCTCCGGTATTCGAGGTCGTATCGCACGGGTGAACTCCCATCGGACATGAAATCCCGTTCATCCAGGACCCAGGGCCTGTCCGGCCGATCACGCCGCAGATGCGGGGTCTGGTGCGCACATCTGCCGCGTTGTCGTCACTCGCCGACTCCCCCGAGCTCTCGGCTTCGCTCGAGCAGGGGGGACCCCCATCGCGTCGACTCCCTCCTCCGCCTTGCAGCTGCACGCACCAGACCCCGCTCACCGGCACTGCCAAGGCCCCTCGTTTTCCCGCGACTTGATCGGCCGGACAGGCCCTAGTTGCCGGACGGCAGACCCAGGACCCGTTTCGCGATGATGTTGCGCTGGATCTGCGATGTTCCGCCGTACACGGACGCGGCTCTGGAATAGAGGTAGTCCCCGAAGAGCTCGCCGGCCCCTGCGCGCTCCTTGCCTGCTTCTCCCGCGCCTGCTCCTTCCTCGCCCCGGAGTTGTTCTTCGGGGAAGACCTTGAGTGCCGTCTCGTAGAGCCGCTGCTCGGTCCTGGTCATCAGCAGCTTGTCGATGGACGACTCCGGTCCTGCGAGCTGTCCGCCCAGCCGCTCGGCGGTGCGGCGCCGGGCGTGCGCCACCAGGACCTCGTAGTCCACGAAGCACCGGCCGATCTCGGACAACAGCCCGTCCGGGAGGTCTGCCCGGCGTTCCCGGGCGGTGCGCCGCAGCCGTTCGACGAGCAGCCCGTACTTCGAGAGGTGGCCGGTGTCGAGGGCGTTGCGCTCGTAGGACACCGTCGTCATGGCCAGTGGCCAGCCGTCGCCCTCGGCGCCGATGCGCTCGGAGCGGGCGATGCGCACGTCGTCGAGGAACAGCTCGCAGAACTCGTCGTCGCCGTTCGCCGCCCTCAGCGGGCGTACCGTCACTCCCGGCCGGTCCAGCGGCAGGGCGAACGCCGAGATCGACCGGTGCGCGGGCGCCGACCGGTCGGTCCTCGCGAGCAGCAGGCACAGACCGGAGTACTGCGCGTAGCTGGTCCAGAGCTTCTGCCCCCGTACGGTGTAGTGGTCCTCGTGCGGGGTCGCGACCGTGCTCATCCCCGCGAGGTCCGATCCGGCTCCCGGCTCGCTGAAGCCCTGACACCACACGTCGTCACCGGCGAGCATGCGCGGCAGCCAGCGCCGGCGCTGCTCCTCGGAGCCGAACTCCAGGAGCGCGTGGGCGAGATAGCCGATCCGGGGGACCCCGGGGGCGTGACAGGCGCCGAGTTCGTCGCTGATGGCGACCTGGTGCAGCGCGCTCAGGCCCTGGCCGCCGTACTGGACGGGGACGTCGAGGCCCACCCAGCCGCCCGAGTGCAGCAGGCGGTGCCACCGGTGGAGAAAGACCGGGACCGGCTCGTCCGGGAGGCGTCCGGGCAGCGGATGGTCGGCCAGCCAGGCACGGAACCGACGGCGGAGCCGGTCGAGGTCCGTGGGGTCGCCGAAGTCCAGGGGCGTGTCGGTCATCGGGTCAGCTCCGGCTGGGCCAGCGTCGTCAGGAGATCGGCCGTCGGCGCCAGCGTCATGGCGCCCAGGCGGACCTTGCGCAGGTACAGGTGCGCGATGTGCTCCCAGGTCTGGGCGATACCGCCGAAGACCTGCATGCCCGTGTACACCGCGTCGAGGGCCGACGTGTTCACCTCGGCCTTGGCGACGCACGCGGCCGTCAGGGCCCTCGCGGGCGACTCGTTGTCCAGGCACCACGCGGCGTACCGGGTGGCGCTGGTGCAGGCCTCGACGAGGACCGTCGCGTCGGCGAGCAGATGCTGGACCGCCTGGAACGAGCCGATCGCCCGCCCGTACTGACGGCGCTCCCGGGCGTACTCGACACTCAGTCGGACGAACGCCCCGGCCGCGCCGACGAGTTCACTGCTCACCATGACGAGCGCGTAGGCCTGCCAGTGCCGGTACTCCTGTGCGTCGAGTCGGCCGAGGACCCGTGCGGGCGACTCGGACGACACCGAGCGGATGTCGCGCAGGAGGTCGATGCCCGGTGCGGTCGCGCCCAGTTCGAGGGCGGTCACCGTTCCATCGGGTGTGACGCACAGCGCGCTGTCAGCTCCCTCGCAGTCCCAGGCGAGGAGTCGGGACGGGGAGGAGTCCGGAGCGGAGTCCGGGAAGCGCAGGTCGTGGGCGAGGGCGATCGTCGGTGCCCCGCCGTGGGCCGAGGGATCGGCCCGCTCAAGGAGTCGCAGCAGCTCCGGGGCGAGGAGCACGGTGCCCACCAGGGAGGTGGTCAGGGGCTGCCGGCCGTGTTCCTCGGCGAGCAGGGCGCACTCCTGGACGGTGGCGGCCGGGGGTGAGGAGCGGCGCAGTTCGGCGAGACCCAGTTCGCCGAGCGCCTCCTGCGCGGCGGTGCGCGCGGTCGGCTTCACCTCGTCGGCCGAGCCGATCCGGAACCGTGCGGCGAACGTGCGGAACATGTCGCGCACGAGCAGGAACTCCTCGGCCTCCACCGTCAGTCCTCCTCGGCCTCGGTGACGGTCGGCCGTCGCCGGGCGCGGGACGCCAACTCCTCGACGATCCGGATGTGGTCCGGGCTGGTCATGGTCGCCCGCTCGGCCATCAGCGCCGCCTCCATGCCGCCCCGGGACACCTGCTCGACCACCACGGCGAGGGCCATCTTGGTGGCGCGCAGCGCCTCGGCCGGCTGGGCCGCCAGCCGCCGGGCCAGCGCGAGGGCCTCCTTCTGCAGGTCCTCGGGGGGAACGGTGCGGTTCGCCAGGCCCAGTTCGACCGCCGTGGCGGCCGGAATGCGGTCGCCGGTGAAGAGATACTCCTTCGCGCGGAGCAGGCTGGTGAGCAGCGGCCAGAGGGTCACCCCGCCGTCGCCCGCCACCAGGCCGACCGAGACATGGGGGTCGGCGAGGTAGGCGTCCTCCGCCATCAGGACCAGGTCGCAGCCCAGCGCCAGACTGCAACCCAGCCCGACGGCAGGGCCGTTGACCGCCGCGACGACGGGCAGCGGGAAGCGGATCATCGCCGTCTGGATGCTGCGGTCGAGGCGGATCGACCGCTCGCGCAGCTCCGGATCGCTGTGGTGGCGCCGCAAGTGGTCGAAGTCGCCGCCCGCGCTGAACGCCCGGCCCGCGCCGGTGAGGACGACGGCCCGTGCGCCGGGATCGTCCGCCAGCTCCCGCCAGACGTCGGCCAGTCGGCGGTGGAGCTCCTCGGACACGCCGTTCAGCCGCGCGGGCCTGTTGAGCGTGACGATACGGATGTCGCCGTCCGCTTCGACGGTGATGACGGAGCTGACCTCGCCCATGGGGACCCCATCTCCAGTGCCTCAGTCGCCCCAACCTCAGATGATATTAAAGGTCAGACCGAATGGTCGTCAATGATCCGGAGAGGCCCGCCTTGAGCGCGCGGGAGTCAGTCCTCCGTGGGCCCGGACAGTTCCACCTGGCCCCGCCGGTCCACCCGCGCGGCCGCGTCGGCGAATCCGCACACATGGCGCGCCATGCGCCGCATCGCCGCCGGACCGTCCTGGTCGCGGATCGCGTCGGTGATCTTCGCGTGCGCGCGGGCGGTGATCGAGCGGATCTCGCCGTCCATGAACTGTTCGAGGTTCGTGGCGGCGTAGATCGACTGCGAGAGCGCGCTCATGAACCCGATCAGGAGTTCGTTGTCGCTGGCCCTCGCCACCGCGCTGTGCCAGTCGATGTTCGCGCGCAGGAAGCGCGGGATGTCGTCCCCGGCCTCGACGAGATCCCGCTGGGCCGCGTCCAGTTCGGCGAGGTCGCGGTCGGTGCGGCGCGCCGCCGCCAGCGCGGCGCAGGTGGGCTCGATGGCCTCCCGCGTTTCGTGCAGCGCCTCCAGCCGGATCCGCTGCCCCCGGATGACCAACTGCACGGTGCTGGCGAGCGATTCGCGGCCGGGCCGGTGCACGAAGGCGCCGCCGCCGCGGCCCGGCCTGATCTGGAGCAGCTTCTCCACCTCGAGAATCCGCAGCGCCTCCCGTACCGTGGCGCGGCTCAGCCCCGTCTGCTCGACGAGTTGACGCTCCGGCGGCAGCGCCATGCCCTCGGTGAACTCGCCGGAGAGAATGCGCTCACGTACCTCCGACGCCAGGACGTCCGATGCCTTCGGAACCGTCAGGGCGTCGAAGCGCGGGTGAGACCTACCGGGCATGTACGTACTCCTGGGACCGATGCCACTGCTTTGGTTGAACCATTCAGCATAGTACGGATGCTCATGGCCACCACGAGCCGCGGCCGCGGGTCACATGACCATGCCGCCGTCGACGGGCAGCACCTGCCCGGTGACGAAGGAGGCGGCGTCCGAGGCGAGGAAGACGAAGCTTCCGGCGATCTCCTCGGGCTCGGCCCAGCGTCCCAGCGGGATCCGGGCGAGCATCGCGTCCGCGAACTTCCTGTGGGTGCGGATCGTCTCCGTCATCGGCGTCGCGGCCAGCGGCGCCAGCGCGTTGACCTTGATCTGCTTGCGTGCCAGTTCACGCGCCAGGGACTTCGTCAGGCCGATGATGGCCGCCTTGGCCGCGGAGTAGTTCACCTGGCCGAGGGTGCCGACGATGCCGGCCGACGAGGTGACGTTGATGATCCGCCCCGTGCCGTCGGTGGGCAGGTACGGCAGCGCGGCCTGGGCGCAGTGGAAGGCGCCCATCAGGTGGATGTCGACGATCCGGCGGAACGCCTCCTCCTGGAGGTTCTCGAACATGTCCGGCGCGACGATTCCGGCGTTGTTGACGAGGATGTGCAGCTTCCCGCCGGTCAGCGCCGCCGCCCGGGCCGCCGCCGCGTCGGCGGACGCGCGGTCCCGTACGTCCAGTACGGCGCTGTCCGCCCGCTCGCCGGCCGCGGAGATCTTCTCGGCGACCGCCGCGGCCGCCGCCCCGTCGACGTCGGTGACGAGCACCGCCGCCCCGGCCTGCGCGAGCGCCTGGGCGACCGCGGAGCCGATGCCCCCCGCGGCGCCGGTGACCAGGGCCGATCGTCCACTGAGATCGAACAGACCGGTGTTGTCGGCCATCAATAGCTCCTCGGCATTCCCAGAGTGTGCGATCCCAGATAGTTCAGGATCATTTCCTGACTGATCGGCGCGATCTTCATCAGACGGGCCTCGCGGAAGTAGCGGGCCACGCTGTACTCCTCGGAGTAGCCCATACCGCCGTGGGTCTGCAGGGCCCGGTCGGCGGCGGTGAACCCGGCGTCCGCGCAGAGGTACTTGGCGGTGTTCGCCTCACGCCCGCACGGCCGGCCGTTGTCGTAGAGCCAGGTGGCCTTGCGCAGGATCAGCTCGGCCGCGTCCAGCCGGGCGAGCGAGTCCGCGAGCGGGAACTGGATGGCCTGGTTCATGCCGATCGGCCTGCCGAACACCACGCGCTCGTTGCCGTAGCTCACGGCCTTCTCCAGCGCCACCCTGCCGATCCCGAGTGCCTCGGCGGCGATCAGCATGCGCTCCGGATTGAGTCCGTCGAGGAGGTGGCGGAACCCCTGGCCCTCCTCGCCCACCCGGTCCTCGACCGGGACGCGCAAGTCGTCGATGAACAACTCGTTCGAGGTCACGGCGTTGCGGCCCATCTTCGGGATGGGGCGGACGTCGATCCTGTCGCGGTCCAGGTCGGTGAGGAACAGCGTCATTCCATCGGTCCGCCTGGCGACCTCGTCGACCTTCGTGGTGCGGGTCAGCAGCAGGATCTTCTCGGACTCCACGGCTTTGGAGATCCACACCTTGCGGCCGTTGACGACGTAGTGGTCGCCGTCCCGCCGGGCGAAGGTCGTGATGCTCGTCGTGTCCAGGCCGGCCTCCGGCTCGGTCACCCCGAAACAGACGTGGAGATCGCCGGTGGCGACACGGGGAAGCGTGCGCCGCTTGAGTTCCTCGGAACCGTGCACCACCACGGGCTGCATTCCGAAGATCGACATATGGATCGAGCTCGCGGCGTTCATTCCGCCGCCGGATCGCGCCACTTCCTCGAGCAGCAGCGTGGCCTCGGTGATGCCGAGACCGTGACCGCCGTACTCCTCCGGAATGGTGAGCCCCAGCCATCCGCCGTTCGCGACGGCTGCGTAGAACTCCTCGGGAAACCGGTGCTCCCGGTCCTGCTCCATCCAGTACCGGTCGTCGAAGTCGCGCAGGAGCCCGACGACTGCCTTGCGGATGGTTTCCTGATCTTCGGTCAGCTCAAAGTCCACGATGTTGGACCCCTCCGCAGCTTTGATATCTGCGAAACATAACAAAGGTCAGACCGTAAGCACAATGCGGAGGCCTCGGCCCTGCGCGAGTGCGTGCATGGCGTCGCGAGGCAGACGGGAGTTTGACGACAGGGCCTAGCGGTCCGCGGCCGGGTTGCCCTCGACCCACTGGATGAGGAGCTGGCGTACGTACGGGTTGCCCTCCTGCGCGGCGTGCGCCAGGCGCTCAGCGCTCGCGCGTGCCGCCCGCCAGGCCACCGGGGTGTCCTCGGTGTGCGCGGTGTCGGCGGCGCCCAGCGCGTCGGCCGCCAGGCCCCGGAGGTCCTCGGCGAGGTCGTCGTGCGCCGCGGCCCGGTATGCCTCCAGGCGCAGCGCCGTCAGTTCCTCGGCGGTGGGGGCGGGCCGCGCCGGGGGCTGGGCGTAGCCGCTGACCGCTATGACCACGCAGAAGGTCGCCACGTCCCGGCGGCTCTCCCGCTGTCCCCGCGCGATGGCGGGCCCGAGCCAGGCGGGGGCCTTCCAATGGGCCACGGTGGTGGCCGCGAGGAGGGAGACGGTGAGCGCGGTAAGAGGAATCCAGCCACCGAGGAAGTAGCCGATCGGGCCGAGCACGAGGAGGCAGGCCCCGCTGAGCATCCAGATGCGACGGCGGCCGATTCTGAGGTGTCGGGACTCCATGCCCTTCAGTGTCGCAGGGGCGCGCGGGGAGCGGTGAGGCGGCGCGGGATTCACGGAGCGCGCCGCCCGGCGCCGGGGGAGCGGAGTCGGGCGGCGCGGTTGCCCGACCGGGCCGCACACCCGGCGCTAACGTGGCGGACATGCGCCGTGGGAACTGGCTCGGAACCGTAGTGATGGCGGCCGTGGTGGCCCTCACCGCGGGGTGCGGGGGTGCCTCGGGGGCACCTGCCGCGTCCGCGGCACCGACACCGGGCGCCTCGGGGGCGATCGCGGTGACGAGCCCGGCGTTCGGGGACGGCGGCACCGTCCCACGCCGTTTCACCTGCGACGGTGCGAACGTGTCCCCGCCGCTGCGTCTCTCCGGTGTGCCGGGTGGCGCGGCCGAGCTGGTCGTGCTGGCCGAGGACCCGGACGCCGCGTCCGGCACCTTCGTGCACTGGCTCATGTGGGGCGTCGATCCGCACGAGACGACGCTGGGTGCGGGCGCCGTCCCGAAGGGGGCCGTGCAGGGCCGCAACGGCTTCGGGCAGCGCCGCTACGGCGGTCCCTGCCCGCCCGCCGGCAAACCCCACCACTACGTCTTCTCGGTCCTCGCCGCCGACGTGAAGCTGCACCTTCCCGGGGACGCCACCGTCGACGCCGTACGGCGCGCGCTGGCCGGTCACACCGTGGGTTCCGGCACCCTCGTCGGGCGCTACGGACGTACGGGCTGAATGGCCGGAGATCGCCCTGCCCAAGCGTGACGGGCGTACATACGATGCGGTCGATCCCGGCCTTCACAGCTCCTTCACAGGGCGGGGTCGCATCGGCATGTACTTGACATGTCCATGCTTCAACGATCCGCGCTTGATCCAACGCACTGGTCCGCGACGGCGCCGCACGTCCGCGTGAGGCGCCGCACCCCCCAATTCACGGCGGCACACGTTCCGTACCGCCGTAGACACCAACGCAACGGATTGGAGCACCATGGCTGGTGGGCTGCTTCTGGGTGGCGCGATAGCCGCCCTGTTCGCCACCGCACTACCGGGTCCGGACCCGTCCTCCGGGATCGTCGACCCGCCCCCGGACAAGATCGTCATCAAGGTCGCCACCGTGAACGGATCCGGCTGCCCGCAGGGAACCGCCGCCGTCGCGGTCTCCCCGGACAACACGGCCTTCACGGTCACCTACAGCAACTACCTCGCCCAGGTCGGAGGCAACGCCGACCCCACCGCCTTCCGCAAGAACTGCCAGCTCAACCTGATCGTCCACGTGCCGCAGGGCTTCACGTACGCCATCGCCAGCGCGGACTACCGCGGCTTCGCCGCACTCCAGTCGGGCGCCAGCAGCACCGAGAAGGCCTCGTACTACTTCCAGGGCTCGTCGAGCACGGCGGCCATCACCCACCCCTTCCGCGGCCCCTACAACGACAACTGGCAGTCCACGGACGTCACCGACTGGGCCCAACTGGTGTGGGCGCCCTGCGGTGTCCAGCGGAACTTCAACATCAACACCGAGCTGCGCGTCAACGCGGGCACGTCCACGCCGGGCAGCTCCAGTTTCATGACCATGGACTCCACGGACGGTGACATCAGCACCATCTACCACCTCGCCTGGAAGGAGTGCCCCGCCGCCTGACCTTCCGGTGCGTCCGCATGACCTTGACCGGCTCCGCCGCATCGGAGCCGGTCAAGGGGAGCCGGCGAACTGGGTGGCCGGGGTAGCCGGGTAGCCGGGCGAGCTAGGGAAGCAGTCGTTCGATGGCTGTGGGGCCGTCCTCCCGCAGCCTGCGCTCGGCCCAGGCGAGGTTCTTCGGGCTGAGGTCGCGACCCGCGGCGAGCACCATGTCCTCGGCGGTCACGGGGCCTTCGGAGCCGGTGTGCAGCAGCGTGTCGGGGGTCGCCCTGTCGTCGGACGGTGAGGACGAATCGGGCTGGCTTGTTGGCATGATCTCTCCCTCTTCCACCTGACCTGTTCTCACGCTACGGGCATTCCGCACACTCCGCGCGACACACCCCGTGCGGACGCGGTTCAGGGAGGGTTCGGGGCGTCCGCGCCCCATTCGGACGTACAACGATGTCGGTCGTCGGCCGCGGAGGTGATGGTGGAGGAACTCGCACCCCTGCGACTGATCGGAGCATGTAATGCGTATTCGTCTGATGGCTGCTGCCGGGCTGGCGGGCGTGGCCCTGCTGGCCACCGCCGGGACCGCCGCCGCCGACCCCGACCCGGTCGGTGTCGCCTCGAACAGTCCTGGTGTCCTGTCCGGCAACGTCATCCAGTTCCCCCTCGACCTCGGCCTCAACTTCTGCGGCAACTCCCTCGACCTGCTGAGTCTGCTGAACCCGGCCACGGGGAACACCTGCACGAACGACTGAACCGGCTGACCGCCGTGCCGCGCCGGGCAGGTCTTCCCCTGCCCGGCGGACGGCCATGGTTTCCCGGCGGACGGCGATCGGCTTGGGCGGGTGGTCTCGTGCCCTGGCGGACGGCTACCGGTCATGGCGGAGGCCGCCGGCAACTTCGCACGGTCGTCGGTGATGGCGAACCGCTGCCGGAGACACTGGTCGGCCATCAGTCCTGCCGGACGATCACCGGCGTCGGCGGCACGGTCGCCGGTCTTCGGCGGACGGCTACCCGTTCCGGCGGACGGTCGCCGGTCCTGGCCGAACCGCTGCCGGTTCTGACGGACGGCCACCGGTCCCTGCGGAGGGGGATCTGTCCTGGCGGACTGCCACTGGTGTCGGCGGGCCGCTGCTCGTCCTGGCCGATGGCCATCGATCCGGGCGGGCCGCCACCGGACCCGGCGGGCCGCCACCCGATCTGGCAGGCGGCCCACCGGTCCCGGCGGGCCGCCACCCGCAGACAGCCGCTGGTTCTGGCGGAGTGCTGCCCGGCCCGGCGATCTGCCATCCGAGCCGGGGATCTGTGCCTCCGACCCGGCAGTCTGCCCCCGACCCGGCGGGGCGCCGCCCGTTCCGACGGAGGGTCGGGACGTGGGGCGCCCGGTGGGTTACTCGTCCGTCCCGCCCAGCGGCTCGTTCGACGAGGGGATGATGCGGGCCCTGAGGTCCGGGTCGGGCATGTGCGGGTCGAAGGGGAACATGGGGCGGCGGATGCGGTGGTGGCCCAGCCGGACGAGGTCCTGGTCGACGCCGCCCGGGGTCAGCGCCATCTTCCAGTCGGCGGACATGGCGAACAGTTCCGGTTCCAGATAGCCGATCTTGACCACGACGACGTCGGCGCCGCGCGGGTCGAGCGCCAAGCCGGTGAAGTCGTGCTCGTGGTGGTACGGCTTACGGAGCCGCGTGATGATCACGTACACGCTTCCGACCCGCAGGACGACCTCCGTCCCGGCGTCCCGGTCCCCGTGCCGGACCGCGTGGACCACCCCGGTCAGGGTGAGCGGCCCGGCGTGCCGGTCGTCCACCTCGGCACCGGCCGTGACCGTGACGGTCGCGCCGACGCCCGCCTGCTCCGCGGTCGCGACGGCGGCCGGCCCCGGCACGGACGCGTAGATGACCGTCGGCCCGGACGGTTCCTTGAACTCCGGCCGGGAGAGGACGTGTTCGAGCCCCCATGTGACATCGCCCGCGCCGCCCGCCGTCGGATTGTCGCCGGTGTCGCTGATGAAGAACGGCCGGGCGCCCGGGGAGGAGGCCAGCGCCTCGTCGAGGCACTCGTCCAGTGACCCGGTCGGCGCGACGAACGCGAACGCGCCCCGCGCCTCCCAGAATCCGCGCGCCAGCCGCTCGGCGCCCTGCGCGACGGCGGCCTCGGACGGCCCGGTGACCACGACCGCGGCGCGGTTGCGCGGCTCGTCCGCCCACGCGTACCCGACCCAGATCGCGGCGTCGGTCACGCCGTCCGTCGCCTCCACCTCGTCGACGGCCGCGTAGACGCTCCTGGCGGGCTCGATGCGTGTCGAGGTCTGCTCACCGGCCAGCAGCACGGGCACCGGGATCCAGGCCTTGACCGGCCGGGGCGCACCGGTGGCGAGCAGTTCCACGAGATGACGGGCGGCCCGCTCCTTCGTCTCCATGTGGTCCTCGTGCGGAGCCGTCCGGTAGCAGGTGATGAGGTCGCTCATGTGCGCGAGCTCGCGCGAGACGTTGCCGTGCAGGTCCATGGAGGTGGACACGATGACGTCGGCTCCGACGGTCTCGCGGATCCGGGCGAGCAGGACGGCCTCGGCGTCGTCGACGCCCTCCACCGTCATGGCGCCGTGGATGTCGTACCAGAGTCCGTCGAGGCGCGGCAGCTCCCCGAGCCGCCGCAGGAGCTCCGCGGAGAGCTCCGCGAACGCGGCCGCGGTCACCGTACCGCCGGGCAGCGCCTTGCCGACGAGCGCGCCGCGCCAGGAGGCCGCGTCACGCAGGGGCGTCCCGGGCGCGAGGAAGGGATAGCGCGTGAGGACGTCCTCGCCGCGCTGCGGGTGGAAGGCGGGTGCCTCGGTCCGCGCCGGTGAGAACGTCGACGACTCGATGCCGAGTCCGGCGATGGCGATGACGGGCCGGGCGACGGCGGTACGGGGATTCGTCATGGCTCCTCGATTCGTATGCGCTGGTCGGTATGGGGTCCCGTTCCTGCTCCCGTTCCCGCTCCCGCTCCGGTCACGGTCTGGAGTGCGTGGACCAGCGCCCGTTGGAGCGCGAACTGGCCCGCGCCTACCAGCCCCGCGTCCGCGCCGAGGCTCGCCCGCTCGATCACCAGGTGCTTGGTCACCAGCGGATGGCACCCCTCGTACAGCTGACTGCGGACGGCGGCGACGAACGGTTCGAGCGTGGAGAGGATGCCGCCGAGGTACACGGCGTCCGGGTTGAAGAAGTTGACGTTCGCGGCCAGCACCATGCCGAGGTAGCGGCCGGCCTGACGGACGGCGCGGGTCGCCTCCGGGTCGGCGTCGGACGCGAACCGGACGACGTCCTCGATCGAGTCGACGTCGAGCCCCCGCTCACGCAGGACGCGCACCAGCGCCGCGCCCGACGCGACGGTCTCCAGACACCCGGTGTTGCCGCAGGAGCAGGGGATGTCGTGGCCCGCTTCGACCCGTACGTGGGTGATCTCGCCGGCGGCGCCGGTCCCGCCCCGGTAGAGCCGTCCGTCGGCGATGACGCCCGCGCCGATCGCGGAGCCCATCTTCACCATGATCGACTGGCGGCGCTCGGCAGGCTGGACACTGTGCTCGCCGACGGCCATGCAGTTGGCGTCGTTCTCGATCGCCGCCGGAACGCCGAAGCGGTCCTCCAGCCAGGCCCGGACCGGGAACCGGTTCCAGCCGGGCATGCGCGACGGCAGTGTCACCACTCCGGAAGCGACGTCGACCGGCCCCGGCAGCGAGAGGCCGACCCCCTTGAGCAGCTCCCGCCCATGCTGCTCGGCGAGGCCCTCCAGCGTCTCGGCGAGCCCGGGCAGCGCGGTCTCGGGCCCCTCCGCCGTCGGGAACGGCACCGTCGACACGTCCGTGAGCCCGCCGCCCGGCAGCACGACACCGACGTGCGCGTGTCTGCCCCCGAGTTCTGCCGCGACCGCGAACCCGTCGCTGCCGCCGAGCCGCAGGACCTTGCGCGGGCGCCCTCCCCTGGAGGAGCGCGTGCCCTGCTCCGCCACCAGCCCGTGGGCCACGAGCTGACCGACCGTCAGGGAGATCGTCGAGGGCGCGGCCCCGAGCAGATCGGCGAGTTCGGTGCGCGTGGTCGCCTGCCCGGAGGCGAGGAGTTCGAGGACGCGCCCGGCCAGGGACGAGACGCCCGTGGCGCCCCTGCGGTGTACCGCACTTTTTTCAGGCATGGACGAAGTAACTTCCGACGACGGGATCGGGACGCCGAGCGTACGTCCCTGAAGCCACCTCTCCACTTTTTTCAGAACAGCAGAAACAGGCTTTTTACAGGAGGGCGTCTGTTTCTTCGAACAGTCGGGTCGTTGACTGGCTCCGCCACACCCCTTGCCCCGCCCCTTTGTTCATCCCTGTTCACCCCTGTTCACCCCGAGGAGAGTCATGTCCCCTGCTCGCGCGACACTCGTCGCCGGTGCCGTCGTCTCGGCGGGCACGTTGCTGCTCGCGGGCTGCTCCGGGACGAGCGGCACGTCGTCCACGTCCCCCGACTCCATCAACTACGCGCTGCCCGCGAACTTCACCCCGAACTGGATCCTGCCGATCGGCACGGCGGCGCATCTCAACACCAACAACATCTCCATCGCCAACAGCCTCTGGGAGCCGCTCGTCGCGTACGACGGCTCGACCGGCAAGATCGCCTGGAACAAGAACGGGTCCATCGCCACCGCCGCCGCCTTCGCCGCCGACGGCAGGAGCGTCACCCTCACGCTCGGCGACCGCAGGTGGAGCGACGGCAAGCCGATCACCTCGCGCGACGTGGAGTTCTGGTTCAACCTCATCAAGGCGAACAAGGAACAGTGGGCGGGCTACAACCCCGGCAAGGCGCCGGACAACTGGACCTCGTTCAAGACCGTCGACGACCACCACTTCACGCTCATGTTCGACAAGGCCTACAACTCCGACTGGATGCTCGCCAACGAGCTGAGCGCGATCAACCCGCTCCCACAGCACGCATGGGACAAGACAGCCGCATCCACCGCGGTGTCGGACGCCGACCGCACGGCCGCCGGCGCCAAGCAGGTGTGGACGTACCTCAACACGGCCGCGAAGAACATCTCCGGCTACGAGAAGGACGCGCTGTGGAAGACCATCAGCGGTCCCTACGCGGTCAAGTCCTTCTCGACCGCGGGCAAGGTCGTGCTCACCGCCAACAAGAAGTACGACGGCGGTGAGAAGCCGGACATCGCCACCGTGAACCTCCTCCCGTTCACGACGGCGGACGCCGAGAAGAACGCACTGCGCTCGGGAAGCGTCGACTACGGCTACATCGAGGCGACCGACCTCGACCAGAAGGACCGGTTCACCGCCCAGGGGTACACGGTCAAGCCCTGGTCGGGCTGGGCGATCACCTACATGCCGTACAACTTCAACAACCCGGCCATGGGCGCCGTGTTCAAGCAGCTGTACGCCCGTCAGGCGGTCCAGCGGTCGATCGACCAGAGCAGCCTGGCGAAGGTCATCTTCAACGGCACCGCGGTCCCCGGCTACGGCCCGATCCCGCAGGCGCAGTCGAGCGACTTCCTCTCGCCCACGCAGAAGGACAATCCGTACCCCTTCTCGACCTCGGCCGCCAAGTCCCTGCTGACCGGCCACGGTTGGTCCGAACAGGGCGGAGTCATGGTGTGCACGGACCCGGGCGCGGGTGCCTCGCAGTGCGGTGACGGGGTCGCCAAGGGCACCAAGTTCCAGATGCAGGTGCTGTCCCAGTCCGGCTCGACCGTCACCGACAACATGATGAGCGCGATCCAGTCCTCGCTGGAGAAGACCGGGATCAAGTTCACGATCAAGACCGCGCCCGTGAACTCGGTGCTGTCCCAGACCCCGCCGTGCACCGCGAGCCAGTCGATCTGCGCGTGGCAGCTGTCGTTCTTCGGCACCGCCGGCAGCTGGTACTTCAACGCCTTCCCGACCGGCGACTCGCTCTTCCAGAGCAAGGGCGGCTCGAACTTCGGCACCTACTCCAACCCGGAGATCGACCAGCTGATCACCGCCTCCACCACGTCCGACTCCGCGCAGGCCGTGCAGGACTACAGCGCGGCCGTCGCCAAGGACCTCCCGGTCATCTGGCTGCCGGAGCCCGACTACCAGATCTCGGTCCTCAAGAACGGCCTCGGCGGCTTCTCGCAGGACTCACTCGCCAACTTCCACCCGGCGCAGTGGAAGTGGAACCGCTGACCGCATGGACACCCTCCTCTATCTCACCCGGCGCGTCCTGCAGTCCCTCGCGGTGATCCTCATCGTGACGGTGGTGGTCTTCTGCCTGCTGCACGCGCTGCCCGGCGGTCCCGCACGCGGGATCCTCGGCCCGCAGGCGACGGCCCAGCAGATCGCGCAGTTCGACCACGAGCAGGGCCTCGACCGCTCGCTCCCCGTCCAGTACCTCTACTACCTGCGCACCCTGCTGCACGGCGACCTCGGCACCTCGTACACCCTGAACGAGGCGGTCTCCCGGCTCATCGAACAGCGCCTCCCGAAGACCCTGGTCCTCACCGTGCTGTCCGCACTGACCGGGCTCGCGCTCGCGATCCCGCTGGGCATGTGGCAGGCGGTCCGGCGCAACAAGCCGGTGGACTACGTCATCACGACGCTGAGTTTCGTCGCGTACTCGACCCCCGTGTACTTCCTCGGGCTCGTCCTGGTCCTGGTCTTCACCCAGTTGCTGCCCTGGTTCCCCTCGCAGGCGCCACAGGGCGACACGCTCGGGCAGGTGCTCGCCCAGCCGAACGCGCTGGTCCTGCCGGTCGTCGCGGGAGCCGCGTCCATGGTCGCCGTCTTCAGCCGGTACATGCGCGCCGCGACCCTGGAGAACCTCTCCGAGGACTACGTACGCACCGCGCGGGCCGGCGGCTCCCGGCCCCGCGCGATCCTGTGGCGGCACGTGTTCCGCAACTCGCTGACCCCCGTCGTCGCGATGCTCGGCTACTACGTGCCCGTCCTCTTCGGCGGCGCCCTCGTCGTCGAGCAGCTCTTCAACTACCCGGGGATGGGGCTGCTGTTCTGGAGCGCCGCGCAGTCCTCCGACTATCCGGTGCTGCTCGGCTGCGTCCTCGTCATCTCCGTCGCGACGGTCGTCGGCACCCTGCTCGCCGACATCGTCCAGCGGATCGTCGATCCCCGAGTGAAGGCGGGCCGGTCATGAGCGCCGTATTGCCGGTGACACCCACCGTGGAGGCGGCCGCCGGCTACCGCCTCGCCCTGCGCCGGTTCACGCGCAACCGGCTCGCGGTCGCGGGTCTGACGGTCGTCGTCCTGTTCCTGCTCTTCTGCTTCGCCGGCCCGCTGCTCCACTCGACCGACCAGACCCACACCCACCTGACCCAGGTGAACCTGGCGCCGAGCGGCGCGCACCTGCTCGGCACCGACGCCGTCGGACACGACGAGCTGGGGCGCCTCATGTACGGCGGCAAGGTGTCGCTGCTCGTCGGCCTCGCCTCCGGCCTGCTCGCGACCGTCATCGGCACGCTCTGGGGCGCGGTCGCGGGCTACGCGGGCGGCTGGATCGACGCCGTGATGATGCGGGTCGTGGACGCCGGAATCGCCATCCCGGCGCTCTTCATCCTCCTCGTCGTCTCCGCCATCACCACCCCGGACACCTGGGGGCTGGTCGTCATCCTCGGCCTGGTCTCCTGGCTGGTCCCCTCCCGTCTCGTCCGGGCCGAGACGCTCACCCTGAAGGGCCGGGACTACGTGCTGACACTGCGCGCCATCGGAGGCACGCACGGCCGCGCGATCGGCCGGCACATCCTGCCGAACTCCGTCTCGACGGTCGTGGTCGCCGCCACCTTCCAGGTCGCCGACGCGATCCTCCTCGTCGCCTACGTGTCCTACCTCGGGCTGGGCGTCCAACCCCCGTCGACCGACTGGGGCGGCATGCTCTCGGCCGGTCTGACAGCCGCGTACTCGGGACGCTGGTGGCTCATCGTGCCGCCCGGCCTCGCCATCATCCTCGTCGTCTGTGCCTTCAACGCCATCGGCGACGGACTGCGCGACGCCTTCGACGTGAGGGGACGCGGATGACCGCCGACATCCTGCGGATCGAGAACCTGGGCGTCACCTTCTCCACGGAGACGGGTGAAGTGGCGGCGGTACGAGAGGTCTCGCTGCGGGTCCGGCCCGGTGAGACGCTCGCCCTCGTCGGGGAGTCGGGCTCCGGCAAGTCGACCGTCGCGCTCGCCGCGATGGGGCTGCTGCCGGGCACCGCCCGCGCCACGGGTCAGGCCGTCGTCGGCGGCACCGACGTCATCGGCGCCACCGAGGCCGACCTCGCGGGCCTACGGGGTCGCACCGCGTCGATGGTGTTCCAGGAACCCGCGACCGCGCTCGACCCGCTCACCCGGATCGGCGCCCAGATCGCCGAAGTCATCCGCAACCACCGTCCCGTCACGGCCAAGGAGGCCGCCGGGGAGGCGGTCGAACTCCTGCGTCGCGTCGGCATCCCGGATCCGGGGACACGGGCGTCCGCGTTCCCGTTCCAGCTCTCCGGGGGACAGCGGCAGCGCGTGGTCATCGCCATGGCGATCGCCAACGCCCCGAGCCTGCTCATCGCCGACGAACCGACCACCGCGCTCGACGTCACCGTGCAGGCCGAGATCCTCGACCTGCTGCGGTCGCTCGCCGCCGACTTCGACACGGGGGTGCTGCTGGTCACGCACAACATGGGAGTGGTCGCCGACTTCGCGGACCGCGTCGCCGTCATGCTGCAGGGGGAGATCGTGGAGACGGGGCCGGTGGAGGAGGTGCTCCTGCGGCCCACGCACGAGTACACCAAGCGCCTGCTCGGGGCGGTGCCGCGGCTGGCCGTCGCCGAACCGGGGGCCGACTCCCGGCGCACCGAAGGGGAACGGCCCGCCGCGGACCCGGTGGTCGAACTGCGGGACGTGAGCGTGCGGTTCGGTCGTGGGCGCCGCGCCGTCCGGGCACTCGACGGCGTGTCGCTGACGGTCGGGGCCGGTGAGACCGTGGGTCTGGTGGGGGAGTCGGGCTCGGGCAAGTCGACCGCGGCGCGCGTCGCGCTGGGCCTCGTACCACCGTCGTCCGGCTCGGTGTCGCTGTTCGGCGCCGACCTCGCCAGGACCCGGGGGCGGGCCCGGCGCGCCCTGCTGGCCGGTGTCGGCGTGGTCCTGCAGGACCCGGTGGCCTCGCTCGACGCCCGCATGAGCGTGGCGGAGTGCGTCGCCGAGCCGCTGCGCGTGCACCGCCGGGGCATGTCGGCGGCCGAGCGTCGGACCCGGGTCGGGGACGCGCTCGAACTTGTCCGTCTGCCAAGGGAGTTGGCTCATCGGGGTCCGCGCGAGTTGTCCGGTGGCCAGCGGCAGCGGGTGAGCCTCGCCCGGGCGCTGGTCCTCGAGCCGCGGCTGCTGGTCGCGGACGAACCGACGAGCGCGCTCGACGTGAGTGTGCAGCAGTCGGTCCTCGAGGTGATCGCGGGGCTCCAGGGCGAGCTGGGGTTCGCCTGCCTTTTCGTGTCCCACGACCTCGCCGTCGTACAGCAATTCGCTCAGCACGTGGTCGTCCTGCGGGCGGGGCGCATCGAGGAGGAGGGCAGTACCGCGACCACGCTCCTGCACCCGCGCACGGACTACACGCGACGGCTCATCGCCGCCGTGCCCGTGCCGGACCCGGTGCTGCAACGCCGTCGGCGCGCGGAACGGCGGGCCGCCACGGGGGTCACGGCGTGACCGCCTCCGGGAGCCGCCCCCCGACGCCCGCGGTGTACGCCGGTGTCGACATCGGCGGTACGACGACGCAGGTCGTGCTCTGCGCGGCCGACCTCACCGTCGTCGATTCCGTGGAGGTGCCGACGCCGGCGGCCGAGGGCGGACGGGCGATGGTCCGCGCCGCGCTCGCCGCCCTCGACCTGCTCCGGGCACGCACGGCCGCGCGACTGCTGGGCGTCGGCGTCGGCGCGGCAGGTGTCGTCGACAGCCGGGCCGGCCGCATCCTCGTGGCGAGCGACTCCTTCCGCTCCTGGGCCGGGTTCCCGGTGACGGCGACGGTCGAGGAAGCGCTCGGCGTACCGGCCTTCCTCGACAACGACGTCAACGCCTTCCTGCGCGGCGAGGTCGCGAAGGGGGCCGTCGCGGGAGAGCCCGCCGCACTCGGGATGACGCTCGGCACCGGGGTCGGGGGCGCGCTGTGGTTGGACGGCGCGCTGTTCGAGGGGGCGCACGGGGCGGCGGGCGAGATCGGCCATCTCCCCGGTTTCGGCGACCTGCCGTGCACCTGCGGCGGCCGTGGCCACCTGGAGACGCTCGCCTCCGGCCGCTCCCTGGCGGTCCGCTACGGCGAGCGGACGGGGCGCTCCCTGACCGCCCGGGGCATCGCCGAGGCGGCGGTCGACGGTGACCCCGACGCGCTCGCCGTCTACGAGGCCGCGGGGGCCGGCGTCGCCCGCGCGATCCTGATCACGGCGGGCCTGGTGGACCTCACGACCTTCGTGATCGGCGGCGGGGTCAGCCGGGCCTGGGACCTCCTCGAACCGTCGATTGGCGCCGCGCTCGCCGCCGAGCCACCGGTCAGCGGACAGCCGATCCGGGTCGTACGGGCCCGGCTGGGGAGCCGTGCGGTGGCGATCGGCGCGGCGTCCCGGGCGCGGACGGAACTCGGGGCGGTGACAAGGGTGTAGGGGGCGAGGTGGGTAACTGCCGTTGACCGGATGGTGAGTTGACGGCCAACGCTCCTTCATTGGCCTGTACATGACCGCAGTTGACGGGTCAGACTATGCGCCGAAACCGCACCCCCCACCGAGGAGCACCTCATGCGCATGCCCGCCCGGCAACGTTGTCACACGGTCCTGGCCGGACTCGTCACCCTCGCCACCGCCGCCGTGCTGTCCGTCTCCGTCACCACGCCCGCCGCGGCCGCCGACACCTGGAACGAGGTGGGCTCCGACCGTGCCGACCCGCTGACCGAGAGCCAGGGTCTGACCTCGGTCGAGGTCCCGGCCGGCAGCCCCAACCACTACACCGGGATCGGCACCATCCCGGTCGGTGTCAGCGTGCGCGGCTGGAACCATGTCGGAGACCCGGACGCCTCCTACAACGGCTACTACGTCGAGCCGTACCAGGCCGACTCCGGCAGCGCCAAGATGTACCGGGTGCAGGCGCCCGGCGGCGCCTGGTCGGAGTACGTCCACGCGCTGAGCCCCGGCGAGGCGCTGAACAACTCCTTCGACACCATCTCCCCGGACGGCCAGTGGATGGTGTCGGGGGAGTGGGGCACGATGACCCGGCTGCTGGTGTTCCCGACCCCCGGGGTGAACCCGAGCACCTCCCCCTCGGCGAACCTCCCGCAGGCCTCCACCATCAACCTCGACCACGCCGTCCGTGACGTACAGGGCTGCGACTTCGTCACCGCGACCCAGTTGCTGTGCGCCTCCGACGACCCGGCGGGCACCCTCTTCGGCATCACCAAGCCGCTGCTGCAGATCGACCTGTCCGCCGCCCCCAGTGGCAGCGGTGACGTGACGGGCCATGTCACCGCCCTGCGTCAGCTCCCGCTGCGCAGCTCCTGCTCGGGCACCTTCGAGGCCGAGGGCATCGACTACGACCGGCGCACCGGCACGCTGCGCGTGATCGTCGTGTCGCCCGGATTCTGCGTCCTGACCGACAGCAAGACCTACCGGTTCACCAAGAGCTGAGCGTCCGCACGCGAGGAGTGACACGGGTAGCGACGGGCGCGTAGGCGTCCGAGGTGGGGGAGGTCTAAGGTCGGAAGCAGAACCAGAGAAACGGGGAGGCGGCCGACAGTGGTGCAGGACGAGGCCGTGATCGGCTGTATCGGGGAGCTGCTCATCGGCACACGGGGAACCGCCGGTCCCGGCGAGATCCTCGTGCGGATCAGAGGCGGATCCGAGACCTTCCTCGCCTGGTCGCAGGAGCCCCTGCCCGTGGGGGCGACCGTGCTCGTGGTCGAATCCCGGGGATGCCGTGAGGTCGACGTCATCCGCTGGGTCGATCCGCTGGACGCGTTGGACGGCGACTCCGTCGACGCCGGTTAAGGAGAAACAGGATGTTCGGTTACCGCGTTCCCGCTCCCGACGAGGCGATGTTGATCTCGGGAGGCAGGCGGGGACTGGGGGGCGCGCCGTTCCGAGTGGTGACGGGGCACGGAAAGTTCGTGCTCCCCGTCTTTCGCAAGACCCGCTTCCTCACCTTGTCGATGTGCGAGGCCGAGGTCACCGAGACCTGTGTGACCCGGCAGGGCATCGCGTTGCACGTCCGTGCCGTGATCGCGTTCAAGGTCGGCAACGACCACGAGAGCATCATCAACGCCGGTCAGCGGTTCCTCTCCGACCAGGACCAGATGTCGGTGCTGACCGGCCGGATCTTCGCCGGTCATCTGCGCGCCATCATCGGCTCGATGACCGTCGAGGAGATCGTCACCGAGCGGCAGAAGCTTGCCGCGGAGGTCCTGGACACCTCGAAGGTCGAGATGGCCAAGATCGGCCTGATCGTGGACTCGTTGCAGATCCAGTCGATCGACGACGGCGACGTCGGTTACATCGAGGCCATGTCCGCACCGCACAAGGCGGCCATCCAGCGGCAGGCCCAGATCGCGCAGGCCCAGGCCACCCAGGCGTCCGTCGAGGCGGAGCAGGTGGCCGCGCGCAACCAGGCCGAGTACGCCCGGCAGACCGCGGTCGTCAAGGCGGAGTACTCGGCCGAGGTGGACCGCGCGCAGGCACAGGCGGCCCAGGCCGGACCGCTGGCGCAGGCGCACGCTCAGCAGGAGGTGCTCGCCGCGCAGACCGAACTGGCCCAGCGGGCGGCCCAGTTGCGTCAGCAGCAGCTCGTCGCCGAGATCGTCAAGCCCGCCGAGGCCGAGGCGGAGCGGATCAAGGTGCTCGCCATCGCGGATGCGGAGCGCATGAAGATCCAGGCCGAGGCCGCCGCCTCGCACGACCGCGTGGCGCTCGACCGGATGCTGATCGACCAGCTCCCGCTGATCGTGAAGGAGGCCGCGGGCGGTCTCGCCGGCGCCAACGTCAACGTCCTGAACGGCGCGGACGGCCTGGGTGAGATCGCCGCCGGGCTGGTCGCCCAGGGACTGACGATCCTGGACTCGGTCCGCCAGAACCTGAACGGTCAGAACGCGGGCGACCAGAAGTCCGGGGGTCGTTCGGAGAAGACGGAAGGACTGCTGGAGCTCCAGAGCTTCCGGCGGGCCCCGGAACAGCAGGACAGGGACGGGAACGAGCCGGAGGGCGGCCCGTCCTCGACGACCTGACCCGAAGTTCCCGTACCGCAACGGCTCGGCGCCCGGTTCGGTGCGGTGATGGACGAGTGACGGAGTGAAGCGGCCGCCGTTCCCTGGGGACGGCGGCACGCTCCACCCGGGCGGCACACCGGGGTTGACGTGCCGTCAGGAAAGCCAGCCGGTGGAGCTGTTCCCGGGAGGAAGAGACGGGGGCAGCGCGCGAGGTCCGGGGCCCGGAGCGCCGGCCGGTCTCGGGGGGAGACCGCCCGACGAGGGATCCCTGTTGAGGATCCATTCGAGTTCGCGCTGGATTCTGCGAGCCTCGTTGCGGACCTGCAGGGGTATGTCCCCTCGTTCGGAGATCAGTTGGGCGTAGATCGGTGCGTCGTGCACAGGTGGCGCTTCTCCTCGGGTCTGGTGCCTTCCCTCTACGGTAAGGCCGCGGCGGTGCCGCGGGACTCATCCTCCCAGTTCGGCCAGAACCGGAAGCACCCGACCAAGGAATGGCACCTTCCCCATGAACGGTCGGTGTCCCTACGAGTCGTTGGCGCTCGAGGGACCGAACAACTCGATCTCGGCTATGGAGACCTGCTTGTCCCCGGCGGCGCCGTAGGCCGAGCGGATGATGAAACGGACCGCCGTGACATCACCCACGCGGAACTTGCGCTGCTGAGCGCCCGCAACCTGGTCGAGGGTGAGGAAGCGGGTGCTCGTCTTGCCGTTCGCCGTGGTGATCCGGGCCTCGATACGGTGCGGCAGCGCCGACTTCGTGAGCTGGTCCGCGCGGTTGGAGGTGCCCGAGGTGATGAGCACGTCCAGCAGCCGGGTGGGCTGTTCGAACCGGGCCTCGAGCCACTCGCCGTCCCCGGACTGCGCGATGCCCGGTCCCCACCAGGTGTTGTTGAGCTTGTCGAAGGCGAGCCCCGCGCCGTGGCCGGGGAAGGAACGCGACGCCTTCACATGGTCCGGGCCGACCGGGACCCGCTTGGCGAAGTGGTCCTTCACCGCCTGCACGGCCGCAGCGGTGTTCGTCACGGCGAACACCAGCAGGCCGAGCACCACCGCGCCGACCACCCAGTTCATGACGCGTCCGAAGCCCCGCCGCAGTCGGGGCCGGTCCCCGGCCCACGGCACCTCTCCGTTACGGGAGTTGAGCACCCGGCGCCACCAGGGCAGCCGGCCCGGCGCCTGCCGTTCCCCGGCCATGGACAGCGCGCAACGCCCGCAGAAGTGCCGGTCCGGACGGTTGGGAGTGGCGCACCAGGGACAGGGCACACCCCCGTCCGCACCGGGCTCCGCGACCGGGGTACGGACCTGGGGGCGGCTCGCCGCGGGGCGGCCGGGCAGTACGGGTGCCACCGACGGCGCGACCCGCGGTTCCGGGTCCGCCACCGGCACCAGCAGGGACCTGGCCCGCTCGGCCGCGGAGTCCCGGTCGGGGGCGGCGGAGGGCAGGGGCTCGGTGGCCGCGGTCTCGTCCGGCCGCGTGGGAGCGGCCGGTACGGAGCCGTGGGCGGCGACGGGGGCCGGGTGGGGACGCGCGGTGTCGTCGCTCATCGGGCTCGGATCCGCCGCGTCACCGGATACCGGCGTACCGGGGGCCGACGCGTCCGGTGCACTGACGGCGGCATCGGCCTCGTGCGGGTCGGGTGCGGGTCGCGCGGTGCCCGCCCTGTCGGCGCCCACGGTGTCCGCCTCCGCGATGGAGCCCGCGGTGTCGTGCGCCGTACGAGCCGTTCCCGTACCGGCGCCCGGTCGCGCGAACGCGTCCCAGCCCGGCTCGCCCTCGGCCGACCCGGCGGATCGCGCCGCCCGGGAGCTCTGGTCGTCGGCTGTCGGCGCCGCCTCGTCGGCGGCAGCAGCGGGACGCCGGGTCCGGGCCGCGACCCCCGCCGGAGCCGGGTCCCCGGCCCAGTCGAGCACCGCGCCGCAGGCGTCGCAGAAGGACTGGCCGGGCTCCGCCCGGGTGCCGCACTCGGCGCAGGCCGGGGCGCGTCCGGGGCCGGTGCCTGGGGTCTGGGTGGTCATTTCTCGGGGATCCTTTCGGCGGCGGTCACCTGGACCGTGTAGGGCATGTGGGCGGGACGGGCGGCCGCCACGAGGTTCTCCAGCCGGTACTCGTCCGCCGGGGTCGGCTCGGGCAGCCGGAGCGTGACGTGCAGCCGGGGGCGGCGGTCGCCGGGGACCGGGCCGAGTGGACGCGGGTCCCAGGCGGCGGCGCCGCTCTCGGTGATCTCCGGCTCGACACCGAAGGCGAGGCGTATCGCTTCGGACAGGCCGCGGCGGGTGCCTCGTACGCGATGCAGGTACGCGGCGGCGGCGACGGCCGCGCGCAGCCGCGCGTCCGGTTCCGTGCCGTCGACCTCGGCGCCGACCCAGGTGCCCAGCCAGCGGGCGAAGTCGGCCGGTGCGAGCGCCGGGTCGAAGTAGGTGTGCAGACAGTCGAGGGCCAGCAGGATCGGCGCGACCACCTCGTCAAGGCCCGCGACGAAGCGCAGCGCCAGGTCGTCGTCGGCGAAGACCGCGGGGAGCATGCCGCCGATCGGCGCCGAGGACTCCAGGCCGTCGATGGAGCCCCTCATGAGCCGTCTCCGATGACGCGGACCCGGTGGTCGAAGGAGAACACCAGTGAAGGGGCCTCCAGGTCGATCCGGTCGGTCGGGTCGCCGCGCTTGCCGGTCAGCGGGTCGGCGGGGTGGAGCTGCACCGCGTCGACGAGTTCGACGCCGGGCACACGTTGCAGCACCGCGAAGACCTCGCCCGCCTGCACGGGGCGGCCGAACGGCCAGCCGGTGCCGTCCGCGCCGCCGGTGAGCGGGTCGAGATGGCGGTAGAGCGCGTCGTGGGCCTGGCGGCGCACCCGGTCGGTGTCGACCCCGCGGAAGGCGTGCACGGTGGCGACGACGGTGACGCCCTGGTAGAAGGGCGGCCCGACCGCGAGCCGGGTGCCGATCAGCCGGCGCTCGTCGAGGTGGCGGGTGATGCGCTGCAACAGGGCGTCGCCGGGGACGAGTTGTTCGAAGCGCAGCCGTCCGCCGGGGTCGGGCACGGCCTGCGGGACGACCAGGACACGGACCGCGTAGGCGCCGTGCTCGCCCTCCTCGCCCTCCAGACAGGTGATACGGGCCGTCTCGGGGGCGGCGCGCCGGGCCAGTTCCTCGTAGTCGCGCAGGGTCACGGCCCGCTCCTGGGCGCGCAGCGTGATGGGCGCCCGGGTCTTCGCCTCCTCGACCGTCTCACCCTCGACGCCGCCCCGGGCGGCCTCCCGGTTGACGACGTCGGCCACGTACGGCACCGAGCTGCGCAGCACCTGGACGGCGCCCCGGGCGACGTTGCCGGCCCGGCCGCCACCGGTGCGGTAGCGGCGGGCGCGGATCACGGCCCCCTTGGGCGCCGCCGTCCCGTACTGGCGCATCGTGCCGTCGGGTTCGCGGACGGCGGGCCCGAAGGCGATCTCGCCGGTCGCCGCGTCCAGGGTGATGTGCCGGTCGGTGGGACCGGACGCGGCGAAGTGCGGGACGACGTCCCAGTCGACCCAGCCGTCGCGCTCGGCGGTCTGCAGCAACACCGGCGGGGTGTCGCCCACGACGGGGAAGTGGGCGAGCCGCAGCCGCTGCCCGGGCAGACCGGTGGACTCGCCGAGCGCCTCGTCCTGGACGGTCTCCGCGTGGATGGCCGAGGTGGTGCCGCCGAGGGTGAACGCGTCGGCGGACCGGATGGTCGGAGATGTGGTGTAGAAGGGCTGGTCGGACAGTGGTTCGGTGACCCGGCAGCGCAGCCAGCCCGCCTCCTGCCCGCCGGTGCGCGACAGTGTGTGGCCGCCCGGGATGTGCAGGACCACCTCACCGGGCCGGTTCAGACCACCGGTGCCGTCCCGGTCCACCTCGCAGGCCGCCCAGCCGTCCTCGGTCCACGCCTCCCAGACCAGCGGCGGCTGCCGCGGGTCGACACCGACACCGTCGACCCGGCTGTCGAGCTCCAGGCCCAGCGCGCAGTGCGGTACGGCGGAGGTGAGGCCGAGGAGCATGCAGTCACCGGGGCTCGGCGACTCCGCGAAACACAATACGTCCTTGCCCTCGGCGAGATCGGCGGTCCGGTCGGTGACCGCACCACCGTTCTGCTGCACGACGAGACGACGCAACGAGCTGGGAACCACGGCCAGTTCGCGCTCGGTCGCGAAGACGACCGCCTCCTCGTTCTCGGTACGCACGGTGGCGGCCTCGGTTCCCACGGGCAGCACGATGGGCTCCTCGTGCGGCGCGGACAGCCAGAACGTGAGGTCCGTACGGGCGGCCGAGGGCGGGAACAGCGTGATGCCGACGAGGTCGAGGAACGCCAGGTGGTTCTTCTCGGGGACGCGGTTGAGCCGGTAGACGATCTGGTCGGCCATGTGGGCGACCGTTTCCACGAGGGTGACGCCGGGGTCCGACACGTTGTGGTCGGTCCATTCGGGGGCGCGCTGCTGGATGTAGCGCTTGGCGTCGTCGACGAACTGCTGGAAGCGGCGGTCGTCGAGGTTCGGGGAGGGCAGTGCCATCAGCGGTCGCTTTCAAGGGAGTTGCCCGCGCCGGAGGCGTCGGGCTCCTCGTGGGAGGGGATGACGTAGAACGGAAAGACCAGGCTGCGCGGGTTGTTGGTGCCGCGGATCGAATAGCGCACGTCGATGAAGAGCACGCCCTGGTCGGGACCCGCCGTCACCTCGACGTCGTTGACCTCGATCCGTGGCTCCCAGCGGTCGAGGGTGGTGTACACCTCGTGCTGGATCCGGCCCGCAGTCGCCTCGTTGACCGGCGCGAACACCAGGTCGTGGATGGCACAGCCGAACTCGGGCCGCATCGGCCGCTCGCCCGGCGCGGTGGCCAGCACCAGCCGGATGGCCTCCTCGATCTCCCGCTCCCCGCTGACCATGGCGATGCCACCGGTGGGACCGATGCGCATGGGGAACGCCCAGCCGGATCCAACGAACTGCTCGGCCATCAGAGGGCCACCCGCCTACTCCTGAAGAACGTTCCGGCCGTCACGGCAGCGGATACGGCTTGTTGTTGACCAGCACCACACCCTGCAAGGCGAGCGTGATGGCCCGAATGCCCACATTCGCGATGGAGTTGACCTGCACGCTGCCGCCGGCGGTGAGCGTCGCGGCGCCCACCGCCTTGAGGCTGAGCGCCCCCATCGCGTCGACGGTGACCGCACCGCCGAGCGATTTGAGGTTGACCAGCCCGCGGCCCTCGATGTCGAGCGGGCCGCCGCTCTTGATGGTCAGTCTCCGGCGCGCGCTCAGGGTGAGGTCGGTGCCGGCCTCGACCGACACCGACCGGGTGCCCTTGATGGTGACGGACCCCTTGCTGTCCACGGTGATCTCGGTCTTCGTGCGATCGAGATTGATGATCAGCTTGTCGTTGCCGGAGGCGATCCGCACCCCCTGCTTGCGGGCACCGGTCTGCTGGCTGAGCAGGTCCACCCGGTTGCCCTTCCGGTCGGACAGGGTGTGCCGGATCGCCTGCTTCTTCAGCCCGTCGTGCAGCGGTACGTCACTGACCACGGTCGGCTTGTCCTTGCCGTTGTAGAGGCCGCCGATGACGAACGGGTGGTCCAGGGCGCCACGGTCGAAGGCCACCAGCACCTCGTCGTTGACGTCGAACGGGAACACCCCGCCGCCGCCCTTCCCGCCGAGCTGCACGGTCCGCGTCCAGTCGCTCTCGTACGCGTCGTCCAGCCAGGGGAACTGGAGCTTGACCCGGCCCTGCTTCAGCGGGTCCTGCACATTGGTCACCAGGGCGTTGGCCACACTCGGCAGCTTCGGCGCGGTGGCCGTGCCCCCGCCGGATGTGAGCCCGTACAGGGAGCGCCACTGTCGGCCGCTGACGGTGATCCAGGTCTGGTAGTGCTCGTCGTAGCCGAAGACGTGCCGCACGGACGTCACCGTGTACTTGCCCTCGAACGGCTTGCCCACGTCGGACAGCGTGACCGGAACGCCGGGACGCAGCTTGGGGTTGCCGAACACCATGACCTCCAGCTCGGCGAAGGAGGAGGTCACGTCGTCGGCGAGGGCCTTGGCGGCGACCTTCACCTCGGCCAGGCGGTCGTAGGGTGTGTCGGTCTCGACCAGCTTGGCGGTCTTGAACTTCTTCGCCGTCTTCTGCGGGGTGGTGCCGATCGCGAAGCCGTCGTTGGACGTGGCGGGCGACATGGCGGTGAGCTTCTTCTTGGTCGTGACGTTCCAGCCGCGCGCCTCGGTCTTGGCGACCTGGTCGGCGGAGGTCACCGCGGCCCGGCAGCGCAGCACGTCGACGCCGCCCTGCAGCACGAAGGGGCTCTTGTCGCCGGGGGTGCTGGTCGGCGGCGCGGTGGAGGCCGGGTCGGCCTTGGCGAACTGGAACCTCCCCTCGGAGTCCAGCGACATGACCACGTCGTTCTCGTCGGCGAGCCGGGCGAGGAAGTCCCAGTCGGTCACATTGGCCTGACTGATGAACTCGTAGACCGTCGTGGTGGGCTTGATGCCGCCCTTCCCCGTGCCGATCGGAATGCCGTTCATCGTGGCCAGCTTCTTCGCGATGTCCGCGGCCGTCTGGTTGCGGTACGCGGCCACCCTGCGCTGGCGCATCAGACGGTGGCCCATGTCGTAGCCGCGGATGACCGTGAAGGTGCCGGTGCCGTCGTAGTCGGTCTCCATGCCGGTCACCTCGCCGGTCAGCAGCGGGGAGGCCGCGCCCTGGCCGTCCGCGACCGGCGCGAGCGTCACCGGGGTGCCGCACTGGATACCGAGTTCGCCGAGCACCAGCCGGTCCGGGTCGCGGAAGGTCAGCCGGAACGCGGCCGGCACCCCCGCCCCGAGGTCGACCCAGCAGCCGACGAGGTCGGAGGCGATCTTCTCCGGGACCGGACTGCCGTCCACGGTCACGTGGACGACGTTGGAGTACGAAGGCTGGACCATCAGAAACCCACCTCTTCGGCGGCGGGCAGCACGAGCTCGGTGCCGTTCGACAGCCTGTTCGGGTCGTCGATGCCGTTCGCCTCGGCGATCGCCCGCCAGGCCGCCGCGTTCCCGTACTCCCTCCACGCCAGCGACTGCAGCGAGTCGCCCGCGACGACCCGGTGCACACGCTGTGCGGTGAGCGCGCCCGACGTCGGGTTCTGCCCCTTGGTCTTGCTGGGGATCTCGTGCAGATGCACCTGACAGGTGGCGCGGATCGGCACGCCCGTCGTGCCGAACAGGGAGTAACTGGCGTCCACCGAGCTGACGTACGCCGTGAACCGCGCGGTCGAGAACGACCCCCACTGGAACACCACCCACGGAGTGGACGGCTGCTTCGCGGCGATGCTCTTCTCCGTCACCTCGCAGCAGGAGAACAGCGCCTCGACCTTCTTCAGCACGGTGTTGCCGGTCGGGTCGTCGGACGAATCGAGGAAGATCTCGACGGTCATCTCGCGGGGCTCGGGCCCCATGAACTCCGGGAGTGAGCCCTTCCGTACGGCCGCGGTCGGGGTGGTCTTCCAGCGGGCGCGACGGCTCAGCGAGAGCGTCGAGGGGTTGAAGTCGAAGGTGAACGTCTTGATCAACGCGCCCGGAGTGGTGCTGCGGCCGATGGGCGGCTCGTGAATGGCCAGCGTGGCCTTCACCAGACTCTTGCCCGCGCCGCCCTTTCCTGACTTGCCTGCCATGTTCTTCGCCGTTCCCTAGTCCGTGAACCCGTGGTGGGTGATTTCCAGCACCTCCGTGGCCACGGCCGGGCTGGCCGGGTCCAGGGAGGGCCCCTGCCAACTGACCGGGAGCACGTCGAGCAGACCCCAGCGGGCCACCTCCGAGCCGTCCGCGCGCAACGCCGCGATCTGCGCCGTCGGCCGCTTGACCCCCGTGGTCACGGAGGACACCCAGGCCGCGACCTTCGCGGTGTCCGGTGTCAGGGGGCGGGTCAGCCGGATGTTGGAGAAGGTCACGCGGGACGGAAGCTGCCACACGAACCCGTTGTTGCCGCCCTCCTGGCGCTGTTCGATCTCCACCTGCGACGAGAGTCCTTCACACCCGTTGAAGTAACCGAGGCTCTCGCCGTCGATGGTGAGGGTGAAGAAGATGGTGGAGCCCGGGTCTCGATCGGTGGCCATCGGGGATCGGCCTTTCTTGGGGTGTCGTACGGGGAGGGGTGTCGGACGGGGTGGTGGAGGTCAGCGACGGGGATCGCGCAACTTGCCGATCCGCTCCCGTTCGAGGCGGAGTTCGGTCCGCAGCAAGCGGGTGATCGGCCCGGACAACTTGTGCGTCAGCTCGTCGATCTGACCCTGGGTCAGGGATCGGGGATCGAAATCGACGGCGGTGTACGTGGGCGGGGCCTCTTCGCGCTCGGCGTGCGAGGGCAGTGGCCGACGGGGCGGCTCGGTCGCGGAGTACGGGGGCGGGGGGCCGCTCGGAGGCGGCGGTGGTGGTGGCGTCGCCGGAGGCAAGGCGGGTGAGTACGCGGGAGGGGACGTCGGGTTGACGTCTCGCTGGACCGAGGGGAGGGCTGGGGGTACGGCGGGGGTGGCAGGTGTGGTGATGGTGGTGGTGGGCGCGCTGCCGGTGGGTACGGGGGGTACGGGAGGTACCGCCGAGGAGCGCTGTACCGGCAGGGGTACGGGTGGGGCGGCGGGGGTTGCGTTGAGGGGGACGGCCGCTTTGGGGGTGGGACTCGTGGAACTCGTCGGCTGTGCTGGGGCCGTCGACTTCATGGGCTGAATCGGTCGCGTCGGCTGCGTCGGTCGCGCCGGGTCTGTCGGAAGGGGGAGTCCGCCCGACGGGCGAGGCATGGGTGTGCTCGGAGCGGAGGAACGCTGTATGACGGGAGTGGCGCTGTGCGTCGCCGGGGGCGTGGGACCGGGGGAAACACCTTCGGCGGGCAGCGGGCGCGCAGGGGTGTGGCGAGCCGTCGAGCGCTGAACGGCGGGTGTGTCGGGTGCCTGCCGCGACGGAGCGGGTTCGGAGGCGACGTGCTGGACGACGGGGGCACCGAGGCCGAGACGTCGCGGGGTCGTGGCATCGGGGCGAGGAGCGCGGTGCTGCCGCGCGGACACCTGGGGTTGGGATGCGGGTGTCGAGGTCTCGGGCTGCCGAACGGCCGAGCGCTGCACCGGGGGCACAGGGAGCGCAGGAGGCACGGCGGACCCGGCGACATTCGTACGGGCGATGCCGGGACGCGCTGGAGTTGAAGCTTGAGTCGGCACAGACGCGCGAGGGGCGAGTGGTCCTGTGGCACCGATGGGTGTTGCCGGTGACGCACTCGCACGGGGCAGCGGTGTCGAGGAAGTCGAGGAAGTCGAGGAAGTCGGGGGAGTCGGGGTGACAACGCGCTGGACAGCAGGGGCAGTTGGCGTCGGTGAGTTCGGTGTCGACGGCTTCGTAGGGCCTGCGGAGGCCGGGCTGTGTCGCGCCGACGGGCCGCTCGCAACGGTGCCGGGTCGAGCAAGGGGGACGGTGGCAAGTCGCCGAAGCACCGGAGCACCGGAGCCGGGAGTCTCGGGGCCACGCGCTGCCGGACCGCCGTAGGTACCGGCGACGGGCCCGTCGACCGACGGTTGCGACACTGCCCGCTGCACCACGGCACCGGCGCCACCGGGCAGCCCGGGCACCCTGGTCGACGAAGGTGCCGTTCCTGGTGCCTCGGGCGATCGGCGTATCGGACGGGACAGCAGACTGCCGCCAGGCCCTGGACGGGCCCCGGCTGCCGAGGAACGCTGTATGGCCGGGGTCGGGGTCGGGGCCGTTCCGGCTACGGCTCTACCGGGGGTGATGGACGTGCCCCCCGTCGGGCCGACTGCTCCTGTCGGCCCGGGCCCGGCGGCACGCCGCGCCGACGGGCCACTCGCAGAGCCACCGCCGGAGTCACTGGAACGGGACCCGCTCCCGCCGTTGTCGGCTGTTGTGGCGCGCCGCAGCGGTACGGCCGTGGGAGCGGCACGGCGCTGCACAGCGGCGGCAGGAGGCGTGGAGGGCAGCAGCGAGGTCAGTGCGCGTGCGGGAGCGAGCGGGCGCATCGGTGGACGCGGCGACGGCGGGGAGGTGGGAGCGACCGGCTCCGCGCCACTGTCCCGCCCGGGGGCGACGGGCCCACTGCCCGCCGCACTCTTCGCCGTTCCCTCCGCCGCACTCGTATGTTCCTGAGCGCGAGGTTCCGCCACGACGGCCCGCTGGACGACAGGGCTGCTCACCGGCGCCGTCCCTGACGCCGCGGAACCTGCCGAAGCCGGAACCGGAGCCGGGGGCCGAGTCGACACCGCACGCTGAACAGGCAGGTCCCCGGACGGGGCTCCCGCCTCGGGAATCTCCAGTCGAGACGGTGCCGCACCTGATGACGACGATCCCGAAGGTGGCATCCCTGGCTCTGGGGACGGCGTTCTGGGAGACGTCGTGGCGGAGGGAGCGTGGGGAGTCGTCGCACCGCTGTGTGCGGCCGGTCGTCCCGTTGGGGTCCCCGTCGCACGCTGCACAGGACGTTGTACCGGCGTCGCGTGCGAAGGCGGAGCGGACAAGGGCGCGCCCAGCCCCGATCGTCGACGCGGCGGACCCGCAGTCGGGCTGCTGCCCGGAGCGGTCGGTGCCGCCGGTGCTGCCGGAAGGGGGGACGCCGGTACGGATGCCCCGGCCGGCGGCTCGTCCCGAACGGACGGCGCCGCCAGCCCCGTACGTCCGGAACCGTCCGACGTACTCCGCTGCACCGGAAGGTCGGACCCGGCGGCAGAACCGTCGCGCGATCGCGACACGGAGACGGGAGGCGCGACCGGGCCGGTGAAGTCAGCAGGTGTCCCGGAACCCGGGAGCGTGGAGGCGGGAACCGAAGCCCGGGGAGCAGCGTCCGATGTCCGGGAAGCACTTACCGAAGCGGCAGAACCGACCGACGTTCTGCCACTGCCACTGCCACTGCCACTACCGCTGGCACCGTCACTGCCGCCGCCACCGCTGGCCGGGTCGGTGACGGCGGGCGTCGACGACGGCTGCGGTACGGACGGCAACGGCGCGGACGGCTTCATCGCCGGCAGAGCCCGCCGCTGTACCGCGGGCCTGGCCGGTGCCTTGGTCAGTGAGGTGGGCCGTGTGGCCCGGGGAGCGGCGGGCGTCACCCGTGGGCCCGTCGGGCCGAGTGCCGCCACCGGGGAACTCATGCGCTGCACGGGCAGCGCACCGGTCTCCTCGCCCGACTCCACGGGCAAGGCCACCGGCAGGGAGAGCGAGGGGAGTTCGAGCCCGGAGGCAGGTCCCACCGGGGCTGCGAGCAGGCCCTTCACCAGTCCGCCGGGCGCGCCGTCGAGGACGGCGTGCGACAGCGTGCCGGTGAAGGAGGGGTTCTGCCAGGTCGTCAGCCGACTGCCGAACCCGGCGTCGGCGACGGAACCCGGCCGGTCCGTGGCTCGCTGGATCGGCGGCAGCGCGGGCCAGGCGGCAGGCCGGACCACACGCGCACCGGCTCCCCGCCCCGCACCGCCCGCCGTGGACGTATCGCTCACTCCGGCATCCGTACCGTCGGCCGGAGCCGAAACGCCCGCCGGTCCGGAAGCGGACGCGGCGGCGGAACCGCTGCCGGATCCCCGCTCGGGTCCGCCGCCCCGCAGCCGATCAAAAAGCCCCACGCCGTGTCACCCTTCTCCGGCGCCGCGGTTGACGAGTGCCGCGATCTGTTCCGTGTAGCCGCGCCGGTCGCGGTGTTCGAGATCCAGGATGGTCTCCAGGCTCCAGTGGAAGTGATAGGCGATGTACGCGATCTCCTCCTGGATGCGGTCGGTCGCGTACGTCACGATTCCCCCAGGCGGCTCCCGCCGAGTTCGACCTCGAACGGCTCCTCGCAGTGCGGGCAGGTCACGGCGGCACGGGTGTGGCCCTCCGCGTTGACCTGACGGTAGAAGTCCTGCAGGAAGGCCAGGTCCGAGGCGAACATGTTCTCCACCACCCCGTCGTGCACCAGCGGAAGCGTGCCGAGCCGGGTGATGACCCGGCCGAGCAGGACGACCGACAGGTACGCCGGGTTCTCCTGCACCCGCATGTCCCGCAAGGGGACCAGCTCGTCGCGAGCGGTGGCCAGCCGCATCACGCCGTGCCGGTGCACGGTGCCGGAGTCGTCCACGTACCCGCGCGGCAGCTCGAAATCGAACTCGGTGCGCAGCGGTTGCGCGGCTGCAGCCGGGGCCGGGGCCGGAGCCGGAGCAGCGGTCTGCTCCGGCTCCGGTTCGGCGACGGCCGCAGCCGCCGCCCTGGGAGCCGTACGGCGCATTACTCGATGACCAGTTCTTCGAAGGTGATCGTCACGGTCTCGGTGAGCGCGGACGCCTCGCCGGCCTTCACGGTGCTGGTGTCGATCTTGCTGCACCAGGCGTTGCGCATGTTGTACCGCTTGACCGGGTTGTTCATGTAGTCCATCACCATGATGGTGGCGTTCTTGCGGGCGGTGCTCATCTGTCCGGCGACGGACTCGGTGATCCACTGGTTGAAGGCCGCCGACTGCGTCATACCGCGGACGACCGTGCAGGTGCCGGCCTTCTTCACGCCCGGCAGCTTCTTCGTGACGGGGATGCCCTGAGAGGAGACCTGCTGGTACTCGATGACGTCCTGCTCGATGCTGAGGCCGCTGACCTCCGCGAGGTACTCGACCATCACACCGTCGATCTGGAGGCCGAAATTGTGTGAAGTGAGGGCGTCACCCGGCTGGAGACTCATCTGTTCTCTGTCCTTCTAGGGTTTCTTGGGCGTACGGGGCGGAGCTGGTGCCCGAGAGGGCGGTGCTGCTACTCCTCCAACTCGCCGCTGCCGCTGGAGAACTGGGCCAGCCGGAAGATCACGAACTCGGCGGGCTTGACCGGCGCGATGCCGATCTCGCAGATGACGCGGCCGAGGTCGACCGACTCCGGCGGGTTGGTCTCCTCGTCACACTTGACGTAGTACGCCTCCTCCGGCCGCGAGCCGAAGAGGGCGCCGTTGCGCCACTCGTTGACCAGGAAGGCGGAGACATTGCGCCGGATCCGGGCCCACAGGGCGTGGTCGTTCGGCTCGAACACCACCCACTGGGTGCCGATCAGGATCGACTCCTCCAGGTAGTTGAAGTACCGGCGGATGTTGAGGTAGCGCCAGGCCGGGTCGGAGGACATGGTGCGGGCGCCCCAGACGCGGATGCCGCGGCCCGGGAAGGCGCGGATGCAGTTGACGCCGATGGGGTTGAGCAGGTCCTGCTCGCCGCGCGTGATCTGGAGCTCCAGGTCCACCGCTCCTCGTACGACCTCGTTGGCGGGCGCCTTGTGCACACCGCGCTCGGAGTCGTTGCGGGCCCAGATGCCGGCGACGTGGCCGCTCGGCGGGATCAGCCGGGACTGGCCGCTGGCCGGGTCGAAGGCCTTGACCCAGGGGTAGTAGAGGGCGGCGTACTTGGAGTCGTAGCCGGCCGTCTCCTGGCGCCACACCCGGATCTGACGGGCGTTGAGGCCCGGCGGCGGGTCGATGACCGCGACCCGGTCGCCCATCAGCTCGCAGTGCGCGATCAGGCCGAGCTGGACGGCCTTGACGGCCTCCAGGTCGATGGCACCGCGCTGGTAGGCGGCCATCAGGTCGGGGACGGCGACCATCGAGACCTCGTCCACGGCCTCCAGCCCGCCGAAGCCGGTGCGGTCGGCGGAGTCGCCGAGGTACTGGGCGGGGCCGGGGTGGCCGTTCTCCGTGGTGGCCGGGGCGGCCGGGGAGGAGGTGGACGGGGCGGCGAGCGCCACCGTCTGGTTGTCGGGGCGGGCCAGCTGGGCGGCGGGCGCGGCCTCCTGCACGGCGATGAGCTTCGAGCGCTCCTTCACCTGGGTGACCACGTAGTTGCGACCGCCCTTCTTGGCGGTCACGTCGAAGGTCTCGGCGACCTTGTCGCCGTCCTTGACGATCAGCTTGAACCGCTCGGCCGGGCCCTCGCCCTCGGGGTCGGCGACCTCGACGCTCAGCGAGCCGCCCGCGACGGCGCTCACCGAGAACGTGCCGAGCTGCTTCGGCTCGCCCGGCGGCAGCGCGGCCTGCGCGCCGGAGCCGGTCACCGCGGCGGGGCCCGCGGAGTCGCCCGAGGCGCCGCCGGGCGTTCCGCCGACCCGGACGACATAGGCGGCGCTGCCGCCGTTGTTGAAGAAACCGTAGACGGAGTGCGCGAGGAAGTACCCGTCGGTGAACTCACCGAAGGCCGCCACGTACTGCGTCCAGTTGGTCACCAGTGTCGGCTCGTGCAGGGGGCCGATCGGGGCGAGACCGACGAAGGCCGCCACCGAGGTGCCCACGCCCTCGATCGGACGCGAGCCGCTGGCCACCTCCTCGACGTAGACGCCCGGCGACAGGTAGGACGGCATGCTCTGCTCTCCTCGGGGTACGAGATGGGACGTCACTCACCCTCACGCGCGAAGCGCGCCTCCCGAAACGTCCTGCGGTGCCGGGTCGGGGGCAGCCGTGTTGCCCCCAGGGGCAATTCCGGAGGGGGATTGCGGGGGTGTAGGGGCCCTGGCCCCCGAGGACCGGCGCGCACACCTCTGCCGTACTGGTCGCGCTCCGCCGTACTAGTTGCTGATGCTCCACGCCCACGCGGCGCCCTTCGCGATTCTCCCGGTGAGCGTCAGGAAGTCCTGCTTGACGACCTCCGGTGTCTTCTCCGGAGGGAAGAGCGGCTTGATCGGCGAATCTTCGGGGAAGTCGGCCGACAGCAGGGCCCGGTAGCGGTTGTAGACCTGTGCGATGTCCTTGCGGACCGCCTCCGATCCGCTCTTCGGGGGCGCTCCGAGGAGCCGGTTGTCATTCGTCGCCGCCATGGAGGCGACATCCATCAGGAAACAGTCCAGAAGGTCGGTCACGTCCTGTTGCTTGGCGCCGTCCACCTGGTCCTTCACGTCCTGAAGCAGACGTTCCGCCATTTCCGTGGTGACCGCCTTGTAGACCCCGTAGCGGGGGCCCTGGGGAATCACGCCGAGCACGTGGTCAGCCTGCTTGGCCTCGGCCGAGTTCATGAACTTGGGCTGTTCCTCGAGACCCGGCACGGGGAAGGGCATCCCCTTCAAATGCTGCTCTTCGTCGAGGAGTTGAGGCTTTGCCTCCGCGAGAGGATGTATGCCGAACTCGTGGGAGAGCATTCCGACGATGTAACCGATGTCGTAGTTCTCGAAGTAGTAAGCGGCGAGAATGACCTTTACGCCCTGGTCCCCGTTGTCCTTGACCTCGGCCGGAGTGTCCGCGATCCGCTTCTCCAGCACGATGTCGCACGGGCGGCCGCGGAGATAATCCTTGATGAGCTTGTGCTCCGACAGCAACTGAAGAACGCGCTGGGCCTTGCCGAAGTACTCCGGGTATTTGTTGGCCACGTTGGTGAACGCGATGTTCCCGCTGGCCATGCGGGCCCGCTGGATCGGCAGTGCGGCGCGCTGCACCGGAGCCGCCTCGACCGCACCGGCGGAGGCCGGCCGGTTCTCCAGTGGGACCGGCCCGGACATGACGCGTTTCGCATTGGCCTCGGCCGCCTGCTCGAAACTGTCCCCGGGGTCGGACATGTGCAGCCCGTTGCCGTTGTCGGTACCCGCCACGGGGCCCTGTCGCTGCTGGACCACATGCGTGAGTTCATGAGCGAGCGTGTGCTTGTCGGCGCCGCCGGGGCCGAGGACCACATGGCTGCCGGAGGTGTACGCATGGGCACCGATCTCGGCCGCGGAACGCTGCGCCACGGTGTCCGTGTGCAGGCGTACGTCGGAGAAGGCGGCGCCGAGACGGGCCTCCATCTCTGTCCGCACCCCGGTCTCGAGCGGGCTTCCCGTGCTGCGCAGGACGTCATGGACCGCCGATCGCTGCACCGGTGCGGAGTGCCCGCACGCCGGGCCGTGTTCGTGAGCCTCCCGGGCCAGCAGTCCGGCGACCGCCGCGTTGCCCGCGGTGCGCTGGAGCGCGGTCACGGCCGACGGGGAGAATCCGCCGCCGGGCAGCAGGGCGGGTCCAGATACCGGGCCCACGCCCGTGGCCCCGGCCGTCCGCCGTGCAGCAGCCCGGTCGGCAGGACCACCTTTTCGGGCCTGCTGCTGGTCTGGCTGGCGTTCCTGCACCGTCTGCCTCCTCGGCCGTCCGCGTGTGGTCCGCCGCGCACGGTCACACAACTCACCAGGAGAATGATGCGAGCGCCCTCCGTCCGGCCCGCAAGGTCATGCGGGACCTGTTCGGGAGCAGACCTGGTGCCCGAATGGGCCACGGAGCGGGTCCGCGTGACGTCTGGCGCTCCGTCCGGGTGCCGTGGCAGGGGACTTCCGGGCAGCGTCTCTGCCCTCTGGTCTCCTGACCGGAGCCGGTCGTCCTCATAGCGTCGACGGGTGAGCCTTTGGACTTCGCTGGAGCCTGCCTCCAGCACTGTGGATCCCGGTGGCAGCACCAAGGTGCGGTTGCGTTTGCGTAATACCGGTGACGTGGTGGATGAGTACCGGTTCGAGCCGGTGGGTGATGTGGCGCCGTGGACGGTGGTGGAGCCGCAGACGCTGCGGTTGTATCCGGGGACGACGGGGACGGTGGAGTTGACGTTCTCGCCGCCCCGTTCTCCGGACGCGGTGGCGGGTCCGAATCCGTTTGCGGTGCGGATCACGCCGACGGAGCATCCGGAGGCCACGACGGTTCCGGAGGGGAATCTGACGATCACGCCGTTCACGGAGGTGCGGGCGGAGTTGGTGCCGCCGACGGTGAAGGGGCGTTTTCGTGGGCGGCCGAAGCTGGCGGTGGACAACCTGGGCAATACGCGGCTGACGGCGTCGGTCAGTGGCAGTGACAACGGCGATCATCTGTCGTACGACATCCATCCCAGCAATGTGCAGATCGAGCCGGGTCGTGCGGCGTTCGTGAAGGCGACGTTGAAGCCGCGGCAGATCATCTGGTTCGGGTCGAAGGAGCAGCGGCCGTACACGCTGGCGATTCAGCGTTCGGGTACGGTGCCGCAGCCGGTGGAGGGTACGTATGTGCAGCGCGGGTTCCTGCCGCGTTGGCTCGCCACGTTCTTGGGTGTGTTCATGGCGCTCGCGATCACGTTCGTGATGCTGTGGATCGCGTACAAGCCCTCGGTGCGCACGTCCGCCACGGAGAAGCTCCAGGAAGCCGGCATCAGCACGCTGCCGGCACCCACCCCGTCCTTGTCGCAGGCGCCGAGTTCCGCGCCGGCGGACGTCCCGGCGGCTCCGTCCCAGCCGCAGCAGACACCCGAGAGCGGTGGTGGCGGGGGCGGCGGCGGAACGGAGGCCAGTCCCAAGGCGACGAAGAAGACAGCGACCGGGCCGCTGCCCGCGAACAACATCGTGCTCAGGAACCCCACGACCAAGAAGTGCGCCGACATCCCGGGCTACGACAAGGGTTCGGTGAACGGCCCGGTCAGGGAGTTCACCTGCGACGGCACCACCCATGACAACCAGCTCTGGAACCTCGAAGTGCGCGAGAAGGGCGGCGGTCCCGAGAATTCGGACCTCTTCCAGATCCGCAACGTCAAGGACCAGATGTGCATGGACCTGCCGGACTACGGCGCCAAGCCGGCACAGACGGGTGTGTTCGAGTTCCAGTGCGACGGCACGACCGCCGACAACCAGCTGTGGTGGCTCGACAAACAGGACGACGGCCACTACTGGATCCGCAACTACTCCAGCAATCACCTGTGCCTGGACGTCGCCGGCTTCAGCACCGGTGGCAACGACACCCCGCTCACGATCTACTACTGCAGCAAGACCGACGACCAGGAGTGGGACATCGTCCACCCGTCCTGACCCACAAAGGGCAGTGAGCCGCAGCCCTTTGGGCACCCGTCATGCCCCGATGCTTGCTGACGGGAGCGGCACCCCGGCCATAGCGTCGACGGGTGAGCCTTTGGACTTCGCTGGAGCCTGCCTCCAGCACTGTGGATCCCGGTGGCAGCACCAAGGTGCGGTTGCGTTTGCGTAATACCGGTGACGTGGTGGATGAGTACCGGTTCGAGCCGGTGGGTGATGTGGCGCCGTGGACGGTGGTGGAGCCGCAGACGCTGCGGTTGTATCCGGGGACGACGGGGACGGTGGAGTTGACGTTCTCGCCGCCCCGTTCTCCGGACGCGGTGGCGGGTCCGAATCCGTTTGCGGTGCGGATCACGCCGACGGAGCATCCGGAGGCCACGACGGTTCCGGAGGGGAATCTGACGATCACGCCGTTCACGGAGGTGCGGGCGGAGTTGGTGCCGCCGACGGTGAAGGGGCGTTTTCGTGGGCGGCCGAAGCTGGCGGTGGACAACCTGGGCAATACGCGGCTGACGGCGTCGGTCAGTGGCAGTGACAACGGCGATCATCTGTCGTACGACATCCATCCCAGCAATGTGCAGATCGAGCCGGGTCGTGCGGCGTTCGTGAAGGCGACGTTGAAGCCGCGGCAGATCATCTGGTTCGGGTCGAAGGAGCAGCGGCCGTACACGCTGGCGATTCAGCGTTCGGGTACGGTGCCGCAGCCGGTGGAGGGTACGTATGTGCAGCGCGGGTTCCTGCCGCGTTGGCTCGCCACGTTCTTGGGTGTGTTCATGGCGCTCGCGATCACGTTCGTGATGCTGTGGATCGCGTACAAGCCCTCGGTGCGCACGTCCGCCACGGAGAAGCTCCAGGAAGCCGGCATCAGCACGCTGCCGCCCAGCCCCTCGGCCTCCGTCGCGCCTCCCTCGCCCAGCGCCCAGGCCCCGGTCGTGCCCTCGGCGCCCGAGACACAGGCCGCGAGCGGTTCCGGAGGGGGCGGTGGAGGTTCGTCCGAGACCAAGCCGAAGGAGTCGGCCACACCGCAGGAGGAGACGGCGGCGACCGCCGTCGCGCAGCTGGCCGCGCAGGACCCCGGACGGCACATCTGCTATCGGGTCTATCTGACGGAAAAGGGCTGGACCAAACCGGTGTGCGACGGCGCCATGGCCGGCTCCGTGGGAGAGAACCGCCCGATCAAGTCCCTCAACCTCGCCACGTCCGACACCGACGGCACCGCTGCCACCGCCTTCGTCTACTACCCCCAGTCGACCGACGGCAAGGGGCACTACAACGGGCCGTGGAAGGGCGTGGTCGACGGCGCTGACCTCTACATCGGCAGCACCAAGAGGGACGACCCGTACATGCTGGGCTTCGCCATGAACGTCGGCGAGAGCAAGAGCGTCGTCTGCCAGACCGCGCACGTCCACAACGAGGGCTGGCACGGCCTGGGCTGCGACGAACTCGGCGGGGACAACTACATCTTCGGCGGGACCCTGAGCAACTCGCTCTGGCTCGAGGCCGTCAAGTTCACCGTGTGAAGCGACGCTGCCCGGCCGACAGCCGTCGGCCGGGCAGCGTCGTCTGCGCGAGCAGCTACCAGGTGCCCTCGCCCGGCACCAGCCGGCCCGCCTTGCGGTACTCGCGGCGCGCGCCCTCCAGGAGGTCGGCCGTGTCGACCGGCGCACCGCGGCCGGCGGCGCCGTAGGCGGCCGTGACCACGGCGCTGCGGATCGAACCACCAGCCAGCTCGAAGTCACGGGCGACGGCCCGCGGATCGGTGTCCTCGGCGCACGGCACATGGGTCAGGGCGTGCCGCCACAAGGCGAGCCGCTGGTCGGCGTCCGGGAACGGGAAGTCGATCACGAGGTCGAGACGGCGGGTGAACGCCTCGTCGATGTTGGCGCGCAGATTGGTCGTGAGCAGCGCGATGCCGTCGAAGGACTCCAGCCGCTGGAGCAGATAGGAGCTCTCCATGTTGGCGTACCTGTCGTGCGAGTCCTTGACCTCGGACCGCTTGCCGAACACGGAGTCCGCCTCGTCGAAGAGGAGCACGGCGTCGGTGCGGTCCGCCTCCGTGAAGATGCGTTCCAGGTTCTTCTCCGTCTCGCCGACGTACTTGTCGACGATCGAGGAGAGCTGTACGACGTAGAGGTCGAGGCCGAGTTCGGCGGCCACGACCTCCGCGGACAGGGTCTTGCCGGTGCCGGAATCACCCGCGAAGAGGCCCAGGACGCCCCGGCCCCGCCCGCCGCCCGCGCTCAGCCGCCAGTCGCCCAGCACCTGGTCACGGTGGCGGGCGCGCAATGCCAGCTCGTGCAGTTGCACCAGCGGTTTGTCGGGCAGGACGAGATCCTCCCAGCCGACGTCCGGACGGATCCGGCGGGCGTGCCGCTCCAGCCCGGAGGCGGATTGCTGCCGGGCGGCCAGCCGCAGATGAGCGGGGGTCAGCGCGGTACCTTCGAACACGGCGAGGCGCTGCGCGGCACGGGCGGCGCGCAGGATCCGGTCGCCACCGAGCCGGTACGGCGCGACCACCGGGGCGAGGTCGAAGCCGAGGGCGGCTTCCGGTGCGGGTGCGACATGAGCGGAAGTCTCGCTGTCGACCCCGGTGCCGAGCGCCACCGCCCACGCGTCCACCGCTCCGGAGCGCAGCCGGGGCGCGTCCAGGACGAGCGGATCGCGATGGTCGCACCAGTGCGGATCGTAGGGACGCGGATCGGTGAACAGCACGGACACGTCGTCCACCGCCAGCGCCCGCATCAACGGGGCGGGATCCTCCGGCAGCGGCGACACGACGATCGCGCAGTCACGCAGCCGGGCCTCGCGCAGCAGGTCGGCGATCGGCTCCTGCCCGGCGGTCCTGTCCGGAGCGAAGTGGAGCGCCTCCTGCCCCGATGCGTCGCGCAGCGCGCCCGCGGCACAGGCGAGACCGTCTCCCGCCCGGTGTTCGCGCAGATAGACGGTGAGCGGGGCGGCCGCCAGCCGGTCGGCGAGCCTGCGCAGGAAGACCTCGTCGTACTGCTCGCCCCGCACCGGCGCCCGGAGCCGGTGGACATGGCCGGTCAGCGCGGCGTCCAGGGTCTCGTCGCCCAGCAGGTGCGCGATCAGCCGGTCGGGTACGCGCAACGACCTGCTCAGAAAGGGACGTTCGGGCTCCTCGAGGACGATCAGGCCCAGCGCGGGCAGTGGTGCCGAGGGATGGAACCGGGCCCGTGCCTCGGCACGGTGTGCCGGAAGTCCGCACAGGTCGAGCGCGAGCCCGGTGGTGGCCCGGCGGCGGCTGACGTCGTCGTTGAGGTAGCCGTACAGCGGCTCGAAGGTACGGTCGAGGTCCGGTGCCAGCGCGATGAGCAGGATCCGGACGTCCAGCTCGGTCAGCCCGAGCCGCCCGGCCAGCAGATCCAGCCGGTCGCCACGCTCGGAGCCCCAGTTCTCGGGAGCGGGGTCCTGACCGGCCGGCTCCAGCAGATGCCGTACCGCGTCCTCGGACAGATACAGGCCGCGCAGCGGATCGGCCGCGGTGGGATCGGTCGCGCTGCGGTGTTCGACCAGCAGCGCCACCTGCTCGCGGAGCCGGGACACCCGGAGCAGGAGCGCGTCGGCCGGTCCCTCGAAGGCGGTGGCGGGTGAAGTGTCATCGGTGGACGACGAGGTGTCGGTGGCGGCCGACGCCGGGACGTGCGGGGTCACTTCGCTCGCTTCTGTCCGTTTCGATCCTCCGCGACCGGGCGGTCCCCGGCCGGGAGCTCCGTGCCCGGGGCCGTGTCGGCCGCGGTCGTGGACGTCAAGTGCCGTGCCTGGTGCCGCCGTTCGGGCGAGCCCTCCAGGGTTCCGTCCATCCCGCGTACGCGCACGCCCGCCCCCTCCGTGACCGGCGGCCCGGCGTCGTACTCCGGGAACGACGGGAACGGCGCGGTCACCACCAGATCCAGCGACGGCTTCAGCTCGCCGCCGAGCGCGGACCAGATCTCCGCGAGGGACCGGGACTCGGTGTGCAGATTCGCCACCGACAGCGGCACGGACAGCCCCAGTGCGGCCAACGCGTCGGGCAGTGCGTGCGGGGGCAGGATCTCGTGCGGGAGCAGTGTCGCCAACACCGCGGACAGCAGCCGGTGTTCGTCCTGCGGCTGCTTGGTCCAGGCCGTCACGAGATACGACAGCCGGAACCAACGGGGCGGCTGGCGGCGGCGCAGCACGATGCCGCGTTCGTCCCGCACGGCCATGGCGCCGCGCTCACGACGCCGCACGTCCTCGCGGATGTCGTACAAGTAGGCGTTGATGGCGGGCGCGTTGCGGCGGGCGGCCCACTCGCGGCTCGGCGCGTCGAAGGCGACCTCGATACCGGAACCGGCCAGCGCACCGCTCCTGAGCAGCCCTTTGAGGACCTCGTCCACCTCGTGAATCACCGTCGTGCTCCCGCCGTGCCGTCACATCCTGCCGCGTACCAGCCGTGGGCCGGCTGAGTACCCGCTGCGTACCCGTCTGCTGTGATCCGCCCGGTACCCCGCTCGGCAGGCCCCGTGCGAACGATCGGCCGCCTCAGATGTAGCCTTCCCTGAGCGCATAGGCCACGGCGTGGGCGCGATTGCGCAGATGGAGCCGGGTGGTCAGCCCGTGCATCACGTTCTTGACCGTACGTTCGGAGTAGGAGAGCTTGCTCGCTATCTCCCCGGTGTCCAGCCCCTCGGCGACGAGCCTCAGCACATCGATTTCGCGCGGTACCAGGCCGGAGAGCGGAACTCCGGTCTGGCCGGATGCGGTGCGCTGGAGCGATCCCACCTGAGTGATGAGGCGTCCCAGCAGATCAGCCGGCAGATCCCCGTCGCCCCGCGCGGCCGCGAGCACAGCCTGTACCAACCGGTGCGCACTGGCCTCGTGGCGCCAGACGATGGCCCCGACACCGCACTCGATGACGTCGAGCAGCTCGGCCTCGCGGATCGCGTTCACCACCAGCACGGCACGCGCCCCGTCGCTGCGTACGAGTCGGCGCAGCCGGGACAGCGTGGTCTCGTCCGGTCCCTCGTTGACCAGGACGGCCACGGTGCCGGGCCCGGCCTCCGCGCCGTCGAGGAGGTCGATCACCGGGTGCTGCGCCAACTGGCTGCGCACCCCGGCCCGGGAGATCGGGTCGGGTGCCTGGACCACCACCGGTATGCGGTTTCCGGAATCCACCGCACCGGTGTCGGCGGGCCGCTGTGACACGCCTGCGTCAGTGGTCCGTAATGAACTGCGCAACCGCTTCTCCCAAATCCACGTGCTGGTCGCCCCTGTGTCGCCAGTGGCCGAAGAGCTTGTCCCAGACTTCTGTGCTTGGCGTGCCTCGCGCAATCGTGGAGGACCACGAGACGTACCACGAGATGGATCATGAAACGTCCCCGACAGGAGACATCGATGGGCGAGACCGAGGCGCTGTGTGAACGACGGGAGGCGCTCGAGCTGGTGGCCGCCGAGGCGGACCGCGCCCGCGCCGGGTCCGGCCGCCTGGTGCTGCTCAAAGGAGCCACCGGCACGGGGCGCACCGCCCTCCTGGAGGCCGTCACCGAGCAGGCGGCGGCCCGTGGCATGCGGGTGCTGCGGACCCGCTGCTCGCCCGACGGAGAGGCCGGGGAGTTCGCGGCGGTCCTCCAACTTCTGTCATCGGGCGGCGAATTCGACGCCGGAACCAAGCTGTTTCCGGACATTTTCGACGACAATCCGCACCATTGGTCATACGCCGAACACCTGTGGAGGCGGCTGCGCTCCCACGCGGCCGACGCCCCACTGCTGCTGGCGGTGGACGACGTCCACTGCGCCGACGAACCCTCGCGCCGCTGGCTCGTCGACGTCGCCCGGCGGATCGACGCACTGCCCGTCCTCCTGGTGGCGACCGAACGCAGCCAGTACGACATCGACCCGCCGTCCGCCGGTCTGGCGCACTCGCTCTCGCCCACCCTGGTGCGCACCCACACCCTCGCCCCGCTGAGCGCGAACGCGGCGGCGCAGCTGATCCGTTCGGACGTCGACGCCGCCACGCCCGCCTGGGTGGAGGACTGCGTCCGGGCCGGCGCGGGCAGCCCCCTGCTGCTGCGCGCCCTGCTCGACGACCTCCGCGCACAGGAACCGGGCGGCGCGCCCCCGAGGCCCGTGCCGGACACCTGTGCCGCCCTCTACCCGGGTGCCTATCCGGCCGCCGTCTCCTGGTGGCTGGACAGCGCCGGAGAGGCGACGGCGAGGATGGCCCGTGCTCTCGCGGCGCTGGACGCGGACGTGTGGGAGGAGGGCCACACGGAGGAGTTCGCCGAACTGCTCGCCGAGACGGCCGGCGCGGACCCCGCCCGGGTGCCCGGCTGGCTGACCGCAATGACCCGCCTCGGCCTGCTGCGGCCCGATCCCGACGGGCGGCCGCGCTTCGCCCACCCGCTGCTGCGGGACGCGGTGCTCAGCGGCTGGCCCACCGTCCGGCGGCAGGCGGCCCACCGTACGGCGGCCGAAGTGATGCTGGGCCGTGGCGACCGCGCCGAAGCGGTGGCCGGACAACTGCTGAGGGCCCAGGCCGTGGGCGCGGCCTGGGCCACCGTGGCGTTGCAGGACGCCGCGTCCGTGGCGGTGCGGGACGACAGGCCCGACGACGCCGTGTCGTATCTGCGTCGTGCGCTGGACGAGCCGCTGACGCCCGCCCGCCGGACCATGGTCCTCACCGAGCTGGGCTCCCTGGAGTTCGCCGCCGCCCGCTCCTCGGCCGGGATACCGCGGCTGACCGAGGCGACCCGGCTGCCGGGCATGCCGCAGGACCGGGTACGGGCGGCCGTGGCCCTGGGCACCGTACTGGCCCGGCGCGGCAAGGCGCGCGCCGCGATGGACATCCTGCGCGACCTGGACGAGCAACTGACCGACCATCCGGACCTGACAAGGCTGCTGCAGACCGCCGCGGCGCTGCTGTCGGACCACGACCAGGGCATCCGTCAGGAGGCGTACCGCTGGCTGCACGGTGCCGCCGAGCAGTCCCCGGAGCTGGTCGGAACGGCAGGTCAGGCCCTTCTGGTGCGCTACGACGCGACGGCCGGACTGATCTCCGCCGCCACGGCCATGAAGCGGATCCACGCCCTGCTGGACGAACCGGGCGACGCGCTCGTCGAACCATTCCTGCTGGGTACGGCCGCCGCCGTCGCGCAATGGGCCGACGAACTCGCGGAGGCCGAGGGGCTGGTACGCCGGGGACTGGACCGGCAGAGCCCGTCCCTGTTGCACCCCATGCACCTGGCGCTGCTCAACGTACGGGCGGACATCGCCGCGACGCGCGGACAGTACGCCGATCTGCTCGCCGAACCGGCGGTCTGGCAGGTCACCGAAGCCACCCGGCGCCGGCCCGCTCCGGCCAACGCGCACGCACACGCCGTGATCGCCCTGGTCGAGACGGGCCGCACCGAAGAGGCCGCCCGCCTCGCGGACAGCTTCGCCCTGGGCGACGCGCACGACTCCTGGGAACTCAACCGATTCCTCTACGCGCGGGGCGTGTTGCGGTCCGCGCAGGGGGATCACGCCGGCGCGCTGGACGACTTCCTGGAATGCGGCCGCAGGCAGACGGCCCGGGACGTGGTGAGCCCCGTGGTCACGCCCTGGCGGACCGCGGCGGCCGAGTGCCGCAGCGCGCTGGGCCGTCCGCAGGAGGCCCTCACGCTGGCCCGCGAAGAACTGCGGCTCGCCCAGGTGTGGGACACCCCCCGGCTGGTGGGCCGGGCGCTGCGCGGGCTCGCCACCGCGACCGGGGGCCGTCGCGGTCTGGAACTCGCCGACCGTGCCGTACGCATCCTGCGGGACGCGTCCGTACAGACCGAGCTGATCCCCGCCCTGATCGGACAGGGGCGTCAGCTCGTCGCGGCGGGGGACCGGAGCCGGGCCCGCGACGCGCTGCGCGAGGCGGCCGAGCACGCCGAACGGCTGGGCGCGGTACGGATGCGGGCGCTGGCCGAGGAGGTTCTCCCCGAAGGCCGCTCCCGCGGCTCGGCGACCGCGCTCACCGGATGGGAGGCGCTGACCGGCAGTGAACGCCGGATCGCCGCCCTCGCGGCCGACGGGCGGACGAACGCCGAGATAGCCGAACTCCTGCACCTGGCCCGACGCACCGTCGAGACCCATCTGACCAGTGCCTACCGCAAGCTGGGCATCCGCCGCAGGACGGAGCTCGCCGCGGTCATCGGCGAGCGGCCGGCGGATCCGGCGGAGCCGGTGGAGGAGCCGGGCGGCTGACACGCCCCCGCATCAGGACGTGAGGCGGCCGTCCGGGTCGTTGAGCTTGGTGTGGTTGGAGGGGTCCTGGAGCATACGGCGGGCCACGGGCGCCGGGATCCGCACGACCACCGGAGTGGGGACGGTGAAGTCCCGTACGGCGACGGAGGGGGCGCCGGAGCGGCCCCGCTTGCTCACCCGGGCCACCACCCGCACGTCCAGGGTGAACTGCACCAGCGTCGCCTCGAACTTGGGCTTGTGCAGAGGCATCGAGCCGGACCCGTGGGCGGAGGTGTCGGTGGCGCCGCCGACCTGGTCGACGTTGCCGAGGAGCTGGTTCATCCGGAACTCGTCCGCGTTGAGCACACCGGCGCCGCCCAGTCCCCGTACCGACTTGTTGTGCTCCACCGCCTGCTGGTGGTCCGTACCCGTGGGCCGGGGCGCGTCCAGGGCGCTCTGCGCCACCGTCTCGAAGGTCATCTTGTCGCCGACGCCCAGCACGCGTCCGGAGCGCAGACGGGCGTGCAGGGAGGTCCGTAGATCCTGCCCCTGCGCCCCGGAGGCGTGCACGACGGGAAGGTCGACCCCTGCCGCGGTGAGCAGGGGCAGGGCGGAGATCAGCCACTCGGTGGACACCGCCTCGCGCTGCGCGTACGCCGCCGCGTCGCCCGTCCTGCGGTAGCGCTCCCCGCCGTGCGCGGCCCGTACCGCGTCGTCGATCACCCGGCGGATCTCGGGAGCGCCGCGGAACCCGTTGACCTGCGCCTCCATCGGCAGGCTCACCCCGCGGCCGTGCCAGGGCCCCAGCCGGCTCGCTTCGGCGTCGTCCTGCCGCAGGAACGCCTGTCCCGCCTCCGCGCGCGGCACCGGCCGCAGCCGGGACAGTGCCTCGAGGTCCTTGACCAGAATGCGGTGGACCAGGGACTGGCCGCCCAGGGTGGCGAGGCCCACCCGCCCACGGGACGAGTGCAGTTCGAGGGTCGCCTCGATCGGCACCCGCATTCTGACGGAACGCGCCGAGGCCTCGGCGACGCTCTTCATGCCGAGCTGACCGCGCCCCACGGTGGCCGACTTCGTGACGTCGCTGACGCCGACGCCGAGCCCGCCGGAACCGCCGACGGTCTTGAGCGGACCACCGCCGCCCTCCGGCTTGCCCGCACCGGCCACGACCCCCTCGACGGTCCGCGTGTCGCTCGTCTCGCGGGTGTCCGCCCGCTGCGTGGCGGCCGAGGTGATGTACTCCATGTCGCGGCCGTCCTTCGCCTCGCCCTCGGACGTGCCCTGCCGGGTGCGGCGTACGCGGAACACGGCCCAGTACGGTGTGTTGCGGCCGCGGAAGAGTTCGACGGGCACCCCGCCGTCCATGGCCCCCGAGAGCAGTCCGGCCGACCCGTCCCGGTCCAGGACGCGCAGCAGCCGCTGCATGTTGTCGTGCGGATCGGCCAGTTGCTGCTTCGGCAGCAGTTCGTCGGCGAGAGACCGGTCACGCCGCCCGACATCGGCGCGCAGCCGCTCCAGCAGGGGAACGAAGTCGGGCAGTTCCTCGATCATGCCGAAGCCGAGCGGCAGCTCCTGGGCGAGGGCGGGCGCCGCCGGGGCGGTCGTGCTCGACGACTCCCCGCTCCGGGACGCCTCGGTCTGCTCCTGGGTGGCCTTCCCCTTGCCCTTGGACTCTTTGCCCTTGGATTCCTGGCCCTTGGACTCCCTACCCCGGCGTGCGGACTCCTCCTGCGAGGACGTCTGCCCGGCGGCCCCGGGAACGCGCAGGCCTGCCGCCGCCAACTGCTCCTGGGTGAGCCAGACGGCGGCCGCGGCGGGCAGCGTCCGCTCGCCCTTCGCGACGTACGGGCCGCCTCCCGTGACCTTGACCTCGCTGACCATCCGGACCACCAGATCGCAGTGGACCAGGTAGAGGGGCCGGGTGCGCGGAGTGTGGGCGTTGCGTTCGACGGTGCCGCTCAGCGTCGTCGCCGTCGCCGCGCTCCGGCCCAGGCTCCGGCCGGCCGACACGCCCTCGCCCAGCCGCCAGCCGGCGCCGTTCTCCGATCCGAGGGCGCCGCCCTGCACGGACGTGGAGGTACCGCTGCCCTCCTGCCCGGTCATCTGGTGGCCGCCCAGCAGGAACGTCTCGGTACCCGCCCCGGTGCCCTCCGCCACCACCTCCGGGTTGGTGAGGGCGAACCGGGTGCCGATCGCGCCGTTGAGCGCGTGGAGCCTGCGCGGGTACTGCAGGTTCTTCACCACCCACCCGGAGGACACCGCCTGGCGCAGCGCCGAGGTGATGGCCTGCGGACTGAAGCGTTCCTCGATCGCCAGCCGCGGCGCGAGGCCCTCCGTCTGCAGCGCGAGGTCCTCCCGCAGTTCCCGATTGCGGCTCGCGGCCCGCGACAGGAGCTCGAAGGCGAGGTCCCGGACCGGTCCACCGCCTCCGACGGTCTCCACCAGCGTCCAGTCCCGGACCGCCCGGCCCGCGATCGAGCGCGGCGCCATGGTCGACAGATCACCGATGCCCGACGCGTTGAACTGCCGCTGCGGCGGCGCCAGTGCGGCGGTGCGCCTGCCGGTCCTGGCCGTCAGCCGGTCCTTCCCTGCGGTGTCCAGGGTGAACGCGGTCGGGGTGAGCAGCCGTACGTCCTGCTCGGCCAGGTCGAGCGCCTCGGTGTCCGCGGTCGAGGCGATGTGCACGGCGTCGGGTGCGTCCCGCCCCGGCATGCCCGGGGTGAGGGCACGCTTGGCGGTTCGCTCCCGTGTCGTCATGGTGACGTCCACGTCCAGGCGCAGGGCGCCGCCGAACGCGCTGGTGTTCTCACCGCCGTTGGTGAGCACGTCGGAGCGGGTCGCCGGACCCGCCTGGTTGCGCCGGGTGCTCTGCCGGGTCCGCTCGCCGCGCACCGTGGCGGACAGGGCACCGGGGATCAGCCGGAACTGGCCGAGCGCCAGTCCGCCGATCGACCGTGAACTGGACCGCCCGCTCTGCGAGTTGCTGGTGACGCCGCTGTGGCTGCGCACCAGCCAGTCCTTCGTCTCCCCCTGGTAGCCCGTCTCGCGCAGGGCGCCGACGACCTTGACCTGGACGTCGTGCGCGTGCCATCGGCTCTTGCGCCGCATCCGGACCCGGATCCCGGAGGAGAGCAACTGGTCCTTGTTGACCCGCAGGTTGGTCTCCGAGAGTACGGTGATCAGCTCGCGGTAGTTGCGCCGCTGCACCTCGCCCTCCTCGCGACTCACCTCGGTCCCCGCTCCCGCGCCGAACGCGGGCAGATAGCCCGCGAGTCGCTGGTCGGTGGCGAAGAGCCGCTCGATGCCGGAGAGCAGGGGGGCGGTGTCCAGCTGGCTGATCGCCACGCTCGACCCCATGGCTCCGAACGGCAGATGGCGCTCGGTGCCCGGACCGGCCGACGACCCGGCCCCGTCCCGTGACTCCTCCCCTTGCCGCCGGTCGAGCTTCTTCCCGTCCGCGTCCGTACCCGGCTCCTTGATCATGGAGCCCGCCGTGACGCCTTCGGGCAGTTCGAGACCCAGCGACCGGGCCTCGTCGGCGCGCAGACTGACCCACACATCCATCGAGTGCTGGGCCGCGCGGGCCCCGGAGCGCACCTTCATGGCGGGGGACAGCGGTCCGGTGCCCTCGACGCTGAACCGCACCTTGCCGAGGTAGAGCACCTTGTCGCCCCTGACCTCGGCGCCCTGACGGCTCGACACCGTCTGCTCGGCCACCGTGAACCGCGCTTTGCGCGCGCCGGCCGTGGGCATGACCGTCGCGCGCACCGCGGCGGCGTTGCCCAGCACGCCGAACCCCGCCGCCGGGCCCGCGCCGAAGGTCCCCCCTCGGCCCTTGGCCGCCGTGTGGGACACCGAGTGCTGTGCCTGCTGGTGCGTCCGCAGTTGCGTCTTGCCGGTCGTCCAGGTGGGCGACAGGGCGGTGAGGTCGGCGCGCATCCGATAGGTGCCCGTGGCACTGCCGTCCTTGGAGACGAGATCCTCCCCGATCACCCAGCCGCTCAGCAGCCGGGGCAGGTCCTCCAGGACGGTCGTGGCGGAGGTGGCGTCGTGGAGCCGGGCCCGCCCGGGCGCGCCGCGGGAGGTCAGGGAGGGGTGCAGCACGGAGCGGACCGTGTCGAACAGGCCGCCGCCGCCCGGATGGGGGGCCGCGGCGTCGTCCAGGGCGACCGGGGCCAGCGAGTCCGCGAGCCGTACGCTCCGCGCGGTCCCTGGACCGAGGGGGCGTGGCCGCGCGGGTGCCTCGGCGGTGACCGGCACCAGGTGTTCGGTGGGCACCCGCATCATGAGGGACCCGGCGCCGCTGAACGTCTGCGCCCGGCCGCCCCGCCCCTCGTCCTGGGGCTGGACCCGTATGCCGTAGCGCACCTGGCGCCGCATCTCGACGGACCCCTTGTCGCTGCGCAGCACCCGCGGTTCGGACATCGTCTTCTGTACACGGGAGTCGGTGGAGGACTGGAACGGCTGCGCGTTGGCCATGACCGCCCCGCCGAGCCAGACGCCCGGGACGACCGGCGCCAGCCCGAACGCCATGAAGTTGACACCCTTGCTGGACGAACCACCCGAGGAGTGGCTCACCACGCCCGAGGTGTTGTGCTGGGTGTCCACCTTGATGTTGGCGCCCGCGGCCATCCGCGCGTCCTGGGCGGCCTGCCGGGGGGCGACCTCGGTGCCGGTGCCGGTGCCGCCGTCGTGATCGTCGGCTCGCGCCTTCCCCTTCCCCTTGCCCATGGCGGCCTCCGACTCGGCCAGCAACGCGGCCATGGCCTTGGCCTGTTGCACGGCCGCGGCCTGGGCCTTCGCGGCCTCGGGGGAGACGAAGGTCTCGGGCAGATCGGTGGCGTCCCGGGAGATGGTGACGGTGACGTCGTACCAGCCCTTGCCTTCCGGGCCCTCGACGGCGAAGGAACGACCCTGGCCGTAGAACGTCTCCGGCCGCCCGGCCAGCTCCTCGCGTATCTCGGCCACCGTCCCGTCGGACCGTCCGACGACCGTCCCGAGGGCGGTGGACACGAACTCGTGCCCGGTGAGCCCGTACGCCGTGGAGAGTCCCGCTGCCCGTAACTCCCGCAGGTAGGGCGGCAGTCCGAGCGGCGGATGGGCGGAGCCGGACCCGCTGCCGGTCGGCCGGGGGAGCGGCCGACGCGTGCCCGCCCGACGGGGGCGTGTCGTGGTGGCGGCGCGTGGCCGGACGGTCTTCGCGCCTTCCTCGGACTCCTCCGCCGCCTCTTCGAGCGGGGGAAGCACCGCGGGCAGCCGGGTGGCGGCACTGCTCTCGGGCAGTTCCTCGAGGGTGGGCAGTACGGCAGGGGTGGGCCTCGGCGCACGCGTGGCGCCCGCCGCGCCCTCGGCGGCCGGGAGCCGTCCGCGCAGTGCGCGCGTGGTCGCCGCGTTGCCCGCGTCCCGCTGCAGGGCCAGCAGCGCCTGCGGAGTCATCCCCGGGCCGGTCGTCGGGAACGCCGGGTGCGACGCCGTGACCTCCGCGCCGTTCCTGGTGGCCGAGGCCGTGTCCCGGCCGACGGCTCCCCGGCCGTGGTCCCCGGCCCTGCCGTTGCCGCCTGATGCCTGCCGCTGCCTACGCACAGTGAGCCATTCCCGTCATGAGGACCGCCGTCCCGCCCCCATCGGATCCGTCCGCTGGGGAGCGTAACCACTGCGTAGGCCCCACAGGGAGCAAGATCATGGACCTGGACATATGGACGCCCGCCGACCACCGAAGGGACAACGGCAGTACACCCGCGCTCCATCTTCCGCGGCCGTGGGCTCACTTCGAACACCGTTGAATGGCATTGCCGCCGTGCTCCCGCGGCGCCCACTGTGGCGGTGGTCGAAAGCGAAACACCACACACAGGGGGAATTTCTCATGCGCCGTATTCCGGCCGTCATCACCACGTGCGCCGCGACGCTCGCCTTCCTCGTCCCGGCCGGCCTGGCCGCCGCCGCGCCAGTCGCGCCTGCCGCGCCCGCCTCGCCCGCCGAGCAGTCGTACACCGTGGTGCCCTACGAGAACGTCAAGGTCCGCAAGCTGCCGACGAAGGACAGCGCCTACCTGGCCACCCTGACCGCCGGCCAGTCCTACACCGCGTACTGCTGGACCCACGGGCAGACCATCACGGACCACGGCTACACGAACGACATCTGGATCGGATTCGCCGACGGATTCAGCAGCGCCGTCTATTTCAAGGGCAACCAGTACGCGAATCTGCCGGCCACCGACCAGTGCTGAAGGCAACGGAACTCACCGGAATCCACCGCGATCGTCCCTACGTGCCAGGGAGTTCATCCATGAGCATTCGACGCAAGGCCGCCGCCGTCCTCGCCGGAGCCGTGCTCGCGTGCGGCCTGCTGAGCGCGGGAACCGCCTCGGCCGCGGCGCCGACCGGCCTCACGCGGCAGGCCGCCTTCGAGACGTACACCGTCGTGCCCGTCGTCGACGCGCCCATCCGTTCCGGCCCGGGCAACGGCCACCCCGCGATCGGCAGGCTGCGCGCCGGGTACAGCTACCCCGCCTTCTGCTGGCTCTCCGGCGAGACGGTCGTCGACCACGGTTCCACCAGCCACATCTGGATCCATCTCTCCGGTGGCCCCGGCATCGGCAACGGCTGGGTCAGCGCCCTGTACCTCCGCGGTGACGAGCGGGCCGACCTTCCGGCCTCGGCGCAGTGCTGACCCGCGCGGCAGCCGGTCCCAGGCCCGCCGGACGGACCAGTCAGATGACTGAAGCTTCCTCGAGGCACCGCTTCGCACAATGGACGAGGTCACGTCCGACCGCCTCACGAAGCGAAGGATCAGCATGCACGTGGACGCCCATGACGATGAGATCTGGGCCGTACTCGAAGGTGAGATCACCTTCTTCGTCGGAGAGCAGCGCTATGACCTGGGCCCGGGCGACGTCGCTTTCGGTCCGCGCGGCGTGCCGCGCCGCCATGTCGTGCGCAGCCCGGAATCCCGACTGCTCGTGACCTCGGTGCCCACCGGGGTCGCGGAATGGTTCACCCGCAACGGCACCCCGGTGGCCTTTGCCGGTGAACTGCCCCCGTCCCTCGGCCTCGACGCCGCTGTCGGCCTGGTGGGCGCCTACGACCTTCATGTCGTCGGGCCGCCGGCGACGGGCGAGTGACGCGGGCGCGCCGGGCCGAGGCAGGACGGTCCGGCCGCCGCGTGCGAGTCGAAGGTCAGCCCTGCTGGGCCCGCAGCGCGGCGAGGGCCCGGTCCGCGTGGGCGCTCATCCGCAGTTCGCTGCGCACCACCTCCAGGACGGTGCGGTCCTGCGCGATGACGAAGGTGACCCGCTTCGTGGGTGCCAGGGAGAAGCCGCGCTTCACTCCGAACCGCTCGCGAACCGTGCCGTCGACATCGGACAGCAGCGGGTACCCGAGCGTGTGACGCCCGGCGAACTCCCGCTGCTTGTCGACCGCGTCACCACTGATGCCGACCGGCCGCCCGCCGGCGGCGGTGAACTCGGCGGCCAGATCACGGAAGTGGCACGCCTCGGTGGTGCAGCCGGCGGAGAGGGCGGCGGGGTAGAAGAACAGCACGACCGGCCCCTCGCCGAGCAGCTCGGTCAGCTTGCGCTCCGTACCGGTCTCGTCGGGCAGGGCGAAGTCCTCGACCTTGTCGCCCACGTCCACACCACGCGTCATGACTGACCCTTCCCACCATTGGCAACGCTGCGTGCCCACAGTACAAGGGGCACCTGCAAGGGGAGGCGCGCCATCGCCGCGGCCTTCTGCGGAGTGGGACGCCGGCGCCAGTCCACGGCCATCTGCACGTTGGCGGGGAACACCCCGACGAAGAAGGCCGCCGTGGCCAGCGCGGCCACCCGCCGCGTACGGGGCACCGCCAACCCGGCGGCCAGCGCCAGTTCGGCGACACCGCTCGCGTACGTCCAGGTCCGGGGCGCCCCCGGCAGCGCCCGCGGAATGGTCGCGTCGAACTGCCGTGGTGACACGAAGTGACCGACACCCGCGGTGGCCAGCAGGCCGGCGAGCAACAGGGCTGAGCGTTCCGACCGTGGCACGGTTCCTCCTCCAGGGGACTGCCGCGAGATATTACTGGAGGGTAAGGGTGGTGCGGGCGACGAGGCTCACGAAGGGGTAGGGGTCCCTCCTGCCTGCCCCGGGCCGACGTCAGCGCGCGGCGCGGACGCCGTCCAGCGCGACCGTGAGGACCCGGTCGCGCTGGGTGTCGTCGAGGAAGTTCGTCGAGGTGATCCCGGCGACCATGCGCAGCAGGTCGTCGAAGTCCATGTCCGCGCGCGCCTCGCCGGCCTTCTGCGCCCGCTCGAACAGTGGGCCGCCCGCCTGGTACATCGAGTCCCGGCAGGTCAGGAAGATCTCCGACTCGTTGTCGAGCGCCTCACGGATGGCCCGTTTGGTCACGGTGTAGTCCACGAACCGCCGCAGCCACGAGGTCAGCGCCTCCCAGGGCTCCCGATCGGCGACTCCCAGGGCCACCTGACACAGGGCGTCCACCTCGTCCGCGTACACGCTCTCGAAGAGGTGGCGGCGGGTGGGGAAGTTCCGGTAGAGGGTGCCGATGCCCACGCCCGCGCGCCGGGCGATGTCCTCCAGGGACGCCTCCGCGCCGTGCTCCGCGAAGGCCTCGCGCGCGGCGGTCAGCAGGGCGTCGTAGTTGCGTGCGGCGTCTTTGCGATGCGGGCGCCGGGACGCCACGATCCCGCTGATGGGGAACGGCTGAGCCGTCACTTGGTGCCTCCCGGCCGAGAAGAAGTTGAAGCGGAGGTGAGCCTCCGTTACAGTGGAGGCATACCTCCACTTTAGCAGTCGGGGGTGCGTTCCCCATGGTGGCGTGCGTCCGCACGCACCGTCGACGCGCTCGTACCCCCTGTGACCTCGAACGGGCCGTACGCAGCCCGTCCCCGCTCTTCGAGTGGCCGTTCCGCTTGCTCCGTTTCGTTCTCTGTTCCGTTCCGCTCCGTTCGGAGAGGCTTTTCATGCCCACGAAGTCCACCCGCCTCACCTTCGCGGTCCTCGCGACCGGTGCGGGCGTGTTCTCCATGCTCCAGTCGCTGATCGCACCGGCCCTGCCGACCGTCCAGCACGCCCTGAACACCTCGCAGTCCACCGTGACCTGGGTGATGACGGCCTACCTGCTGTCCGCCTCGGTCTTCACCCCGATCCTCGGCCGGGTCGGCGACCTGATCGGCAAGAAGCGCACCCTCGTCGCCGTCCTCGTGACCGTGACCCTCGGCTGTCTGCTCGCCGCGCTCGCGCCGAACATCGGCGTGCTGATCGTCGCCCGGGTCGTCCAGGGCATAGGCGGTGCGCTGTTCCCGCTCTCCTTCGGCATCATCCGGGACGAGTTCACCGCGGCCGAGGTCGGCCCCAGCATCAGCAACCTGTCCGCCGTGATCGCCGCGGGCGGCGGCGTCGGACTGGTGGCGGCCGGTCCCATCGTGTCCGCGCTCGACTACCGCTGGCTGTTCTGGCTGCCCGTCGGCGTCGTCGCGGTCACCACACTGATCGCCCTGCGCTACGTCCCCGAATCCCCGAGCCGGGCCGAGGGACGCGTCAGCTGGCTCGGCGCCGTCCTGCTGTCGGGCTGGCTGGTCGCGCTGCTGCTCCCGCTCAGCCAGGCGGGCCAGTGGGGCTGGGGGTCGGCCCGGGTGATCGGACTGTTCGCCGCCGCCGTCCTGCTCTTCGCGCTGTGGCTGCTGGCCGAGGCGCGCTCCCGCACCCCGCTGATCGACCTGCGCGTCATGCGCCTGCCCGCGGTGTGGACCACCAACACCGCCGCGCTCCTGTTCGGCGCGGGCATGTACGCGATCTGGTCCTTCCTCCCCGGCTTCGTGCAGACCCCGAGCTCCGCCGGATACGGCTTCGGCGCCAGTGTCACCGCGGCCGGACTGCTCATGCTGCCGATGCTGCTCGCCATGTTCTGCTCGGGCGTGCTCAGCGGTCGGCTGGAGCCCGTCCTCGGCGCCAAGAAGTTGCTCACGACCGGTGCCGCACTCGGTGCGGTCGCCTGCGGCTTCCTCGCCCTGTGGCACGACCAGCAGTGGCAAGTGGCCTTCGCCGCGGGCATCTTCGGTCTCGGCATCGGACTCGCCTTCGCCTCGATGGCCAACCTGATCGTCGGGAGCGTGCCGCCCGAGCAGACCGGCGCCGCGACCGGGATGAACGCCAACATCCGCACCATCGGCGGGTCCATCGGCGCGGCCGTGACCAGCGTTCTGGTGACCGGCCGGCTCCAGTCCTCGGGTCTTCCCTACGGTTCGGGATACACCCACGGGTTCACCCTGCTCGCCCTGCTCTGCCTGGCCGCGGCGCTGGCCGCCCTCCTCGTGCCGGTCCAGCGTGCCGGCCGGCTCTCCGCCTCGGCCCGCGCGGGCGCCGACTCCGCGCGTACGGAACCGGAGGCGGCCGTCGCTCCCGGCGCGCGGAGCTGACCCGGTCCATGCTCGGCGCGACCATGCTCGGCGCGACCGCGTCGATGCGTGAAGTCGATGCGTGAAGTCGATGCGTGAAGTCGATGCGTGAAGTCGATGCGTGAAGTTGATGGGTGAAGATGCTTGTCGGACAGGGGCGTGGCTCCGAACGGGCGGCGCGTTCACCCGACTCGGTGAGCGGTACTACGGGTGCGTACCACCGGCGCACGCACCGCCGTTGCTCCGACATGGACAGCACTCACACGGCCCAGCGGCGCCGCCCGCAGCCGGGCCTCGCGGGTCGGCCCTACGCCGAGCTGACGGACGGGCGTCTGGGCCACCCGCCGATCCACGCCCAACTGGTCGCGGAGTGGCGGGCCGAGGGCCGGGTGGTTCCGGAGCACCGCGAGGTGGTCGCGGTGCTGTGGGCCTCCTTCGCCGCCTCCAGCCCCTTCGAGAGCGCGGCGTGGCCGGTCGACTCCTGGGCGGAGATGCGGGACGAGAGGGCCACCGGACCGGTACCTGCCGAGCCCAGGACCGTGTCCGCAGTCTCCGTACCCGCCGTCCCCGTACCCCGTGGCCTGCTGGGCTGGTGAACCCCTCCGCGCGTTGCCGCGGAGTGCCGGTCACCCTCCGGGCGGGGGTGCCAGGACGGCGAGCGTCCCGTTGGCCCGCTGCAACGCCAGTTCCAGGGGGACCGCGGCATGCAGGGCTCCGGTCCCGTCGGGTGGAATGATCCATTCCAGGAACCGCGCGGCGCGGTACGGCGGTGGTACGGCGACCCACGAGCCCTTGCCCGCGTGGCGGAGCCCGGAGCCGACCCAGTGGCTGGCCGGGTCCGGCGGCAGGAAGAAGCCCACTCTCCGGCACGCGGTGTCCACCAGGGTGGGGCCGGGGGCGCGCAGCGGGTCGTTCCACAGGATGTCCAGGGCGAGCAGCCCGAGTTGCTCGGGAACGCTGAGTACGTCCCAGAACCGCCCGGCCTCCATGAGCACGGTCCCCGACCCCTGATCCCACTCCCGCTTGCAGACCCGGGGGTCCGAGGCAGCCGCCGCGAGCCACTCGACACCTTGCATCCACATCACATCCGGCATGACCGACTCCAGGGCATTCGCAGGCCGTCTGACCAGGCGTGGAGCGGCGCACTCGACTGCGGAACCCGCACCTGGGCGCCGACCCGGCGTGTTCATGCTGGTAGATATTTCTATGTGGCGGAAGGGGTGGCGCGGTCTGGCGTTTTCGCCGAAACGTTCTTCTGGAGACGTCCGTTGCTCGGACTTCCGTCAGGTCCGTGAAGCGTCCGTCAACTTCGTGCAGCCAGAATGCCGAGCACGTTGGCCGCGACGACGGCGCCGATGCCCGTCCACTCCGTCCAGTCCAGGCTCTGACCGAGGACGATCCACCCGACCAGACCGGCCAGGACGGGATTGACGCTCATGAAGAGACCGAAGGCCGGGGCCGGGACGCGGCGCAGGGTGAACAGGTCCGCGAGGCAGGGCACCGCGGAGGACAGTACGCCGGCGGCCACGGCGCAGCAGACCGCCGTCGGCGTCGGAGGATGCCGGACCACGACGGCGACGCCGACCGGCAGGAACAGTACGGCGGAGAGCCCGGCGACGGCAGCGGACCCCGCCGCCCCGGGGATGCGGCGGCCGACGGTGCGGTTGAGCAGGATGTACGACGCCCAGCACCCGGCGGCCAGCAGCCCGAGGCCCATTCCGAGGAAGTCGGCGGAGGGGCGCGGACGCATCAGCGTGACGACGCCCGCCGCGGCGATCACCGCGCAGCACGCGTCCACGCGGCGGCGGGAGGCGGCCAGTGCGATGCTGAGCGGGCCCAGGAACTCGAGGGTCACCGCCAGCCCCAGTCCGATGCGGTCGATCGCCGTATAGAGGGACAGGTTCATGGTCCCGAACACCAGCGCCAGCAGCACGACCGGCCACCACTGCCCCCGGGTGAACGTCCGCAGCCGGGGGCGGCCCACTGCCATCAGGACGACCGCGGCGACGTACTGACGCACCGCGACCACACCGACGGGGCCGAGGACGGGGAAGGCCAGGGAGCCGATCGCGGCACCGGTCTGGTTGGACAGGCCACTGCCGACCATGGCGACCACGCCGGCCAGGGGCGTGCCGCCCGGCTTCGGGGCCGTGGGCGCCGGGGGAGTGCGACGCGCGGGTTCTGCCGGGCGTGCGGAGGCTGCGTGCATGTCTCGATGCTGGGAGGCCGGGGCTCTTGCACAAAATGCATCAGCGGGTCCATCTATACGCTTGAGTCATGGATCCTTCAGCCGAAGATGCTTCCGGCAAGGGCGCTTCCGACGAGGACGCATCCGTCACCGACGACTCCGTCACCGACGACTCCGTCAAGCACGCCTCCGTCATGAATGTGGAGCTGCGACAGCTGCGCTGTCTCGTCGCCATCGTCGACGAGGGCACCTTCACCGACGCCGCCATCGCGCTCGGGGTCTCCCAGGCCGCCGTGTCCCGCACACTGGCCTCGCTCGAGCGCGTCCTCGGGGTGCGGCTGTTGCGGCGCACTTCCCGCGAGGTCGCCCCGACGGCGACGGGACTGCGTGTGCTGGCGCATGCCCGGCGGGTACTCGGGGAGGTGGCCGACCTGGTCCAGGAGGCCACGTCGGGTCGCGCCTCGCTGCGGATCGGGTACGCCTGGTCCGCGCTCGGCCGTCACACCCTGGCCTTTCAGCGCGACTGGGCGCGGGCACACCCCGAGACGGAGCTGCGGCTCGTCCGTGTCAACTCCGCCACCGCCGGCCTCGCCGAGGGAGCCTGCGACGCGGCCGTGGTGCGCAGACCCCTGGACGACCGGCGGTTCGACTCCGCGATCGTGGGGCTGGAACGGCGGCTGTGCGCCCTGGCCGCGGACGATCCGCTGGCCGGACGCCGCTCGGTGCGACTCGCCGACCTCGGCGGGCGCGTCCTGCTGATCGACCGCAGGACCGGCACCACGACGACGGAGCTGTTCCCGCCCGATTCCCGCCCGGTGACCAGGGAGACCCACGATGTCGACGAGTGGCTCACCGCGATCTCCACGGGTCGCTGTGTGGGCATGACGGCCGAGTCCACCGCGCACCAGTACCCGCGCCCCGGCGTCGTCTACCGGCCGGTGCGCGACGCCGAGCCCATCGCGGTGCGGCTCGCCTGGTGGCGGGAGGACCCGCACCCCGCCGCCCCCGCCGTCATCGAACTCCTGACGGAGCTCTATCGCCGGGCCGCGTAGCCGACGTCGGGGCGCATCGGGTGCGCCGTGTTGCCCGCCGGTGTCACGCCGAGTCGCGCGCGATGATCCGCCCGGGCTCGGGGCTGAGCCCGGCGGGATCGAGGCCGAGCGCGGCGCGGGCGGCGAGGCGGCCGTGGACTTCGGCATCGATGCGGACGGTGGTCAGCGCGGGTGTGACGAGGGCGCCGTACTCCGTGTCGTCGAAGCCGATCACGGCCAGGTCGTCGGGCGCGGCAAGTCCCAGGTCGTGCAGGGCGGTCAGGGTGCGCAGGGCGATGTCGTCGTCGAAGGCCGCGACCGCCGTCACGGTCCCGTGCGCGGCGAGGAAGGTCTTGACGGCGCTGGTGCCGGCCGTCCTCGGACGGGGCACGACGAAGGAGGTCAGCGGGGCGAGCCCCAGTGTGCTCACGGTCTCCCGGGCGAGGCGCAGCCGCACTTCCAGCAGGGGGGAGTCGTGGTCGGGCAACGCCATCGCGACGTGCGTGTGGCCGCGGTCGGCGAGATGCCGGATCTGCAGGGCGGCGTTCGCGGCGAACCCGGCACGCCAGTCGCCCGCCGCTCCGGGCTCGTGGCCGGTGAGATGCGCGGCGAACCGGAGCACGGCCCGGGGAGCGATCGTGTCGAGGACCTGCTGCGTCGAGTGCGGCGCGCAGTGGCCGTGTCGGACGAGCAGCACATGGCCGTGCGCGGCGAGTTCGTCGTCGAGGCCCCGGATGTAGCTGCGCGAGTAGTTGCCCTCCAGCCCCCAGTCGACGTCGAGGACGACGATGCGGGACGAGCCCTCGCGCAGCGCCCGCGCGATGCCGTGCGGTACGTAGCCGAGATCGCGTGCGGCCTGGCGTACGCGTTCGCTCGTGGTCGGCGAGATCGTCTGGTTCGGATCGTCGTTGAGCACGAAGCTCACGGTCGCCCGCGAGACGCCGCTCGCCGCGGCGACGTCGCTCAGCGTCACGCGCCGTGCACCGGCCATCATCACGCCCCCGATCGGTTCTGTCGCGGCGGTACCGGGACCGTGGAAGACCGCCAGTCTAGGTCGTACGGCCGCACGCCGAACGGTCCCGTGTCGCTGGCGCGACGCGGGACCGTTCGGAGAAGACCAGTCGTCTTCGGTGAGATGACGGGCCGTCAATCTTCAGATGTCAGTTGCGACCACTGGGGTCAGTGTCCGCCACCGCCCCCGCCGCCGCCGTTGCCGCCACCGCCGCCGCCGCCGTGGTCTCCGCCACCGCCGCCGCCGTTGCCGCCGCCGCCGTGGTCTCCGCCACCGCCGCCGCCGTGGTCTCCGCCACCGCCGCCGCCGTGGTCTCCGCCGCCACCGCCGCCGTGGTCTCCGCCGCCACCGCCGTAGTCACCGCCGCCGCCGTAGCCGCCGTCGTCGTCTCCGTGGTCTCCGTGGCCTCCGTCGTCGTTCCAGTTGCTGTAGGAGTAACCGGAGTCCGAGTGGGAGCTGGTCGCGCTGGCGATGCCGGCCGTGCCGAACGCCAGGGCCAGAGCGGCGAACAGGCTGGCGACCAGCCGGAACGTCCTCGAAGTGATGATCCGCATGGTGCTTTCCCTTCCCGGGAGCGTAGACAGGTCCTGGCCCTGCACGGCCGCGGTGACGTCGGCACCACTGAGGCACTGAGACGTTCGCGATGAGGGTCCGGTACATCGGCGTTGAAAGTGACGGGAATCGCCGTCCGCCGACTCACGCGCTGATCGCGCGGCATCGGGCCCACCTGGGCTGCTGAGTGCAGCGAACCCCGCGGCGGGGCGCCCGTCCGTCAGTTAACCGACGACCGGGTTGTCGTCGGTCGGGATGTAGTCGGTCGGGATGCTGAGATTGTTCGTCTTCTCACCAGGCAAAACGTCTGTTTTCTGTTCAACCCGTATCCAAACTACGCATACCGGGACAACGAAGTCAAGCGCAGCAGGTGGGCCCCGGGAGCGGATGAAGTAGGCCGTGGCGCCGCAGGTAACTCCCTTTACTTCCTTTTGGTGTTGGGTGACTGACGCCCGCCCAGATCGGGGCTGGTCAGGGCGGTCCCGGCCGTCCTCTTCGGCCCGCGCGGCGCACGACGCGCGCCCGGCCCGACTCGCCCAAGGAAGAGGGGCCGACGTCGAGTTGGCATTCCCCGAGGCGGATCCTCGACGGCGCTGCCCTCGGGTCGACGACGCGCTCGGTGTCCGCGAAGTGGGCGTCGCGCCCTTGCCCGGCCCGGGAGATGGGGCAGTGGCCTCTCTGTATGCGGAGATCGACACGTGCCCGGCCGGGCGACCGTCACTGCCGAGTGGCCGTGGGACGCTTGGGGCTGGTCGGCGCCCTGTGGTGGTGGGTGGCCTGGCCGTCGACAGGGCATGTCGGCAACATAGAGAACAAAATTGTTGACAATCTTGTTGGGCTGGATTTAGGTTCGACAGGCACTCACTCAGGGAGGGCGCGATGCCGAAGGAAGCCCGTCCAGGCACCGGCGAGCAGGCCAAGCAGCACGCACTCGTGCACCTGCGGCAGGCGATCCTGCACGGCGACATGGCACCGGCCCAGCGGCTGGTGGAGACCGAACTCGCCGAGCAGTTCGGTGTCACGCGGGCCAGCGTCCGGGCGGCGCTGATCGAGCTGGAGTCGGAGGGACTGGTCGAGCGGATCCGCAACCGCGGCTCGCGGGTGCGGGTGGTGACGGTCGAGGAAGCGGTGGCCATCACCGAGTGCCGCATGGTCCTGGAGGGCCTCTGCGCGGGCAAGGCGGCCGTCGCGGCGAGCGAGGACCAGCTGGACCAGCTGACCGACCTGGGCACGGCGATGTCCAAGGCGGTCGCGGGCGGTGAGCCACTGGTCTACTCCCGGCTCAACCACGAACTGCACGACCGGATCAGGGAGTTCTCCGGCCAGCAGGTCGCCGTGGGGCTGCTGGAGCGGCTCAACGGGCAGCTGGTGCGCCACCGTTTCCAGCTCGCGCTGAGACCGGGGCGCCCCCAGCAGTCCCTGAGTGAGCACCTGGCCATGATCGAGTCGATCAGGGCCCGGGACCCGCAGGCGGCCGAAGCGGCCGTCCGTACCCACCTCGCGGGAGTCATCGACGCGCTGCGCCAATGACGTCGCGGTGGTGGGGCATCCGGCCTGTCCACAAGGAGATGTGAGCAATGACGTACGGCAAGGCGCCCACCACCCCACGATCGACACTTGTCATCACCGCGCATGCAGGGGACTTCGTCTGGCGGGCCGGGGGAGCCATCGCCCTGGCCGCCTCCCGTGGAGAGAAGGTGACCATCGCGTGCCTCACCTACGGGGAGCGCGGTGAGTCCGCCAAAGCCTGGCGCGAGGGCAAGTCGCTGGAGGAGATCAAGGAGATCCGCCGTGCCGAGGCCGAGGCGGCGGCCTCGACGCTGGGCGCCAGGGTGCGCTTCCTGGACGCCGGCGACTACCCCCTGCTCGTCACTCAGGAGCTGACCGACCAGCTCGTACGCATCTACCGCGACACCCAGCCCGACGTGGTCCTGACCCACCCCCTGGACGATCCCTATAACGGTGACCACCCGGCGGCCGCCCGCATGGCCCTGGACGCCCGTGTCCTCGCCCAGGCCATCGGCTACCCCTCCGAGGGCGAGATCATCGGAGCCCCGCCGGTGTTCTTCTTCGAGCCGCACCAGCCGGAGATGTGCGGCTTCCGGCCCGAGGTCCTCCTCGACATCACCCCGGTCTGGGAGACCAAGCGCAAGGCCATGGAGTGCCTCGCCGCCCAGCAGCACCTGTGGGACTACTACACCGACCTGGGCAAGCGGCGCGGCGTACAGCTCAAGCGCAACGCGGGCCCCAACCTCGGCCTGCCCCACGCCACCTACGGCGAGGCCTACATGCGTCCCTACCCGCAGGTCACGGAGGAGCTGGCATGAGCGGCCTGATCGTCACCGACCCGCCGCGCGCCCATGCCGAGGACGTCGAGGCGCTCGGCGGCTACGGCGTGGCCACCGTCCACGAGGGCATGGGCCGAACCGGCAGTCTCGGTCCCGGCTTCCGGCCCATCCAGCAGGACGTGCGCATCGCGGGCACCGCGGTCACCGCCCTGTGCTGGCCCGGCGACAACCTCATGATCCACGCGGCGGTCGAGCAGTGCCGCGAGGGCGACATCCTCGTCGTGACCACCACCTCGCCCTCCACCGACGGGATGTTCGGCGACCTCTTCGCCACCGCGCTCCAGTACCGCGGGGTGCGCGGCCTGATCATCGACGCCGGGGTGCGCGACACCGCCGACCTGCGTGCCATGGACTTCCCCGTCTGGTCGAGCGCCGTCTGCGCCCAAGGCACGGTCAAGGCCACGGCGGGCTCGGTGAACATACCCGTCGTGCTCGGCGGCCAGGTCGTCCGCCCCGGTGACGTCATCGTCGCCGACGACGACGGCGTGGTGTGCGTACCCCGCGAGCGGGCCGGTACGGCCGTCAAGGCGGCCGAGGCGCGCACCGCCAAGGAGGACGCCTCCCGGGCCGCCTTCGCCGAGGGCCAGTTGGGCCTGGACCGCTACGGCCTGCGCGAGACCCTCGTACGGCTCGGGGTGCGGTACCAGGCCTACGACGAGTACGAACGCAACGGTTCCCCGTCATGAGCACCGGCGAGGAACTGCGCTGCATGCTGATGCGCGGGGGGACCTCGAAGGGCGCCTACCTCCTGGCCGAGGACCTGCCGGCCGACGCCGGCGCACGCGACGACCTGCTGCTGCGGGTCATGGGCAGCCCCGACCCCCGGCAGATCGACGGACTCGGCGGAGCGCACCCGCTCACCAGCAAGGTCGCGGTGGTCTCCCGCTCCCAGAGCCCCGACGCGGAGGTCGACTACCTCTTCCTCCAGGTGGGAGTGGACCGGGCCGAGGTCTCCGACCGGCAGAACTGCGGCAACCTCCTCGCGGGGGTCGGCCCGTTCGCCGTCGAACGCGGTCTGATCGCCGCCCGGGACGGCCACACCTCGGTACGGATCCGGATGGTCAACAGCGGTGACCGCGCCACCGCCACCTTCCCCACGCCGGACCGGCGCGTCTCCTACGCGGGCCCGGCCGAGATCTCGGGCGTGCCGGGCACCGCCGCACCCGTGGTGATCGAGTTCGAGCGGGGCAGCAACCCCCTGCTGCCCACCGGGCACGCCCGGGACATCGTCGCTGACACGCCCGTGACCTGCGTGGACAACGGCATGCCGACCGTGCTGATCGCTGCCGCCTCCCTGCAGGTCACCGGTTACGAGAGGCCGCGGGACCTGGAGGAGGACCTCACCCTGCACGACCGACTCCAGCGGATCCGCCTGGAGGCGGGCCTGCTGATGGGCCTGGGCGACGTCAGCGAGACGACCGTGCCCAAGCTCAGCCTGCTGGCGCCGCCCACGAACGGCGGTGCGGTCATGACCCGCACCTTCATCCCGGTCCGCTGCCACACCGCCATCGGCGTCCTGGGAGCCGCCAGTGTCGCCGCCGGGCTGCGCGTCCACGGCGGCGTCGGCCAGGACGTCGCCCGTCTGCCCGAGAACGGCGGACGACTGCGCATCGAGCATCCCACCGGATTCCTCGACATCGAGAGCGAGATCGACGACGGCACCCCGGGGGCCGCCCCCGTGGCCCGCCGTACCGCCGTCGTCCGCACCGCACGCAAGATCTTCGACGGTACGGTCTTCCCCCGACCGGCCGGAGCCGCACTTCACCCTTAAGGAGGCCTGCATGGCCCCGCCCCTCGGCGACATCGCCCACCTCGGGCACGTCGAACTGCTCACCCCGGACCTGGACGGAAGTCTGCGGTTCTTCACCGACTACCTCGGCCTGACGGTCAACGGCCGCAGCGGTGACTCGGTCTATCTGCGGACCTGGGACGACTACGAGCACCACAGCCTCGTCCTCACCGCGCACCAGACCTCCGGTCTGCGCCGCACGGCCCTGCGCGCCTCCAGCGAGGAGGCCCTGCGGCGGAGGGTCAAGGAACTGGAGGCCGCCGGTCGCCAGGGCCGCTGGACCGAGGACGAGCCGGGCCTCGGTCCGCTGTACGTCACCGCCGACCCCGACGGCCACGAACTGGCCCTGTACTGGGAGTCCGAGTGGTACCAGGCCCCGGACGAGCTGAAGCCGGGGCTGAAGAACCAGCCCCAGGCCAAGCCCGGTCACGGCGTGGGCGTACGCCGCCTGGACCATGTGAACTACCTGGCCGCCGACGTCGCCGCCAACGCCGACTTCCACCAGCACCTCCTGGGCGCCCGGCCGACCGAGCAGATCCAGCTCGACGGCGGCCGGATCGCCGCGAAGTGGCTGACGTTCACGAACAAGTCGTACGACGTCGTCTACACCGAGGACTGGACGGGCTCGCGCGGGCGGCTGCACCACATCGCGTTCGCGACCGACACCCGCGAGGACATCCTGCGCGCCGCCGATCTCGCACTCGACACCGGTGTGTTCATCGAGACGGGCCCGCACAAGCACGCCATCCAGCAGACGTTCTTCCTCTACGTCTACGAGCCGGGCGGCAACCGCATCGAGTTGTGCAACCCGCTCACCCGTCTCGTACTGGCCCCCGACTGGCCCCTGATCACGTGGACCCAGGCCGAGCGGGCCAAGGGGCAGGCGTGGGGTCTGAAGACCATCGAGTCCTTCCACACCCATGGCACACCGCCGCTGGACCCGGCCGCGGACCACTGAGAACAAGTCAGCGAAACAGGCAGGGCGGCACACGGATGTGTGCCGCCCATGGCCGTTTCACCTGCTGTTTCTCTCCTGCTGTAGCCTCTCGGAACCGTTGGCTGGATTGTTCCTGAGATTGTTGACAAAAGCGTTGACACTTAGGGAACCGGAACCCTAGCGTCGTGCGCACCATCGGGTCAGGCCGCTCGAGCCGCACCGACCCGCCTCACTCATCCCCTCCAGGGACACTTCTCCCGGACGAGAGGAAACAATGATGTCTCCCTCCCCAGACCTGCGCGCCCGCGGGACCGGACTGGCCACGCTGGTCGTCGGCCTGTGCTGGCTGGTCGTGCTCTTCGACGGCCTCGACATGTTCGTCTACGGCTCCGTGCTGCCCAACATGCTCGCCGAGCACGCCCTGGGGCTCCAGCCGTCCCAGGCCGGCGACCTGGGCAGTTACGCCACCTTCGGCATGCTGATCGGCGCGCTGTCCGCGGGTACGGTCACCGACTGGATCGGCCGCAAGAAGGTGATCATCACCTGCACGGCGGTCTTCTCGCTCGCGTCCGCCCTCTGCGCCGTCGCCCCCAGCCTCGGTGTCTTCGGACTCGGCCGGTTCATCGCGGGTCTCGGACTCGGCGGCCTGCTCCCCACCACGATCACGATGGTCGCCGAGTACGCCCCGCGTGGCCGCCGCGCTCTGATCGTCGGCACGCTGATGACCGCCCACCAGGCCGGCGGCATCCTGGCGGGCTTCGTCGGCCTGTGGACGCCCGGCGCCGGCCAGTGGCGCGTCGCCTATTGGATCTGCGTGGTCCCACTGCTCATCGGCGTCCCGCTGATCGCCAAGTACCTCCCCGAGTCCCTGAACTTCCTGGTCGCCAAGGGACGCACACGGGAAGCCCGCGAGCTCGCCGAGCGCTACGACGTCGAACTGCCCGCCCCCGCGGCGGAGCGCCCCGCGGCCGGGGACCGCTGGAGCGCTGTCGTCGCCCTGTTCCGCGGCGGCCTGTGGCGCACCACGCTGCTGTTCTGGCTGGCCTCGTTCTGCGGCCTGCTGCTCGTCTACGGCGTCAGCAACTGGCTGCCCACCATGATGCGCGGCGCGGGATACGAGCTCGGCTCCTCGCTGTCCTTCGTCATCGTCATCAACCTCGGCGGCATCGCCGGCATGCTGATCGCCGGCCGCTTCTCCGACCACTTCGGCGGCGCGCGCGTCGCCACCGTCTGGTTCGCGGCCACCGCCCTCGGCGTCTATCTGCTCGGCATCCACATGGCGCTGCCGCTCACCTACGTCGTGGTCTTCCTGACCGGCCTGTTCCTCTTCAGTGCTCAGGCCATGATCTACGCGACGGTCGCCGGCCGCTCCAGCGACGACAACCGCGCCACCGCCGTGGGCTGGGTCTCCGGCATCGGCCGCTTCGGCGCCGTGTTCGGACCGTGGCTCGGCGGCCAGCTCGTCGCGGCCAAGTCCGAGAGCTGGGGCTTCACGGCGTTCGCCATCGCCGCCGTGCTCGCCACGGTCTTCGTCGCCCTCACCGGCCTGCGCGGCCCCGAGCGGACCCCGCAGCGCGACGCCGCCCAGCAGCTGACCACCACCGGCTGACCGCGACGACATGCCTGAGGCCGGGACCTGGCGGGGCCCGGCCTCAGGCATGTCCGGATCAGATACGACCAGCGCCACCCATGGCCCATCTCAGCCCATCTGGTCCTGTGCCGAGAGGTGTTCCACCGTCACCCCGGTCTCGGTGAACGTACGCGTGACCGTGCCCGACGTGTACACCCACAGGATGCGCAGCGGGCGGTCGCCGATGTTGCGGAACAGATGAGGGACGGGCGACGGCACGTACGTGGTGTCGAACTGCTCCAGCTTCGTCACCTCACCGTCGACCACCACCTCCGCCTCGCCCTCGAGGATCGTCACGTGCTCGTCGCAGTTGTGCGAGTGCAACGGAGCCCCGGAGCCGACCGGATAGACACTCATGCCGCTGGTGATGCGGTTCTCCCCGGCTGCCGAGGGCGTGGTGATCAGCGGTGTCGTCATGACGGCACCACCACGGTCGAGCGGCGGCACGGACGCGACTTTGATGATCGTGGTCATCCGGAGTTCCTCTCCCATCAACGCTGTTGCGTCGATCGACGTTAGGTCGCGTCCCCATGAATGGGTGCCCTCCGGCGTGCAGTTTTACCTTGCATTCCGGGAGGGGTGAGCTTCCCGAACTCGGCTGTACCTTCGGCTGGCATCGCACGGCTTCCCCGTACGTGCCGGAAACACGCCGGAAAGAGAAGGCAGGTATCGGCCCCATGAGGCTCCCCGTTCTCACCGATGAGGAAATGAATCCCCGCCAGCAGGAACTGGCCGCCCGCATCGCCGGCCGGCGCGGCGCCGTCCGTGGCCCCTTCCGCGTCTGGCTGCACAGCCCGGAGATGTGCGAACGCGCCGAATCCCTCGGCGCCTTCGCCCGCTTCGACTGCGACCTCCCCAAGCATCTGCGCGAGCTCACCCTGCTGATGGCCGCCCGGAACTGGGACGCGCAGTACTCCTGGAACGCGCATGTGCACCAGGCGATCGAGGCCGGCATCCCGGAGGCCGCCGTCAAGGCCGTCGCCGAGAAGCGCGAGGCGGTCTTCGACGACGAGGCGGACCAGGCCTTCTACCGGTTCTGCCGCGAGGTCCTCGAGAACCACTTCGTGTCCGACGAGACCTTCGCCCGCGCACTCCAGCACTTCGGCCCCAAGGGCCTGGTCGACACCATCGGCGCGCTCGGCAACTTCACCATGCTCGGCATGTGCCTGAACACCTTCCAGGTGGACCTCCAGGCCGATCGTGAGCCCCCCTTCCCCGACATCCGCGGCTACGAGCGTGTCGTCCCCGACGGGGACGGACCGCGGCCGTGACGGCCCTGTCGGCCGTGGTGCGCGTACGGGGCGTCACCAAGAGCTTCGGCGGGGCGGCCGCGCTCAAGGGTGTGGACCTCGATCTGTACCCCGGCGAAGTGCACGCGCTGATGGGCATGAACGGAGCCGGCAAGTCGACACTGGTGCAGATCCTCTCCGGGGCGCACCAGCCCGACGGCGGCACCATCCAGGTCAACGGGGCCACGTACTCCGGACTGACCGTCCGCAGGGCCCGACGGCTCGGCATCGCGTCGGTTCCCCAGCGCCGCGAACTGGCGATGGGCCTGACCGTGGCCGAGAACGTCATGCTGGGCGACCTGCCCACCAGGCGTGGCACGGTCCACTGGAAAGCCGTCAACTCCGAGGCGAGGAAGGCGCTGTCCGGCCTCGGCATCGACATCGGCGTGGAGCGCACCGCCCGTTCGCTCACCGTCGCCGAACAGACCATGGTCGAGGTGGCGCGGGAGGTCCGCCGCGGCGGCCGGATCCTGATCCTCGACGAGCCGACCGCCTGCCTGAGCGCGGAGGCGGCGCACCAGATCAGGGACCTGGTGCGCACCCTGCGCGACGAGGGCGTCGCCGTCGTCTACATCTCGCACTACATCGACGAGGTCATGGCCGTCGCCGACCGTCTCACGGTCCTGCGGGACGGCGACGTCGTACGCAGCGCGCCGGCCGGCGACCTCGACCCGGCGGGGCTCGTGCGCAGCATGGTCGGCCGGGACGTGGTCTCCCGGCGCGTCGAACGCGCCGCCCCCAAGGACGACATCGGCCTCGCGGTGCACGGTCTGAGCGACGGCCGGACCATCCGGGACTTCACCGTCGAGGTGCGCAAGGGCGAGATCGTCGCGGTGCTGGGACCGGCCGGGGACGCGCAGTCACGCCTCTTCGACCTGCTGTCCGGCCGCCGCCGCCCCGACCTCGGCACCGTGCTCGTCGACGGCGCCCCCGTGCCCCTCGGCCGTGTCCACGCCTCGCTCGCCAGCGGCCTGCGCTGCGTCACCGGAGACCGCAGGGCGCTGGGCCTGGTCCCCGAACTCTCCCTGGACGAGAACCTGATGCTGGCCGACGACCGCTTCGCACGCCGCCGCGTCCACCGGCGCGGCGCGCTCACCCGCCGCGCGGCCCCGCTGCGCAGGAGCTACGGAGTGGTCTCCCTCGCCGGGAACCCGCCGGTGAGCGCGCTGTCCGGAGGCAACCAGCAGAAGGTGCTGCTGGCCAAATGGCTGCAGACCGAGCCGGTCGCCTGCTTCCTGGAGGACCCCACCAACGGCGTGGACATCGCGGCCATGGCCGACATCCACACCCTCGTCGACGACCTCGTCTCGCGGGGCACGGCCGTACTGCTCGCCTCCTCCTCCGCCGAGGAGGTCATGCGGCTGGCCGACCGCGTCGTGGTCGTCAGCGCCGGCCGCGCGGTCGCCGAACACGACGTCACCGCCATCACCCACGACGAACTCGTCGCCACCACTCTCGGAGGTCAACCGCAGTGAGCGTCAAGACACTTGCCGACGCGCCGGGCGTCAGCGACCCGCCCGAGGAGCCCCGGCCCCGGTTCACCTTCGGGGGCCTGCGCCGTGCGCCGCACACCGGCCTGGTCGCGGTCCTGATCGTCGTGGTGGTCGCCACCGCGCTGCAGACCGACTCCTTCGCCACCACCACGAACCTGATCAACGTGCTTCGTCAGGTGAGCGTCACCGCGGTGATCGCCGCGGGTCTCACCCTGCTGATGACCGCGGACGGCATGGACTTCTCCATGGGCAGCAACGTCTCCGTCACCACCGCCGTCGGCGCGCAGTTGCTCTCCCACGGCCACTCCACCGCGTTCACCGTGATCGCCTCGGTGCTGCTGGCCACGGCCATCGGGCTGGTCAACGGACTGGTGGTGACGTTCACCAACGTGGCCCCCTTCGTCGCGACCCTGGCGACGGCCACCCTGCTCGACGGCGTCGCGCTCCTGGTCCAGGGCGGCCTCAGCGTCTCCATCGGCACCAGGATGTTCCCCCTGGGCAACGACAAGGTCCTCGGGGTGCCGTACCTGCTGATCGTGGCGGTCCTCGTGCTGCTGGCGACGGCCCTGGTCATGCGGTTCACCGTGTTCGGGCGGGACGCCTTCGCCATCGGCGGCAACGAGCACGTCGCCCGGCTCAGCGGCATCAACGTCACCGCGCGCAAGCTCACGTTGTACGCCGTCACCGGCGCCCTCTCGGGTCTCGCGGGAGTGATGCTGCTGTCCCGGCTGGGTGCCAGCAGCCCCGGCACCGGCGGCCTCACCCTCCAACTCACCGCCGTCGCCGCCGTGGTGATCGGCGGCACCTCACTCGCCGGCGGCCACGGAACCGTCGTGGGAACGGCGCTCGGGGTCCTGCTGCTCGGCGTGGTGGCCAACGCCCTCAACCTCGTGCAGGTCTCCAGCTACTTCCAGCAGGTCTCCGTGGGCGGCGTGCTCCTCGTCGCGGCCATCGCCAACGAGCTCCACAAGGCCCGCTCCGCGCGGCACTGACCCCCCTCGTCTTCTCTCCACCGCCCGTCATGAAAGGCGTACGCCCATGAGACTCTCCGCCCGCTCCCGCCGAGCGTTGCTCGCCGCCGTCGCCGGCACCACCCTGGTGCTGAGCGGCTGCGGCAAGGACACCGGAAGTGGGTCCGGCTCCGTGTCCCTCGGGTTCGTCAACGGCGCCGACACCGAATTCCACACCTGTTTGCAGAAAGCCCTGGAACAGACGGCGAAGTCGGAAGGGGCGAAGGTCTACACGGCCAACTCCCACCAGAACTCCGGCACCGAACTGTCCAATATCGAGGACATGATCTCCCGCAATGTCAGCGCGCTCATCGTGCAGACCGTCAACGTCGACGCGCTCAAGGGCGACATAGCCAAGGCCAAGGCCTCGAACATTCCGATCTACCTGACGTCCGTGGCCACCAGCGACGTGAACGACATCCTCGGCGCGGCGGTCGTCGACCTGGGCAAGGTCGGGGCCCTGGACGCCGGCTGGGTCGCGAAGGACGCGGGCGGCAAGGACGTACAGGTCGGTGTCATCGCGGGTGCGCCCGGTGCCGCCTCCGATCTGCTGGTGGGCGGTTTCACCAAGGCGCTGCCCGGCAACGCCAAGGTGGTCGCGAACCAGCCAGGCATGTTCAACGCCGCCAAGGCGCAGGACGTCGCCGAGAACATGATCCAGGCCCACCCGGACCTCGCCTACGCCTTCGTCGCCAACGAGGAGATGGGCCTCGCGGCACGCAAGGCGTTCGACGCGGCCGGCGCCAAGAACGTCAAGATCGTGACCACCAACGGCACCGACGAGGGCCTGGCCGCCGTCAAGGACGGCCGCTTCTCCGCCACCGTGGCCAACTCGGCGATGACGATCGGCCAGACCGCGGCCAAGAACGCGATCGGACTTCTGGGCAAGAAGAAGGTTGACAAGATTGCCAACATTCCTCTTCTCTTGGTCACCAAGGACAACCTGAGCAAGGCACCCCAGTACTGCCCCAAGTAACCGAACCCGCACCGCGAAGCGGTGTCTGTCGCGCAGGCGTCCCGAGCCGCCCGTCCACCGCGTCGCCGGAATGCCCGACCAGCCGCCTCGAGGACATTCCGGCGCGGTACGCCCGCACACCCGTACGACCGGCACCGCCGCCGGGGCCCACCCCTGGCAGTCATGGGCCTCCGGAGGAAACATGGATCGCTTGCTCCTCATGCACAGCTTCGTCACCGTCGCGCAATCCGGCAGTTTCAGCGGAGCCGCCAAGAAGCTGGGCTCCTCGGGCTCGCTGGTGTCACGGCACGTCGCCGAGCTGGAACGGCAGGTGGGGGTCCGCCTGGTCAACCGCACGGCCCGTTCGGTGAGCCTCACCGAACCCGGCCAGCGCTACGCGGAGTTCGCCGCGCGCATCCTGGAGGAGATCGAGGCCGAGGACGCCGGCATCGCCCAACTCCACGACCGCGCCGAAGGGACGCTCAGCATCATCTGTCCCAAATGGATAGGCAGCCTGGACCTCGGAGACGCCATCGCCGCCTTTTCCGCCGCACACCCGAAAATCCAGGTGCGATTCGAACTCGGCGGCATGTCCGACCGGACCTACGATTTCCTGGACGGCGGATTCGACGTGGCATTCCACACCCGCGACCTCCGGGACTCCAGCGTCCGCCTCAAGAAGATCGCCTCGCTCCCGTTCGTGCTGTGCGCCGCCAAGGAATACCTCAACCGGAACGGGCCACTGACCGAGCCGAACGGCCTCGCGCACCACGACTGCCTCGTGCACGTCAACGACCCGGTCTGGCGCATCGGCCACGGACACGCGTCCACCCTGCACAAGATCCGCAACATCGCCTTCTCGTCCAACTCCTACATCGCCCTGCAGAAAGCGGCCGTGCACGGGCGCGGTCTCGCCCTGCTCCCGCAGCGACCGGCCTACGACGACCTGGTCTCCGGCGCTCTGCAGGTCCTGCTGCCCGAACTCGCGGTGCCCGACCGGCCGCTGTACGCGATCTACGGCCCCGGGCAGGACACCCCGCGCAAGATCAGCGTCTTCCTCGGCTTTCTGACGGACTGGTTCTCGCAGAATCCCATTCCGGCGATCCGGCCGTAACCGCAAGAAACGATTGCACAGTCCGTCGGCCCCGAGCGTTGAGCCGCCGCCACCCGAAATCTACGCTCACCAGGCGACCCGTGAAACGAGGAGACCATGGGAATCCAGAGAATCGAATCGGTCACCTACGGCATCGGCGACCTCGACGAATGCGCCCGTTTCTTCGACGACTTCGGACTGTTCCTGGTGGAACGGACCGACGAGTACGCGGTGTTCGAGACGCTCACCGGGCAGACCCTCCACCTCGACACCGACCCAGGGCCGCTGCTGCCGCCGCCGGTGGAAGCGGGTCCCACCCTGCGCGAGGTGGTGTGGGGCGTCGACACGGCGACGGAGCTGAAGCGGATCGTCGCGGCCGTCGGCCGGGACCGGGCGGTCCGGGAGGACGCCGCCGGAGTGTTCCACACCGTGGACGAGACCGGTTTCGGAGTCGGTCTGACCCTGGCCCGGCCCAAGCCCGCGCCCCTCACCCCCCGGCCGGCCAACGCCCTGGGCAGCGTAGACCGCTGGAACACCGCCCTGGAGCCGATCACCCGCGTCCACCCCCTGCGGATGTGCCATGTGGCCCTCAACATCCTCAAGGAGGGCCGCGAGGAGGCCGTCGCGTTCTACGTGGAACTGCTCGGCTTCCGGCCCACCGACGTGGTGAAACCCATGGGCGTCTTCATGCAGGCCCCGGGCGACCAGGACCAGCACACCATCCTGCTGTGCCACCGCCCCGACAAGGCCGGCGTCAACCACATCGCTTACGAGGTGCCCGGCTTCGACGACGTCATCGAGGGCGGCAACCACATGATCGACCACGGCTGGCGCGAGGCCCGCAGACTCGGCCGCCACACCGTCGGTTCGAACGTCTTCCGGTTCGTGCACGCACCCTGCGGCGGACGGGTCGAGTACGCCGCCGACATGGACCGCGTCGACGACCGCTACGAGACCCGGGTCCACGAGACCACCCCGCCCCACCACATCTGGGCGCTGCGCACCAACCGCGACCAGCAGGACGCCTCCGCCTCCTGACCCTCCGCCGCCTTCGGCCGGGGAAGCCCGCGCCGTGGGCCGGGGGAAACCTCCATTCGCTTCGCTCGCCAGCCTGAGAGGGCACCCACTCATGACCTCCGACCACGGCTACCCCGCCGTCCGCATGTACATAGCGGGCCAGTGGTGCCAGGGCGGCACCGGACGGACCGCCCCGATCGTGAACCCCGCCACCGAGGAGGTGATCGGAGAAGTACCGCTCGCCACCACCGACGACCTGGACCGCGCCCTGGCCGCCGCCGCCGGGGGCTTCAGTGCCTGGCGCGACACACCCGTCGCACGACGCACCGCCCTCCTGCACGCCGCCGCCGACCTGCTCACCGAGCGCAGCACCGAAGTCGGCCGGATCATGACCCTGGAGCAGGGCAAGCCCCTCGCCGAGGCCACCGGGGAGGCCCGCCGCGTCGCGGACACCCTGCGCTGGCACGCCGACGACGCCCGCCGCGCCTACGGCCGCATCATCCCCTCGGCCCCCGGCACCCTGCTGTCCGTACGACGTGAACCCATCGGACCCGTGGCCGCGTTCGTCCCCTGGAACTTCCCGGCGGGCGGCCCGATGCGGAAGATCTCCTCCGCGCTCTCCGCGGGCTGCTCCATCATCATCAAGGCCTCCGAGGAGACGCCCGCGACCGCCGCCGCCCTCGTCGGCTGCTTCGTGGACGCGGGCCTGCCGGCCGGTGCGCTCAACCTCGTCTTCGGCGAACCCGCCGAGGTCTCCGCGCACCTCATCGCCTCCCCGATCACCCGTCTGATCGCCTTCACCGGCTCGGTCCCCGTGGGTAAGCTGCTCGCCGCCGCGGCCGGCGAGGTCATGAAGCCCTCCCTGATGGAGTTGGGCGGCCACGCCCCGGTGATCGTGTGCGCGGACGCCGACCCGGTGAGGGCCGCGCGCCGCGCCGCCCAGGCGAAGTTCGCCAACGCCGGACAGGTGTGCACCTCACCGAGCCGGTTCCTGGTCCACGAGGGCCTCGTCGAGGACTTCACCGCGGAGTTCGTGAAGGCCGCCGAAGCGGTCGTCGTCGGCGACGGCCTGGCCGAGGGCACCACCATGGGGCCGCTCGCCAACGAGCGTCGGCTCCAGGCCGTTCAGCGTCTGACCGCCGATGCCGTCAGCCGGGGAGCGAGCGTCCGCACCGGCGGCGAACGCCTCGACCGCGCCGGGTACTTCTTCACGCCGACCGTCCTGACCGACGTACCTGCGGACGCGGGCCTCCTGCACGAGGAACCGTTCGGACCCCTCGCGCCGATCGTCCCCTTCGATGACCTCGACGAGGCGCTCACGACCGCGAACGCGCTGCCGTACGGCCTCGCCGCCTACGGCTTCACCGAGTCCGCCGCCACCGCCGAGCACCTGGTGCGTGAACTGGAGGCCGGCATCCTCTCCGTCAACCACTGCGGCGGCTCCGTCAGCGAGGCCCCCTCCGGCGGCGTCAAGGAGAGCGGCTACGGCAGGGAGGGCGGGCCCGAGGCCCTCGACGCCTACCTGATCACCAAGCGCGTCTCCCATCTGCTGGCGGGCTGAGCGTCATGCGATACACCCGTGTCTCGGTCGGCGGACGGGCGGTGTGGGGCAGGGTGGGGGAGGAGGACATCGAGCTGCTGTCCGAGTCCCCCCTCGACGCCACGCGGCAGCAGCACGGCGAACGCGGCCCCACCGTGGTCGGCACGGTGCCGCGCGCCGACGCGACCTGGCTGCCCGTCGTCGTCCCGCCCGTGTTCTACGCGGTCGGCATGAACTACCCGCGGCACATCGATCACGCCCGCGCCGAGGTCCCCACCCGTCCCGAGGTGGGCTACCGCGCCAACAACGCGCTCACCGGGCACGGTTCGCCCATCGTCAAGCCGGCCGGCGTCGAGGGCCGGTTCGAGGCGGAGCCCGAACTCGTCGCGGTCATCGGCCGAACGCTGCGGCACGCCACGTACAAGGAAGCCCAGGAAGCCGTCTTCGGCTGGACCATCGGCAACGACGTCAGCGCCCGCACCTGGCAGCATCAGGACCGCACGTTCTGGCGCAGCAAGAACAGCGACACGTTCAAGCCCATGGGCCCCTGGATCGAGACCGACGTCGACGCCCTGGCACAGACCACCACGCTCCGCGTCAACGGGGAGGTCCGGGCGTCGTTCGCGACCGGCGACATGGTCTTCGACCCCTTCGACTTCATCGTCGAGATCGCCCGGCGCAGCACCCTGCAGCCGGGTGACGTGCTGTGGATGGGCGCCGAGTCCACCTGCCAACTGGAGCCCGGGGACACCGTGGACATCGAGATCAGCGGCATCGGTGTCCTGTCCAACCCCGTACACAGCGAAGGGAATCCGTCATGAGCACCGCACCCCGCTACATCCACCACGTCAACTTCCCCACCACCGACCCCGACCGCACGGCCGACTGGTACACGAAAGTCTTCGGGATGAAGCGGATCATGCCCAAGTCCAACACCCGCGTGGTGCTCATGACCCGCGGCAACTTCGACCTGCACTTCACCCCGGTCGAGGAGATGGAGCGCATGGCGCCCTATCACTTCGCCGTCGAGGTCGACGACTGGGACGAGTTCCTCACCCATCTGAAGGAGCTCGGCATCCGGCACACCCGCCCGATCGAGCGGCCGGAGAACCAGTCCAAGTTCTGCTACGTCCACGACCCCGACCACACCATGATCGAGCTGGTCTTCCACGGCAAGCGTCCCAACTGACCGCATTCGGCTAGGAGTTCACTGACATGCCCATCGTCGACTCCGACGGCACCTCCCTCTACTACGAGCGCCACGGCAGCGGTCCGGCGATCCTGTTCGTGCACGGCAGCGGCGGCCATCACGCCGCCTGGTGGCAGCAAGTGGCCGCCCTGCGCGAGGAGTTCACGGTCGTCACCATGGACCTGCGCGGCTTCGGCAAGTCCGACGCCCCGGCCCGTCCGCACTCCTCGAAGCCCGAGTTCGACGGACAGGACTTCCCCGGTGACGTCGTCGCCGTACTCGACCAGGAGGACCTGACCGACGTCATGCTCGTCGGCCAGTCCATCGGCTCCGTCGCCGCCCTGCGCGCCGCCCTCCTGCGCCCCGAGCGCGTCTCCGTGGTCGCCCTCGGCCACTCGCTGGGCGGCATCAGCCACCCCGAGCTGAAGGAACTCGCCGCCGCCGACCGAGCCGAGGCCGTCAAGCTCCCCGTCATCGACCGCCTGCTCACCCGGCGGTTCCAACAGGAGCGACCCGACCTCACCTTCCTCTTCCAGCAGATGGGCACCTTCAACGTCGCCAAGATGGCCGACCTGCGCAACCTCGACACCAACGGCCCCTCGCTGGAGGAGATCCAGAACTCGGGCGTCAAGGTCGCCTTCCTGGCCGCGGAGAAGGACGCGGTACTCAGCGTGAAGACCGTGACCCGCGCCCACGAACTGCTGCCCGGCTCACATCTGGAGATCGTCCCGGACGCCCCGCACTCCATGTACTGGGAGGCGCCCGAGCAGTACAACGTGGCCGTCGCCCAGCTGCGCCGCACCCTCACCGCACAGAAGGAAGCCGCATGAGCAGCCTCACCCTCGATGCCGCCGAAGAGATCGTCGACGCCGCCCTGAAGCGCGCCCAGTCGCTCGGGAAGGCGGTGAGCGTCGCCGTGGTGGACGCGGGAGGCTTCGTCGTCAGCGTCCGCCGCTCGGACGGTGCGCGCCCGCTCACCCCGGACATCGCCCGCGCCAAGGCGTACACCGCCGCCGTGATGCAGCGGCCCGGCAAGATGCTGAAGAAGTGGCAGGAGAGCCAGCCGGTGTTCTTCTCCCAGCTCTCCCAGCTGCCCGGCGCCGCCCAGCCGATCATGGCCACCGAGGGCAGCGTCACCATCAAGAAGGACGGCGAGATCATCGGCGGCCTCGGCATCGCCGGCGGCACCGCGGACGAGGACCAGCAGGTCGCCGACGACGTCCTCGAATCCCTCGGCTACGAGCTGGAGTTCGCCGCCTGGGGCGTCGCGGGCAAGCCGGTCCCGAACGCCGAGAAGACCGAGAAGACCGAGAAGGAGGCCTGAGCCATGGCGGACACGTTCAACTACCGCATCGACCACCACGGCAGCCTGGTCCGCCCCGGCACTCTCCTGACCGCGCGGGCCGAGGGCGACCCCGAGATCGTGCTGAAGGCGGAACTCGACGCGGTCGAGGAGGCGGTGGCCCTCCAGCGGAAGCTGCGTACCACGGTCGTCACCGACGGGGACTTCCCCCGGGAGGACTTCCGCAGCGCGGTCTTCGACGCCGTCTCCGGCTTCCGTCGCACGGACACGGAAACCCCCGACGGACTGCCGCGCTGGGTGGCGGAAACGCTGCCCAAGGCGAACGGTCCGCTGCTCGCCGACTGGGCCGGGCGGCTCACCGGGCTGACGGTGATCGCCCCCAAGGCCTCGCTGCCCTCCCCGGCTTATCTGGCCGCCACCACCTTCGTACCCGAACTCGCCGCATCGGGCGGGCCCTCCTCGGCACGTGAACTCGGGGAGGCCCTCGCGGAGATCATCCAGGCGGAGATCGCGCTGCTGGTCTCCCGAGGCGTCCGGCTCGTCCAGCTCAACAACCCGCTGCTGATCGGCCACGTCGCCGCCGACCCGGCCGCCCCCGGCGTGCTGCCCTTGGAGGACGCGCTGGCCGTCGACGCCCTGGCGGTACGACTGGAAGAGCGCCCGGAGGGAGTCAGGATCGGCGTGTGCCCCGGCTGGGAGGCACCCGCCGCGGTGGACCGGGCCAGGACCGAGCGACTGTACGGCGGGATCCCGGCCGACCGCTGGATCCTGCCGTACGACAAGGGCACCGACGCCGAACTCGACCTGGTCAGGGCCCTGCCGGAGGACCGCGACGCGTGCCTGGGCGTGGTGGACGCGACCGTGTCCGCACTCGAGGACATCGACACGGTGATGGCCCGCATCGACGCCGCCGCCGAGGTCAAGGACCTCGAGGACATGGCCGTATCGCCGTCCCGCGGCTTCGCCGACGCGGCGACCCGTCCGCTGCTGAGCGCCGAGAACCAGCGCCGCAAGCTGGTACTGGTGGAGACCGTCGCCCGCTACTGCTGGGGCAACGAGTTCTGACCTGCGGGCCAGGGGCCGGGAAGCGCGCCCGCGCTTCCCGGCAGGCCTTCGGAGAACCTCGGCGTCAGAGAACCTCGGCGAAGGTCACCGTGCGCTCGGTCAGCAGCGGCCACACCGTCTCCACGATCAGCTCGGTGAAGTGGTCGGCGACCTTGTGCGCGTCGAAGCCGGCGCGGTCGGCGTACTGCTCGTACAGCACGAAACCACCCGGCCGGTCCACCTCGGCGTGCACCTCGTACGCCAGGTTCGCCGGCTCGGCGCGGGTGTGTTCGCGCACCTTCAACAGCGCGGCGCGCACGGTGTCCTCGTCGGCGGGCTCGCAGCGGTAGTGGGCGACTACTGCGTAGGCCATGTCTGTTTCTCCTTAGGGCCTGTCTCCGGCTCCCGGCGGCGTCGTACACACCGTCCGGCCTGCAGATTCCAGCACGGATCAGTCGCCCGCCGACCCGCGCGCGGCGCAAGCAATGACTGCCTGCGCGGGTCTGGTGGCACCGCCCCGACATGGTGTGTTGTCACATCCGGCCCCCTGCGGCCGCTCCCTGTGCAGACCGCGGATCCCGCACCGCGGCGGACGAAGGAAGTGATCTCCATGCGAACCCTGGAAACCCTCTTCGGCGGAGAGTGGGTGGCGACCGGTGAGTGGATCGACGTCCACGACCCCTCCGATCTGCGGACCCCCGTCGCCCGCGTCCCCGCACTCAGCGCCGCCGACATCACCCGCGCCTACGACCACGCCGAGCGGGGCTTCGCCGTCTGGAAGCGCACCAGCCCCTTCGAGCGCGCCCGGATCATGACCGACGCCGCCCGGCTGCTGCGCGAGCGCCTCGAGGAGATCGCCGAGGACCTGGCGACCGAGATGGGCAAGACACGGGCCGAGGCGACCGGTGAGACGATCAAGGCCGCGGACTTCCTGGAGTACTACGCGGGTCTCGCCCGGCAGGGGTACGGCACCCTCGTGCACGACGTCCGCCCGGACACCCGTACCCACCACCAGCGCGAACCGCTCGGCATCGTCCTCGCGATCACCCCGTGGAACGACCCGCTCATCACCCCGGCCCGCAAGCTGGCGCCCTGCCTCGCGGCGGGCAACGCGGCCCTCCTCAAGCCGGCCACCGACACCCCGCAGGCGGCTCTGCACTTCGCCCGCGCCCTCCACGACGCGGGTCTGCCCGCCGGTGTCCTCAACGTGGTCACGGGGCGCGGGGCGGAGATCTCCGAGGCGCTGATCTCCGACCCGCGCCTGGCCGCGCTCACCTTCACCGGCAGCAACGAGGTCGGCGAGGCCCTGCGCGGCCGGCTCGCCAACAGCAACATCCGCTTCCAAGGCGAACTCGGTGGCAAGAACGCGACCGTCGTGCTCGCCGACGCCGACCTCACCGCCGCCGCGAAAGCGGTCGCCGCCGCGGGCTTCGCCCAGGCCGGGCAGCGCTGCACCGCCACCAGCCGGGTGATCGTCGAGCGGCCCGTGTACGAGGAGTTCACCGCGCTGCTGCTCGCCGAGGCGACCGCGCTGCGCGTCGGTCCGGGCCTTGCCGAGGGCACCACGATGGGCCCGCTGGTGAGCGCCCGTCAGCGTGACGGCGTCCTGTCCGACATCGAACGCGCGGTCAAGCAGGGCGCGACGGTCCTCGTCGGCGGAGACCAGCCGGGCGACGAGGCACTGAGCCACGGGTGCTACGTCAATCCCACCGTGCTGGGAGACATGACCCCGGAGCTGGACATCTGGCGCGAGGAGGTGTTCGGGCCCGTCGTCGCCCTGCTTCCGGTGGACTCCTTCGAGGAGGCGGTCGAGGCCGTCAACGACTCCGTCTTCGGCCTCGCCGCCGCCGTGTTCACCCAGAACCTGGGCGCCGCGTACCGCTTCGCCGACGAGGCCGAGTGCGGCCAGATCGCGGTGAACACCACCACCTCGGGCTGGGACGTCCACCACCCCTTCGGCGGCTTCCGCGACTCCGGATCGCCGTTCAAGGAGCAGGGCGAGGAGGCCCTGCGCTTCTACACCCGGGTCAAGACGGTCGCCGTGCACTTCGGTGCGTGACGGCCTCGGCGAGAATCAGGAGGGAAGCCGATGGCTGACGAGACGATCGGCATCGTCGGCGCCGGCATCGTGGGCCTGGCCACGGGGCGTGCGATCGCCCTGCGCCGCCCCGGTACCCGGGTCGTGGTGCTGGAGAAGGAGCGGGCGGTCGCCGTCCACCAGACCGGGCACAACTCGGGCGTCGTGCACGCCGGCATCTACTACGCGCCGGGCAGCCTCAAGGCGGACCTGTGCGTGCGGGGCGTGTCCGTCCTGCGCGAGTACTGCCAGGACCGGGGCCTGCCGTACGCGGAGATCGGCAAGCTCGTCATGGCGGTGCGCGAGGACGAGCTGGGCCGGATGGAGAACCTCTACGAACGGGCCAGGAACAACCATGTGCCCGAGTTGAGGAAGGCCTCGAAGGAGGAGATCAGGGAGCTGGAGCCCCACGCCGGGGGCATCGCGGCGCTGTACTCCCCGCGCACCGCGATCACCGACTACCCGGCGATCGCCCGGGAGTTCGCCAAGGACGTCGAGGCCTCGGGCGGCGAGGTGCGCCTCGGATTCCCGGTCACCTCGATCACCGACGTGCCGGGCGGCATCGAGGTGGCCTCCGGGCAGGAGCGTGTCCGCGTCGACCGGCTGATCCTCTGCGCGGGCCTCCACTCGGACTCCGTCGCCCGGTTCGCCCAGGACAAGAAGGAGCCGAGGATCGTCCCGTTCCGGGGCGAGTACATGCTGCTCAGGCCGGAGCGGACGGACCTGGTGCGCGGGCTGATCTACCCGGTCCCGGACCCGCGTTACCCCTTCCTCGGCGTGCACTTCACCCCCCGCGTCGACGGCTCGGTCGAGGTCGGTCCGAACGCCGTCCTGGCCCTGGCCAGGGAGGGCTACACGCTCGGCAGGATCTCACCGAAGGACCTCGCGGGACTCGCGGCCTATCCCGGCTCCTGGAGGATGGCCGCGCGGCACTGGAGGACCGGCATCAGGGAGTACCGCGGCTCGCTGTCCAGGGCGGCGTTCATGAAGGACGCCCAGCTGTACGTTCCCGATGTCGGCGTCTCGGACGTGGTCCGCGGCGGAGCCGGCGTACGCGCCCAGGCCCTGGACCCGGACGGCACGCTCGTGGACGACTTCCGCATCCACCAGGTGGGCCGGATCACCGCCGTCCGCAACGCGCCCTCCCCGGCCGCCACGGCCTCCATGGCGATCGCCGAGCACATCGTGGACGCCGTGCTCGGCGACACTTCCGCCATCTGAAAATGCCCTGCGTACGGGGGACTTTCGCGCAAGTAGTGCTTGCATCCCGGGGACTCGGCAAGGCCCCACCACCCGCCTAGCGTTCCTTCCACACCACCCCGCCACCCCCTTCCCTTCGAGGGAAGCACGTCCCCTTCGAGATAATTCGAGAGAAAGAGCCGAGGACATGTTCGTTGTCGACACGCAGATCCACATCTGGAAGGAAGAGACCCCGGACCGCCCCTGGGTCCCGGGCGCGCGTGAGCGCATCCGCCTCAACGGCCACCGCGAGGACCCCTTCTCCTACGAGGAGGCCCTCGAGCTGATGGACGAGGCCGGCGTCAACCGGGCGCTGATCCTGCCCCCGTCGTGGGAGGGCAACCGCATCGACTACGCGCTCGAGGCCTGCGAGGCGCACCCCGACCGCTTCGGCATCATGGCCCGTGTCCCACAGGACGACCCGGTCGAGGGCACCGCCCTGCTGAAGGAGTTCGCGCAGAACCCGTACATCAAGGGCACCCGGCTCACCTTCCACCGCCCCCAGGACCGCAACTGGATGATCGACGGGACCAACGACTGGTACTGGCCGATCGCCGAGGAACTCTCCGTCCCCACCATGGTCCACGCCCCGATCTGGAAGCGTGAACTCGGCCGGATCGCCGCCGAGCACCCCGGGCTGAAGATCATCATCGACCACATGGGCATCATGGCCCGCTGCGTGGACGACGCGATCGGCTACTGGGTCCAGGAGACCGCGGACCTCGCCGAGCACCCCAACATCTACGTGAAGGTCTCCGCGCTGCCGGGCTACTCGACGCAGCCCTTCCCGAACAAGAACATCGAGAAGTACGTGCGCGAGATGGTGGACAGGATGGGCCCGCAGCGCTGCTTCTACGGCACCGACATCACCCGGCTGCTCGGCCACGGCATCACCTACACCGACACCATCGAACAGTTCACCAAGCACTGGGACTTCACCCCCGAGGAGCTCGAGTGGATCATGGGGCGGGGTATCTCCGAGGTCCTGAACTGGCCGATCGAGGGCTGAGGAAGCACACGAGATGACGGACACCCGGAACACACCGGACGCCGCCGGAGGTGACGGCGGCGATGCCTTCGTGGCCGCCTTCAACGCCGTCGGCGCCGACTACCTCTTCTGCTCCTCGGGGTCCGAATGGGCTCCGGTGTGGGAGTCCCTCGCCCGCCGCCACCGTGACGGGCTGCCGTGCCCGCGCTACCTCGACCTGACCCACGAGACCGTCGCCGTCGGCATGGCCACCGGCTACGGACTGATCGAGCGCCGGCCGCAGGGCGTACTGCTGCACGCGGCCCCCGGACTGCTGCAGGGCTCCATGGCCGTCCACGGCGCGCTCCTCGCCGGCGTCCCGATGGTGGTCGCCTCCTCGGAGTCGACCACGTACGGCGACGGCCCCGGTCAGGACCCGGGCGGCCAGTGGTACCGCAACCTGTCTTTCGTGGGCGGCCCGCACGGCGTCGCCCAGCCCTTCACCAAGTGGGCCAACGAGGCGGCGAGCGTCCACACCCTGCCCACGATGATCACGCGGGCGGCGGAGCTGTCCTGGCGGGCCCCGGCGGGCCCGGCCTACCTCAACGTCCCGCTGGAGATCCTGTTGGAGGAGTGGGACGGCCGGGAGGCCGTGCCCGTGGTCCCGCCGGGCTCCACGCACAGCTCCCCCGAAGAGGTCGACCTCGTCGCCCAGCTGATCCGCGAGGCGGACAGCCCCGTGATCGTCACCGAGACGGCGGGCCGTGAGGCGGGCGGCTTCGAGGCGCTCCTGGCCTTCGCCGAAGCGTGGAACATTCCGGTCGTCGAGCCCGATTCGGCCGTGTGCGGCAACTTCCCGCGCACCCACCCGCTGCACGCCGGCAGCGACATCGGCCCCTGGATGGACGAGGCCGACCTCATCCTCCTCGTCAACTGCCGCGCGCCCTTCTACCCGCCCTCGCGCCGCCCGTCGAAGGCGCGGATCGTCGTCATCGACGAGGTGCCGCAGCGCCCGCACGTCGTCTACCAAGTCCTCTTCGCCGAGCGGTACCTGGAGGGCAACGTCGCCAACACCCTGCGCCAGCTCACCAAGCGGGCGAAGGCCGCCCACGCCGACGAGACAGCCGTGGCCGCCGCCACCGCGCGGCGCTGCGCGCAGGAGGAGCGGCACGCCGACGAACAGGCCGCGATCGCCGCGGCCGAGGCCAAGGCGGCAGGGGCCGAGGGCATCGACCCGGTGCTCGTGGCCGCGACCCTGCGGGGGCTGCTCGACGGGCGGGACGCGATCGTCGTCGACGAGACGATCACCCACAGCCGCGTCGTGAAACGCCATGTGCAGACCTCCGACCCCGACTCGTACTTCTATGTGCAGGGCGGACTCGGCCAGGGCATCGCCGTGGCCCTCGGCGTCAAACTCGCCGCCAGGGAAAGGTCCGTGGTCCTCACCATCGGCGACGGGGCCTTCGCGTACAACCCCGTCATCCCGTCGTACGACGCCGCCAAGGCGTACGACCTGCCACTGCTCATCGTGGTGTTCAACAACCGCGCCTACAAGTCGATGAACCTCAACCACCGCAGGTTCTACCCCGAGGGCGCGGCCGCCGAGACCGGCGAGTGGCTCGGCACCGATCTGCACCGGCTGCCCCGACTCGCCCAGTTCGCCGAGCCGTTCGGCATGCACACCGAGACCGTCGACGCACCGGACGCGCTCGCCCCCGCCCTGGAGCGCGCGCTCAAGGCCGTGACGGAGGGCACCACCGCCGTCGTCGACGTTCTCGTCACCCGCTGACCCAGGAGGCCCCCGCCACCATGACCGACACCCCAACGCCCAAGCCGGGCAAGGTCCTTGTCCCGGCCGACGATCTGCGCGCCTTCGCCGCCGCCCTCCTGGAGAAGGGCGGACTCGGCCCCGAGCACGCCCGCACCACCGCCGACGTGTTCGTCTGGGCCGCGCTGCGCGGCGTCGACTCCCACGGCACCGCGCGGGTCCCCGCCTATCTGGAGCTGCTCGCCAAGGGGGTGGCCAACGCCCGGCCCGAGATGACGTTCGCGTCCGGTACGTCGGCGGTCGCCGTCCTCGACGCCGACCGCGCGCCCGGCCCGGTGGCCCTCACCGCGGCCGCCGAGGAGGCGGTGACCCGGGCCAGGGCGGGGGGTGTCGCGGCCGTGGGGGTGCGCCGGACCGTCCACACCGGCGCCATCGGCTACTACGTGTCGAAGATCGCCGAGCAGGGCCTGGTCGGCATCGCCTTCGTCGCAGGGATGCCCAACATGGGCTACACCGGGGTCAAGGGCGCGGCCGTGGCCACCAGCCCGCTCGCCATCGCCGTACCCGCCGCGAGCCACGCGCCGCTCCTGCTGGACATGGCCACCGCCACGATCGCCCTGGGGAAGATCCGCCAAGCCAGGGCGAGTGGCACCCCGCTGCCGGAGGGGGCCGCCGCCACCGCGGACGGCACCCCCACCACCGACCCGGAGCAGGCGGTCATGCCGTTGCCGCTGGGCGGTGCCAAGGGGTCCGGCATGTCGCTGGCGTTCGAACTGCTCACCAGCGTGCTCGTCGGCGCGCCGATCTTCGCCGCCTTCCACTCGGACGATCCCCAGGGCCGGGGGCACCGCCAGAACGCCCTGATCATCGCCATCGACCCGGCGGCCTTCGGTGACGCGGACGCCTTCACGGCGGCTGTCGACGCCACTCTGGGCACGCTCAAGGGTCTGGCCGCGACGGACGGCGCCGAGGGGGTGTTCTACCCCGGTGAGCGCAGTGCCGCCGTGAGTGTGCGGCGCGCCGAGAAGGGGGTACCCGTGGCGGCGAAGGTGTGGCGTGAACTGACGGAGAGCGCGGACAGGTTGGGCATCACGCCACCCGAGGCCCGCTCGCAGGGCTGACAGTCACCTCCATGGAGAGGGGGATGGAGGAGCGGGTGGTCGGGGCGTCCGACGTGCGGCGGGCGCCTCGTCCGTCCCGGGCCCGCCCGCACGACCGCCTCCGGTCCGCCTTGCCCCTCCCGGTGTTCGGCGCTGCTCAACCGGCCTCGCGCGCCTCGGGGTTGAGGGCCTGCCGCACATGGCGGGCGATCACGGCGTAGGTCTCCAGGGCCTTCTTGTCGTCCTTCCCGTCGTACCCGTGATCGACCCCGAGCACGTCGTGGTGCTCGACGAGGGCGCCCGCCCGCTGAAGACGCTCGGCGTAGCGCACGGCTTCCGCCCTGAGAAGGTCGTACTCCGCCGTGACGACCAGAGCCGGGGCGATGCCCGTGAGGTCGGCGGTGTCGGCCGCGCCCGCGGGGGACACCAGTCGGTCGGCACGCTCGCGCGGGTCGGGGACGTACGAGCTGTCGAAGATCTCTCCCATCCAGGGGCGCAGCACCGGCTTGGCGATGGCGGCGCGCTTGTCCCGGGCGCTCGTCGCGAGGTCCAACGGCGGGTAGTGCAGGACCTGCAGGGCGATGCCGGGCCCGCCCTCCTCGAGTGCCTGGCGTGCGACGGCCGCGGCGAGACCGCCTCCGGCGCTCTGTCCGCCCACGGACAGGCGGCCGCCGTCCCAGCCGTGCTCGCCGCCGTGCTCGGCGACCCACCGGACGACCTCGAAGGCCTGCCGGGGCGGGGCGGGGAACGGGTGCTGCGGGGCCACGACGTAGTCGACGTTGACCACGGCCACCCCCGCCTCGGCGGCGAGGAAGCGGCAGAGCGGATCGTCGATCTCCGTCAGCGGCATCACGTACCCGCCACCGTGGAAGTTGACGTGAACCGGCGGTGGCGGACCCTCGGACGTCGGCAGATACACCACGACCCGGGCCGGAGCGACCGAGGTCGGGACCGTCAACTCGCTCACAGAGCGCGGGAATTCGGGGAAGCGGCCGTGCGAGGCGGCCGCCGAACCGCGGCCGCTCGGGCGCCGGTCGGCCGCCACGGCGAGGCGCTGTATCGACTTGGCGGCGAAGGAGGCCACTCCGGGCCGGGCAAGGAGAGACATACGGTTCCGATCGTCGAGCCGTGTCGCCAATCAACAGGATTCCTGGCAATTGGTGGGGCGATGCTAGCACGGGCACCCGAGCCTTCTCGGGGTTGATGCGGGCCTTCTCGGCGCCGTGTGACGTGGTCGGCCGGTCCGGCAGGCTGTGGCGGATCAGGGCGACGGCGATCCCGGCGAAGGCAGGGAAGGGTTACGCCTTGTTCTTGCAGCCATGATGCAAAGCCAGTTGAGGCGATCTCCGGGTGTCCGAGTCGGTGGTCACCAGCCAGTGGAACAAGAGGTGCGGCGAGGCAGAGGTTCATCATGTCTCTCCTGCGCGCCGGGCCCAAGCCGGACGGCGGCGCGACGTGGCACCCGCCGCGCCGCACGTCCGCAGGCTTCCCCGCGAGCCCCCATGATGGACCGGGCGAGCCCCTAGGGCCTGTCCGGCGGATCATGCCGCAGACGCGGGGGTTGGCACGCCCATCTGCGGCGTTGTCGTCACTCGCCGACGCTCCGCGTCGACTCCCTCCTCCGCCTTGCAGCTGCACGCACCAACCCCCGCTCACCAGCGTCGACGAGGCGCCGCCTGTTCCCTGCGACTTGATCCGCCGGACAGGCCCTAGGCGGTCCCGCCGTTGTTCCACAGCTGCTGGGGTTCGTCGCTGTTGCAGGTGGCCACCATCACCTGCTTGCCGCCGCCGTACGCCGGGGAGGCGATCTCCAGGCAATGCCCGGTCTTGGTGTTCTTCAGGGTCTGGCCTGCCGCGGTGGAGCTCCCGATACGCCACTCCACGTAGCCAGTGCCTCCGACGCCGCCGCAGGTTTCCAGCCCGGCCTTGTAGTCGTTGTTGAAGGGCGCCGACAGGCAGTTTCCACTCGCGCGGTTGACCAACTCGAAGGTGCCGCCGCCGGAGGAGCGCAACGTCCATACGTAGGCATCGCTGGAATTGCAGGTCCCGAAGCCGGGGTAGACCGAACCGTCGCCGGACGCGCACTGGTTGGTGGAGACGTTCCGGAGGCGCGACACGGACCCCGGGGAGAGCTTGCTCGCCCCGGACTCCGCGGAGGGCGGCGCCCCGGCTTCGGGCGTGGCCGCCGCACCGGTCCGCTCCGGCTGGGCCACGGCTGCCGCGGAGCCGGACGCGCGCACGATCGGTGCCGACGGCGAGGCGGGGGCGGACGGGGAGCCGGTGGCGGACGGCGGCCCGGAAGGCGACCGTGTCGCGGAGAACCACGGTGCCGGGGAGGACCGCTCGGGGCCCGACGGGGATGAGTCCGGCCCGAGAGTGATGGCCGTGATCGTCCCGCCCGCCACGACGACGGGCACGACCAGCATCCGCAAGCGGCGCGCACGCTGCTTGCGGATGTACGTGACATGGTCGGCGTGACCGACCGCCACCGCCCCATGGGAGGCGCTGACGTAGGAGGCCCGGATGTCACCGGCGGCGCCGAAGCCCGCCATGCGCAGCAGTCTTCCGAGGAACGCGCCGCGGCTACGGCGCTGTGGACTTGAGGAGCCGGGGGCGGTCAGTCCTGGACCGGCCCCGGCTTCGGAGGGTCCACGCGCACACCTCCGTTGACCACACCGGCGACAACCGATCCGTTTGTGGCCTTCATGGTGACGTCGCCGGTGACCGCGAACCCACCGGTACCGGCCGAGGCAGCGGAGCCGGAAGCGTGCTGCCGGACATGCTCGACCAGGGAACGCAGCGCCCCGACGGCCTCGTCCCCTTCAGGTTCCGGCAGATCCTGGAGCAGGTCCGTGAAACGCGTCTCCCAGGACAGGGACTGTGCGACACGTAACCGTTCCAGCGCCCCCTGCGCGTCTTCGGCGGATGCCCGTGCGAGATCGGCGGCGGTCTGGTCAAGGCGCTGCAACACCGCCTCTTCCCGTTGCCCGTCTCGCCCCAGGAGCCGGGCCACTGTTGTTCGGGTCCCTGACCAGGCATCGGTGCCGGCCGCCGTCACGACCGCCGTTCCCCCCGAAGCGGCAAGCCCGACCAAGATTTCCGGCAACATCCAGATCCCCTATGAACAGTTGAGTGACGGACCTTCAGCCACGCCATTCAACACGCCTCTTAGGGTGCGGGGGCGACGAATCCGACAACGGGGCGACCGACCGGGAGAAGGATTCGGAACTCGCCCGACCGGCCACGTTCGCCGACGCGCACCGCGCTCTCCCTCTGGCGCCCGTTGACAAAGCGGAACGTCGCTCCGTATCTTAATCGGAACGACGCTCCGTTTGATGCGGAGTCGATGCCGGACGCCCCTGACCGCCTCACCCGCCGTCAGCCGAACGGGACCGGCAGCAAAGGTCATTGAAGGGAAATACGCATCATGAGTGAATCGACGTACCCGGCCCACACCTTCGCTCCGCCCACTCCAGTGCTCTCGGTCAGTCCCGTAGTACTGCCGGCCCCCGGCCGAGCCGTGGATCTGGAGGTGCGCGTCTCCGCGCCCGTGACCGGGAGCGACCTGCCGGTCATCCTCCTCTCGCACGGCCAGGGTTACTCGAACCACCTCTCCTCGCTGAACGGCTACGCCCCCCTCGCCAACTTCTGGGCAGCGCACGGCTTCGTCGTGATCCAGCCCACCCACCTGAGTTCGAGCACGCTGAGCCTGGATCCCGCTACCCCCGGGGGGCCTCTGCACTGGCGCTCACGGGCCGAGGACATGACGCGCATCCTCGACCGACTCGACGTGATCGAGGCCGCCGTCCCGCAGCTTCTCGGGCGCCTGGACCACGACAAGGTCGCCGTGGCCGGGCACTCGATGGGCGGGCACACCGCGAGCCTGCTGCTCGGTGCCCGGCTCACCGATCCGGACGACGGAACGGAAGTGGACCTGGCCGAGCCCCGCATCAAGGCGGGTGTACTGCTTGCCGCGCCCGGCAGGGGCGGCGATGCCGTCACCGACTTCGTGGCCGAGAACTATTCGTTCTTCTCGACCACGGACTTCTCCAAGATGACGACGCCCACGCTCGTCGTCGCCGGCGACAAGGACGCCTCCACCCACCTGACGGTCCGGGGCCCGGACTGGCACGCCGATCCGTACTTCCTCTCCCCGGGCCCCAAGTCCCTGCTCACCCTGTTCGACGCGGAGCACGGGCTCGGCGGGGTTTCCGGATACGACGTCGCCGAGACCACGGACGAGAACCCCGAGCGAGTGGCCGCGGTCCAGCGGCTCACCTGGGCCTACCTCCGCACCGAGCTCCACCCCGGGGATTCCGCTTGGCAGGCGGCGCGTGACGCGCTGACGGCCGACCCCGACCCGCTCGGACGAGTCGAATCCAAGTAAGTCGAATCCAAGTAGTCCATGTAGTCCCAGTAATTCAAGTAATTCAAGTAAAGGGTTCAAGGCGGTCCCGGACGGCCACCAACGGTCAGCAGTACGGGTGTTGGTTGGTGAGGGAAGCCGCCACTCGCATCCACACTCCGAACAGCCGGTAGAGGCCGGGCAGAGGGACCTGCGCCTGGACGGTCCGCGTGTCCGTCGAGGTGACCCCTGGAATTCCCAGGAGGGTGGAGGCCACTGAAGCCGACTGCCAGCGGACGGTGAGCGTGGACGGGCCCGAGGGCACCACCGTGGCCGGTCGTCGCGCGGACAGACTGGCGGCGACCGCGTTCTCGATCGCGGTACGCGCTTCCGCGGCAGGTCGCAGATCCGCCGCGAATCTGTCCCGCGCATTCTTCACGGCCACGGTGGTGACGGAGGCGTCCCAGTCGGCCATCTCCGCGCAGGCACAGTCGTCACCGGTGAGGACCGCCACCGGAACGCCGATGGCCGCCGCGGTGGCGTGGGCCAGGCCGATCTCGCCCACCGGCCGGCCGTCCAGCCACATGTCTTCGATCTCGTGGCCCATGAAGCTGTGGCTCAGCACCCCGAGTGCGCCGGCCCGCGAGTGATAGCCGACGCAGACCATGGAATCGTGCTCGGGCGCGAGACCTTCGAGCATGAGCATGTGCTTGGGCTTGCCGCGGACGAGGCGGGCCGCCGGGTGCAGGGCCTCCGGAAGGATGTTGCGCATCGGTCCGTGAGCATCGTTGACAGTGATGTCGGTGGCGCCGGCCGCGAGGGCACCCCTGATCGCGGCGTTGACGTCCTCCGCCATCATCAACCGTCCACGCTCGTAGTCCCGGCCGCCGGGCTGCACGTCGTCGGCGTCGACGAGCCCTGTGACGCCCTCCATGTCCGCGCTGATGTAGATCCGCACTGCGCACACTCCTCAAGCTTGATCGCTGAGGAGACGTCTGCCACTCCTCCTACGGTTCCGTCGGGCGCGATTGCCTGGGTCCGCAGAGTGACCTGCCTCACATGCTGTCACAGCGATCGATCCCGCGGTGTCTTGAGGCCGAACCCCCGTAAACGAAGGAGGCACCATGGCCGAGAACACCGATGTGGTCGTGATCGGCGGCGGTTACGCCGGCGTCATGGCGGCCATTCGCCTGACGCAGCGCGACGACGTGACAGTGACTCTGATCAACCCGCGCCCGACCTTCGTCGAGCGGATCCGCCTGCACCAACTGGTGGGCGGGTCCGACGACGCGGTCGTCGACTACCGCAAGGTCCTGAGCGAGCGCGTCCGGCTGGTGGTCGACACCGTGACCCGGATCGACGCGGCCGAGCGCAGCGTGACGTCGGCGACCGGCGGCACGGTCGGCTACGAGTATCTGGTCTACGCGGTGGGCAGTGGCAGCGCCGACCCGCAGGTGCCCGGGGCGGCGGAGTTCGCCTACCCGATCGCCGGCCTGGAGGAGGCCCAGCGGCTGCGGCCGGTCGTCGACGCCGCGCCCGCAACGGCCGCGGTGACCGTTGTCGGAGCCGGTGCGACCGGCATCGAGACCGCCGCCGAACTGGCGGAGGAGGGCCGCACCGTCCGCTTCATCGTCGGCGGCACGGGCAAGGCCGAGGGCTCGCTCACCAGTGCCCCCACCGTGGTCAATGGCAACCCGGCACTCGTCCTACGCCTGGACGGCGAGGTCGACGGCATCATGGCGATCCGTGTCGAGGGCGCCCGCATCACCGGCCTCTACTACGTCCGCAACCCGGAGAAGCTGACCCGCGTCGCATCCGAGACCTCGCTCACCCTGCGATGAAGACGATGAAGACCGGTGGCGGAACAGCCCCCGGATATCAGGCGCGCGGCCGGCGCGGGGGGTGTCGAGCGGTGACTCGCGCGGCGATGGCTCACGCGGCGATGACGGCGGCACCCACGCGGCCGCCGTCGACGTCCACCACCGATCCGTGCACGAAGGAGGCCTCGTCACCGGCGAGCCAGACGGCGGCGCGCGCGATGGCGTCCGGGCTGCCGACTTCGCCGGCCGGTGTCCCCTTCATCATGATCTCGCCGGGGTGCGGTTCGCTCCCTTCCGCGGTGTGGGGGAGGATCACGCCCGGCGAGATGGCGTTCACCCGCACTCCCCGCGGTCCGAACTCCGCGGCCCATGCCCGGGTGAGGGTCTCCATGGCCCCCTTGGTGGAGCTGTAGAGCGCGCCGACCGGAATACCCAGGCGCGCGACCCATGACCCGAGGTTGATGATGCTGCCCCCTCCGGCCTCCGCCATGGCCGGTGCGACGGCGGCGGTCAGGAAGAACGGTGCTTTGACGTTCACCGCGTAGACCTGGTCGAAGGTCTCCTCGTCCGTGGCGGTGGTCACGGCGCCCGGGTAGATGCCGGCGTTGTTGACCAGGATGTCGATGCGCCCGCCGAGGGACCGACGCGCCCGCTCGGCCAGGTCCCGGGAGGCCCCGGCACTGCCGTCGAGATCCGCCACGAGGAAATCGGCCCGCCCGCCGGCGGCGCGGATGCCTTCGACGACCCGGGCCGCCCGCTCCCGATCGCGCCCCGACACGATGACATGAGCCCCCTCGGCGGCGAACGCCTCGGCGATAGCCCGCCCGATATTGCTCGTCGACCCCGTGACGAGCGCGGTCTTGTTGTGCAGTCGTTCAGCCATGATGTGGTCCCTCGTCCCGCTCTCCGCGGCCGGGCAGGCCGACCGGCTCCGTACGGCGGTCCACCGGTGGGCTGAACCGCGCGACCCACTGTGCATCGGCGAAAATGGACCAGCAAGTCCAGTCTGGGGCGCCTGTGAGGACGTAAAATGGACTCTTCGGTCCAGTGAGTCAGTCCGGTCAGTCCGGTCAGTCCGGTGAGTCAGTCCAGTGAGTCGGTTCAGTACGCCGGTCCAGGGAGGGAGCACGCCATGCCACACGCGCCGACCACCAAAGGCCGGGCCACGCGGGCCCGCATCATCGAGGGTGCCGCCGAGGTGCTCCGCGAAAGGGGTGTCGCCTTCACCACCCTCGACGACATCCGCGCCCGGACCGGCACGAGCAAGAGCCAGCTCTTTCACTACTTCCCCGAAGGCAAGGACGAGCTACTGCTGGCGGTGGCGCAGTTCGAGGCGGACCGCGTCCTGGAGGACCAGCAACCGTATCTGGGATGCCTGGACTCCTGGGAGTCCTGGTACCAGTGGCGGGACGCGGTCGTGGAGCGCTATGAACGCCAGGGTGATGAGTGCCCGTTGGGGTCCCTGTTCCTCCAGGTCGGGCGATCCCGGCCGGGCGCGCGGGCCATCGTGGCCGAGCTGATGCGTCAGTGGCAGGAGCAACTCGCCCGGGGCATACGCGCGCTGCGGGCGCGTGGCCTGGTGTCGCCCACCCTCGACGTCGACACGACGGCCGCCGCACTGCTGGCCGGAGTCCAGGGAGGTGTGTCGGTGATGATGTCCACGGGTGACTCGACCCACCTGAAGGCCGCGCTCGACACCGGCATCGAGTACCTGCGCGTGACGGCGGACCGGACCGACCCACGCTGACCCCGGCGCTCCCCGTGCCCGCGATCGGTGATCACGCGGGCGTGCCACATGATGGCCGGACGCCCGCTCCCCGCGCCCCCCGTCAGGACGTTCCGCGCGGGACGACCAGACCGCAGTCGTACGCCAGGATCACGGCCTGGACGCGGTCGCGCAGCTGGTACTTCTCCAGGATGTGGGCGACGTGCGTCTTGACCGTGGTCTCGCCCACGCCGAGTTCGAGCGCGATCTCCGCGTTGGACAGACCACGGGTGAGGGCGCGCAGCACGTCGAGTTCGCGCCCGGTCAGGGCGTCGAGCTTCGTCGGCACGGTCGGCGTCGCGGGCGCGGCGAGGTGGGCGAAGCGGTCCAGCAACCGGTGGGTGACGCGCGGAGAGAGCACCGCCTCACCGTCGGCCACCGTACGGATGGCGCCCACCAGGGAGTCGGCGGGACCGTCCTTGACCAGGAAACCGCTGGCCCCGGCGCGCAGGGCGTCCACGACGTGCGCGTCCAGGTCGAAGGTGGTGAGGATGACGATCCGGCTGGGCGAACCCGCCCCCACGATTCGGCGGGTGGCCTCTACACCGTCCATGTGCGGCATCCGGATGTCCATCAGGACGACGTCCGGGGCGAGGGCCTCGGCGCTCTCGACGGCGGCCACGCCGTCCGACGCCTCGCCGACGACGACGATGTCCGGTTCGGCCTCGAGGATGAGCCGGAAGCCCGTCCGGATCATGGGCTGGTCATCGACCAGCAGGACGCGGATGGATCGCATGCGGGGAGTGCCCTTCGTGCTGGGGGTCGGGTTCGGGGGAGGGGAGCGGGACGACCGCGTGGACGCAGTATCCGCCGCCCGGGCGGTTGCCGGTGTGCAGGGAGCCGCCCACGGCGCCGATCCGCTCCCGCATACCGACCAGGCCGTGACCGGAACCCCTCGTCGGCAGGGGCGGTCGCGCCATCTCGCCGCCCTGCCGCGGCCCGTCGTCGCAGAGCCGCACGGTGAGCCGGTGCCGCTCCGGCTCCCAGGAGACGGTCAGGGCGGTGTGCGTGTGACCGGCGTGCTTGAGGGTGTTGGTGAGGGCTTCCTGTACGACGCGGTAGACGGCGAGTTGTGAACCCGCCGGGAGCTCGGCGGGGGTTCCCCTGGTGTCGAACTCGACCTGGAGACCGGCGGCGCGCACCGACTCCACGAGCGCCGGCAGAGCGTCGATGGTGGGTTGGGGCGGTTCCTTGTTCGGGTCACTCTCCGCCTCTTCGTCGGTCCGCAGCACGTCAAGGAGCCTGCGCAGCTCGGTGACGGTGGCCCGTCCCGTCTCCTCGATGGTGCCGTGCAGTTCGTGGGCCTTGGCGCTGTCGCGGTCCTGGACCCGGTCGGCGGCGATGGTCTGCACGACCATGAGACTGACGTTGTGGGCGACGATGTCGTGCAACTCGCGGGCGATCCGGGCCCGTTCCTCCATCACGGCGGCGCGCGCGTTGGCGACCTGTTCGCGTTCGATCGCCGCGGCCCGTTCCAGCGCCTGGTTCCGGATGGCGGCGCGCGCTCTGGAGAGCCGGCCCAGTGCCCACGCGGCGACCAGCAGCACCGTCTCGACCAACAGGGTGGTGACGCGGTACCCGGCCGGCGCGAGCAGCGATTCGGTGACGGCCGCGGCCGGGATGAGCACCGCCACGACCAGGGTCGCCGTACGGGGGGTGGACCGTACGGCGGTGAGGAACACGCCGGTGGCCACGCCCACGTATGTCGGTCCGATGGAGGTGCCGTCGGGTCCGGAGAGCTGCGGGATGTAGTGGAGGCCCTGGAGCGCGGCGGCCGCCGCCGACATCACCAGCAGCGCGGGCAGCGGAGACCGGCGGTGCACGGCGAGCGGCAGCGCGGACACCAGCACGAGCACCAGGAACCAGGCGTCCGGCGCGCGCAGTTCGGGCCCGCCGGGCGGGATCGCCAGCGGCGTGGCCGCGCATCCGGCGATGAGCAGCAGGGCCAGACCCGCGTCGGTGACGGCCGGGGGCACACGGCGCCCGGCGAACGAGTCCATCAGGTCCATGCGCCCCACGCTAGACGGCTCACCCGGTGTCCTGATCTGCCCTGAGGGTGAGAGCGCGCGGCCGGCCTCCTCCGCGGCGGCATCCTCCGCAAGGAGGAGGCGCCCCGCGCGACCGGCGGCGCGAGGAGACCCTGCCCTCCTCCGTACGGCGGAGGGCATCGGGGATCTCGCCCGACCGGCGGAGACCACGGTTCGGCGGTGCGGCCGAGGCCGCGGCCCGTTGCCGCCGCTGGACTGGGAGCACCACTCACGGAACGCCCTGCGAGAAGCCGGAACTTGAGAAGCCGGAACTTCAGCGGCAGGAATTTGAGAAGTCGGAATTTGAGAAGTCGAGGAGTCACAGTGCGGTCTTGGGGCCAACAACCGGACGGGCCGGCCGACGGCCGGTACGCGGTGCAGCTGACGGACGTGACCAAGCGGTACGGCGACGGCCCCTCGGCCGTCCTGGCGCTCGACAAGGTCGGCGCGGGCATCGCACCCGGCACGTTCACGGCCGTGATGGGCCCTTCGGGATCCGGCAAGAGCACCTTCCTGCACTGCGCGGCGGGCCTCGACCGGCCCACCTCGGGCGTGGTCCGGCTGGGCGACCAGGACCTGTCGGCACTGAAGGAGCGACGGCTCACGGAACTGCGGCGCACCCGCATCGGCTTCGTGTTCCAGGCATTCAACCTGCTGCCCTCGCTGACCGTCGAGCAGAACATCACGCTGCCCCTGCGGCTGGCCGGACGGCAGGTCGACGAGGGCTGGTTCGACCACATCGTGAAGGCCGTCGACCTCGGCGACCGGCTCGCGCGCTTCCCCGCCCAGCTGTCCGGCGGCCAGCAGCAGCGGGTGGCGATCGCGCGCGCCCTGGTCACCCGGCCCGAGGTGATCTTCGCCGACGAGCCGACCGGGGCGCTCGACCCGGAGACCGCACGGGACATCCTGGGGCTGCTGCGGCAGGCGGTCACCGATCTGCACCAGACGGTGGTCATGGTCACCCACGATCCGGTGGCCGCCGCACACACCGACCACGCACTCTTCCTGAGCGCGGGGCACCTCGTCGACGCCTTGGCCGAGCCGAGCGCCGACCGCGTCGCGGACGTCATGGCCGGCCTGCGGAGGGCCGCCTGATGCTGAGTCTCGCCCTGTTGACGCTCAAGGCCCGCAAGGGCGGTTTCGTCGGCACCTTCGTCGCCCTGCTGCTGGGCGCCGCCGTCCTGAGCGCGTGCGGGATCCTGCTGGAGTCGGGCATACGGGCCGGATCCTCCGCCGAGCGGTACGCGGCGGCCGATGTCGTCGTCGCGGGCCGCCAGGAGGTCGAACTGACCTTCAAGGACCTCGACGGATCGACCGTGAAGGAGTCCCAGCCGCTGCCCGAACGCGTACCGCTGCGGGCCTCGTCGGCCGACCGGATCACCGGCGTGGACGGAGCGGAGAAGGTGATCGCGGACGTGGGCGCCCCGGTGCGGCTGGTGACCGGTGGCGGTCGGCCGGTGCCGGGACACCACGGCGCGGGGGTGGAGGCGCACAACTGGTCGAGCCTGGGCCTCGGCGACTTCCGGCTGACCATCGGTCACGCGCCCCGCGCCGCCGGAGAGATCGTCCTGGACACCGAAGTCGCCGCACAGGCGGACGTCCGCCCCGGCGACGACATCCGTCTGATGAGCACCTCGGTGCCCCGTACCTTCCAGGTCGCCGGACTGGTCGCCCTGAGGGACGGCGGCGCCCCCCGCCGGTCCGTGGTGTTCCTGGCCGACGCGACCCTGCGCCAGTCGGTGCCCGAAGCCTCCGTCCAGGCCTTCGGCGTCCTCGCCGCGCCCGGCGTGTCACCGCACCGACTCGCCGACGCCATCCGGTCCGCGCTCCACGACGACACCCTCGCCGTGCACACGGGGGAGGGGCGTGGACGGGCCGAGTTCCTCGACGTCACCGTCAGCGGCTCCAACCTCGTCGTCCTGGCGGCCGCGATCGGCGGCAACGTCCTGCTCGTCGCCGTCTTCGTCCTGTACGCCACCACGTCCCTGTCGATCCGGCACCGCCGCCGGGAGATCGCCCTGCTGCGCGCGATCGGCACCACCCCCGGCCAGATCCGGCGCATGGTCGCCGCCGAGGCCGCCGCCACCGGCCTGCTCGCCGGAGTGATCGGCTGCCCGGCGGGTCTGCTCCTCGTGTACTGGCTGCGCGACCGGTTCGCCGGACACGGCATCGTGCCGTCGGACTTCGGGCTCGCCCTCAGCCCCCTGCCCTTCCTCGCGGCGGTGCTCGTCACCGTCCTGACCGCGCTGGTCGCGGTGTTGTCCGCCGCGCATCGCGCGACCCGGATCCGGCCCACCGAGGCGCTCGGCGAGGCCGCCGTGGAGACCCCGGGGCTCGGCCGCGGGCGCCGGATCACCGGCGGTGTGCTGCTCGTGCTGTCGGCGGGGATCTTCGTCACCGGACTGGCGCAGGACGCCGACTTCTTCACCCTCGTCGGGCTCGCCAACTCCCTCGTCCTCGTCCTCGTCGTCGCGGTCGCCGTCCTCGGCCCGCTGGTCTCCCGTACCGCCGTAGGCCTGCTCGCCCCGCTGCTGAACCGGACCGGTGTCACCGGCTACCTCGCGGCGGCCAACACCCGGGCCAACGTGGCCCGGTTGGCCGGCGCGATCACCCCGCTCGTGCTCGCCGTCTCCTTCTCGTCGACCGTCGTCTTCGCGCAGACCACCGGGCTCAGGGAGTCGGCCGACCAGCTGCGGGCCGGGCTCGTCGCCGACCGCGTCCTCACCGCGCCGTCCGGAGTGTCACCCGAACTCGCCCAGAAGGTGGGGGACATGAAGCAGGTGGCATCGGCCACCGGACTGGTCAGGTCCAAGGTCGTCGCCATGGGCAGGATGCTGGGTGCCCAGGAGTCCGTCTCGCTCAGCGCGCAGGGCGTGGATCCTCGGGCGCTCGGCAGCGCCCTGGATCTGCGGCCGCGGGAAGGGAACATGAAGGCCCTGTCGCGGGACACCGTGGCGATCAGCACCACCACGGCCTCCTGGCTCGGGCTCGGCGTCGGGGACACCGCACGGCTCCACCTCGGCGACGGCACCCCGTTGCGGGCCAAGGTCGTCGCCGTGTACGAACGCGGCTTCGGATTCACCGACGTGACCATGGACCACGACCTGCTGCTCGCCCACACCACCGGCAAGGTCGACGAGTCCGTCCTCGTACGCTCCGCCCCCTCGGCACCCGACCTGACCCAGGCCCTGTCGCACCTGGCCGCGGCCTACCCCGGCACGGTGCTCCGTGACGGCCTCGCCGTCGACGACCAGCTCGCGGAACAACGGGCGAACGCGTGGGTCAACTACCTCGTCGTCGGCGTGATCATCGCCTACACGGCGATCACCGTCGTCAACACGCTGGCGATGAGCACGGCCGCGCGCCGACGCGAGTTCGCTCTGCTGCGGCTGTCCGGCACGGCCCGTGGGCAGGTCGTGGGCATGATGCGGCGGGAGAGCGTCATCGTCATCGCGGCCGGGGTGGGCATCGGGACCCTGCTCTCCGCGTTCCCGCTCGTCCTCGTGTCGATGGCGGTGAGCGGCACCCCGGTCCCGGCCGTGCCCGGCCTCGGCTACCTGGCGATCGCCGGCGCGACGGCGGCCCTCGCGGCCGCGGGCACGATGCTGCCGACGCGGATGCTGCTGAGGATCCGGCCGGTCGAGGCGATCGGCGCGAAGGAATGACCACGGCGTGAGCGGGCCCGGGGTGCCTCACAAGGCATCCCGGGCCTCGCCCGTGCCGGACCTCGATACGGGCCTCGCCGGGCCCTGGCGGTGGTCAGTCCCTCAGGCGGTCTATCTGGCGGATCTTGTTGGTGGCGTCCAGGGCGGCGACCTTGTAGGACTCGGCCAGCGTGGGGTAGTTGAACACCGCGTCGACGAGGTAGTCGACCGTGCCGCCGCACCCCATCACGGACTGCCCGATGTGGATCAGCTCGGTGGCCCCGGTGCCGAAGCAGTGCACGCCGAGCAGCTTGCGGTCGTCCGGGGAGACCAGGAGCTTGAGCATGCCGTGCGAGTCACCGATGATCTGGCCTCGGGCCAGTTCGCGGTAACGGGAGATGCCGACCTCGAAGGGCACGCACTCCTCGGTGAGCTGGTCCTCGGTCCGCCCGATGAAGCTGATCTCCGGGATGGTGTAGATGCCGATCGGCTGGAGGTCGTGCATCGGGTGCACCGGCTCGCCGAAGGCGTGGTACGCGGCCGTACGGCCCTGCTCCATCGAGGTCGCCGCCAGCGCCGGGAAGCCGATGACGTCGCCCACCGCGTAGATGTGCGGCACCTCGGTGCGGTAGTTCTCGTCGACCTTGATACGCCCGCGCGGGTCGGCGGACAACCCGGCCTTGTCCAGGGCGAGTTCGTCGGTGAGACCCTGCCGGCCCGCGGAGTACATCACGGTGTCCGCGGGGATCTTCTTGCCGCTCTCCAGAACGGTGAGAGTGCCCCGGGGATGATGCTCGACCGAGGCGACCGTCTCTCCGAAGCGGAAGGTGACGGCGAGGTCCCGCAGGTGGTACTTGAGCGACTCGATCACCTCGACGTCGCAGAAGTCGAGCATCGAGGCCCGCTTCTCGACCACCGTGATCTTGCTGCCGAGGGCCGCGAACATGGAGGCGTACTCCATGCCGATCACCCCGGCCCCCACGATGACCATGGAGCGCGGCACCCGCTCCAGGTTGAGAACGTTGTCCGAGTCCATGATCGTGCGTCCGTCGAACGCGACGCTCGCGGGCCGTGCCGGCCGGGTGCCGGTGGCGATCACGATGTGCTCGGCGGTCAGCAGCTTTTCGTTGCCGTTCGCTTCGACCAGGGCGACCGTGTGGTCGTCCACGAAGCGGCCGGTGCCGGCGAACAGGGAGACGTGGTTGCGGGACAGCTGGCTGCGGATGACGTCGACCTCGCGGCTGACCACGTGCTGGGTGCGCGCGGTCAGGTCGGCGACGGTGATGTCCTCCTTGAGGCGGTAACTCTGGCCGTACATATCGCGTTGGGTGAGGCCGGTGAGATAGAGGACCGCCTCGCGCAAGGTCTTGGAGGGGATGGTCCCGGTGTGGATGGAGACCCCGCCGACCATGTCGGGGCGGTCGAGGACGGCGACCCGGCGGCCGAGTTTGGCCGCGGCGATGGCGGCCTTCTGACCACCCGGGCCGGATCCGATGACAAGCATGTCGAAGTCGCGCACCCTCCGGAGTCTGTCAGGCCGAAGTCCTCACCCGGAAGGGTGAAAGGACAACAGCCGGTCCCACGACGGAAATGAGAGTGGCTCAACGCACCAGACACGGACGCTTGCTGTCGAACTCCCAGCCGGGGACGAGGTAGCGCATCCCGACGGCGTCGTCACGCGCCCCCAACGCCTTCTCCTGGTAGAGCTCGTGGGCCGCGAGCAGCCGCTCCTTGTCGAGCCGGACACCGAGACCGGGCGCGTCCGGCACGGCGATCTCCCCGTCGACGATGCGCGGCGGTTCGACGGTGAGGCGCTCCAGACCCTCCTGCCAGATCCAGTGCGTGTCCAGGGCGTTGTACGCGCCCGGAGCCGCGGCCCCGCAGTGCGTCACCATCGCCAGCGAGATGTCGAAGTGGTTGTTCGAGTGGCAACCCCAGGTCAGCCCCATCGCGTTGCACAGCTGCGCCACCCGCACCGAGCCCTGCATGGTCCAGAAGTGCGGGTCGGCCAGCGGGATGGACACCGACTGCAGGGCCAGGGCATGGGTCAGCTGCCGCCAGTCGGTGGCGATCATGTTGGTCGCGGTCGGCAGGCCCGTCGCGCGGCGGAACTCGGCCAGGATCTCCCGACCGGAGTAGCCGCCCTCGGCTCCGCAGGGATCCTCGGCGTAGGCGAGCGTGCCCACCAGGGGCGTACACAGCTCGATGGCCTCGCGCAGCGACCACGCGCCGTTCGGGTCCAGGGTGATCCGCGCCTCGGGGAAGCGGTCCTTGAGTGCCCGTACGGCCTTGACCTCCTCCGCGCCCGCGAGGACACCGCCCTTCAGCTTGAAGTCCCGGAAGCCGTACAGGTCGTGGGTCGCCTCGGCCTGCCGGACGATCGCCTCCGGCGACAGGGACTCCTCGTGCCGGATCCGGTACCAGTCCTCGGCCGCGTCCGGCTCGCGGACGTACTCCAGTTCCGTGCGGCCGGGGTCACCGACGTAGAACAGATAGCCGAGGACCCGTACGGAGTCGCGCTGCTGTCCGTCGCCCAGGAGCGCCGCGACGGGTACGTCGAGGTGCTGCCCCAGCAGGTCGAGCAGCGCCGACTCGACCGCGGTGACGGCGTGGACGGTGGTCCGCAGGTCGAAGGTCTGGGCGCCGCGCCCACCGGCGTCGCGGTCGGCGAAACGGTCACCGATCTCGCGCAGGACGCGCTTGTAGTCACCGACCTTCGCTCCGACGACCAGGGACTCGGCATCCCGCAGCGTCCGCGTGATCTTCTCCCCGCCGGGGACCTCACCGAGACCCGTACGCCCCTCGGAGTCCGTCAGGACGACGACATTGCGGGTGAAGTAGGGGCCGTGCGCGCCGGAGAGGTTCAGTTCCATGGAGTCCCGGCCGGCGACCGGGTAGACGGAGAAGGCGGTGACGGTCGGTTGGTTCTTGCTCATGCGTCTCAAAGTCCTTGGGTACGGGGGTGATGGGGGCTGTGGTCAGAGGGTGAGGACGTCGAGGGCCCACTCGACCGCAAGGACACCGCCCAGACCGAGGACGGCCAGCACGGTGGTGTACGTGGTGCGGACCTTGATCGCCTCGACGACCGAGAGGTCGAAGTACTCCTTGAACAGCCAGAATCCGGGGTCGTTGACGTGGGAGAAGGCGATCGAACCGCAGCAGACGGCGAGCACCATCATCTCGGGGTGTACCCCGCCGCCCGCCAGGAGCGGCAGCACCACGCCGGAGGCCGTGACGACGGCGACCGTCGCCGAGCCCAGTGCCACCCGGAGGATGACCGCGATCAGCCACGCGAGGACGATCGGCGAGATGGACCAGCCGTGCGTCTGGTCCTTGATGTAGTCGGATATCCCGCCCTCGACGAGGACGTTCTTGAAGGCGCCGCCGGCACCGATCACCAGCAGGATCATGGCCATCGCCTGGGCGGCGGAGTTACAGGAGGCGCTGACCTCCGCGAGGCTCCGCCCGATGCGCGGGCCGAACGCCCAGACCGCCAGCAGCAGGGTCAGCAGCAGTGCGATCGGCGCGGATCCGATGAAGGCGACGAAGTGCAGGAACGGGCTCGAACCGGACGCGGCCATGTCGGTCACGGCGGCACCGGCGATCAGCACCACGGGGAACAGGGCCACGCCCAGTGACCAGCCGAGCCCGGGCATCTCCTCGTCCTCGAAGACCCGCTCGCCGACCAGTCCCGGGGGGATCGAGGGATTCATCGCCCTGATGAACGGCAGCCGTGGCCACACCAGGGCGATGAGCGCGCCGACCGGGACGGCGATGAACAGGCCGTAGAACAGCGTCAGACCGACGGACGCGTGGAAGGTCGCGGCCACCGCGGTGGGACCGGGGTGGGGCGGCAGGAAGCTGTGCATGGTCGACAGGGCGATCGACATCGGCAGCCCGACCCACAGCAGCTTCGCGCCGGTCACCCGTACCAGGGTGAACGCGATGGGCACGATGATGACGAATGCGACCTCGTAGAACATCGTCACGCCGATGAGCATCGACGTCACCACCATGGCGACCTGGACGCCGCGCGGGCCGAAGGCGTCGAGGAGCTTGCCGGCGATGCGCTGGGCGGCGCCCGAATCCCCCATGACACGGCCGACCATCGCGCCCAGCCCGATGGTGAGCATCGTGTCGCCGACCTGGCCGCCGATGCCTTCGGAGAGGACGTCCGGGATCTTCTCCAGCGGAATTCCACGGACCAGACCGACGCCGACCGCCACCAGGAGCAGGGCGGCGAAGCCGTTCAGTTTGAGCTTGGTCATGAGCAGCAGCAGGACCAGCACGCTGATCCCGACTACGAGGAGCGGCACGTCTCAGTTCCCCTTTGAACTGGTTGGACCGGGTGACGGATGACAGAGGGCAGATGACGGGTGACGGGTGACGGGTGACGGGTGACGGGTGACGGGTGACGGATGACAGAGGGCAGATGACGGATGACAGATGACGTCATCTGTCAGTCGGATCGCCGTACGGCTCCGACCGCCTTCAGACCGTCGGCGAGCACCTGCGCCAGCGCGTCGAGCTCCTCCGGACCCGGGTCCGTGAGCGGCGCGCGGACCGGCCCGACCGGCAGACCGCGCAGCCCGGCGGCGGCCTTGACCAGCGACACCGCATAGCCGGGGACCCGGTCGCGCAGTTCGACGAGCGGGACGTAGAAGTCGCGCAGGAGCTTGGTCACTCCCGCGTCGTCGCCGTCCCGCAGGGCGGCGAAGAAGGCGTTCGCGATCTCGGGAGCGAAGGCGTGAACCGCCGAGGAGTAGGCGGGGACGCCCACGGTGGCGTAGGCGCGGGCCTGGATCTCGGCGGTGGAGGCGCCGTTGAAGAAGAGGAAGCCGTCGGGCGCCGCGAGCGTGAGGCGCTGGAGGCGGTCGAGGTCGCTGTGCCCGTCCTTGAGGCCGATGACCGTGGGGATCTCCGCGATCCGGAGCAGACTGTCGGCGGTGAAGGCGACCTGACCGCGCTGGTAGGCGATCAGTGGCAGAGAGGTGCCGGAGGCGATCCGCCGCAGCTGTTCCACCAGCCCGTCCTGCGGGGCCGCGACCAGATAATGGGGGAGTACCAGCGCGGCGTCCGCGCCCGCCTCCTCCGCGATCCGGGCGAAACGCAGGGCCTGCGCCCAGCCGTAGCCGATGCCCGCGACGACCGGCAGCCGTCCGTCGGCGATCTCGACCGTGGCCCCGACGACCGCGCGGTACTCGTCCTCGTCCAGCGAGAAGAACTCTCCGGTACCGCAGGCGGGGAACACCGCGCCCGGCGCGCTGTCCAACTGGGCGGACAGGTAGGCCCGGTACGCCTCCAGATCCAGACCGCCGTCCTCCCGGAAGCTCGTGAGCGGGAACGACAGCACCCCGCCCACCATGCCGTCGCGCAGTCGCTTGGCCACGCCCTCGGCCGTCGCACTGAACCGTGTCATGAACTCTGTCCTCATATGCAGATGGCGTCTATGTATGAAGATGGAGGCTAGGTTCGTGAACGCGCGGGGTCAATGGGTGCGGCAGGGCGGATTTACGATGGGCCCCATGCCGGAGAGCAGTGGTGTCCGAGAAGTGAAGTCGGCGGCCCGCACGGTCGCGCTGCTGGAACTGCTCGCCGGGCGGGGTGACCGGCCGGCCCGGCTGGACGAACTCGCCGTGCAGTTGGGGGTGCCGCGCAGCAGCATGTACCAGTTGCTGCAGACCCTCGTCGACCGCGGCTGGGTGCGCGCCGACACCACCGGTTCGCTGTACGGCATAGGGATCCGTGCCCTGCTCACGGGCACCAGCTATCTCGACAGCGACCGGCACGTACGGGTGGTCCGCCCCTACCTCGACGAAGCCTCGGAGGCGCTCGGGGAGACCATTCACCTGGCCCGCCTCGACGGCGCCGACGTCGTCTATCTCGCGACCCGCGAGTCCCACGAGTACGCGCGCACCCTCAGCCGGGTCGGCCGCCGGGTCCCGGCCCACGCCGGTGCCCTCGGCAAGGCCTTGCTCGCCGAGCGTCCGGACAGCGAACTGTCACTTCCGGCACAGCCGTTGACCGCTCTCACGGAGAACACGCACACCGAGTCGGCCACCCTGCTCGCGGACCTCGCGGAGGTACGGGAGCGCGGCTACTCCATCGACCGCGAGGAGACGGTGCCCGGCATCGCGGGCTTCGGCTTCGCGCTGCGCTACGACACGCCGGCCGTCGACGCGATCAGCTGCTCGGTTCCGGTGGCCCGGCTCACCGGCGAGCACGAGGCCCGTATCGTCGCCGTCATGCGGGAGACGCGGATGAAGATCGAGTCCCTGCTGTCGCCCGCCTCGGGTGCTCCCGACTGGCGTTGACCGGTTCGGTGGCGACGGTTTCGGTGGAACGGCCGGTCCGGCACCGGCCGCCGTTGTTACCGTCAAGCATGGACACGACCTTGTACGGCCCCGGGGCCTGGGAGGGGCCGACGCGCCGCTACGGTCCCATGCGACGGGTCGCGGTCGTTTCCGACGTCCACGCGAACGTGCCGGCGCTGACCGCGGTCCTGGCGGAGATCGAGGGAGCCGGCGTCGATCTGGTGGTCTCGTGCGGAGACCTGACCTGGGGTGCCGAACCCGACCGTACGGTGAAGCTGATGGCCGGGCTGCCGCGGGCCCTGTTCGTCCGGGGCAACGGGGAGCGCGCCGTCGTGGACATTCACCGCGGGGTCCGTCGGCCGAGCACCGAACGTGAGGCGTGGGTGCCGCGGCAACACTCCGACGCGAGTGTCGCGTTCGTCGCCGGGATCCCCTTCAGCGTCGTCGTGGACGTCGTCGGACTGGGACCCGTGCGGTTCTGCCACGGATCGCCGCGCGGCGACACGGAGTTGGTCACACCCGCCACGCCTGCCGAGCGTTTCGCGGAACTGGCCGCGGACGTCGAGGAGGCGGTGATCGTCACCGGGCACACGCACCTCCAGTTCGACCGCACCGTCGCCGGACGGCGCAGCGTCAACCCGGGCAGCGTCGGGCTCCCCTTCCACGAGGGCCCGCCGGGCACCGCCTTCTGGGCCCTGCTCGGCCCGGACGTCGAGCTGCGGCAGACCTCGTACGACGTCGACGCGGCCCGTGCCGCCGGGCCCCGGACGGGCGACCCCGCCGCCGAACGCATCACCGCCCTGCTGGACGCCCCGCCCACGCCGGCCGAGATCACCTCGGACGCGGAGGCGCGGGTGTTCTCCGATTAGGAGCGGGGCACCCGGCCCACGGGGCGCCGGACAGCGGGCGGCGAGTGTGGGGTTCACCCTGCCGGGGCCGTGCCCGAGTTCGCGCGGTCCGGTTCAACGACGGGCGGCCAGGGTCTCCTCCACCCACTGCCTCAGCGCCGGCGCGGGCGCCGCTCCCGTCTTGCGTGCGATCACCTCTCCCTTGTCGAGCAGCAGGAGCGTCGGGACGGCCTGCACCTGGAACCGCTGGGCGAGCCGCGGGTTCTGGTCGATGTCGACCTTGACCAGCTTGACCCGCCCGGCGAGTTCGTGGGCGACCTGTTCCAGCGCGGGGCTGACCATCCGGCAGGGCCCGCACCAGGTGGCCCACAGGTCGACGACGACGTACGGTTTCGCCTGTTCGGCGACCTCCGCGAAGTCCGCGTCGCCGGCGTCGGCGATCCACGCGAGCGGGGACGCGCAGTTCCCGCAGCGCGGCGTGCCCCCGGCTGCCGCCGGCACCCGGTTCTTGCGACCGCAGTGGTCGCAGACGACCGTCTTGCTCGTGCCCGTACTCGTCGTCACCGCACTCACGCCGCTTTCCGCACGTCCGGTGCGGCCTGTGCGCCGTAGGTGACGACGAGTTCGCCGTTCTGGGCGTCGACGCGGATCGTCGTACCGTCCTGCACGTCACCGCGGATCAGCGCCCGGCCGACCATCGTCTCGACCTCGTGCGAGATGTACCGGCGCAGCGGCCGGGCTCCGTACACGGGGTCGAAGCCCTGCTCGGCGATGAGTTCGCGGGCGGCGTCGGTGAGCTCGACGGTGATCTGCCGTTCCGCCAGCCGTCGGCGCAGGTCGTTGAACTGCAGCTCCACGATCCGCTCGATCTGGGTGATGCCCAGCGGCTTGAACAGCACGATGTCGTCGACGCGGTTGAGGAACTCGGGCCGGAAATGGCTCCGCAGATCGCTCATCACCAGCGTCCGCGCGTCGGACTTGATCTCGCCGTCGGCGGTCACCCCGTCCAGCAGGTGGGCCGAGCCGATGTTGGAGGTCATGATGATCACGGTGTTGCGGAAGTCGACGGTGCGGCCCTGGGAGTCGGTGACGCGGCCGTCGTCGAGCACCTGCAGCAGGATGTTGAAGACGTCGGGATGGGCCTTCTCGATCTCGTCGAACAGGACCACGGAGTACGGCTTGCGGCGCACCGCCTCGGTGAGCTGGCCGCCCTCCTCGTAGCCGACGTATCCGGGAGGCGCTCCCACCAGCCTGCTGACGGTGTGCCGTTCCTGGTACTCGCTCATGTCCAGACGGACGATGCTCTCCTCCGAGTCGAAGAGCGCCGCGGCGAGCGCCTTGGCCAGCTCGGTCTTCCCGACGCCGGTGGGGCCGAGGAAGATGAACGAGCCGATCGGCCGGCGCGGGTCCCGGATCCCGGAGCGGGCCCGGATGATCGCGTCGGTGACCAGCTTGACCGCCTCGTCCTGGCCGATCACCCGCTCGGTGAGGATCTCGTCGAGGCGCAGCAGCTTCTCGCGCTCGCCCTCCTGGAGGCGGGTGACGGGGATGCCGGTCCAGGCGGCGACGATCTCCGCGATCTCGTCCTCGGTGACGACCTCGCGCAGCAGCCGGTTCTCGCCCTGCTTGGCGGCCAGCGCGTCCTCCTCCGCCGCGAGGCGGCGTTCGAGTTCGGTGAGCCTGCCGTAGCGCAGTTCGGCGGCCCGGTTGAGGTCGTAGCTGCGTTCGGCCTCCTCGGCCTCCTGCCGGACGTGCTCCAGTTCCTGGCGCAGCTCCTGCACCCGGCGGATGGCCTGGCGTTCGGCCTCCCACTGGGCGTGCATGGCGTCGGCCTCGGCGCGCAGGTCGGCCAGTTCGCGGCGCAGCTCGTCGAGTCGCTTCTGGCTGGCGGCGTCGGTCTCCTTGGCGAGCGCCGCGTCCTCGATCTCCAGACGGGTCACCCGGCGGGTGATCTCGTCCAGTTCGGCGGGCATGGAGTCGATCTCGGTACGCAGCCGGGCGCACGCCTCGTCGACCAGGTCGATGGCCTTGTCCGGCAGGAACCGGTCGGAGATGTAGCGGTGGCTGAGGGTGGCCGCCGCGACCAGCGCGGTGTCCTGGATCTTCACACCGTGGAAGACCTCCAGGCGCTCGCGCAGTCCGCGCAGGATGGAGATGGTGTCCTCGACGCTCGGCTCGTCCACCTGCACCTGCTGGAAGCGGCGTTCGAGGGCCGCGTCGGACTCGACGTACTTGCGGTACTCGTCGAGGGTGGTGGCGCCGATCATGTGCAGCTCGCCGCGCGCCAGCATGGGCTTGAGCATGTTCCCGGCGTCCATGGCGCCCTCGGCACCGCCGCCCGCGCCGACGACCGTGTGCAGTTCGTCGATGAAGAGCAGGATGCGCCCCTCGCCCGCCTTGACCTCGCTCAGCACGGCCTGCAGTCGTTCCTCGAACTCGCCGCGGTACTTGGCGCCCGCCACCAGCGAACTCATGTCGAGCGAGAAGATCGTCCGGTCGCGCAGCCCGTCGGGCACGTCGCCCCGCACGATGCGCTGGGCGAGCCCCTCCACGATGGCGGTCTTGCCGACACCCGGGTCACCGATGAGGACGGGGTTGTTCTTCGTCTTGCGGCTCAGGATCTGGATGACCCGGCGGATCTCCGCGTCCCGGCCGATCACCGGGTCCATCCTGCCGCTGCGTGCCTCGGCGACCAGATCACGGCCGTACTTCTCCAGTGCCTCGTACGCCGCTTCGGGCGTCGCCGAGGTGACGCGCTGGTGGCCGCGGATCCGCGTGAGCGCGGACAGGAACCCGTCCTTGCTGACGCCGTGCTCCTTGAGCAGCCGGCCGGATGCCGTGCGGGACCCCTCGTCGGCGAGTGCCAGCACCAGGTGCTCGACGGACACGTACTCGTCCTTGAGCCGCTTGGCCTCCTGCTCGGCCGAGTCCAGCACCTTCGCCAGCCGTTGGGTGACGTACACCTGCCCGGGGGTGGCACCGGGGCCCGTCACCTTCGGCCTGCGGGCCAACTCCTCGTTCAGCGCGGTGCGCAGGGCCCGGGTGTCGGCGCCTGACTGGTCGATCAGCCGCGGTATCAGGCCGTCGGGCTGGTCGAGCAGGGCGAGGAGCAGATGCTCGCCGTCGACCTCGGTCTGGTTCAGCCGGCCGGCGATGGTCTGCGCTTCCTGGAGCGCCTCCTTGGACTTCTGGGTGAGCCGGTTCATATCCACGATTCATCACTCCTGGAGCCGGCGTTGCTGCGCCTCAGGGCGTCCTCCAACTCACTGATCCGGTCGAGCAGATCGAGCACCAGACCCAGGGAGGCGTAGTTGAGGGGGAGCGCGGCCCGTAGTCGTTGGATGCGGGCGAGGGTGGCGGGCGCGGACGGCTCGAACCACAGTCGCCCGGTGGCGTCCCGGGTGGCGTCGACGAGGCCGAGGGTGACGAACCGGCGTACGAGCTCCGGATGGAGACCGGAACGGGTGGCGACGGCGTCGAGACCGAGCCGATGGGCCGGTCCGAGCGGGGCGGCGCGGACCACGATGTTCAGGGCCGGCCGGGGTAGCGGGGTGGCGGTACGGCGGTGCGCACCGCCGGGACGGGGGGCTGTGGTCATCGGGGCCTCCTCGGGTCGAAGGCGGACGCGGCGGCCAGTTCCTCGAAGAGCTCACGCTCACGGGCGGTCGGCTCGGGCGGCACCATGATGCGGACCTCCGCGTACAGGTTGCCGTCCTCGCCGCGCGGGTTGGGCATGCCCTCGCCGCGCAGCCGCAGCCGGCGGCCGCTGGAGGAGCCCGCGGGGACGGTGACCTTGGCCGTGCCGCCGGGGGTGGACACCGGCACGGTCGCGCCGAGTGCCGCCTCCCACGGTGTCACCGGGAGGACCACGTGGATGTCGCGGCCCTCCAGCCGGAACCGCCCGTCGGGCTTGATCCGCACGCGCAGATACAGGTCGCCCGGCGGGGCGTCGGGGCTGCCCCTGCCGCCCTCTCCGGCCAGCCGGATGCGCTGCCCGTCCACCACCCCGGGCGGGATGGTGACGTCGTAGGTGCGCTGCCCGGTGGGGCCGCCCAGGGTGATGCCGCGCTTGCCGCCCCGGTAGGCCTCCTCGACGCCGAGCTGGATCTCGGCCTCCTGGTCGGCGCCCGGCACGGGACCCCAGCCGCCCCCCGCCCCCGCGCCTCCGCCGCGTCCGAAGATCCCGCCGAACAGGTCCTCGAAGTCGACGCCGGAGCCGTCGAAGTCGGCACCGTCCGCCGTACGGAAGCGCACCCCGCGTCCGCCGCCTCTTCCGGCCCCTCCGACGCCCGCGCTCCAGCCGCCCCGGGCACCCGCTCCCGCGGCCACCCGCTCGTCGTAGTCCTCCGGGATCTGCCGGAAGTTCTCACCGAAGCGGTCGTAGCGCTGCCTGGTCCTGGGGTCGGACAGCACGCTGTACGCGTCGTTGATCTCCTTGAAGCGCTCCTCGGCCCCCGGGTCCTTGTTGACGTCGGGGTGGTGTTTGCGCGCCAGCTTGCGGAAGGCCTGCTGGATCTCCTCCGCGCTCGCGGTGCGCGGCACCCCGAGCACGTCGTAGTAGTCCCGTGCCATGGGGCGTCACTCCTGCCGCTTGCTGACCACGACGAAGGCGGGGCGCAGCTGCTTCCCGTCCGCCCCGTAGCCCGGGCTCACCACCTGGGCCACGGTGTTCGGCTCGGCGTCGGGGGTGTCGACGACTCCGACGACCTCGTGCCGGGTCGGGTCGAAGGGCACCCCGGTCTCCTCGTAGCGGGGATACCCGAGGCCGCGCAGCACCTCGACCGCCTGGTCGCGTACGGCTTCGACGCCCTTCAGTACGGCGGAGGGGTCGGAGTCGGAGTGGGCCAGCGCCCGTTCCAGGTTGTCGAGGACGGGCAGCCAGGCCCCGGCGGTGCGGGCGCGCTCCTCGGCCCGCACGCGTTCCAGTTCCTTCGCGTGACGTTTTCGGAGGTTGTCCAGGTCGGCGAGCGCGCGGCGCCAGCGGTCGCGCATCTCGTCGAGGGCGGCGGTCTGCTCGTCCGCCTCCGGCACCTGCGAGGACGAGGGGGTCTCGCCCGGCTGTTCCGGGGGCGTCATCGGCTCCTGCTCGGTGGCCATGACCGCTCCTCAGCTCTTGTCGAATTCCGCGTCGATCACGTCGTCGCCGGCTGCTGCCGAGGCGCTCGCGGTGTCCTCCGTCCCGGTTCCGGTCGCGGCGCCGGCCTGGGCCTGTGCGGCCGCGCCCGTCTGGTACTGGGCGAGCGACGCCAGCACCTGCTGGAGCTCGGAGGTCAGCGGCCTGGCCTTGTCCGGGGACGCCTCCTGCTGGACCGCCTCACGGGCATCGGCGACGAGCATGTCCGCCCGGGCCCGCTCGTGCGAGGGCACCGCGTCGCCCAGCTCGTTCAGCCGGCGCTCCACCTGGTAGGCCACGGCGTCCAGTTCGTTGCGGGCGTCCACTGCGTCGCGCAGCGCCTGGTCCTCGCCGCGGTGCTGCTCGGCCTCCTGGACCATCCGCTCGACCTCGGCCTGGTCGAGGTTGGAGCCCTCGCTGATGGTGATGGTCTGTTCCTTGCCGGTGTCCTTGTCCCGTGCGGTGACGTTCAGGATGCCGTTGGCGTCGATGTCGAAGATGACCTCGACCTGCGGCTCGCCGCGCGGGGCGGGGCGGATGTCCTTCAGCTGGAAGCGGCCGAGGACCCGGTTGTCGGCGGCCATCTCGCGCTCGCCCTGCAAAACGACGACGTCCACGGCCTCCTGGTTGTCCTCCGCGGTGGAGAAGGTCTCCGAGCGGCGGACCGGGATCGTGGTGTTCCGGTCGATGATCTTCGTCATCACACCGCCGCGGGTCTCCACGCCCAGCGACAGCGGGGTCACGTCGAGCAGCAGGACGTCCTTGACCTCGCCCTTGAGGACGCCGGCCTGGATCGCGGCGCCCAGCGCCACGACCTCGTCGGGGTTGACGCTCATGTTCGGGTCCTTGCCGCCGGTCAGCCGGCGGACCAGGCTCTGCACGGCCGGGATGCGCGTCGAGCCGCCGACGAGGATGACCTCGTCGATGTCGTTCGCGCTGGCCTTGGCGTCGGCCATCGCCTGCTTGACCGGTTCCATGGTCCGCTCGACCAGGTCGGCGGTGATCTTCTCGAACGTGGACCGCATGATCGTCTCGGTCAGGTGCTTGGGGCCGGCGGCGTCCGCGGTGATGAACGGCAGGCTGACCTGCGTCTGCGTGACCGAGCTCAGCTCCGTCTTGGCCTTCTCCGCGGCTTCGAACAGCCGTTGCAGCGCCTGTGGGTCCTTGCGCAGGTCGATCCCGTTCTCCTTCTGGAAGCCGTCCGCGAGCAGGTCGACGAGGCGACGGTCGAAGTCGTCGCCGCCGAGGTGGCTGTCGCCCGCCGTCGAGCGCACTTCCACGACCCCGTCACCGACGTCCAGGATGCTCACGTCGAAGGTGCCGCCACCGAGGTCGAAGACGAGCACCGTCTCGTGCTTCTTCTTCTCCATGCCGTACGCCAGTGCCGCCGCCGTCGGCTCGTTGATGATCCGCAGTACTTCGAGCCCCGCGATGCGACCCGCGTCCTTGGTCGCCTGGCGCTGGGCGTCGTTGAAGTACGCGGGCACGGTGATGACGGCCTCGGTGACCTTCTCGCCCAGCTGCTTGCCGGCGTCGTCGGCGAGCTTGCGCAGCACCAGCGCGCTGATCTCCTCCGGCGCGTACAGCTTGTCGCGCACCTTGAAGCGCGCGACTCCGCCCTCGCCCTCGACGACGTCGTACGCCACCGCCTTGGCCTCGTCGGATATCTCGTCGAAGTGCCGGCCGATGAACCGCTTGGCCGAGTAGATGGTGCCTTTGGGATTGAGGATCGCCTGGCGCCTGGCGAGCTGACCCACCAGCCGTTCGCCGCTGTCGGTGAAGGCGACGATGGAGGGCGTGGTGCGCGAGCCCTCGGCATTGGGTATGACGGTCGCTTCACCGCCCTCCCATACGGCGATCACCGAGTTGGTGGTGCCCAGGTCGATTCCGACTGCCTTGCCCATGAGGAACTCCTTCGCCTGCCACCCCCGGCGTCCGCCCGTCTCCGGTGGCGGCGGTTGTCTTCAGGTGAGGTCGCGTGTCCGCGGGCGTCAGCGGGCGGACACGGGTCGTGGGCTCCGTCCTTGCCAGGGTGTTACGGGACGAAGGGTGACGCCTGCTCCCGACGGGGTGAAGTTCGGGCCGTCCTCTCGCCCTGGGAGTACAGGAGCCCACGCGGCACGCGCCACCCCCAGGGGTGCTCGGTGCAAGAAGCGGTGAAAAGGGGCGAAAGCTAGTATTGCGTCATGTCTGGCACGGCCGACGACGCGACCGGTGCGGCGCACCGGAGCATCGCACCACGCGGCCTCGGCAGCCGGGCGCCGACCACCACACTGGCCGGCTGGGGGCGCAAGCAGTCGGCGAGCCTGTACGACGTGTTCGTGCTGGCCGCGACCATGCTCGACGGTCGCCCGGTGGACGAGATCCTCCAGTTGGCCATGGACGAGGTGCCACATCTCCTCGACTGCCGGCCCGAGGGCTGCTACATGCTCAGGGACGGCCGCTTCGAGCTCGAGGCCACGCCGAGCGCACGGGCCCTTGCCGGCCGCGCACCGCGCGATCTGACCGACCCGGTCGAACAGCTGACCGCACTGGAAGGGGAGGACGGCGCCGTCCACTTCCGGGAGGGCGGCTGGGGCTGGGCAGTGGGCCTGCGCAGCTCCGGCGGGCTGCTCGGCTACCTGCTGGTCAGCGCCGGGAAACCGCCTCCCGACGAGGACCGCTTCCTCGTCTACGCCCTTGCCCATTCGACCGGCGCCGCGCTCTACAACGCCGAAGCCCGCCGCCGCGACCGCGAGTACGCCCGACAGCTGTTCCGGGCGATCGAGGAGCGGGACGCGGTCAACGAACGACTCACCGCGCTGGTGGCGGAGCTGGAGGAGCAGCGCACCGTGCACGACGTCCTCGCCCGGACCTCCCTCACCGACGAGGGGGAGCACGGCATCGCCGTCGCCGTGTACGAGTTGACCGGACTCGCCACCCGGGTCGAGGACCGCTTCGGAAACCTCCTCGCTCGCGCGGGGCCGGTCCCGCCCGAGGCCGACACCAAGCCCGATCCGCTCCAGCGCGAGCAACTCATGCACGACGCGATGCGCGAGCTCGGTCCGATCCGCCACGAGGGACGCCTCATCGGACTGGCCCGCCACCACGGGGAGCCCCTCGGCAGCATCGAGCTGATCGACCCCGACGGCACGGCGGGAGAGGCCGAAAGGTTCGCCCTCGAACACGCGTGCACGGCACTGTCCCTGGAACTGGCCCATCGTCGCAGCCTGGCGGAGGCGGAACTGCGCCTGCGCCGGGAACTTGTGGACGACCTGCTCACCGGCGCCGACGCCGGCGGCGCGTACGCCAGGGCCGAGGCCGTCGGCCACGACCTGCACGGACCGCACCACGTCACGGTCGCACAGTGGCGGGGAACGGCCGCCGACGACCGCTTCCTGGGAGCGGTGGGACGTGCCGCGCAGGGACGGGGCCTGCGGTCGCTGCTGGCCCGACGAGGGGACATGGCGGTGCTCGTGGTCCGGGGCGAGCCGCGCGACTCGGGTCTGTACAAGGCCCTCGCCGACGAAGTGGGCTCCCCGCACGGCGCGGTGGGCATCGGCAGCCTGTGCGAGGCGGTGGCGGACATCCCGCGCTCCTTCGACCAGGCCGTCCGCGCACTCGCCGTACGCCGCCAGTCCCACCCCGCGGACGGCACCACGACCTGCGAGGAACTCGGCCTCTACCGCATCCTGGCCCGGGACAAGGACGCGGGGGACGTCAGCGACTTCGTCCGCGAATGGCTCGGCGCGCTCCTGGACTACGACGACGCCCACGGCACCGACCTGGTGCACACCCTCACCCGGTACTTCGACCACGGCGGCAACTACGACGAGACGGCGCAGGCCCTCGCCGTGCACCGCAGCACGCTCCGCTACCGTCTGCAGCGCATCAGGGAGGTCAGCGGCCGTCGGCTCGACGAGGTGGACAGCCGCTTCAACCTCCAGGTCGCCACCCGGATCTGGAAGGTCAGCGGCCCCGCCTTCTGACCGCCCGCCTCGCCCCGCTCCCTCGCGTCACTCGAACCGGGAGGGATCGCCCGCTCCTCGTCGTACGATCTCGGGCTCGCCCTGCGAGAAGTCGATCACGGTCGTCGGCTCGACGCCGCAGTCGCCGGAGTCGAGGACCGCGTCCACCACGTGGTCGAGTTCCTCCTTGATCTCCCAGCCCTGGGTCAGCGGCTTCTCCTGGTCGGGGAGGAGCAGGGTGCTCGACAGCAGGGGCTCGCCGAGCTCGGCGAGGAGCGCCCGGGCGACGACATGGTCGGGAATCCGGACCCCGACCGTCTTCTTCTTCGGGTGCAGCAGCCTGCGCGGTGCCTCCTTGGTCGCCGGGAGGATGAAGGTGTAACTACCCGGAGTGGAGGCCTTGATCGCACGGAACACCGCGTTGTCCAGGCGTACGAAGTGGGCCAGCTGCGCGAAGTCCTGGCACATCAGGGTGAAGTGGTGCCGGTCGTCCAGCCGGCGGATCGAACGGATCCGGTCGAGTCCGTCCCGGTTGCCCAGCTGAGCCCCCAGGGCGAAGCAGGAGTCGGTCGGATAGGCGACGAGCCCTCCGCCGCGGATGATGTCCGCCACCTGGCTGAGGGTGCGCTGCTGGGGGTTCTCGGGGTGCACGTCGAAGTACTTGGCCATGCGCCGAGCTTAGATCGGCGACGTCGGGGACCTGACGATTCGCCCCATGGCCGCTCGTTCGGCCAGTGAGACACCGGCACCGCTCCCAGCTCGGCGCGGGCGGCCGGACCTGAGATCTCGCGCCCCAGGTACCAACCAGGTACCATCCGGGTATGCCATCACTGAACGTGACCTTCACGGAAGAGGAGCTCGAGGGAGTGCGCGCGGCCGCCGCGGCCGACGGCAAGAGCCTCAAGCAGTATCTGCACGACCTCGGCGTCCGGGAGATGCAGCGCAGGCAGTTCGTCGCGGGCGCCACCGCCTGGGCCGACCGGCTGCGCGGCGAGTTCGACGACGCGTTCCCCGACGAGGTGCCGCCCGCCGAGCGCCAGGACGGATCCGCGGCCGCCTGATGCACCTGACCATCGATGTCGCCTGGCTGCTCGACGTCCAGGAGGCCGCCCTCGCCCGCGAGGACATGTCCGTCTCGGACTACTCCGCGCTCGTCGCGGCCGTCGCCCGGCACAGGACCAAGCTGCCCACGCTCGCCGCGGCCGACCCGGACGCGGCCTGGCGCGCCGCCGCGCTGATGCACACCATCGTGCGCCTGGAGCCCCTGCCGCACCGCAACAGCCTGTTCGCCGCGTTCGTCGCCGCCCAGTACATGGACCAGTCGGGCGAGGGCATCGACCCGCCCTACGGAGCCCTGTCGGACCTCGTCCGCAAGATCCGCGACACCCGCGTCGGCGTCCCCGCCGTCGCCGACCAGCTGCGCTCCTGGAAGGTCTGAGGACGTCGGTCCACCAGATCCACCGCCGCGCCCCGGAGCCGTCATCGCCGGCAGGCGCGAGAATGCGCGCCCCGATCTCGAGACCCATACTTCTTGAACGGCCGGAATGTCCCTTGGACTGCGACCAAGTACAGGACGACTCGATCGGAAAGACTCATGCGAGCAACTCTGATTTACGGTGCCGGTGACGTGCGGGTGGAGGAGGTTCCCGACCCGAAGATCCAGCGGCCCACGGACGCGGTCGTACGCGTGGTGCGGTCGTGCATCTGCGGCAGCGACCTGTGGCCGTACGGGTCGCGTCCGCCCACCGAGCAGGGCGACCGCATCGGCCACGAGTTCCTGGGCGTCGTCGAGGACGTCGGCGCGGAGGTGTCCGGACTGAAGACCGGAGACCTGGTGGTGGCCCCCTTCGTCTATTCGGACAACACCTGCGACTTCTGTCGCGAGGGCCTGCACACCTCGTGCCGGCACGGGGGTTTCTGGGCCACGGACGGGGTGGACGGCGGCCAGGGAGAGGCGGTGCGGGTACCGCACGCCCAGGGCACGCTGGTGAAGCTGCCCGTCGGCGAGGACTCAGCCCTGCTGCCGTCGCTGCTGACCCTGTCGGACGTGTTCTGCACCGGCCACCACTGCGCGGTGACGGCGGGCGTCACCCCGCGGACGACCGTGACCGTGGTCGGTGACGGAGCGGTCGGGCTGTCCGCGGTGCTGTCCGCCAAGCGGCTCGGCGCCGAGCGGATCATCCTGATGGGGCGGCACAAGGACCGCACCGATCTCGGCCGCGACTTCGGTGCCACCGACATCGTCGCCGAACGCGGTGAGGAAGGCGTCGCGCGCGTGCGCGAGCTGACCGGCGGCGACGGTACGCACACGGTGCTGGAGTGCGTCGGTACGCTGCCCGCCCTGGAGATGGCGCTGGGCGTGGTGCGCGCGGGCGGCACGGTCAGCCGGGTGGGCGCCCCGCAGTACGACCAGGCGCCACTGGGCTTCGAGGTGTTCATGAACAACATCACCGTCACCGGCGGTGTGGCTCCGGCCCGCGCCTACATCGAGGAACTGCTCCCCGACGTCCTCGAGGGGAAGATCGAACCCGGGCGCGTCTTCGACCGCTCGGTGAGCGTCGAGGAGGTCCCCGACGGCTATCGCGCGATGGCCGCCCGGGAGGCACTGAAGGTGCTCGTCCAGCCCTGAACACGGCGCCGACCGCTGGTGCTGCGCCCCACTCCGGCGCCCTCGTGACCTGCGCGAGGGCCCCCGTGGGGGCCCTGTCACACCCCTGAACACCGCTCCCCTGAACATCACGGTCTGCCGGGATGCGGGCCGGGCGAGCAGGCTGGATGCTCGTTGAAGATCCCATTTCCCGGGAGCATCCCATGCCCGTCCCCGTCACTCCGACCCGGCGACCTGTCGGCGTTCCCCCGGGGCAAGCCCTTCCAAGTCCCGCGCCGGCGCTGGCCGCGGCCGTCCTCGGCTTCTTCGTGATCACCCTCGACGCGCTGGTCGTCAACTGACCCTGACGGACGCCGACGGCGAGACCAACAGCGAGGTCGACGCCGCCTACCGCACCAAGTACGGCCGCTACTGCGCGAACACCATCGCCCGCGTCACGAGACCCGTGGCGGGCTCCACGACGATGCGACCGGTGTCACGCGGCGGAGCGGACGCCCAGCCAGACGTCGGCAGCCGGCCGGCTGCCGACGACCCCCTCACCTTCCCCCCCCACTGGAGCACCGGTGCTTACCGTCCCCGCATACGCCGCCACTTCGGCGACCGAACCGCTCGCGCCGACCACCGTCGAGCGCCGTGACGTCGGCCCGCACGACGTCCTCATCGACATCAAGTACTGCGGCATCTGCCACTCCGACATCCACAACGTCCGCAGCGAGTGGGGCCCGGCGACCTACCCCCTGGTCCCCGGCCACGAGATCGCCGGCATCGTCACCCAGGTCGGTTCCGAGGTCACCCGGCACGCCGTGGGCGACCGGGTCGGCGTCGGCTGCATGGTCAACTCCTGCCGTGAGTGCGTGCCCTGCCTGCGGGGCGAGGAGCAGTACTGCCTCAAGGGCAACACCCTCACCTACGGCTCGATCGACGCCGACGGCACCCTGACCCAGGGCGGCTACTCCACCCATGTCGTGGTCGACGATGACTTCGTCGTCACCATCCCCGAGGGGCTCGGCCTCGACGAGGCCGCCCCGCTGCTGTGCGCGGGCATCACCACGTACTCCCCGCTGCGCCGCTGGGGCGCGGGCCCCGGCAAGAAGGTCGCCGTCATCGGCCTCGGCGGACTCGGTCACATGGCCGTCAAGATCGCACACGCGATGGGCGCCGAGGTCACCGTCCTGTCGCAGTCGCTCAAGAAGATGGACGACGGCCTGCGGCTGGGCGCCGACCACTACTACGCCACCAGCGACCCGGCCACCTTCGAGCAGCTCGCCGGCACCTTCGACGTCATCCTCAACACGGTCAGCGCCAAGCTCGACCTCGACACCTTCCTCGGCCTGCTCGCCGTGGGCGGCACGATGGTCAATGTCGGCGCCCCCGCGGAGCCCCTGTCGCTGAACGTGTTCTCGCTGATCATGCAGGGCCGCGTGTACGCGGGCTCGCTGATCGGCGGCATCCGCGAGACGCAGGAGATGCTCGACTTCTGCGCCGAGCACCGCATCGGCGCCGAGATTGAGATCATCCCCGCCGAGAAGATCAACGAGGCGTACGAGCGTGTCCTGGCCTCGGACGTGCGCTACCGCTTCGTGATCGACACCGCGACCCTGACCTGACCCACCGCGGCACCGTCCGCCCGAGACCACCCCGTACGAGGCGCGCCCCCGAGCCCTCGTACGGGGTGCTGCCGCCCGCGCCGAGATCACCCGAGGGGCACGTGAAGAAAGGAGCCGCTAGCCGGCCGCGGGCCGACCGGCCCCCGCCCGGCGCGCGGACTGCTCTCCGGCCTTCCCGGCCGTGTCGAGCAGGAGCATCGCGTCGTACTCCGGGGTGCCGGGCGGGGCGTGGTACGCGACCAGGCGGTGGCCGTCGGTGCCCTCCAGCGTCATGGACTGATAACCGAAGGTGACGTCGCCGACCCGGGGGTGGTGGAAGGTCTTACGGCCCGAGGAATGGCCCTTCACGTCGTACGCCTCCCACAGGCGCGCGAAGTCCGGGCTCTTGAGCAGGAGTTCGTCGACGAGGTCGGCGAGGTCCGGGGCGTCGGGGTCGGTGCCTGCGAGGGTGCGCAGCCGGGCGACGCAGCCGCGGATCTGGTTCTCCCAGTCGTCGAAGAGCGCACGGGCGGCGGGGTGCAGGAAGACGTAGCGCACGATGTTGCGCTGCTTCTCGGGCCAGTCCTCCAGCCCGGCCATCAGGCGCAGGCCGCCCGGATTGGCGGCGATCATGCCCATGGTGCGGCTGACCACGTGCGCGGGATGGGGCCGCATGCTCTCCAACAGCAGCTCGACACCGGGATCCACCGAGCCGCCGGGCGCCGTCGGCTGTTCCGGGACGGCGCGCGCGGCGCGCGCGGCGAGGTCGCGCAGATGCTCGCGCTCGGTCCCGTCCAGCCGGAGCGCGGCGGCGAGGGCGTCGACGACGGACGGGCTCGGATTGGTCTCCTTGCCCCGCTCCAGACGCGTGTAGTAGTCGATGCTGACCCCCGCCAGCGTGGCCAACTCCTCGCGGCGCAGGCCGGGTGTGCGGCGCAGCCCGGGTCCCTCCGGGAGACCGACGTCGGCCGGCGTCACCCGGGCGCGGCGGGCGCGCAGGAAGCGCCCCAGTCCCGTACCACCCTTGCCCCCCGCGTTGCCGCTGTGCTGCTCACGTGCCATGCGATCCAGTGTGGCAGTCCCGTGACCTGGGCGGCAGCCGCGTGGGGGGCCCTGCCACACCCCCGAACACACCCAGGCGCGCGGCAGGAACCCGATGGGTGGGCCGCGCACCCCACGGAAGTGAGCCGCGCGGCCCGACTCCTGTCAGGCGGTGGTTTCGGGGCGGTCGGGCTGCGACCAGTGGGTGTGGAAGGAGCCCTCACGGTCGGTGCGCCGGTAGGTGTGGGCGCCGAAGTAGTCGCGCTGCCCCTGGAGGAGGGCGGCCGGCAGGCGGTCGGCGCGCAGGGTGTCGTAGTGCGCGAGCGCGGCGGAGAACGCGGGGACGGGGATGCCACGCCGGGCGGCGGAGGCGACGATCTCCCGCCAGGGCACCTGGGCGTCGCTGATCTCCTGGGCGAAGCCGGCCTCGGCGAGCAGGCTGACGAGGTCGGGGTCAGTGGCGTAGGCGGCGCGGATACGGTCGAGGAAGGAGGCGCGGATGATGCAGCCGCCGCGCCAGATGCGGGCGACCGAGCCGAGGTCGATCTTCCAGCCGTACTCGGCGGCGGCGTCCAGGATCATCTTCCAGCCCTGGTCGTAGGCGATGACTTTCGAGGCGTACAGGGCGTGTTCGACCTGGGCGGTGAAGCGTGCGGCCTCGGTGCGGCTGAGCGGGGGAGTCGTGCCGCCGGGCAGCCCTCGGTAGGCGGCGCGCAGGTCGCTCTGTCCGGAGGCGGCGCGGGCGAAGGTGGCCTGGGCGATGGCGGTGACCGGGGAGGCCAGGTCGAGGGCGGTCTGCACGGTCCAGCGGCCGGTGCCCTTCTGCCCGGCGGCGTCGTCGACGATGTCGACGAACGCGCCACCGGTCTGCGGGTCGGTGTGGGCGAGGACCTCGGCGGTGATCTCGACCAGATAGGAGCCGAGGCGGCCCTCGTTCCAGGTGCGGAAGACGTCGGCGATCTCGGCGGGGCTGTAGCCGGCGACCTGGCGCAGCAGGTCGTAGGCCTCGGCGATGAGCTGCATGTCGGCGTATTCGATGCCGTTGTGGACCATCTTGACGAAGTGTCCGGCGCCGTCGGTACCGATGTGGGTGGCGCAGGGTTCGCCGTCGACCTTGGCGCTGATGCTCTCGAACATCGGGCCGAGGACGGCGTACGACTCCGCCGAGCCGCCGGGCATGATGCTCGGCCCGTTGAGGGCGCCCTCCTCACCGCCGGAGATGCCCGCGCCGACGAAGTGCAGGCCGCGTTCGCGCAGTGCGGCCTCACGGCGGCGGGTGTCGGCGAAGTGGGCGTTGCCGCCGTCGATGATCATGTCGCCGTTCTCGAGGAGCGGGGCGAACTCGTCGATGACGGCGTCGGTGGCCGCACCGGCCTGCACCATGATCATGAGGCGGCGGGGCCGGGCCAGCGCGGCCACGAACTCCTCGGCCGTCTCGGCCGGGACGAAGGAGCCCTCGTGGCCGAACTCGTCCACCAACGCGCGGGTGCGGCCGGCGGAGCGGTTGTGGACGGCGACGGTGTAACCGTTCCGGGCGAAGTTACGGGCCAGGTTGCGGCCCATCACTCCGAGGCCGGTGACGCCGATGGAAGCGGATGCGTTCATGAGGCTGCCTGTTCTTCGAATGTCGGCCATGTCAGGGGCGGGGCGACCCCATGACCATGGGTACGGGCCGACGGCCCGGTCTTCTCGATGTCGCGGCGGCCAATCTTGATCAGGTTCCCGGAGGACGTCGTCGAGGCGCGGTCCACGCGGCCGGTGCCGGTGCACGGGCCGGGGTCTAGGACGAACCGCCCCTCGTCGATCCGTCGCGTGGAGGCCGCACCGCTCATGCGGAGTGCTTCGCCCAGGCGGCGGCTCGCAGCGTGTTCACCATCAGCAGGGCGATCGTCATCGGTCCTACGCCGCCCGGTACGGGAGTGAGTCGTCCCGCGACGCCGTCCACCTCGCTCGCGCGGACGTCGCCGGTGAGCCCCGAGTCGGTCCTGTGGATGCCGACGTCGATGACCGTCGCCCCCGGCTTGATGTGCTCGGGGCCGACGAGCCCGGGCACCCCGGTGGCGACCACGACGATGTCGGCCGGCCGGGTCACGGACGCGAGGTCCGTCGTGTACCGGTGGGCGATCGTGACGGTCGCGTCCCGTTGCAGGAGCAACTGGGCCATGGGCCGCCCGACGAGCTCGGAGCGTCCGACCACGACGGCGTGGGCGCCCCCGATGGTGACGCCCTCCGCGTCGAGCAGTTCGACGACACCGCTGGGGGTGCAGGGCCGCAGGCCGAACTCCCCGCGGGCCAGCAGACCGGCGCTCGCCGTGGTCAGTCCGTCCACGTCCTTGCCGACGGGGATACGGTCGATCAGCGCGGCGGAGTCGAGCCCCTCGGGCAGCGGCAGTTGCAGCAGGATGCCCGACACATCGGGGTCGGCGGCCAGTTCGTCGATGACGGCGGCGACCTCCTCCTGCGTGGCCCGCCGCGACAACGTCCGGTGGAAGTCGCGCATCCCCGCCTCGCGGATCGCGCGCCGCTTGTTGGCGACGTACACGGCGCCGGCCGGGTCGTCACCGACGAGGATCGTCGCCAGACCCGGTACGCCCGCGCCTGCGGCGACGCGGGAGGCGACCTCCTCGGCGACCCGTGACCTGATGTCCCGGGCGATCTTCTTGCCGTCGATTTTCGTCGTCATGGCAGTGACATCACCTTCTGGTGTGGGAACTCATCTGCGGTGGGACCCGATGGGAACCGGTGGGAAACGGCGCGTCGGTCAGGCGAAGACGATCGTGTGGTTGCCGTCGCGGATCACGCGGTCCTGGCTGTGCCACTCCACCGCCCGGGACAGGACGGCACGTTCGACGTCCGCACCGCGGCGCTGGAGGTCGGCGGCGTTCTCGGCGTGCGTCACCCGGACGACGTCCTGCTCGATGATCGGGCCCTCGTCCAGGTCCTCGGTCACGTAGTGGGCGGTCGCGCCGACGAGTTTCACGCCCCGCTCCTTCGCCTTGGCGTAGGGACCGGCGCCGATGAAGGCGGGCAGGAACGAGTGGTGGATGTTGATGATCGGAACGCCCACCTGGGCGATGAAGTCCCCCGACAGGATCTGCATGTAGCGGGCGAGGACGATGAAGTCGACGTTGCCCCGCAGCAACCGCAGGTGTTCGGCCTCGGCGGCGGACTTGTCAGGACCCGTCGACGGCACGTGGAAGAAGGGGATCCCGAAGCCGCGGACCTCCTCGGCGGTGTCGGGGTGGTTGGAGATCACCATGGAGACGGTGATGGGGAGTTGACCCTGCCGCTGCCGCCAGAGGAGGTCGAGCAGACAGTGGTCGGACTTCGAGGCGAAGAGGGCGACCCGCTTCGGCACGGACATGTCCCGCAGCGTGAACCGAAGTTCGAACTCCTCGGCGAGCCGCGCCTTCAGCTCGGTCTCGATCGCGGGCAGCGCCGCCTTGAGGTTGTCCATGCTGAAGACCGTGCGCTGGAAGAACGCGCCGCCCTGCGGATTGTCGGAGTACTGGTCGAGGGAGACGATGTTCGCGTCGTGACTGCTGAGCACCGCGCCGACGGCGGCGACGATACCGGTGCGGTCCTTGCCCTTGACGATCAGCGAGGCGTGGTGCGGGGCGGGCTTGCGCGCCGGGGTGCGCGCGGGAGCGTCCTGGGTGAGCGTCACGTCAGTTCTCCTTGTCGCGGAAGTCGGCGACCCACTCGGAGGTGTTCTTCAGGCCGCCGAATGTGTAGAAGTGCAGCTTGAGTTCGCCGTGCCGGCGTGCGTCGTAGCCGTTGGCCAGGGCCCTGATGAAGCGGTCGGGCCCGGCGGTGCCCATGAGGTTGGTGAGCGAGAAGCCGTACTTCTTGGCGATGGACGTACTCGTGCCGACGCCGAAGCGGGCCGCGTAGGTCATCAGCCGTCTGACCCCGGCGGGCCCGGGCACACCGATCCGGACGGGCAGGCCGATGCCCCGGGCCCGTACCGCCTCGACCCAGGCCAGGACGGCGTCGACGTCGAAACCGAACTGGGTGATGACGGCACCGGGCAGCCCGTGCTCCTCAAGGGCGGCGCTCTTGTGCTCCATCGCCGACCAGAGCACCGGATCCGCGATCGCGGGGTGCCCCTCGGGGTAGCCGCTCACACCGACGTGCCGCACGCCGTGCTTCCGCAGCAGTCCGGACCGGATCAGGGCCAGCGCATCGTCGTAGGGGCCGTGCGGCTCGACGGGGTCGCCGCCCACGACGAAGACGTTGTCGGCGAGGCCGTCCGCCTCCAGCGCGGCGAGGAACTCCTCCAGCGCCGCCCGCGAGGGCAGCCGGCGGGCCGATATGTGCGGTACGGGGACGAAGCCCAGCCGTTTGACCGCCCGCGCGGCGGCCAGTCGCATGTCGAGGTCCTCGTTGCCGAGGAAGGTCACATTGATCCGCGTGCCCTGGGGGATGGTGCGGCGGGCCTCCTCAAGCCTTGGGACGTCCTTGCCCGTCATCTCGAGGGAGAAGTCATCCAGCAAAGGGACGACGGCCGACGCCGACGCCGTGGAGACGGAATCCATGGTGCTCCTTGTTCACATCGTTCTCCGTGCCGCATGCGTTGCGTTCTCCGGGAGGGCGCGGGTGGGGTGCGCGACAGTGCCGCAGGAGGAGTCGACCCCCCGTTTCAGGCGGTGGATCACGCCCATACGTCAACTAAATCGATCTAGTGACGAAGCGTAGCAGGCGGTTGCTAAATCGATCTAGCAATAAGGCGTGAGCATTGAGTGCGACGAGCGTCGGCCGAGAGGGAACGCAAGTGCGGTGATGACTGGTTCGGCGCGGGTGACGTCGAACGAAGTCGCCGCGGCGAGCGGCATCGTGTGGGCGCTGCGCGTGGCCTCGTCCCGGATCGTCGTACTTGACGGGCCGTCAACTCGACGACAGCGGCGGCAGCTTGACCGACGGGTTCACCGCGCACATGGCCCCGCAGATCGGTCACCTCGCCGAGCGCGTCCGCGCCCGCACCACCATGGCGCTGCCCCTGCCGTCGCCGTGCCCCGAAGCGCCCGCGTGTTCCGAAGCCGAAGCGCCCTCCGGCGCGTGGAGGTGACCGCCGACGGGGCCGCCCGGTTCCGCAACTCGGCCCGGTGTCAACGCCGCTGAGGTCCGACGTCGCGCCGGTACAGCGTGCGCGCGTGCTGGTTGAAGGGCGCGGGCTGGACCGTGGCGCGGATGCGGGGGAATCCGAGGTCCGCGTTCGGGGCCGTCCCCGGTCCGGGGTGCTCGCCCCACACCACCGACACCTCGGTGCCCGGCTCGGCGCACCGCTGGTCGATCAGGGTCAGCGACAGGACGGTGCCCACCGGATCGATGCTCGCGCTCTGGCAGGTGATGCCGACGAGCCCGGAGCCCGACTCCACCCGGTGCCGGGAGTAGCTGAGCACGAATCCGGGGTCGTCACCGAGGACCTTGCGCACGTCGTCGGCGTCGAAGACCAGCGTGACCTTCTTGCGCAGGACCTCGTCCTTGGCCTTGCGCAGGGCGTCGCGGCCGATGAAGTCGTGGTTGAACGAGATCATCTTGCCGTAGCCGAGTTCGTACGGGGAGCAGTAGTAGTCCTCGATGTTCTCCGAGAAGAAGCTGCCACCCAGGGGCCGTTGGCCCTCGATGCCGTACAAGGCGATGTGCCTGCGGTACGCGAGCAGCGCCGGGTCGCTGTAGATCCCGGGTACCGGCGACGGCACCCAGCCGCTCTCCACGCTGGGCGTGGCGTACGCGAGCGCGCCCACCTGGACCAGCCCGAAGGGCTCACCCGCCCGCAGCAGTGCCTCCCGCACCGCCTCGGCGTGCTCCCACGCGCCGATGAACTCGTAACCGGCCTGCCCCGCCATGCCGTGGCGCAGGGCGCGGAAGTCCCTTCCGTCCAGGGTGACGGGGGAGGAGTGGAAGAACTTGGTCGGCGGCAGCGGGCCCCCGAACGCGCGCTCCACGAGCTCGCTCGCCAGCGGTCCCTGGATCTGGTAGCGGAACAGCTTGGGGTCACCGCTCTTGCGGAACGCCGACGACGGGTCGGTGACGTAGGTGACGTCGTAGCCGCCCTGCTCCCCGTGGTACCGCACCCAGTGCTGGGCGGTGGGGATGCCGCTGAGCGTGTACGTGTTCTCCGCGTCGCGGGACAGGATGCCATCCGTGACGATGTTCCCGTCCCGGGTCACGGGTATGTACTGCTTGGCCTGACCCACGGCGAAGTTCTCGAAGTTGTTCGCACCCAGGTCCGCGAGCAGACGGGTGGCGTCGGGTCCCTCGATGAACATGTCGTACATGTGGTGCGAGAGGTTGAGAAGCGCGACGCCCTCGTGCCACGCGGCCTGTTCCTCGCGCCAGCCGGCGTACTCGCGGGCGACGACCTCGGGGGTCCAGGGCGCCGCGTTCGGCTTCCACAGCAGCTTGACGGGCGAACCGGCCCGGTCGATGCCGTCCTGAAGACTGGGGGATGCCATACGGCTCCTCTCATCACCGTCTGCCCGGGCGACTCGCCCCATCGAACCGGTAGTGCCGCGGCTCTGCACTAGATCGTTCTAGTTGCGTCGGCAGACGTGTCTGCTAAATCGATCTAGCGGGACCGTAACAGAGCGAATCCGGCGTTGGCGAGAGTCGTGCAATGATCTTCCGGAACGAACGTGGCCCGGCTGGATTAGGCTGCGCTGCGAGGCAGGAGTCGACGCCGGCGTCGATGGCGGCGCGGTACGACGACCGGGAGTGCGGTGATGGCTGGTTCGGGGCGGGTGACGTTGAACGACGTCGCCGCGGCGAGCGGCGTCTCGCGGGCGACCGTGAGCTTCGTGCTCAACGACGATCCGAACCAGACGATCTCACCGACCACCCGGGAGCGCGTACGGCAGGCCGCACGCGACCTCGGCTACGTACCGCACGGCATCGCGCGGGCGCTGCGCGAGGGCTCCTCCCGCATCGTCGTCCTCGACATCGGCTGGGGGCTGGAGGGCAACTACTCGCGCAGCTACATCCGGGGCCTCGACGACGAACTCGCCGCGCACGACCATGTGCTGCTCGTCCGGCACGGCCATGGCGCGCGGCACTCGACGCAGCAGGTCCTCGACACGATCACCCCGCGCGCCGTGCTCCGGTTCGCCGAGGCCTATCTGAGCGGCCACGAGCCCGACGCCGAGGACTGGAAGAACGGCTTCGCCGGGCATGCGGCCCTGCAGATCCGCTACCTCGCCGAGCGCGGCCACACGGCCATCGCCATGGCGCTGCCGGACAGCGACTCGCCGCTGACCGAGGTGCGTCTGCGCTTCGTCCATGAGACCGCGGACGTGCTGGGACTGCCGGCGATCACCCCCTTCGTGGTGCCGAGGCCAAGAGCGGCCGGTACCGTGGCTGTTGAGGCGTTCCGTGCGGTGCACGAGTCGGTGACGGCCGTCGCGGCCTTCGACGACGACGTTGCCCTGCGTACCCTGACCGCCCTGCACGACCTCGGTCTCACCGTGCCCGACGACATCGCCGTGATCGGCTTCGACGACACCGAGTACGGCGCCCTGATCACCCCCGCACTCACCACCGTCCACATCGACGCCGAAGCCCACGGGCGACTGGCCGCACGCACCGCCCTCGGGCTCGACACGGGCGGCATCACCCGGTCCCCGGGACGGGTGCTCGTCCGCGACTCGGCCTGACCCGGCCTGCTCCCCAGAGGGCCGTGACCTCCGTGGCGCTGGGGAACTCGACGCCGGTGAGGCGGCGCCCCTCCGGTCGGCACCGACTCACCACCTGCGGCAGCGGTCGGATGTTTCGGGTCATGGCTACGGGTAATGCGGAGGATATGGTGCAAATCGGCTACACGATGATGACCGAGCAGGCCGGCCCCCGCGACCTCGTAGAACACGTGATCGAGGCGGAGCGGGCGGCTTCGGCATCTCCGTCCCGTCCGTTCACTACTTCCCCTGGCTGGAGTCGCAGGGGCACGCCCCCTTACGCGTGGAGCGTGCTCGGCGCCGCCGCCCAGGCGACGGCGCGGATACCGCTCATGACGTACGTGACCTGCCCGACGACCCGCTGTCCCCCCGTCGTCGTCGCGCAGAAGGCGGCGACCGTGCGACTGCTCTCGGAGGGCCGGTTCCGGCTCGGGCTCGGCTCGGGCGGGAACTTCAACGGGCATGTGGTGGGCGGTGGTTGGCCCTCCCCACAGATCCGACCGGAGATGCTCGAAGAGGCCGTGGAGATCATCCGCGAGCTCTTCGGAGGCGGCGACGTGCATCACCGGGGCACGCACTTCGAGGTGGCGAACGCCCGGCTGCCCGTCCGCTACGACCCGGACCGGGAGGCCGCGGTGGCCCGCGCGCACGAACAGTTCCGCTGGGCTCTCGGCGGCTGGCCCGGCAACGCCGAACTGCCGGGCCCCTCGGGCTTCGAGGGCGCCACCCGGTACGTCACGCCGGAGGAGATCGCACCTCTGGTGCGGGTGGGCGGCGACCAGCAACTCCCGTTCATCGCCTGGGCCGAGAAGACCCTGCTGCCCGCCCTGCGCGAACTCTGACGACAACGCGACCCGCACACGGTTCGGCTCCGCTCCGCCGGTGCCGGGCCCGACCAGGAGACGTGAGAGGACACCATGAACAGCACGGCGCACCACACCGACCCCGCGCACAACACCTCGTCATCCCCCGACCCGGCCGATCGGTCGGCCTCTTCCCCGGAGCTGGTGCAGGTCGTCCTGGACGCCTGCTCCCTCGCGGACGCGGACACCGTGTTGCGCGTCCTGGGTACACGCTTCGCCGAGGAGAGCGGTCACGACATGCCACGGCACGACAGCACCGCGCGGTCCGACACCTGGACGGGAGCCTTCCTCGTCGGGCGGGACGCGCGCGACGCCGCGCTCCCGTCCGACCTCTCCCTGAACGGTTCCGTCACCGTGGAGCTCCAAGGCGGTCCCGTGGCGGTCGACCGGCTGCGGCAGACCCTCACGTCCGCCTTCGGCGTCCAGGTGTCCGGGTCCGCCTCCGGCGACCAGGAGATCGATCTACGGCTCCGGCTGACGCACGCGTAGGCCCGCCCGGGGAACGAGTCGCCCCTCGGACCCTCAGATCTCCTCCTCCATCCGGATCACGTCCCTGAGGTTCTCGTGCGCCTCTCCGGGCTCGCCCTCCTGGGCTTCGAGCAGAGCGGCGGCGATGGCGTCCAACTTGCGCTGGATCGCTCGCTCGGCCCGCAGTTCCGAATTCTTGAGCAGTGCGAGGAGCAGCAACGTCACCGCTGTCATGGAGTCGCCGGCGAGCAGGAGCCACTCCGTCGCGATTCCGGCGATGTGCACGGCGACGGTGAAGGAAACCAGCGCGAGGCAGAAGACGAAGAAGGCCGGTGAACTGGTCACCGTCGACACCGACTCGGCGAATCGTTCGAACCTGCCGCGTCCGGCACCGCCGCGGTCGGCGGGATGCTGAAGAGTCATGGTCCTGCGCGCCCTCCGTTGCGGGGTTCCGGCCCGAGCCGGGCGGAGCTTTTGGCGCGTCGCGGACCCTCCTCGGTGGCGTGGTCGCGCACGCCACCGAGACGGTCGCGCACGCCACCGAGACGAAGGGGCCCTCACCGGCATCGATCCCGGCACCGTCACATCAGTCCGGGGGGACGACCGAGGACCGCGCCCCGGGGCGCTGAAGGCCCTGCCCGGGGCGCCGACGACGGTGTCCGGGACGCCCGGGCCGTCGTCCTCAGTGCTTGGTCCGCTGGCGGATCTGGCCCGCGGCCCTTTCGGTCATCTCCTGGGCCTTTCCGCGCAGCTGTTCGCCGCGGCCCGCCCTCTGCATGGACTTGTCGCCCAGGGCTTTGCCGAGGGTCTCCCTCATCTTGCCCCTGAGCTGCTTCGTTCTGGCATTGCCCTTCATCATCACAGTCGCTTTCCTCGAGGCCGCCGACGAGTGGGGTGCGGCGACATGCCTTTCTTCACCGTGTGGCCAGGAGGTGGACACCGCAAACCGGCATACGCGATTTCACCGTTCGGGTCACGGACACGGACCCGGGCGTCCCCCTCCTGACGCCACGGATCCCACGGACCGACGGGTCCGTTCCGCGCACCGTCCCGTACGGCGGTCCGGCGGGATCCGGCGCACCTCTTGCACGGCCCCGCTGTTGCTGATGTCATATTCAGTCGCAGGGCGGTGACTTTGGCTGATTACGCTTTCGGGTGATCCGAAAGTTTCGGCTACCTTGTGGCTGCACAGATGTTGATGCCTAAACAAGGCCTGCGTCTATGCCCTTCCCCGGTCTCGGTCGTGTCGATTCATCCCGCATGCCCGTTTCCCGACTCGCCCTCGTTCCGAGCGGAGTTCGTGTGACCCGACATCGCGTCATGGCATGGACGAGCAGTCCTCTCTCCACCGGTCCTGGTGGCGAGGTCTCCACCGGTCCCGGTGGCGAGGCGGTCCGCACCACCCCGTAGGTGCCGCCGGTTTCGAACGGACCGCCGCCGGGGCGTCACGCCGTGGACGGCGGGTGGCTCTCCGGCTCGATGAATGTCGTGCACCTGCCCGCCTGAGGGTCCTTCGAGCCCGCCGGGCGTTCCCCATCACAGCTGAGTGAAAGCCCCCCAAACTCCGTGACCATTCAACTGTACGAGGGCCGACCGGCCGGTCGGCATGCCGCCGTACCTCCCGGCAGCCTGCTCCGCCGGGTCTACGCACCGCGGGCCTTCGACGCACTCGCCTTCTCCATGTCGACGTACGCCATGCCGCTCCTGGTGCTGGCCACGACCGAATCCGCCTCGCTGACCGGACTGGCCTTCGCGCTGGAATGGATACCGCGGGTGGCGGCCTTCGGCCTCGCCGGTGACCTGGTCGACCGGCGTGGAGCCGCCATCGTGTTCTTCCTCGCCTCCTTGGCGCGCGCGGTCCTCGTGGCCGGCGGGAGCGTCGCGCTGATGATGCTGGAACAGGGGACGGCGCAGACACTCGTCGTGATGGCGCTGGCCGCCGCGACGGGCACCCTGACGCAGTTCAGCTTCATCGCCAACGAAGCCGTGGGCGCGATCGTGAGCCGCCGTGCGGACACCCAGGCACACAAGGTTCAGGCCGTCCTGATCGGCATCGACCAGACGGCGACGCTCACCGGACCCGCGCTCGGCGGCGTCCTGCTGCTGGCGGGGCCGACCCATATGCTCGCCGTGCTGAGCGTGCTGTCGTGCCTGGCGGCGGCCCTCGCCCTGCAGACCCCGCCGACCCCCCTACGCGGCTCCCAGCCCGGCACCACACAGCGGGGAGCGGGCCTCAAGACGGGCTGGCGGACGCTGCGTTCGCTGCCCGCGCTCGGCTGGCTGGTGGGCGGCCTGACCGTCTCCAACCTCGCGCTCGGGCTGCTCCAGTCCGCCAGCCCGATCATCGTCGTCGAGCGCTTCGGTCTGTCCCCGGCGGCCGTCGGCACCCTCTGGTCGGCAGCCGCGGCCTCCACGCTCCTGACGGTCACCGTCTGCCGTTTCGCGCTCAACCGGCTGGGCCTGTGGGGAGTCGGCGTGGTGTGCTCCACCGTCGCGTCCGCGGCCTGTCTCGCCCTGGCGCACGCGCCCACGTACACCGCGTACGTCGTCCTCATGGCGCTGTTCATGGCGGGCGACGGCGGCCTGACCGTCGTCCTGCGCACGCTGCGCTCCCTGCTCATCCCGGCCGCGGTCTTCGGCAGCACCCTCTCCCTGACCATCCTGCTTCTGCTGCTGCCCTTCCCGCTCGCGGGCATCGTGGTCGCCCTCACCTCGCCGTGGGCCCTCGACTACGTCATCGCGGTGTGCGCCGCGCTGCAGGCCGTCGCCCTCGGTCTCGCCTTCCTGCGTCTGCGCACCGACCCGGTCCTGCGCACTCCGGGCAAACCAGCGCAGGTCACGGCCTGAACCACTGCCTGAGGCAACGGGCGCCCCGCGGCGTCCCGTTCGTGCGGCCTGGGGTAGGGTCTGGCACCGGTTCGTAGCCACTGAAGGGCTACGAAACGGTGGCGGGGAGCGTCGAAGGGCTGCGAACGGTGGAATCCCACATGGGGGACGGCGGATCCATGGACGTGGACGACACGCGGTTGGAGGCGATGACCGCGCAGCCGCTGCTGACCCGGGACTACGAGACGCGCCCCGCGCTCGTCTACGAGCGGCTGAGGCAGCGGCACGGCCCGGTCGCGCCGGTCGATCTGCTGGGCGTACCGGCGTGGTTGGTGCTGGGGTACCGCGAGTCGCTTCAGGTCCTCCAGGACGACGACGCGTGGCCCAAGGGGCTGGAGAACTGGCGGGCCCGGTCGGAGGGCAGGGTTCCCGCCGACTGGCCGCTCGGACCCTCCCTGGAGGTGAACCACGTACTGATCCAGGGCGGTCCCGGCTACCAGCCGCTGCGGACGGCGTGGGACGCGGCGCTCAAGCCCTTCCAGGATCCGCGCCATCCGCAGACCAAGCGGCTGAAAGCGGCCGTCACCGCCCATGCCGACGAGCTGATCACCCTGTTGGGACAGGGTGGCGGCACGGGCGTGGCCGACCTGTCCGCGCAGTTCGCGCGACCGCTGCCGCTGATGGTGGCAAGCCATCTGCTCGGTTTCCCCGGCTCGCAGGGCGACGACGCGCTGATGGACATGTGGCGGGTCCTCGACGCGGGGCCGGACGCGGAACCCGCCCTGGAACGCCTGCTGGAGACCCTGGTGGAGCTGGCGGCGGCCAAGCGGACGCGGCCGGGCGACGACTTCCCCTCCTACCTGCTGGCCGCTCACCCCGACCTCTCCCTCGACGCGCTCGCCCGTGAGCTGTTCATGCTGCTCGGCATGACGTCCGACCACGTCGGCATCCTGATCTCCAACACCGTGGTCGAGGTCATCGCGGGGGAGGGCAGCGCACGGGCAAGTCTGTCCGCCGGGATGGTCAGGGAGACCATGAACCGGGTCGTCATGCGCAAACCGCCGCTGGTGAACTTCGTACCGAGGTTCGCAGCCAAGGACACTCCGCTCGGCAACTACACGATCCGCGAAGGCGATCCGGTCTGGGTGTCCTCCGCCGCCGCGCACGCCGATCCCGTCTTCGCCGACCACGCGGTGGCCAACACGACGATCAGCAGCCGGGCGCACCTCGCGTGGGGCGCGGGCCGACGCCAGTGCCCGGCACGCGAGCTGGCGTCCACGGTCGCGGCGGCGGGGGTGAGCCGCTTGTTCGAGCGCTTCTCCCACCTGGAACTCGCGCTCCCGGTGGACCAACTGCCCTGGCGCTCCTCCCCGTTCATGCGAGGCCTGCGATCGCTGCCCGTACGTTACGAACTCGCCTCGCCGGTCGCCCCGTCGGCGCCGGAAGGGCAGGTGCGCGCCGCGGGCCCGGAGTCCGACACGCCCGACGCGTCCGGGACGGTGGAGGCGGACCAGGCCGTCCAGCGCCGCTCGTCGCTCTGGCGCTACCTGACGGGCCTGATCCGGACGGGCCGTTGAGCCGCCACCATCCGCACCGCCCCCGCCGCCTTAAGAGCCGATTGCTGGGGGAGGTGTGCGCCCGGGCGCGGCAGGCCGGGTTCATCGTGCTGCGCGGAACTCCCTGTTGCGCGCCGCTCCCTTGGTGAAGCGCTCCGGACAGGGCCCCGCGCCGCCGTGATGGGACACCGGGCCCAGCGGATCGCCGCGGTCGGCGGCGCGCGCCTGCCGACGGACCTGGCCGAGCTGACCACCCCTGTGAATTCGAGATCGCCGAGCCGGTGGCGGAGGGACTGAGCGACCAGGCCGTCGCGGCGCGGCTGCACCTCAGCCGCCGTACGGTCGAGACGCATCTGTCCGCCGTCCACCGCAAGAGCGGGATACCGTCCCGCTCGGCCCCGGCCGGCCTGATGACACGCGCCGCCCTCGGCACGGCGGGCTGAACGGGCGGGGTCACAGGGACAGTTCCAGCACGAGCGGGCGATGGTCCGAGATCCCCGTCGCGGGCGTGCGCGCTCCGCTCGCCGCTGCCACGCCGACGCCGTTCGCGAGCACATGGTCGAACTGCACGACCGGGCGGTGCGCGGGATAGGTCGGGGTGCGGGCCAGATCGAACCAGCCGCGGGGCGACGGTGGGGTGCGGGTCTTCCCGGGAGCGTTCAGCACGACCCTGGGCAGGGCGCCGATCAGGTTGAAATCGCCCAGCAGGACATGAGGTGAGGGAAGGTCGGCGATCCAGTCTCGGACGGCGAGCAGCTGTGCGACGTTCCAGCCCGGTACGAACGACAGGTGCACCGCCACCGCCGTGAACGGACCGCCCGGTGCCTCCAGTACGGCGGCCAGCGCGGCGCGCGGCTGGTCCCGGACCAGGGTGAGCCCGGGCCGCCCGGCCATCCGCAGGGGCATACCGAGGGGCGCGGGAGCCAACCGCCGGGCCCGCCAGTCCCGTACCGGAAAGCGGGACAGCAACGCGATCCCGTGCGAGGGGACGTCCGTGGCCGAGTCGGCGTCCTGCGGGCCGTACACCCGTAGCCCCGGCTCGGTCGGGTCGAGGACCCACCCCCGGTCCGCTGTGGAACGGGCGTGGCACGCGCTCGCGTAGCGCCAGTGCTTCAGCCCCGCCGCGTCGGCGGCGATCGACGCCTGGTCGACGCCGCCCGATCGCTCCTGGAGGCGGTCCAGTTCCTGCAACGCCAGGACATCGGCGTCCAAAGAAAGGACGGCTCGGGCGAGCGGTCCTTCGGCCGGGTTCGCGGCGGGGGAGTGGGGAGGCCCTCCGTCCGGCAGCGGCCGGCCGTGCAGCACATTGAACGTCGCGAACCGCACCGGCCGACGGCGCGTGCCATGGTCCCGCTGATTCCGCTGATTCATCGTCAGGCCAGTGTCCCCCGTATCGGTCCGGTCCACGGGAACCGGCGTGAGCAGCTTCCCGTACCCGTGAACCCATGCCACCCTCGCCACCCGGACCGTCCGCCACCGGCCGAAAAGCGCCCCGAGTCGGGGTGAACATCCAGCAAGCAATAGCCATTTTCAGCCTTTGCTTTGTCATCTCCATGACAAAACTGTGCATGCGATGCCAGTCTGCTCTTGAACGTTCACCGTTCCTTCACACCCCCCACCTGTCGCGCGCCGCCGAGTTCCGTCACACCCCTCGTGGGTCACCTCGTGCAGCGCCCTTCCCTGCTCAGCGCGTTGCCAGTCGGCCACACCCTGCCGGCCCGCTCTCTCGGCCTCGACCACGGGCCGATCGTCGCCAGAAGGAGAAGCCCTTGCTCCCGCCCGACCGCACCTCGCACCGACGCAGATACACCGCGGCGTTGGCGCTCACCGCCGCCGGCACGCTGCTCGCTGCCGGATTCCACACCGGCGTCGCGTCCGCGGCTCCCCGTGACCGCGGCCACGCGAAGATCGTCGCCACCCCTCGGGCCGCCGCGGCCTCGGCGAAACTGTCTCCCGCCGCGCATGCCGCGCTGCTCAAGAGCGCCACCGCCGCGGTCGGCGACACCGCGAAGATCCTCGACCTCGGCTCCAAGGAGAAGCTGATCGTCAAGGACGTCTCGAAGGACGCCGACGGCACCACGCACACCCGCTACGAGCGCACCTACGCCGGATTGCCGGTCCTCGGCGGCGACCTCGTCGTACACGTCAGGAACGGTCTGTCCACCGTGTCCGAGGCGAGCAAGGCCGACCTCAAGGTGCCGACCACCACCGCCCGCGTCACGTCCGCCACCGCCGCCCACAAGGCGCTCGCGATCGCGAAGAAGGCCGACGCCACGCGTCCCGCGGTCGACGGCGCTCCCCGCCTCGTCGTCTGGGCCGCCGGAGCCGAGCCGGTGCTGGCCTGGGAGTCGGTGGTCGGCGGCACCCAGGACGACGGCACGCCGAGCGAGCTCCATGTCATCACCGACGCCACCTCGGGCAAGGCCCTGTTCGACTTCCAGGCGGTGCGCACGGGCACGGGCACGGGCCAGTACAGCGGCTCGGTCCCGCTCAGCACCACGCCGTCCGGCTCCACGTACCAGCTGGTGGACGGCGACCGCGCGGGTCACCGCACCTACGACCTGAACCAGGGCACCTCAGGCACCGGCACCCTCTTCACGGATGACAACGATGTCTGGGGAGACGGCACCCAGAGCAACCGTCAGACGGCCGGCGTGGACGTCGCCTTCGGTGCCGCGGCCACCTGGGACTACTACAAGGACGTCTTCGGCCGCAACGGCATCCGCAACGACGGCGTGGCCGCCTACAGCCGGGCGCACTACGGCAACAGCTACGTCAACGCCTTCTGGTCCGACAGCTGCTTCTGCATGACGTACGGGGACGGCGCGAGCAACACGCACCCGCTGACCGCCCTGGATGTCGCCGCGCACGAGATGAGCCACGGCGTGACCGCCGCCACCGCGGGCCTCACCTACTCGGGTGAGTCCGGTGGCCTCAACGAGGCGACCTCGGACATCTTCGCCGCCGCGGTGGAGTTCCACGCCAACCTGTCCGCGGACGTCCCCGACTACCTGGTCGGCGAGAAGATCGACATCAACGGCAACGGCACCCCGCTGCGGTACATGGACAAGCCCTCCAAGGACGGGGCGTCCCGCGACAACTGGGACTCCTCGCTGGGCGGCCTCGACGTCCACTACTCCTCCGGACCGGCCAACCACTTCTTCTACCTGCTCTCCGAGGGCAGCGGTGCCAAGACCGTCAACGGGGTCTCGTACGACAGCCCGACCTACGACGGTGTACCCGTGACCGGCATCGGCATCGAGAACGCCCAGCGGATCTGGTACCGGGCCCTGACCACCTACATGACCTCCAGCACCAACTACGCCGGAGCCCGCACCGCGACCCTCCAGGCCGCCGCCGACCTCTTCGGCGCGTACAGCGACACCTACCTCGCCGTCGCTGCCGCCTGGGCCGGGATCCATGTCGGCGACAGGATCGCGCTGGGTGTCAACGTGGCGCCGATCGACGACCAGACCAGCGGTGTCGGCCAGCAGGTCTCCCTTCAGGCCAGTGCCTACACCACCAACTCCGGCGCGAGCCTGACCTATGCGGCCACCGGCCTGCCGGACGGCCTGACGATCAGCGACACCGGCCTGATCTCGGGAGTTCCCACCACCACCGGGACCAGCCCCGTGACCGTCACGGTCACCGACAGCACGGGAGCGTCCGTCTCGGTGAGCTTCACCTGGCGGGTGGCGAACATCTACGCCAACAGCACGCGGGTGGACATCCCCGACGCCGGAGCCGCGGTCGAGTCACCCATCACCGTCACCGGCCGGACCGGCAACGCCTCGGCCACCACCCAGGTCTACGTCAAGATCATCCACACCTACCGCGGTGACCTGACGGTCTCCCTCGTGGGCCCCGACGGCACCGTCTACTCGCTCCTGAACCACAGCGGGGGCAGCGCCGACGACGTCGACCAGACCTTCACGGTCGACGCCTCCGCGCAACCCGTCAACGGCACCTGGAAACTGAGGGTCCAGGACACCGCCTCGATCGACGTCGGCTACATCCAGCAGTGGCAGCTCACCCCCTGACCTGTCCGCCCGCCGACTTCGCCCGTCCGGCCCGCCCCGCGCGGTCCGGGCGGGCGAACCGTCCTCACCTCCGCTCGCCCCGGGGGGCGGGGGTGAGGACCAGCATCGTGACGTCGTCACGCACGGCGGTGCAGAACCGTAGGAGGTCCTCCCAGAGGCGGTCGGTGAGGTCGGCCGACCTCACCTGGGCCAACGTGGTCAGGCGCTCGGCCAGGGGATAGAAGGCGCCCGTCTCGTCCCGGCTCTCGGACACTCCGTCGGAGCCGAGGAACAGCCGGTCGCCGCGCTCCAGCCGGACGGTGCAGATCTGCGGCGGAGAGATGTCGAAGAATCCGAGCCCGAGGGGGGCTCCTGGTTCGAGAACGAGCTCGATGGCCCTGCCGTCGCGCAGCAGAAACGGATGCGGGTGTCCGCAGGACGTCAGACGCACCGCGTCCGCGTCGGCCGAGAACTCCAGCAGCAGAGCGGTAGCGAACAGTTCGGCGTGTGCGGTGTGGGCCGAGTCGACGACGAGCCGGCGATCGAGGCGGGCCGCGGCCGACTTCAGGTCGCCCTGGTCGAGCACGGTCTCCCGGAACGCCCCGAGGAGTGAGGCGACGGTCGAGACGGCCGACAGCCCGTGCCCCTGCACATCGCCCATCACCGCCCGCACACCGTACGGGCCGGCGCGCACGTCGAAGAAGTCGCCACCCACCAGTGTCTCGCGCTGCGCCGCCCGGTAGAACGCCGTGCAGCGCACCGGGCCGACGCGTTCGGGAAGCGGTGGCAGCACGGCGAGCTGGGCGGCCTCCGCGACGGTGCGTACCGTGACCAGATGGGCGTCGCGCCGACTGCGCACCAGGGAGATGGCGACACTCAGGATCGCGACGAACGTGATGGTCAGCAGGTCGGTGTTGCCCGGATGGTTGAGCTGGAGCGGCGGTACGTACAGGAACACGATGACGACGGCGCCGAAGACGGCCGTCGCCACGGGTCCGTAGGAGAGCACGGCCAGCGACGGGATGGCGCCCAGCAGGAAGCCGATGTCCAAGGGGTACCGACTCAGGAGTTCGGCGGTGCAGACCGCCACCAGCAGGGCGGGCGGCAGCACCCGCACCCAGCGCGGTGGTGGTGCTCCGCGCAGCCAGCCTTGGCTCTCCCAGCCGCGATGCCGGTGGTCGGCCGTGCCCATAGCACTCCTCCCTACCCCACCACGCTCCCCCTTCCGGCGGTCGTGCGCATCACGGTGGGCCGGGCGGGCCGCCGGACGCCGGACGATTTCCCTGTTCCGCGCGGAGAATTCCCGTGTTGGTTGAAAATCGCAATTCTCTGAGAATTCTCTCCGGGAAAAAGAGTGTCGGCGCGCGCTGAACGGACACCCGGTGTTTTCAAGCGCACCGCGACAGAGCTGGAGGATTTCTTCATGTACGAGAATCTGTGGGCCTACACTCCGACCAGCGGCCACACACCCGACGCGGATCTCACCGGGTACCGGGTGGAAGCGACCGATGGACACATCGGGAAGGTCGACAAGCACTCGGACGAGGTCGGTTCCCAGTACATCGTGGTCGACACCGGCATCTGGATCTTCGGCAAGGAGGTCCTGCTGCCCGCCGGGACGATCACCACGATCACCCACGAGGACAAGACCGTCCACGTCGCCCGGACGAAGGACGAAATCAAGTCGGCGCCGGAGTTCGACAAGGAGAAGCACCTCGGCGACCCGCATTACCGCGATCAGCTCGGCGGACACTACGGGTCCGGACACTGAGACCGCCGAGGCGTACGGCACCGACACCGGCGCCTGTGGCCCGGAACCTGGCGGCCCGGTCACCCGTGGGCGGCTAGGCGTGTGAGGCGTCGGTCGGGGAGCCGTCGGTCAGGGAGGTGGGGCGCTTGGAGAACCAGGAGCCGATCAGGGTGGGGAGCGAGGGGCCGCCGCGCAGGCACCAGAGGGCGATCACCGGGTCGCAGATCGCGCAGCCGAGCGACGAGTGCGTGGCGAACGGGATGATCGGGGCTCCCCGCAGGTAGTGCAGGGCGTCCCAGGCGGTGTGCAGCAGCCAGGCGACGCCGATCCAGACGTACGAGTCGAGGCCGCGGTAGGCGCAGTAGGTGACCGCGGCGGTGAAGACGAACTCCCAGGCGCCGAAACTGCCACTGCTGAGATAGGCGGCTCCGGCCCCGGCGACCATGACGGCGTTGAACCGCCGCCTCGCGGGCTCCCGGAGCAGGGACATGAGGAACGCGTAGAGAACACCGATGAGTACGGGTGCGACGAAGAGCATGAGCGAGACGCTACGAGGGTGATCGCGGCCCCGGCAGTGGCCGGAATGTCAGAGTGCGACGGGTTCTCGCCAGACGGCACCACCGAGAGTGTGACCCGCGATGGGACACTTCTCCCACAGGCGGAGTCGGAACACGGGAAGAGCTGTGATGCGCGGCCGAACGCGGACAAGGACCTCTGGCGCACCGGCGCGTGGACCGGTCGGGGCCGACACCGCCCTGGTGCCGGTCCGTCACTCGGACGCGGCGCGTGCGGCCGTGCTCGTCCTGCACGGGGGCCGGGCCGACAGCCTGGCCCCCTCACGACCCTGGAACGTGGCGGCGCTGCGGATGAGACCCGTGGTCCGGGCCGTTGCCGCGGCCGTGCCGGACGACGAGGTCTTCCTCGGGCAGGTGCGCTACCGGCTCCAGGGCTGGAACGGTTCACGGGCCGACCCCGTCGGTGACGTCCAGCGGGCACTCGCGGAACTCGCCCGCCGCGTGGGTGAGGTGCCGGTGATTCTCGTGGGTCATTCGATGGGCGGCCGGGCAGCCCTGCGCGTCGCGGCGGCGACACAGGTGGGGGGAGTGGTGGCGCTGGCGCCCTGGTGTCCGGAGGGCGAACCGGTGGCCCACCTCCAGGACAAGAAGGTGATCGCGCTCCACGGTGACCGCGACCGCGTCACCGATCCGTCGGAGTCGATCGCGTTCGTCCGCCGGGCCAGGGCGGCCGGCTCCCGCGCGGGTGTGCTGCTGGTCAAGCGCGGTGACCACGCCATGCTCCGACGGTACGGAACCTGGCACGGCGCCACGGGGGCGGCCGTCGCCGAACTGCTGCGGCCCACGGAGCCGCCCGGTGGACCGCTCGCCCGGGCGCTTTCGGAGGCAGACTCCGGCCTGCTCTGACCGGACCTGCCCTGAATCCGCACATCGGGACCGGACCGGGACCTGCGACTCCGGGACCCGTCGGAGTTGTCAACTCCCGGACCCGTCGGAGCCGTCAACTCCGGGAGCGGGCGCGGCGCGAGGAGTGAAATTCCGGTGCGCCGACCGCTGCGCGCTCCCTACACTCACCCCACAACGCGCGCTCACCGCACCTGCGGAACATCACGGCGCGCGTCCTGACGAGTGAGGGGAGCCGGGCCGTGCGTCACCGCACCGCTGTCGTCGTTCCCCCTTCGCGCTACGAGGTGATCCTCGTGTCTCCGGGTCCCCGGTGCCGGCTGCGCGGCCGACACCGGTGGTCCGTGACGAACATCTGACCTCTCTCCGCCCGTCACCGGGCAGATCGGCTCCGTACGCCCCGATGGGGATGTGCCGTGGCCAGAGGTCCCCGCACGGCCCGTGACACGACCGCGGGCCGCTTCGTCCGGGAAATCGCGCCGCCCCATCCGGATCATTCCGAAAGGCCATGGGCCGTGCGTACCGACCTGCACCGTCACCTCGACACCCCGCTCGCCGCCGTCCGCAACCTGGGCATCCTCGCCCACGTCGACGCCGGGAAGACCACCCTCACCGAGCGGATCCTGTACCTCACCGGGAGCACCCACAAGCGGGGCGAGGTCCATGACGGCACCACCGTCACCGACTTCGACCCCCAGGAACGCGATCGTGGCATCACCATCTTCGCCGCGGCCGTGAGCTGTACCTGGGACGCGCACCGGATCAACCTGATCGACACCCCGGGCCACGTCGACTTCTCCGACGAGGTGGCGCGCTCCCTGCGGGTGCTCGACGGCGCCGTGGCGGTCTTCGACGCCGTCGCGGGAGTCGAGCCGCAGAGCGAGGCGGTGTGGCGCCAGGCGGACCGGTACGGCGTGCCGAGGATCGCCTTCGTCAACAAGCTCGACCGCGCCGGTGCCGACCTCGACACCGCGGTCGAGTCGATCAGGGAGCGGCTGCATCCGGCCCCGCTGGTCGTCCAGTTGCCGATCGGATCGGAGGCCGGGTTCACCGGTGTGGTGGATCTGCCGCGCATGCGGTCACTGGTCTGGCCCGAAGGCCGTGACACGGTCGAGGAGGGCCCGGTGCCCGAGGCACTGAGGGACGCCGCGGAAGGCCGCCGCCGACAGCTGGAGGAATCGGTGGCGGAACTCCATCCCGGCGCGCTCGAGGAGTTCTGCGCGGAAGGGACGCTCTCCGCGCGGACCCTGACCGCCGCGCTGCGCGACCTGACCCGTTCCGGCGACGGCGTGGTGGTGCTGTGCGGCTCGGCCTACCGCAATCGCGGCATCGAGCCACTGCTCGATGCCGTGGTGGCCTACCTGCCTTCGCCGCTCGACGTGCCCGCGGTACGCGGCACCCGGGACGGTGGGGAACAGGAGCGGTTCGCCGACCCGGCGGCACCGTTCGCGGCACTGGTGTTCAAGGTGAACGGCACCGCCACGGGGCGGCTGACGTATCTGCGTGTCTATTCGGGCACGATCGGGAAGGGAGAGACGGTGTGGGACTCGGGCACGGGGCGCACCGAGCGCGTCGGCCGGATCCTGCGGGTGCAGGCCGACCGCCACGCCCCACTGGAGCGGGCGGTGGCGGGCGACATCGTCGCGGTGGTCGGTCTGAAGTCGGCCCGCGCCGGGTCGACCCTGTGCGCCCCCGGGGCTCCGTTGGTGCTCGAACCGCCGACCGTCGCCGATCCGGTCGTCTCGGTGGCCGTCGAGGCCGTCGGCAGCGCTGAGGCGGAGCAGTTGGTGTCCGCGTTGACGCGGCTGGTCGAGGAGGATCCCTCGCTGGTCGTGCGCACCGACCCCGAGACCGGCCAGCTGGTCCTGTCGGGCATGGGCGAACTGCATCTGGAGGTGGCGGTGGAGAAGATCCGGCTCGCCCACGGTCTGGACGTCCGGGTCGGCCGGCCGAGGGTGGCCTACCGCGAGACGGTCGTCCGGGGAGTGTCGGGGCTGGTCCACCGGCACGTCAAACAGGACGGCGGCGCCGGTGAGTTCGCCCATGTCGTGCTCGACGTGGAGCCGCTGGACGAGGCCCCGGGCGACGGCGGGGGCGCGACACGCTTCGAGTTCCGCTCGACCGTCGTCGGCGGACGGGTGCCACAGGAGTACGTCCGGGCGCTGGAGGCCGGGTGCCGTGACGCGCTGGCCGACGGGCCGCTCGGCGGGCACCCGGTCACCGGGGTGCGTGTCGTCCTCACCGATGGAGCGACCCATCCGAAGGACTCTTCGGAGCGGGCGTTCCGGACGGCCGGCCGGTTCGCGCTGCGGGAGGCACTGCGCGCCTGCGCGATGGTTCTGCTGGAACCGGTGGCGGAGGTCACGGTCACCGTGCCGGACGACGCCGTGGGCGGGGTCCTCGGTGACCTGGCGGCGCGACGCGGGCAGGTCTCGGGCTCCGTCGCGCGGGCGGGCGTCGTGGTGATCAGCGCGACCGTGCCGCTGGTCGAGCTGTTCGGCCATGCGACCCGGCTGCGCAGCCGGACGCGGGGCCGGGGAGTCTTCACCGCCCGGCCCGCCGGGTACGCCCCGGCACCGAGCACGGCGTCGACCGGGACTGCGGCCCGGTGACGCACAGGACGGTCCCGCCCGACTTCGGGCGGGACCGTCCCGCGGCGCCCCGGTCGCACGCTGCCCGGGGCGGGCGCGTCGGACGACCGCGGCGCGTCAGGCGACCGCGGGATCGAGCAGCCCGGTGCGAAGACGCTTGATGATGCGGGTGATCAGACGCGAGACGTGCATCTGCGAGATGCCGAGTTCCTCGCCGATCTGGGCCTGGGTGCGCTCCTCGACGAACCGCATGTGGATGATCCGACGCTGACGTTCGTCCAGTTCGGCGATCAGCGGGGCCAGGGACTGGAAGTCGTCGACGAGTTCGAGCGAGGGATCGTCCTCGCCGATGAAGTCCGCGAGAACGGTGTCCCCGTCCGCGCCGTCGTCCGCCGTGAGCGCGGCGTCGAGGGACGAGGAGTTGTAGCCGTTCGAGGCCTTGCGCGCCTCGACGACCTCCTCCTCGGAGAGGGACATCAGCGCGGCCAGCTCACGCGTGGTCGGGGTGCGGCCGAGGCGGGTGCGCAGTTCCTCCGTCGCCTTGGCGAGTTCGATCCGCGCCTCCTGAAGACGGCGGGGCACATGGACGGCCCAGCTGGTGTCGCGGAAGAAACGCTTGATCTCGCCGACGATGTACGGAACGGCGAAGGAGGTGAACTCGACCTCGCGGGTCAGCTCGAAACGGTCGATCGCCTTGATGAGCCCGATCGTGCCGACCTGGACGATGTCCTCCATCTCGTCCTGGTTGCGGCTGCGGAAGCGGGCCGCCGCGTACCGTACGAGGGAGAGGTTCATCTCGATGAGCGTGTTGCGCGCGTACTGGTAGTCGTGCGTGCCTTCCTCCAGCACGGCCAGCCGGTCGAAGAACTGACGCGACAACGCGCGCGCGTCCTTCGGGCTGATCTTCAGCGGCTCGTCGATCAGGGGGAGTACCTCCTCCTGTGCCGTTCCTGCCTGCTGTGCCGTGTTGGTTGCCTTCGCTGCCGTCACGGCTGCCATGCGGTCCACCCCAGTTCGTTCGAAGGAATTGAAGACAGAGGCCGTCTGCCCCGTCTCAAGCCAGTCATGCCACCCACACTCCGAAACCCGCGGAACGCCTCTGTTCCGCGGCCCGCCGGACGTGGCTCCCGTACTACTTCTCGCCGAAGCCCTCTGCCGGATGCACGCCGACGGCAACCGCCGCCGCCTACAGTGGGATCCGAGGTGAGCCAGTGGGCATGGAGCAGGGAGAAGACGGAGCGCGGTCGCCCCTCGTCCGAGACCGGGCGGAGCCGTTCGCGCACCCCGCGCTCCTGTACCGCTCCGAGCGGGAGTACGCGCAAGGCACGCTGCCGTTCGTGTCCGAGGGCCTCGCCACCGGTCTGCCCGTGGCGGTGGCGGCGCCTCCGTCCCGACTGGCGCTGCTCAAGGCGGAACTCGGACCGGCCGCCCACGAGGTCCGCTGGATCGACATGACACAGGCCGGCCGGAACCCCGGCCGGATCATCCCCGCCGTCCTGCGATCCTTCGCCGACGCCCACCCCGGACGTCCTGTGCGCATCATCGGGGAGCCGATCTGGTACGGCCGTACTCCGCTCGAGTACCCGGCCTGTGTCCAGCACGAAGCCCTCATCAACACGGCGTTCCACGGCCGCGACGCGACCATCCTGTGCCCGTACGACGCCCGAACCCTCTCCGACGACGTGCTCGCCGACGCACACGCCACGCACCCCGTGGTGATCAGCGACGGGCGGCCGGGCGTCAGCCACGCCTACGATCCCGGACGCGTCCTCGTGCGCTACAACGAGACCTTGCCGTATCCGCCGGGAGCGGCCACGGTCCGCTTCGCCGCCGGACTGCTGCCTGCCGCACGCGACTTCGCGCTGCGCGAGGCACGGGAGCGGGGGATGGAGCCGCCCCGGCTGCAGGATCTGAACCTCGTCGTCGCCGAGTTGACGACCAACAGCGTGGTGCACGGAGGCGGTTCGGGGACGCTGCGGATCTGGGCCGAGAGCGAGCAGATCGTCTGCGAGGTGCGTGACGAGGGACACCTGACCGACCCCCTGGCCGGCCGCCGCCCGGTGCGCCCGGACCAACTCGGCGGACGGGGCCTGCTCCTCGTCCACTTCCTGTCCGACCTCGTACGCGTCCACACCGCCGTGTCGGGAACGACCGTACGCAGCTACCTCGCCCGAAGATGACCGTGGTCGCTCTACTCGCCGCGGTGCCGCCAGTACCAGACCAGGACCGCGACGAGCCCGCCGAGGTAGACCAGGGGCAGGACCAGGCCCGGGACACGCGCCGCGTTCACGCGGCGGCTCCGACGGGAGAACAGGTCGATGCGGCCGGGGTGTGTGCCATTGCTGTCTGCTTTCGATGCGCTGCGGCCCGGGTGGTGGGCTCAATGATGACGGCAGGACCCGCGGTTCGGCCCCGTCCGGGCCGGCCGGACTCGCACCGATGCGCGAAGTTGTGTCGGCAGGATTCCTGGGGGCACTCGGACTCCACCACCACTTCGGAAGAGGAGCGTTCATGCTCGGAATCGTTGCGGCGATCGTGCTGTTCATCGCGTTCTTGATCAATGCCGCGGACCTCTCGACGAACGACGTCTTCACGTCGACCAACGTCATGCTCATAGGGCTGGCCCTGCTCGCCCTGCACGTCTCCGGCGTCGGCGGCGGCTGGGCGACCCGCGGCCGTAGGCGCTGACACCGTCGACACCGGCGTGTGGGTGTTCGGATATACCTGGCCCGGGTCGGCAGTTACCACCGAAGCCTGCCGCCCGGACAACTCGCCTGATGTCGTCGTCCCCGAGCGGACGACATAGCAGCCCAAGGAGCCCGAGTGACCTACGACGTCGGCGCGTTGCGCGCCCAGATCCCCGCCCTGCGGACCGGCATCGCCTATTTCGACGGTCCGGGCGGCACCCAGACGCCGGCGCCGGTCGGCGCGGCGATCGCCGACGCGCTCACCCGCCCGCTGTCGAACCGGGGGAGCGTCACGGCGGGAGAGGCGAACGCGGAGGCTCTCGTCAGGGAGTTCCGGCAGACCATGGCCGACCTGTTGGGCGGGGACCCCTCGGGAGTCGTCTTCGGCCGCAGCGCCACCCAACTCACGTACGACTTCTCCCGGGCGCTGGCCAAGGACTGGGCCCCCGGCGACGAGATCGTGGTGAGCCGTCTCGACCACGACGCCAACATCCGCCCCTGGGTCCAGGCCGCGGAGCGGACCGGCGCCCAGGTGCGATGGGCCGACTTCGATCCGGTCACCGGCGAACTCCCGCCCTCGGCCGTGGGCGAACTGCTCACCGAACGCACCCGGCTGGTCGCCGTCACCGCCGCCTCCAACCTGATCGGCACGCTCCCCGACGTCGCGGAGATCGCCCGTCTGGTCCACCGCACGGACGCACTGCTCTACGTCGACGGCGTGCACTACACGGCTCACGCGTTCGTGGACCTCGCACGGCTCGGCGCCGACTTCTTCGTCTGCTCGCCGTACAAGTTCCTCGGCCCGCACCACGGCGTGCTCGCCGCCGCTCCGGCCCTGCTGGAGACGCTGCGTCCCGACAAGCTGCTGCCCTCCTCCGACGCGGTCCCGGAGCGTTTCGAGCTCGGGACGCTGCCCTATGAGCTCCTCGCCGGCACCCGCGCCGCCGTCGACCTGCTCGCCGGGCTCGGGACCGGTCCGGCGGACGACCGGCGCGCCCGGCTGAGGTCCGCGTTCGTGTCGATCGAGCGGCACGAGCGAGCGCTGCGGGACCGGATGGAGAACGGCCTGGCCGCACTCGCGGGCGTCACGGTCCGCTCCCGGGCGGCCGACCGCACCCCCACCCTGCTCCTGACCTTCGACGACCGTCACACGGACGACGCCTACCGCTTCCTGGCGGCGCGGAGCGTGCACGCGCCCGCGGGAACGTTCTACGCGCTGGAGGCATCGCGCCACCTCGGCCTGGGCGACACCGGAGGCCTGCGCCTCGGACTGTCGCCGTACAACGACGAGGACGACGTGGAACGACTGCTGGAGGGCCTGGCGGCATTCCTGAAGTCGTGACCCCCGCGCCCCCCGACATCGCGACCACCGGCACTCCCTGGGCCGCGACCACCGGAACTCCGCGGGCCGTGGCTGTCGGCACTTCCTAGGCGGCGGGTCCCCGGGACGCCGTGTTCGCGGGGGTCGACACCGGTACCCCGAGAGGGCGGGCGAGGCCGATCACGCCTTCGTCCAGGCGCTGCAGATGCCGCAGGACCCGGTCGGTCACGCGGTCGTGCCGGGGAAGGCCCGGCCGGTCCGTCTCCAGCATGGACGCGAGGCTGGGGCCGGTCTCGGCCACGCCTTCGGTGTCGTCGTCCTCGACGCGTGCGACCAGGACGTCGATGTTGTGCGCGATGCGCCGGCCGGCCCCCTTGAGCCGGGGATCGGCCGCGACGGTCTTGCTGTAGGGCAACAGCTCGGCCGTCGCCGCCAGGGAACGCGCGTGGTAGGCGCACGTCTCCAGGAGCGCCACGAGATAGCGCGCGGTCTGCCGACGCGCCCGCAGCGGGGTGATCGGATGCGTCAACGGCTGTGTGGAGGACCGTAGATCGTCCAGAGCCGTGTCGAGATCCCGCGCCTTGTCCAGCAGCTCGATCGCCGGACCGCCGCTCAGCTGGTCGACCGCCGCACCGGTGACCTCCCCGAGCCGCTTCAGAACCGTGGCCAGCAGCTCGTCGGTACGGCGGTCCGTGTTCACCGGCAGCACCAGGGCGGCCGCGATGACACCACAGGTGGCGCCGAGCGCCGTTTCCTCGATACGAAGGACGAGCACCCCGGTGCTGTAGGTGTTGAGCAGCGTGTACAGCAGACCCAGCATCGCCGTGACGAAGAAGGACATCAGGGCGTACGACAGCGGCGCGGTGAAGAACATCGCGAAGATGAACAGCAGCACCAGGGCGAACGCGGTCCAGGTGTGGGAGCCGACCAGACTCGCCAGCAGGGCACCGGCGACGACGCCGAGCACGGTGCCGAGCAGTCGCCGGTACCCCTTGACCAGGATCTCTCCGGTGGACGACGTGTTCAGGAAGACCACCCAGCAGGTCAGCACGGCCCAGTACCAGCGCTGACTGGACAGGAACTCACCACCGACGATGGCCAGGGCCGAACCCACCGACACCTGGACCGCGGTACGGGTCGTCGGACGCTTCCACCCCGTGGGGTCGTGCGCGTCCTCCTCGTCCTCCTCTGCCCGGGCGATGGCGACGTCCTCGGCGTCCAACTCCTCACGGGAACGGGTCGTCGACGGTGTGTCGTCGGACTCGTCCTGGGGCCCGTCGAAGGCGAGTCGCAGTCCCAGGACGGCACGCCCCGTCTCCCCGATGCCGCGGAAGACGTCCTGGACGGCCGCCGAGGCGCGCGGCAGGTTCTCCTCGTCGCGGTAACCGAGCAGCCGGTTGCGCACATGGGCCACCCCGGTGCCGCGGTCCTCGGCGACCGGGCGCAGGACGAGCAGGCGCAGCGCTTCGAGATCACGGCGCAGGGTGGCGGTGGTGTCGTCCTGCGCCTGGAGCCGGTCGCTCGCCGCGGGCACGGGCGCGTTCGGCAGATGCAGGGTGAGCGTGTCGGCGCGTTCCGCGCTGCGGGCGGTCAGGATGAGCACCCCGAGCCGCTCGGCGGCGATCTCGGCGTCGGCGATACGCCGCTGCACGAGCGCGGCGGTGGCGCTGTCGCTGGTCCCCTCCGCCAGCCGTCCCTGGATCATCATCGCGCTCTCGTGGAGCCGGGCGGTGTGCCGCCTGACCTCCTCCAGAGCCTTCTCCACCCGGTCAGGGCCGGCGTCCAGCAACTCGATCTGGGCGGACACCAGTTGCGCCAGACGGGCCCGGAAGGCCGCGCGCAACCGACGCAGTACACGCTCGGGTGTCTCCGGTACGACGAGGAAACGCACCAGCGCGCTGCACACGAACGCGACGACCAGGGTCCCGCACAGTCCCGGCAGACCGGGGACGCCGGCCCTGACGAACAGCGACACGAAGTAGACCTGGAACCCGATGAGACCCAGCGCCGTTCCGCGATCACCGAAGCGGCGGCTGTACACGGCGGCGAAGATCAGCGCCAGGAAGAAGAGGTCACCCGCGACCACGTGCGTGCTGAGCAGCGCCCCCAGCGACATCGCGGCGAGTGCCACGACCAGCCCGAGCGCGAGCGTGACCGCCTGTTGGCGCTGCTGCTTCTCCTTGATGGCGAAGGTCGCGGCCATGGCCGAGATGGAACCGGCGACCAAGTGAGTCTTGCCGGCCCCGAGCAGCGTCAGTACGGCGAGCGTGAGCGCGATGGCCCCCACCGTCCGCAGCCCGGCCATGAGCCGCAGCAGCCCGGGGTCCGATGCCGCGAATCGGTCCCAGATCCTCGTCCGGCCCGGCCGTGTCGCTGTCCTCACGCTGTTGTTCTGCCTCGCTCTCCGCCATGATCAGCGCTTCCAGCATGGCACGTGCCGACGCCCGCGCGTCCTTGCCGGCGTCCGCGGCGACCCCGGGCTCAGTCGGCCTCGCTCAGCGCGGGCGTCAACTGCGCCCAGGGATTGGGAGGTTCTCCCGACACGGGACCGTAGACCGCCGCTCCGCGTTCGCGGGCGGTACGCACGGCGAGCGGTACGAGCGCCTCGGGCACACCGTAGACGAGATGGCAGAACCGGTCGGGCGGGTGCCGGGCGGTCCACGCCGGTCTGCTGAACGCCGACACATAGGTCGTCCAGTGCCCCTCGAAGGTCACCGTCAGGTCGGCGACGCGCGCGTACCCCGGCGCCGGGTGCACCCCGGGATTGAGTACGACGGTCGTGGCGCCCAGCCGGCGTACGGCCCGCACCAGCCTTCGGCAGGCGGGCAGTTCGGCCGGGTCCGAGGTCACCCGGTCCAGGAAGCAGCCGTCGGTCCCGTACCACTCCCGGTGCCGTACGACGTCCTTGGCGACCTCGGCCGTGGAACGCGCACCGTAGTCGGTGTCCACGTAGCCGAGCAGGCGGGCGCCGGCCGCCCGCAGAGCTCCGGCCGCCGCCGTGAACGCCGGGTCGGGGCCCGGGCCCGGACCGTTCGCGGGATTGATCACCACCGCGTAGGTACGGGCCGCGGCCGTGATCAGCCGGTGCCAGGCGCCCGGGTCCTCGGCCGGGTGGACGTACAGCGGAATGAGCAGGCTCACGGCGCCCGGCCGCCTTCCGGCCGTACGGATGCCGCAGCCCAGAGCGCGGCCAGCGACTCCTCCAGGGCGTACGACGGCCGCCAGTCCAGGCTGTCACCGGCGGCGGCGATGTCGGAGCACTGCCACGACACCGCCCCCGAGCGCGCCGAGCCGCCGCCGTCCTCCTCGATCCGCCCCCGGAACCCGCCGGTGCGGGCCAGTGTCCGTACGAGCTCGCGCACCGGGACGGCACGTCCGCCCCCGATGTTGAGGACGTGCGGCAGGGACCCGGGCGACGTGGCCGCGAGCACCGCCGCCCGCGCCACATCGCGTACGTCCACGAAGTCGCGGTATGCCGACAGGTCACCCAGTCGGATCACCGCGTCCGGGTCCGGCCCGGCCTCGCGCAGCAGCCCGGCGATCCGGCCGGGCAGCCCGGTGGGCGGGGCGCCGGGCCCCACCGGGTTGCCCACGCGCAGGACCACCGCGTCGAGTCCGGAGGTGGTCACGGTGACCGTCCCGGCGAGTTTGGTGGCGCCGTAGGGGGTGACGGGACGGGTGGCCGACGTCTCGGTCACCCTGGTGTCCGGGGTACCGGGGCCGTATTCGGCGGCCGAGCCCAGATGGACGAGGCGTGCCGAGGGCGCCGCCTCCCGCAGCGCCGCGCACAGGACGGCGGGACCACGGGAGTTGACCTCCGCGAGGGTCACGGCGTCCCCGTCGGTCGAGCCCGCGCAGTTGATCACGGCATCGGGCGCCGCCGACGCCAGGGTCTTCGCCAGCCCGTCCGTACGGGCGGTGGTCAGGTCGATGTCCAGCTCGGCATCGGGCGAGCGACCGCCGCCGAACACCCGGGCGCCCGGCAGGGCGCGCAGGTGCTCGACGACGTGACCGCCCAGATAGCCGGTGAAGCCGAGGACGAGAATGCGCATGCGGTGGTCAGGCTCCCTTGAGCAGCATCGACTTGCGGGTGGTGAACTCGGCGTTGGCCCGGTCGTAGTCGTCGGGGCGGCCGATGTCGAGCCAGTACCCGTCGAAGTCGTACGCGTGCGGCGGGTTCTGTGCCCTGAGCAGATCGAGCACCAGTTCGTCGAAGCCGAGCGGCAGCCCGGGCGTGTAGCCGTCGAGGGTCGACCTGGACAGCCCGTAGATGCCCATGGAGACGCGGTAGTCCATGCTCGGTTTCTCGGTGAACGCGACGACCTTGCGCTGGTCGGTGGTCAGTACGCCGAAGTCGATGTGCACCTTGCGCGCGTAGGTCGCGATCGTCAGCGGGGCGGCCGAGTCCCGGTGCTGCTTCAGGACGTCGGCGTAGTCGAGGTCGGTCAGGACGTCTCCGTTCATCACGAGAAACGACTCGGGCAGGCGCTCGCGCATGGTGAGCAGCGGCCCCATGGTGCCCAAGGGGCTCTCCTCGGTGGCGTAGTCGACGGCCATGCCCCACTGGGAGCCGTCGCCGACGTAGGCGCGGATGATCTCGCCGAGGTGGCCGATGGCGAGCGTGCAATGGGTGAAGCCCGCGGTGGCGAGCTGGCGCAGCACGATCTCCAGGATGGCGTGCTGGTCGCCGATGGGCACGAGCGGCTTGGGCAGCGCGGTGGTGTAGGGCCGCAGCCGGACGCCCTTGCCTCCCGCCAGGATCACTGCGTGCATAGGGGCTCCTCCTTCGTGGACGTGCCGGACGGGTCAGATGTTGTAGATGCCGGTCTTGTACCGGGCGAGGTTGGCCGGGTCGCGGAAGAACTCCACGGTGTGCGCGAGCCCCTGCTCCAGATCGTGGCCGGGACTCCAGCCGGTCGCCCCGCCGAGCCGGGTCGCGTCCGCGACCAGCCGCATGACCTCGGAGTTGGCGGGCCGGATGCGCTGCGCGTCCTCGCGTACGTCGATGGCCGTGTCCATCACCTTGCCGATCAGCGTGACCAGGTCACCGACGGAGATCTCGCCCCCGGTTCCGGCGTTGAAGGTGCGGCCGACCACTCGCTCGGCGGGCGCGGTGCCCACCGCGAGGAACGCCTGTGCGGTGTCCTTGACGTAGGTGAAGTCGCGGGTGGGCCGCAGATCGCCGAGGGTGATGGTGTGCGCGCCGGCCGCCACCTGCCCGATGACGCTCGGGATCACCGCGCGCATCGACTGGCGCGGCCCGAAGGTGTTGAACGGGCGCAGGGTCACCACCGGGGTGTCGAAGCTCGCGTGGTAGCTGTCGGCGAGCCGGTCCCCGCCGGCCTTCGAAGCGGCGTACGGGGACTGGGTGTTGATCGGGTGGTCCTCGGTGATCGGTACGGTCTGCGCCGTGCCGTAGGTCTCGCTCGTGGAGGTGTGTACCAGCCGGGGTGTGCCGAGGGCACGCACTGCCTCCAGCACGTTGAGCGTGCCGGTGACATTGGTGTCCACGTAGCTGTGTGGTGCCTGGTACGAGTACGGGATCGCGATGAGGGCGGCCAAGTGGTAGGCGCAGTCGGCGCCTTCGAGGAGGCCCCGGACCGAGCCGGGGTCCCGGACGTCGCCGAGGACGATCTCCACCTGGTCGAGGACGTCGGTGGGCAGGGTCTCCAGCCAGCCGTAGGAGGCGAAGGAGTTGTACTGCGCCATGGCCCTCACCCGGTGTCCGGAGGCGACCAGCGCCTCGGTGAGGTGTGAGCCGATGAAACCCTCGGCTCCGGTGACGGCGGCGAGCGGTGCGGAGGTCAACGCGTGGTCCTTCCGGTCGGTTGCGCGTGTGATGTCCGTGCGTCGGACGCGGCCCGGGGGCCGGTGTCGTGCGGTGGTGGTCCGGAGGTCAGGCATGCGGCGCGGGCCGCCCGAGCAGCCGTAGCGCGCACGCCGCGAGACACAGCGCGGCGGCGCCGCAGCACAGCGACAGCACCTCCGCGCCCGGTGGGAGATGGAACAGGGTGATGGCCGCGGCCCCGCCCGCGGCCGCGAGGCACACCCCGGCGGGTGTCCAGGCCACCCCGAACGCCTGGAGCAGCAGTGCGGTCCACAGGGTCGCCGCGAGCAGCAGCAGCGGCGTCGGCTCGGCATCGGTGAGCAGGGCCGCGGGCAGCAGCGGCAGCAGATAGGCGAGCAGGCAGAGGGCGAGCACGCCGGCCGAACGCAGCAGGAACCCGGCCGGGGTGGCCGTCGCCCGCAGCGCCGCCACCGACATGCCCCGGTAGCGGTACAGCAGCCACTCGGCCGGCCCCATGCTCACGGTCAGCACGATCACGGCGTACGGCTCCTGGCGGCCCTCGAGCAGTACCAGCGCCCCGGCGGCCAGGCCGAACAGGCCGTACGGCAGCGAGCGCAGCAGCCGGGGCCGGGTGCCGTTCGGGACGGGTACGGCCGCGAGGGTGCTCCGCAGGGCCCAGCCGGCCGCGGCGACCGTGCCGAGCAGCGCCAGCAGAGGCAGCCCGGCCCGCAGCGCGGTGCCAGGCTCCCACCACGGCAGCACCGCCGCCCCGGCGATCAACGGGGTGAGCGCGCCCAGCAGCAGCCGTTCCCGGCCCAGCACCAGCAGCACACCGGCCGCCGCGAGGTAGGCCGACTGCGCGGCCGCGACCAGGGCCGCCGGATCGGGTCCGGCGACCAGTGCCCCGGCGGCCGTGGCCACCAAGGCGCCCAGGGGCGCGCCTTTGAGGAGCGTGCGGCCGGCCTCCCGCCGCCCCGTGGTCATCCGCAGATAGGCCCGGTGCCCCAGCGCCTGGCCCCAGGCCCAGGAGACCAGCCCGGCCACGATGAGGACGTGGGTGTGCCGATCGGCCTGCCACAGTCGCCCGGTGAGCAGGTAGGCCAGTCCCGGCAGCGCGAACAGCGCCCCGCGCAACGCGCACCGCACATGGTCCGGGCGCCACGGGTCGGTCGGCTTCGCGGGCTCGGGGAAGGTACGCGGCACCCGTTCGAACAAGGTGGCGGCGAGCGAGAAGAGATGAGGGTGCCCGTAGCGTTCCTGGATGACCTCGGCGGTCAGTCCCTCCGACTCCAGCAGCGCCGCCACCTCGTACGGATGGACGGCGGGCCCGATCCGGTCGGCCAGTTCCGCGGCGAGCCGGTCGACCGCGTCCCGGTCCGGGCCGTGGTCCGGCAGGCGCAGGGCGAGCGTGCGGTCGTCGGCGAGCCGGAGGGCCAGCGTGTCCAGCTCCGGCCCGGCGGGTTGGAGCTCCATGGGCCCGCTCATCCGGCCAGGCTCCCCGACTGCGCGCCCGCCGCCGCGAGTTCCGCGTCGGCCGTGTCGCGGCCGGGCGTCCACGGCTCGCGTGGTGTGATCCGGCCGAGCGCCGACAGTTCCAGGTAGATCGAGCGGAAGGTGTCGACGGTCTGGCGCAGGGTGAACTGCTCGATCACCCGCAGCCGCGCCGCGTCGCCCATCGCACGGCGGCGGTCGGGATCACCCAACAGCTCCAGCGCCGCCGCGGCCATCGCGGCGGGATCGCGCGGCGGCACGACGAGCCCCGTGTCGCCGACGGCCTCCCGTACCCCGCCCACGTCCGTGGAGACGGTCGCCCGTCCGCAGGACATGGCCTCGATCAGGGTGAAGGGGAAGCCCTCGCTGATGCTGGAGAGCATCACTACATTGCCCGCGGCGTAGGCGTCCTTGATGTCGTCGACGCGACCCTCGAACGTGACCGCGTCCGCGTGGCCGAGTTCGGCGGCCAGCGCCTCGCACCGCTCCCGGTACACCTCGCCGCCCCGCGGTGTGCCACCGAACAACCGCAGCCGCAGGGTGGGGAGTTGGGCCCGGGCGAGCGCGAAGGCACGGACGAGGGTCTCCAGGTCCTTGATCGGGTCGACGCGGCCGGCCCAGCTGAGGGTGGGCTCGGTCGGCTCGGGGCCCGCCGGCGGGAACGCGGCGGGATCCACGCCGTTGTAGACGGTGCGGATCGACTCGGGGTCGGCGCCGCCCTGTTCCTCCCACAGCCGGTTGTAGCGGTTGCCCGGCGTGATCAGGGCCGCCCGGCGATAGGTCTCCTCGGCCAGCAGCCGGAAGAAGCCCAGCACGACGGCCTTCACCGGCCAGCGGTAGGGGGCGGTGCGGTAGCCGAGGTAGCGCTCGCGCAGATAGACGCCGTGTTCGGTCAGCAGCAGGGGCACGCCGTGCCGCTCCAGCGCGGCCAGGCCCGGCAGTGCGGCGACACCGCCGCTGACCGCGTGGGCCACTCCGTCCTCCGGCAGCGGCGCGGCCAGCGGACGCAGCGCGTGTTCCAGCAGGGCGGTGGCGGTGAGCGCGTCGTGCAGGGTCGGCCGTGCCTCGCGCACGACCAGTCCGGGCCGGTTCCAGACAGCGGTCATGATGCCGATCGCCCGGTCCCCGCGCAGGAAGGGACTCAGCATGCCGTCCGCCGCGGCCCGCGCCAGCTCGTACAGGGCGCTGGCGAACCTGTCCTCCGCGCAGGGATCGAGCAGGGCGGTGAGGAACTGTTCGTATGCGTTGGCGAGTTGATTGCGCCGACGCCCGCGGGGCGGCCGGCCTTCGGGCGCGGGCCCCCACATCGGGACCGCGACGACGCGCGAGACGTGAGGGGGGATGTCCCACACGATCGGTTCGCGTCCCGTACCGGTCACGGCGACGACGTCGAAGTCCATGTCGGGCATGCCGTCGACGAGCTGGTCGCACCAGACGCTGACGCCGCCGTGACTGTGCGGATAGGTACCTTCGGTGAGCAGAGTGACGCGCGTTGATTTGAGGCGTCGCGCGCCGTGGGGAACGTGCATCGATGTGCTCCACGGCCGAGTTGTGGGGTGGTCGTGCCGGTCCCGGCCGCCGGTGGTGCGGCCGGGACCGTCTGTCGGTGCGCCGTTCAGTTGTCCGGGGTGTAGGGCACCTGCCGGGTCGCACCGGCCGGTACCCGGGTGCGCGGAGCGGTACGGGTCACCGCCGCCTTCCGCGACACGTCGACGGCCGCGGACAGCGACGGGGTGGTCGACGGCAGGGCGAGCTCGAGCGGTGCGCCCGCCGACGCGGTCCAACCGGACACCTCACCGGCGTACGCGGAGCCGAAGCCGGTGCTGCCGTTGGTGGTGCCCGTGGGCATGGTGGCCGTCACCGCGACGCCGCCGGGAGCCTGGACGGTCACGGCGCTGCCGATGCGGTAGGCGGTGACCTGGCCGGCGGAGACCGCGGTCTTCCAGGCGGCGCGCCGCTGCAACTCGGTGCCGATGTCCTTCATCCGCAGGTTCACCACCGGGGTGTTGTCCGCGAACAGGGCGTCGTACCCGTCCAGTACACCGTCGAGGACCGGGTACGCGATGCGGTCCTCGGCCAGGTTCGACTGGTGGATGAAGTGCGGCTTGGGGTCGTTGGAGAGCACGTGTCCGAGGGCGATCCTCGTCTCCAGCGGCACGATGTAGTCGGCGTAACCCGTGCTGGTGTCCAGCGGCGCCGACAGGCAGGTGGAGGTGTCGGAGTGGTCCTCGCAGATGCCGCTGCCGCCCTGGGCGCGGCTGGTGTAGATCCAGTTGTACTCGTCGACCTGCTCGGCCGCGCGGCCCGCGTTGTAGAAGACGTTCATCGGGTAGCGGGGGACGGTCGTGGCGGGACCGACCTGACGCTGGTCGGGCTCGCGGGAGTTGTCCGAGCCGAGCCAGGCCACGCCGTTGTCGGTGAGCGCGGGCGCCAGGTCGGGATTGTCGTCGGGCTGCTGCGGCAGCACCTTGAGCCCCGAGTGCTCACCGGTGACCAACTCGCTGGTGTCCAGGGGCAGTCCGGCCGCCTGCCCCCAGGCGCGGTTGGTGGCGATCTCGTCGGAGATGGTGCTGCTGCTGACCCACTTGGTGCTGCCGTCGGTGTTGGTGGCGCACGTCCAGGGCACCACGGCGGTGTCCTGCTCGCAGCCGAGGAAGGCGTGCGTGTAGGTGTGGTTGACCCAGCGGAACTTGTCGCGGTCGGCGATCAGCTTGTCGGCCAGCAGGTCGACCCCGTTGTTGTCCGTGCGCTGGTCCACGCTGCCGGCGCCGTTGAAGGCCAGGTCGAAGGTGAAGTTCCGGCTGCTCTCCCAGGCGGCGGCCTGGTCGACGTCCGCCGGGGTCATGCGGATCGGGTTGGTCACACCCTCGCCCTGTGGGCAGTCGATGTCGCCGGGCGTGCAGTTGAGCTGGGTGTCCCAGCGGTCGTCGGCGGCGAAGACGTCGTCGACGTGCACGGCGAAGTAGTTGCGCGAGGCGCCGAGGTGCACGCCCCCGGTCATCCACTCCACGATGCCGCGGGCCAGCAGCCGGAACTGCTGCTGGTACTGGTTGTAGACGAACGTGACGACGAGCTCGCGCCGCCCGTCGTGCCGGTACTCGCCCACCAGGGAACCCCGCGTCGACCGGCCCGGTATCGGCGCGTCGACGTACGGGGTGAAGTCGGCCCCGGCGGAGGGTGTGGACAGATAGGCGTAACTCTCGCCCACTGCAGGGGAGTTGTCCTCGAACGGCAGGGTGCCGTCCAGATAGCCGAAGGGCCCCGCCTTGCCGGCCGCCGTGACCTGGGCCTGCACGCCGTCGACGCTGCCGGAGTAGCCGCCGCTGACGGGGTACTGGAGTCCGGCCTCCGGACGCGCGTAGGTGTACGCGTCCACCTGGGGGATCGCGTACGTCTGCTCGTACGCGGCCAGCGCCGCCATCTCGGCGGAGCCCGCCGGGAACGGGTTGTCGTTGGGCAGGACGACGGCCTGGAACCTGGCGCGCGGACGACCGTCCACCGTGTCCGCCAGGAAGCCGGCGTCGATCACGGACCTCCCGGACTGCTGGAGGGCGACCTCGGTGTACGGCGTGCCCGCGGCGTCCAGTTCGGCGGCGATGGCATCGGTCGACGGGCCGCCGTCGCTCACGACCAGTACCCGCAGATCGATCCGGGGTGCGGTGTCGTCGGCGTGGGCCGTACCGGCCGGCAGGCCGAGCGAGGCCATGAGCGCGCCCACGGTGAGCGCGGTTCTGCGTATGGTCCGCGTGGTCCGCTGCATGCGGCGAAGTCCCCTCCCCGGGCAGGGGTGAGTACAGCTCCTTCGGAGCGGACGCACCCCCTTGCGCGACGCCGCCGCCCCCCTCAGGTGCCGGTCGCCGACGCATCCGTCGCGTCACATAGTGGTGTCTGTGTGTAGCTTTCGTGGTCATGTTGCGAAACGTGACGGAAAAGCACAGGCATCTAATCGGTCATCAAGGTGTCCGGAACGACGGTCCGTTGGTTGCCGCGGACTGTGGGGCGAGACTGCCCCATGGTCCGCGCGGACTGGTCGTGACCTGAGCCGGGAGCGGATGCGGAGCGAGGGAGTCCGCCGCGTTGCGACCTCACCGGTCCAGAGAATGTGAACTTCATGTGTCCGGGCCGGAATTGTTTCATCCGCACCCCGACACGCCGGTGGCGGCCGACCCGCGCGCAGCGCGAACCGTCCGCCACCGGGGGCCTGGTGACCCCGTGGATGCCCCGTGCCGGAGCCCGATCCGACGGGGTCACCGGCCTGCCGTCAGGAGCAGAGCACGCGGGTCTCGGGCGCGTAGACCGGACCGCCGTTGGAGTTGGCGCTGTCGCTGAACTCGGCGTAGAAGTACGAGTAGAAGCCGATGTTGCCGTTGCAGCCGGAGTCGGCGGCGATCTGCAGCGTCAGTGTGACGGTCCGGCTCTGACCGGGCGGGATGGTCGCGCCGTAGTTGGCGCCGAGGTTGGCGGGCCCGGTACCGGAACAGGGGGTGCTGCCGGCCGCCGTGGCCAGACTGCAACCGCTGAAGCTGTACTTCAGGTCGGGGCGCTGCGTGGTCAGCCACGTGGGGTCGATCGTCTGGTAGATGAACCAGACGTCGTAGGTCCTGTTGTTGGTGATCGTCATCGACAGGTTCACCGTGCCGCCCGGGTGGGTGGTGGCGCTGTCGGTCGTGAACGTCAGGTCGGCCGGAGCCGCGTCGGCCGCGCTCGCGCTGGGGGCCAGACCGAACACGGCGAGGACAAGGGCGAAGACGGCGGCGAGACCGAGGCGTCTCATCAGAGTGGATCGCATGGCCCGGGAGGCTAGGCAAACCGCGAGCGCACCGTCTGCCCCAAGCGGCACGCCGAAAGGGGCGGTCGGCCGGAAGTGTGCGACTCGTGAAGGTGATGTGACCGGCCCATCGCGCCGCGCGATCACCCGCATCCGCCCATGACACCGGAGGTGTGGCCGGCCGGTCCGGGCGACCTTTCGCCACCGTACGGTTTCACAGGGTGACGGAGCGCTATTGGCCAGTACCGTCCGGGGGGCTGACCGCGTCGAGTGCATGGCGGCCACGGCGCGGCAGAGCGTCGCCGACCGGTGTGAGCGAGATGTCTGCCCAAGCAGCGGACTCCGCGGTGGCGCGGGAGCATGGGGGTGACGTGTGCTCCTCGGTCGGTGCCCGTGGGAGAAAGCGGGAGAGGAGCGGGAGGAGCGGGAGAGGAGGAGGGGCGAGCCGGTGGCGTTGGTGTTCTCCGTCGTCTTCGCGGTGCTGGCCGCGGTCAGCAACGCGACCGCCACTGTCCTCCAGCGCCGCGCGGCCCAGGACGTGCCGTTGTCCGAGGGCTTCCACGCCAGGCTGCTCGTCGAGCTGCTGCACCGGCCGGTGTGGCTGGGCGGGATGGCCGCGGTCATGGCGGCGGCATGCTTCCAGGCGCTGGCGCTGGTCAACGGAGCGCTGTCCGTCGTACAGCCGATCTTCGTCCTGGAACTGCCGTTCGCGCTGCTCATCGGCGGTCTGGTGCTACGGCGGCGGGTGACCCGGCGTGGGTGGATCGCCGTGGTGTGCATCGCCGTCGGGCTGGGTACCGTGCTGGCCGCGGCCGCCCCCTCGGTCGGGATCGACCGGCCCACCACCGGCGGGTGGATCCTGGCCATCGTGTGCTGCGTCGGCGTCGTCGTGGCTGCCGTCGGTGTCGCGCTGCGACGCCCCGCAGGACGCGCACGCGCGGCCTGTTTCGGCGCCGCGGCGGCCATCGGCTACGCCCTCACCGCGGCCCTGATCAAGGACGCCACGCACGCCTGGGAGACGGGCGGCGTCACCGGGTTCTTCCTCGCCTGGCAGACCTACGCCTTCGCCGCCACCGGAGTGTGCGCGCTGTTCCTCCTGCAGAACGCCGTCCAGTCCGGCCCCCTCGTCGCTTCCCAGCCCGCCCTCACCCTCGGTGACGCCCTGGTCAGCCTCGTCCTGGGCGTCACCTTGTACGCGGAGCGGGTACGCACCGGCTGGTGGCTGATCCCCGAGACCGTCGGGGCCGCCCTGATCCTGTACGGAGCGATCCAGCTGGCCCGGATCCCACTCACCCAGGTGCTCGTCGCGCAGCCGGCCGCGCCGGACCGTACCAGGACGTGAACCGCGGGAATCGACGGCTCGGCGGGGTTCAGGCCTGGAACTCGGTGAGATCGATGGCGTGAACGCGCAGCGGATAGCCGTACACCGGGTGCGTCGTCTCGCGCTCCAGCGTCATACCGAGCTTGCGGATGACGTTCTCCGAGGCGTCGTCCCCCGCTCGGGTGATGCTGATGACGCGGTCGAGGCCACGGTCCTGCAGCGCGAACTCCAACGTGGCCTGGGCGGCTTCGGAGGCGTATCCCTGACCCCAGAACGGTGAGCCGAGCCGCCAGCTGATGGCGACGGCGGGCAGTACCTCCGGCAGGAACTCGGGCACGGACAGGCCCACGAAGCCGGCCAGTTCGCCGGAGGCCAGCAGTTCGACGGCGAAGAGGCCGAATCCCTCCTCGTCCCATTCCTCTTCCCACTGTTCGATGGCCTCTGCCGTGTGGTCCAGGTCGCGGACGGAGCCGTCGTCGATCCAGTGCATGACCCGGGGGTCGGCATTGATGTCGGCCATCGGCACGAGGTCGTCGTCGGACCAGCGGCGGAGGAGGAGGCGGGGCGTGTGGATCTCGGTCATGGCGCCCATCCTGCCCGACGCGCGACCTCGGGCCGACGGCGGCAGCGCCAAGACCGTTCTGTGGGTGTTCGGGAGGGCCCTCAACGACCGCTGGGACGGGACAAGAGGTCGGTGACCAGTTCGTGGACCGCTTCCCAGGCTGTGGCGTGCAGTGCGCCGACGGCCGTGCGACGCAGGTCGTCGAGGACCTGTGCGGAGTCGGAGCCGGCGTCGTACCCGGTGCTCTCGGTGATCACGTCGTATCCGTCGCGGACGGCGACGCGCAGGCGCGTTCCTCCGGTGTCGGCGGTGTGCAGGGCGGCGGCGACGACGAGCGGTGGCGGACCGCCCGTTTCGCCGGGCAGCTTGCGGTACGCGCTGGTGATCGGATCACGCCAGCGGAGGCCGAGCAACAGGTGGCCCTTGGCCAGTACCTCGGTCAGGTCGGTCTCGTAGACGCTGTCCGGATCCAGGACCACAGCGCGCGCTTCCAGCACCAGTGCGGCGGGCAGCAGGCAGCGCAGGGTGCTCCCGACGATGTTGCCGCCGACGGTGGCCGTGCGGCGCACGGCTCCGGTCCCCACGGTGGCGGCCGCCCGGCGCAGTGCTTCGGGCACGCGGTCGTCGATCCGGTTCAGTATCACGGCCCCGCCCAGCGTCTCGCGGCCGATCGTGTTGGCGTCCGGCAGGTCGCGCAGCGACATGGCCTGCTCGGGGAAGCCGTCCCGCTGCCAGGTGGCCCATATCAGGGTCGCCCCGCCTATGGGCACCGCCCCCTCGGCCATGCACTCCTGTGCTTCCGAAACGGACGTGGGCAGACGCAAGAGCACGGCAGCCGACCTGCTTTCTGGGAAATGAGCGGCCGAGTACGCACCACCTCAGCCATGTGACCGTCGACATGGCGCATTTTCCCCCGGCACACAGGGGCGCGTACAGGGCTCACTGCATCATCCGGTGCGCCCTGTACGCGGTTCAGCCGCGCTCGCCGCCGAACACCCCCAGGATGCGCTCGGCGGCCAGCGTGGCCGTCAACTCCCCGTCCCGCACCTGTTGTTCGAGGCCGGGGGCGAGGGCGCGTACGGCCGCGTCGGCGTGCAGGCGGCCGAGAAGCTCGTCGCGGACCATCGTCCACGTCCAGTCCACCTGCTGGTCGCGGCGCTTGGCGGCGAGACGGCCGGTGGAGCTGAGGAGCGTGCGGTGCTGTTCGAGGCGCTCCCAGACCGTGTCCAGACCGGTCGACTCACGGGCACTGCAACTCAGGACCGGCGGGGTCCAGGCCGCGTCGGCGGGATGCATCAGCCGCAGCGCGCCGGCCAGCTCCCGTGCCGCCGCGCGGGCGTCCCGCTCGTGCGGTCCGTCCGCCTTGTTGACGGCGATGACGTCCGCCAGTTCCAGGACGCCCTTCTTGATGCCCTGCAACTGGTCCCCGGTGCGGGCCAGGGTCAGGAGCAGGAAGGAGTCGACCATGTTCGCGACCGCGGTCTCGGACTGGCCGACGCCGACCGTCTCCACCAGGACCACGTCGTAGCCCGCGGCCTCCATCACCACGATCGACTCCCGGGTCGCCTTCGCGACCCCGCCGAGCGTGCCCGCGGTGGGGGAGGGCCGTACGAAGGCCGCCGGGTCGACGGCCAGGCGCTCCATCCGGGTCTTGTCACCCAGGATCGAACCGCCGGTCCGACTCGACGACGGATCGACGGCGAGCACCGCGACCCGGAACCCGAGCGAGGTGAGCAGCGTGCCGAACGCGTCGATGAACGTCGACTTGCCCACACCGGGTACGCCGCTGATGCCGATCCGCCGCGCCTTCCCGCTGTACGGAAGCAGCTCGGTCAGCAACTCCTGTGCCAGGACGCGGTGTTGGGGTCTCGTCGACTCCACGAGCGTGATGGCACGCGCCACCAGCGCCCGCTTTCCGTCGAGTACGCCCTTCACATAGGTGTCGAGTTCGATCGCCATGGGGGTCAGAGGTCGTGGCCGAGGTCGGCGGACAGCCGCCGCACCAGGTCGTACGCCGCGTCCGGGATCACCGTCCCGGGCGGGAACACGGCCGCCGCGCCCATCTCCAGGAGCGTGGGCACGTCCTGCGGCGGGATCACCCCGCCGACCACGACCATGATGTCCTCCCGGCCCTCCTCGGCGAGCGACTCCCTGAGCGCCGGTACGAGCGTGAGGTGCCCGGCGGCCAGCGAGGACACCCCGACGATGTGCACGTCCGCCTCGACGGCCTGGCGCGCCACCTCGCCCGGGGTCTGGAACAGCGGGCCGACGTCGACGTCGAAGCCGAGGTCGGCGAAGGCGGTGGCGATCACCTTCTGGCCGCGGTCGTGCCCGTCCTGGCCCATCTTGGCGACCAGGATGCGGGGCCGACGGCCCTCGGCCTCCTCGAAGGAGGACACCAGGGTGCGGGTGCGTTCGACGGACGGCGACTCGCCGGCTTCGGTGCGGTACACACCGGAGATCGTACGGATCTGGCTCGCGTGCCGCCCGTACACCTTCTCCAGGGCGTCGGAGATCTCGCCGACCGTGGCCTTCGCGCGGGCCGCGTTCACCGCCAGCTCCAGGAGATTGCCGGTGCCTTCGGCGGCCCGGGTCAGGGCGTGCAGGGCGTCCTGGCACGCCTGTTCGTCGCGCTCCGCGCGCAGCCGCCGCAGCTTCTCGATCTGCTGGGTGCGTACGGAGGAGTTGTCGACCTTGAGGACGTCGATCTGCTCGTCGGTCTCCACCCGGTACTTGTTCACGCCGATGACCGGCTGGCGTCCGGAGTCGATCCGGGCCTGGGTGCGGGCCGCGGCCTCCTCCACCCGGAGTTTCGGGATACCGGCGTCGATGGCCTGCGCCATGCCGCCCGCCGCCTCGACCTCCTCGATGTGCTGCCAGGCCCGGCGCGCGAGGTCGTACGTCAGCTTCTCGACATACGCGCTGCCGCCCCACGGGTCGATCGCCCGCGTCGTGCCCGACTCCTGCTGGATCAGCAGCTGGGTGTTGCGGGCGATGCGCGCCGAGAAGTCGGTGGGCAGGGCGAGCGCCTCGTCGAGGGCGTTGGTGTGCAGCGACTGGGTGTGCCCCTGCGTCGCCGCCATCGCCTCCACACATGTACGCGTGACGTTGTTGAACACGTCCTGCGCGGTCAGCGACCAGCCGGAGGTCTGCGAATGGGTGCGCAGGGAAAGGGACTTGGCGTTCTGCGGGTCGAACTGCTTGACCAGCTTGGCCCAGAGCAGCCGCGCCGCCCGCATCTTGGCGATCTCCATGAAGAAGTTCATGCCGATCGCCCAGAAGAAGGAGAGCCGGGGCGCGAACGCGTCCACGTCCATCCCCGCCTCCCGCCCCGCCCGGATGTACTCCACCCCGTCGGCCAGCGTGTACGCCAGCTCCAGGTCGGCCGTCGCGCCCGCCTCCTGGATGTGGTAGCCGGAGATGGAGATGGAGTTGTAGCGCGGCATCCGCTGCGAGGTGAAGGCGAAGATGTCGGAGATGATCCGCATCGACGGCTTCGGCGGATAGATGTAGGTGTTGCGGACCATGAACTCCTTGAGGATGTCGTTCTGGATGGTCCCGGCCAACTTCTCGGGCGGTACGCCCTGTTCCTCGGCGGCCACGATGTAGAGCGCGAGTACGGGCAGTACCGCACCGTTCATGGTCATCGACACGGTCATCTTGTCCAGCGGGATGCCGTCGAAGAGCTGACGCATGTCGTAGATCGAGTCGATCGCCACGCCCGCCATGCCGACGTCACCGGTCACGCGCGGGTGGTCGCTGTCGTAGCCGCGGTGGGTGGGCAGGTCGAAGGCGACGGACAGGCCCTTCTGACCGGCCGCGAGGTTGCGCCGGTAGAAGGCGTTTGACTCCTCGGCCGTGGAGAAGCCCGCGTACTGACGGATCGTCCAGGGCTGGTTGACGTACATCGTCGGGTACGGTCCGCGCAGATACGGGGCGATGCCCGGGTAGGTGCCCAGGAAGTCCAGGCTCTCCAGGTCCTGCCCGGTGTACAGCGGCTCGACCGCGATGCCCTCCGGGGTCTCCCACAGGAGATCGGCCCCGCCCGTGGCCTTCTTGACGGCGCTTCGCCACTCGTCGCTGCCGCCGTCGGCCTTCGGGACCCCCAGCTCGATCCCGGAGAAGTCGGGGATTCCCCTCGCTGCCATCAGGACACTCCCATACGGTCGAGGGTGGCGGAGAGCACGGCGACGGCGTCGCACCCCGCGAAGACATAGGCATCGACATCCGGGTACTGCCCAGGACGGCCCGCGAGGAACACGTGCCCCGCGCCCGTCGCCTTCAGCTCCCCGGCGACCTCCGCGGCCCGCTCCTCGTACAGCGTGTCGCTGGAGCACAGGCAGACCTCGGTGGCACCGCTGTCCTCGAAGGCGCCCTCGGTGACGGGCTCGATGCCACCCGCCTGGAACAGGTTCGAGGCGAAGGTGAGGCGGGCGGTGTGCGCGGCGGCAGGGCCGAGGGCGGCCAGGAAGATCCGCGGCCGGGAACCGGTCGCCGCCAGGTGGGCGTCGGAGCGGGCCCGCAGCGCCTCGAACGCCTCGTCGCGCCGCACCCGCGGCAGCCCGCCGGACGGCGGTACGGGGGCGGGAGCGCGTTCTACGAGGCGTTCGGCGAGGTTCGGGAACTCGCTGACCCCGGTGACGGGCTCGCGCCGCTTGGCGAGCTTCGCGCTGCGCGCCTCCCAGGTGCCTGCGAGGTCCTGGCCGAGCCGCCCGGAGCGCAGGGCCGCCGCCTGGCCACCCTCCCGCTCGATCCACTGGAAGAACTCCCAGCCCGCGTGGGCGAGTTCGTCGGTGAGCCGCTCCACGTACCAGGAGCCGCCCGCCGGGTCGATCACCCGGGACAGATGCGACTCCTCGACCAGGATCGTCGAGGTGTTGCGGGCGATTCGCCGGGCGAACGCGTCCGGCAGACCCAGGGCGTGGTCGAAGGGCAGCACGGTGACGGCGTCGGCGCCGCCCACCCCGGCGGCCAGCGTCGCGACCGTCGTGCGCAGCATGTTCACCCACGGATCGCGGCGGGACATCATCACCGGCGAGGTCACCGCGTGCTGCACCTGCCCGCCCGGGGCCCCGCAGACCTCGCTCACCCGCGCCCAGAGCCGGCGCGCCGCCCGCAACTTGGCGATGGTCAAGAACTGGTCGGCGGTGGCCGCGTACCGGAACTCCAACTGCGCGGCGGCCTGTTGCACGGTCAGGCCCGCCTCGGTCAGCTCCCGCAGATAGGCGACGCCGGTCGCAAGCGAACTGCCCAGCTCCTGCGCCGCCGAGCCGCCGGCCTCGTGGTACGGCAGCGCGTCCACGGTCAGCGCCCGCAGCCCCGGGTACTCCTCGGCGCACAGCCCCGCGAGGGCGGCGACGGGCGCGAAGTCGAACCCGCCGTCTCCCGTACGGGCCTCGTGGCCCAGCGGGTCGGCTCCCAGGTTGCCGCGCGCCGCCTCCTTGGCGACCCCGCGCTCCTGGTAGAGCCGTAGCAACTCGCGTGCGGCGGGCTCGACTTCACGTCCCGCGTCGAGGACGACGGGCGCCAGGTCGAGATAGACGCCGTCGAGGACCCGGCCGAGCGAGGACACCGCGATGCCGCCCGCACCGGCGACCAGCCAGAGCGAGGTGACGCCGTTCTCCAGGTCCGCGAGGACCGCCGCGCCGTCGGCGGCCGTGTGCTGCTGCCGTACGTCCCAGCCGCCGAGGGTGTTGCCCTCGGGGCGTCCGCCCCGTACGAAAGGAGCGAAACCGGGCAGGCCGGGATCGGGCGCGGAGTCGTCCGCGGTGTACAGGGGACGGGCGCGCAGCCCGTCCTCCAGCGTCGTGGACAGGGCGTCTTCCGCTGCCGCGCCCGAGACTTCCTTGCCGGACTTGCGCAGGACGCCTTCAACCAGGCGTTGCCACTGCTCATGGGTCGCGTCAGGGAACTCGGCGGCCAGCGAGAGCCCGTCGTCAGGCAGGACCGTCATGCTCGGATGCTAGGCCAGATACGCAGGTGAGCAGCAGAGGACGCGGCTGTGACCTTGACCTCCCAGGGGTGGTCTTGATCAACAGGCCGTGTTCGTACTACGGCAGCACATGGGTCTCGGACAGCGCAGGGTGCCGCGGAGCGAGGAGGACGATCTGCGCGGGGTGCGTCCCCGGCTGCGGGTACACGGTCTGGCGCCAGCCCCGGCAGCGGAAGAAGTTCAGCGCCGCGGTGTCCTGATGGTCGGTCACCGCCCAGGCCCGGTCGTCCGTGGCGGGCAGCAGCAGTACGTCGAGGATCCCGGTGCCGACGCCACGGCCGCGCGCCGCGGGCGCCACCACGAGATCGGTGATCCGTACGGCACCGGCGAGCCACTCCTGCGACCGCCGCGCCCCCAGTGCCGGATGTTCCGGGGCGGGATCCGCGGAGCGTACGGCGGTGCCGAAACCGCACAGCCGACTGCCGATGCGGGCCGTCACCGCCAGGAACCCCGGCCGGCGCACCTCGTCCGCGATCCGCTCCCGCACCTCGGAGGCGACCTCTTCGTCCCGCTCGGGCGAACGCTCGCGCGACGACACCAGCCGCAGATGCACGAACTCCTCGACGACGCCGAGCGCCGTGTCGCCCTGATAGACGGTGGTACCGACGTCCATGAACTCCTCCGGCCGGGATGGTCGCCGCTGGCGAGATGACGAGTCGATGCGCGCTGAGCGAGCCCAGCAGCCAGAACAGGACTCCGCGGGTGGTCTCGGCGTCGGCCGTCGTCATCACGACGAAGGAGGTGAGCGCGGAGAACAGCTGCATGGCGGCGACCCCGGCGAGCACCACCCGATCGGTCGTACCGCCGAGGGTGTGGCTGAGCAGCAGCACCAGGGCGAAGGAACACAGCGCGCCCACGAAGGCGCCCCCGGAGACGGACAGCGCTCCACCGCCGGCGCCCAGCACGACGACCACGACGGCCCCCGTCGAGGCCCCGGACGAGACGCCGAGGACGAAGGGGTCGGCGAGCGGGTTGCGCAGCAGGGACTGCATGACCGCCCCGCACACCGCGAGCCCGGCGCCGCAGACCGCGGCGAGCAGGGTGCGCGGCAGCCGCAGGTTCCACACGATGCCGTCGCGGATGGGGGTCAGCTCCGAGGTCCGGCCACCGAGGTGGGAGGCCACCGCGGACCAGACCTTCCCGACACCTATGTCCGCGGGGCCGATGGTGATGGCCACCGCCACGGACGCGACGAGCACGGCGAGCCCGGCCGCCGCACGCACCACGGCGGAGGTCATGGCGGCGGTGGTCACCCGGCGAGCCCGTACTCGCGCAGCGCCGCGGCCACCTTCTCGAGACTTTCGACCGTGCGGACGGTCGGATTCATCGCCTGCCCGCTGAGCAGCACGTACCGCTTGTTCCTCACCGCGTCCATGTTCTTGGTGGCCGGATTGGTCTCCAGGAACTCGATCTTCTTCGCGGCGGTCTCGGCGGTCTGCGACCTGCGGGTGAGGTCACCGATCACCAGGACGTCGGGATCGCGGTCGGCGACGGTCTCCCAGTTGATCTGGGGCCATTCCTGCTGCGTGTCGGCGAAGACGTCCTTCGCGCCGAGGGCGTTGGTGATGATGCCGGGGGCGCCGCAGCAGCCCGCCATGTACGGGGCTTCCTGGTTGGCGAACCAGTAGAGGACCGTGGTGTCGGACGCGTCGACCCCGTCAGTGGCCTTCGCCACCCGTGACTTCAGGTCCGCGACGAGTGTGGCGCCGCGCTCCGCGACGCCGAAGACCTCGGCCAGGTCGCGTACTTCGCCGTAGACCGCCTCCATGGTCAGCGGCTCGGTGCGCACTCCGTCGCCGTCACCGCTGTTGTCCTTGCCCTCGCAGTCCGAGGGCGAGAGATACGTGGGCACGCCCAGTTCCTCGAACTTCTCGCGCGGAGCCACACCGCCCTTGGCCAGGGTGGAGGCGAAGGAGGCGGCGACGAAGTCGGGTTCGGCGTCGAGGACCTTCTCGAAGGACGGGGCGTCGTCCGCGAGCCGCGGCACCTTCCCGTTGGCCTTCTCCAGGCCCTTCATGACCGGGTCGGTCCAGGTGGCGGTGCCCACCATGCGGTCGGCGAGGCCGAGGGACAGCATGATCTCGGTGGTGCCCTGGTTCAGGGACACGGCCCGCTTCGGCGCGGAGGCGATCGTGACCTTCCGGCCGCAGTTGTCGAGCGCCACCGCACCGGTGGATTTCCGGGACTTGCCCCCGTCGGCGGACGAGCCGCCACCACAAGCGGTCAGCAACAGCGCTCCGGAAAGGAGCAGGGCACAGCGGCGGGCTGGGCGCGCAACTGGCACGGGACATCCTCTGGCGTCGAGGGCCCAGGCGCGGGGCCCGTTCGTACGGTCCGCCAGCAGGTCTTCGGACTCGGGATCGCCCGGACGAGGCGCCTTCCCGGACTCCGGTCACATATGACCGCCGTCCAGTGGCTTCGTGTTGCCCCGCCCGTCACCCTTACCGCTGCGCGTCAGCTCCGGATTCGCACCGGATTCCCTTGACTGGCCTCGGCAAATTATCACGCCCCCGTCAGCCGCGGCCTCAGCGCGATTGTTAGCCTTGGTTGTGATCCAATTCCCCGTGCCCGGCCAAGGCTTGCGATGAGCGCCGTCGGCTCCTTCCCGCTCGGTGCCGCGACCACGCTCGCCGAACTCGCCGCGGATCCGCATCCGCGACTGGCGCGACTCCGTGCCCACGAGCCCGTCTCCTGGCTGCCCGAGCTGGACGGCTGGCTGGTGACCCGCCGTGATCTCGCACTGAACGTGATGCGGGACCCCGCGACCTTCACCGTCGACGACCCCCGGTTCTCCACCGCACAGGTCGTCGGCCCGAGCATGCTGTCGCTGGACGGTGACGAGCACGCCCGCCACCGGGAGCCCTTCACGGCTCCTTTCCGCCCCAGGGAAGTACGCGACGGCTTCGCCTCGTTCATCGAGCGGGAGACCGACCGGGTCATCACCGCGCTGGAACCGGCGGGCGCCGTCGAACTGCGACGCGCCTTCGCCGGCCCGCTCGCCGTCGCCGTCGTGACCGAGGCGCTCGGGCTGGTCGGCACCAGCGCGGACACGGTGCTCTCCTGGTACGACTCCATCGTGCGGTCGGTCTCGGACATCACCGCAGGACACGAGGCGGCACCCGCGGGCGCGGAGGCGTACGCGCGGCTGCGGGCCGCCGTCGAGGCCACCGTCGCCGACCCGGGCGCGACGTCGCTCCTCGGCTCCGCCGCCGAGCGGCTGGAGCTGCCCGAAGTGGCCTCCAACGCCGCGGTGCTGATGTTCGGCGGGATAGAGACCACCGAGGCGATGATCACCAACGCGCTGCTGCACCTGCTGAGACACCCCGGCCAACTCGCCCTCGTCCGCGACGACGACGGCCTGCTGGACGGCGCGATCGAGGAGTCGCTGCGCCTCGAACCCGGAGCGGCGGTCGTGGACCGGTACGCCACCCGTGACACCGTCCTCGGCCCGGCAACGATCCGCCGGGGTGAACTGGTCACCGTCTCCCTGGCCGGCGCCAACCGCGACCCGGCCGTCTTCCCCGATCCCGATCGGTTCGACGTCCGCCGCGAGAACGCGCGTCTCCAGCTGGCCTTCGCGCACGGCCCGCACTACTGCCTCGCCGCGCACCTCGCCCGGCTGGAGACCCGTATCGCCCTTCAGCGCCTGCTCGAACGCCTCCCCGCCCTGCGCCTCGACCCGGCCCGTCCGGCCACCCCGCAGGGGCTGGTCTTCCGCAAGCCGCCCACCCTGCATGTGCTGTGGGACAGCCCCGCCTGATCAACGTGACACCGGGGCGCGTCGCAGGGATCTCAGGAAGGGCCGCAGAAGCCATCGCCGGGCGGGTACCTCCACGTACTCGTACAGGAGCCAGGCGAGTGCCAGGGACACCGCGAAGGCGCTGAGCGCGCCGATCGGCGACGGTTTGAACAGGTGCTGCCCCACGCGCAGCACGAGCAGGTGGACCATGTAGAAGGCGAAGGAGAGTTCACCCAGTCGGACGAGGACCGGATGTCGCCACAAGCTGGGCAGGCCGCGTACGTCGGCGAGGGCGGCCGCGGGGATCAGACAGGTGAAACCGACCAAGGTGCAGGCGACGCAGGCGTACGATCCGCCGACCTGGGAGACCAGGAAGTAGCCGATGATCGTCAGGGCCACCGACGCCTCCAGGCCGGGGCCGCGCCAGCGGCCGAGGAGCACGAGGCGGGCGACGGCGACTCCGAGGACGAACTCCGGCAGCCGGGCGGCGGGGAAGGAGTACAGGGTGCGGCCGACACCCAGATGCAGGTCCGCCCGGGTCAGGATGAGTACGGTCAGGACGCTCGCGCCGGCGAGCGCGGTCGCGGTGAGGGCCCCGGCGTGCCGCAGCAGCAGGGCGAACGCGGGGAAGGTCGCGTAGAAGAACGCCTCGCACGCGAGGGACCAGCTGACGGGATCGAGTGTCTGCCACCACGGGTGCCACCAGGAGTGGACGAGGAGCAGATTCGCCGCGCTGCCGGCCGGCTTGCCCATGCCCATGACGAACACCGCGATACAGGCCGTGACCAGGTGGACGGGGTAGAGGCGGGCGAAGCGGCGGCGCCAGAAGGCCGTGGGGCGGTCGTCGGACCGGGCGGACCAGCCGAGGACGAAGCCGGAGAGCAGAAAGAAGAAGGAGACCCCGGTGGAGCCCGCCCCGAAGCCCCAGTCGGCGAAGTGACGGCCCTGCCCGTTGAAATAGCCCAGATTGCGGGTGTGCAGGCAGAAGACGAGAAGGGCCGCCACCCAGCGCAGACCGGTGAGGGAGGGCAGTGGACCGGGATGGGTCACCTCGCGGTGGTGAGTCTTCGATCGGACCGGCGATTCGGATTGCTCCGGCTCGGCGAAGGAAGACTTGCTCACGATGGGACCGCCTGTGTTGGTCAAGGAGAGGTGCTCGCTGGGGGACTGGGGTGTTGAACTGGGCATGTTTGGGGTGGTTGTCGTCGACGCGTGTTCCCCGAGGAGCCGATAAGTATGCGTGTCGAATTGCCGTTCGATCTGGTGAGGGGCGTCGGCCGCTGCGATGCCATGTCAAGGTGTGAACGCCTGGTCGGACGCTGGGTCACCCTCCATCCGACGGTGGACGGGACGCCTTCGGGCAACGGGATGGCCGATGGACTGTGACATGCACGGGGACCCGTGCCCCGTACCGAATTCATTCGACCGTTTCACGGTATTCGTACAGACGTACGCCAATGCTCCCGCGCCTGCGGTGCGCGGCAGGCGCGGGAGTGTTCGGCCGGGCACTCAGCGCGAGGTGAGTTTCCACAGATGGTCGGCGGTGCTGTTGTCGTCCCACTGGAGGACCTGGGCGCCGGAGGAGGTGCTCATGTCGGTGACGCCGAGCAGGAGGCCGCTGTTGTAGTTGGCGATCTTGTAGTAGCCGTTGTCGGCGGGGATCGGTTGCCAGAGGTGGTCGGCGGTGCCGTTGTCGCCCCAGATCAGGGCCGTACCTCCGGCGGCGGTGCTCATGCCGTTGACGCCGAGCAGTAGACCACTGGCCTGGTTCACGATCTTGTAGAGGCCCGAGCCCGCCGTCACCAGCGTCCAGTTCTGGTCGGTGCCGGTGGTCGAGGTGGCCTGGACGACGGCGGTGCCCTGTGCGGTGCCCGCGCTCTGTGTGTCCAGCGCGAGCCCGCTGTTCTTGTTGGTGATCTGATAGCGCCCGGCGAGCGAGGCGGACGTCCCGCTGGGCGTGACGACCAGGTGGTAGCCGTCGGACGCGTTCATCGCGACGGGCACGGTGATGGAGCCGTTGCCGACCGGATAGTCGCTCTCGGAGATGGTGTACGGGGCGGAGACGGCCGTGGTGCGGCCCTTGGACGGGGTGTACTCCAGCTTGACGTGGACCGTGCCGCCGAAGGCGGACAGGGAGCCGAGTCCGTTGACGGTGACGGCCGTCGAACCGGTGCCTCCGCCGAAGATCACGCTGATCTGCCGGCCGTCACCGGTGAGGGAGGCGGCGCCGTCGATGCCGGTCTGCGCCGGGGGAGTCGTGGTGAGCATTTTCCCGGACATGTCGCCGTACCACTTGTAGAGCCAGTAGGAGCCGTTGGGTGATCCGCCGGTGTCGGTGAGGGTGTCGCCGAGGGTTCCGTAGTGGTTCCAGAAGGCGAGTTCCGCGTCGTGGACGCCCGCCCGCTCGAACTTGGCGACGTAGCCGACGAGGGCGCCCGGTATCCCCATCTCGCTCGGTGTCGCGTACTCCTCGATGGAGATCGGCCGCGGGCTGAGGCCGAGGCCGCTCTCCAGGGAGCGGTAGGCGGAGACGTGCGCGGCGATGTCCTTGCTGCCCTGGAGTTCGTGCCAGGCGATGACGTCAGGGACGGTGCCACTGGCCTTGGCGTCGGTGAGGAACTGACTCATCCAGCTCTGGTTCCACGCCGAGTAGCTGGGGCCCTGCAGGGGAGTGGTGGCGTCCTTGGCGCGTACCTCCTTGTACGTGCGTGCCCAACCCGCGTCGAAGGCACCGGCGTTGGTGGTGTCCCAGGTCCAGTCGGGCTCGTTCCACAGCTCGTACGCGCTGATGTTCCCGGCGCCGGAGGACTTGACCGAGGCGACCTGGGTGTCGACGGCGGACAGCCAGTCGTTCCAGCTCACCCACTTGTAGGGGAAGTCGGGGTACCAGTCGGGCATCCGGACGACGACCTTCGCACCGGCCCTGACGGCCTTGGGGGCGACGACCAGGGAGTCTCCGGCGGGGCGTGGCTCACCGTTGGGCAACTGGTGGCCGCCGGGTGCCATCTGGACGAAGGTGTTCGGCTTCAGCGGCTGGACGAGGCTGTCGGCCGGGGTGCTCGCGTCGGCGAGACCGTAGAGGCTGCCCGTGGCGACATGGGTGACGGACCGCAGGGGCTGGGCGGCGTTGACGACCAGGGTCGTGGACGCGGTGGGGGCCGCCTGGGCGGGCGGGCCGGTGAGGACGGTCGCGGCGGCGGCCAGGGCCGTCGCCAGGACGGCGGCGGCCGTGCGGTCGAACGGCCTTCTGGGCGTGCGTGGTCGAGATCTCGCAACAGGCATGGGTGGCGGCTCTCCTGACGGATGAGGAGGTGGATGGGGTGGCTGACGTCCCGGTCAGTCCTTGACCGCGCCCGCGGTGACCCCGGCGGCCACGTACCGCTGCGCGAGGACGAGCAGGACGGCGGCGGGTACGGACGCGACGACGGCGGTGGCCATGATCGCGTTCCATTCCTGGTTGTTGTTGCCGATGTAGCGGTAGATGCCGAGGGTGATCGGGCGAAGATCGCCGCCGCCGTCGAGGGTGTTGGCGAAGACGAAGTCGGACCAGGCCCACAGGAAGCTGAACAGCGAGACGGTGACCACGGCGTTGCGGCTCACCGGCAGGACGACGGACCAGAAGGTGCGCCAGGTACCCGCCCCGTCGATGCGTGCGGCGGCGGTGAGCTCGTCGGGGATGCCCGACATGAACGCCGTGAAGATCATGACGCCGAAGGGCACGGCGATGGTGGAGTCCGCGATGATCAGGCCCCACCAGGAGTTCAGCAGGCCGAGGTTGAGGAAGATCCCGTAGAACCCCATCGCCATGACGATGCCGGGGATCATCTGGGCGACGAGGAGGGCGAGGCCCATGAGGCCGCCGCCGCGGGGGCGGAGTTTCGCCAGTGAGTAGCCGGCCGGTGCGGCGAGGACGAGGGTGGCGGCGACCGTGCCGAGGCCGATCAGCAGACTGGTGCCGAGGTAGGGCATCTGGTCGTGCAGCACGGCCCGGTAGCCCTCGAACGTGGGGTGCAGCGGGAACAGGTCGGGCGGGGACTTGCGCATGTCCTGCTGCGGGGTGAGGGACACGTTCAGCATCCAGTACACCGGGAACAGCATGAGCGCGGTGAGCAGGAGTCCGACGGCGGTGTAACGGCGGGAACTCGCGGGGGACTTCACGCTTCCTGCCTCCTCTGGACGCGGATGTACAGCAGGCCGAAGACGAGGGCGATGAGGATGAGGATGTTGCCCACGGCGGCACCGGGGCCGAAGTGCGGGAGCAGGGTGCCGAACGCGAGCTGGTACGACCAGGTCGCCAGCGTCGACGAGGAGTCGCCGGGACCTCCCTTGGTCATGATCCAGATCAGGTCGAACACCTTGAGCGTGTAGACCAGTCCGAGCAGCAGCGTGATCGCGGAGACCGGCCGCAGGAGAGGGAAGGTGATGCGCCGGAACTGCTGCCGGCCGCTCGCCCCGTCCAACGAGGCGGCCTCGTACAGCTCCCCGGGGATGTTCTGCAGACCGCTGTAGAGGATGACGAGGTTGAAGGGGATGCCGATCCAGACGTTGGCGATGGCGACCGAGGCGAGCGCCCAGTGCGGCGAGGTCAGCCAGTCGACGGGCGGGACGCCGACGAGGTGGAGGGCGTAATTGACCACGCCCGACTCGCTGTTCAGCATCCAGGACCAGGTCGACGCCGACACGATCAGCGGCAGCAGCCACGGGATGAGGAACAGCGCCCGCAGCGTGGTGGAGAGACGGAAGTGCCGGTTGAAGAAGACCGCGAGCGCCAGCCCGGCCGCGTACTGGAGCGCGATCGACACGAAGGTGAACACCAGCGTGTTGCGCAGCGCGGGCCCGAAGGTCGGGTCGTCCAGCACCTGGGAGAAGTTGTCCCAGCCCGAGAACGGCGCGTCGCCCGCCACGAACGAGCGGACCGTGTAGTCACGCAGGCTCAGATCGAGGTTGCGGTAGAGCGGATAGAGATAGAAGGCGGCGAGGTAGGCCACGAGCGGGGCGAGGAAGCCCAGCGCGGTCAGCCGGTCCCTGCCGCGCCGACGGCGTGGCGGCACGTCACGCCGGTCGGCGCCGCCCGCCGCTCCGGACACGGCCGGGGACCGCTTGGGACGGCGGTCGACTCGGGCGATGGTCATGCGAACTCCTGGATGCGGGTGGCGATGTCCGGGACGCGGCCTGCGGTGCCGCGCGCTGTCTGCCCGTGCTCCGGCCGGCCTCGTCAGCCCTTGCTCTTGCCGGCCGCCGTCTGGGCGGCGTCGAGAGCAGCCTCGGGGCTCTTGCCACCGGACAGGGCCGCCTGTACGGCCGTCCACATCGGCTGCGAGATGGTGGGGTACTTCGTGCCGAGACCACCGCTGGTACGGCCACGCGCGGCGGCCACGGCCGCCACCCACGGCTTGAGCTTCGGGTTCGCCTCGACCTGCCGGGCCTGGACCGCCGCGGTGGGTGCGACGTACGTCAGGGCGGTGTCGCTGGCCAGCAGACTCTCCGAGCTGGTCAGACAGGTGACGATCTTCTTGCTGATGTCGTAGCGCGCGGTGTCCTGCTGCACGGGTACGGTGACGAACTCGCCGCCGGTCGGAACCGGCGCCGAACCGCCGTTCTGCGCGGGGATGCTGACGACCCCGTACGGGAATCCGGCCTTCTCCGCGTTGGCGAGCTGCCAGGTGCCGTTCTCCGCGAAGGCGTAGTCGCCGGTGGCGAACTCCTGCCAGCTGGTGGTCTGGGTGTTGTTCAGGACGTCCTTGGGCGCGAGACCCTCGTCGACCCACTGCTTCCACAGCGAGAGCGCGGCCGCGCTCTTCGGCGAGTCGAGGTGGGTGAGGTCGCCGCCCGCGCCCCAGAACCACGGCAGGAACTGGAAGCTGCCCTCCTCCGTGCCGATCGCCGAGAAGGTGATGCCCTTCTTCCCGCCCGACTTGACCTTCTTCAGGGCGGCCGTGAGCGACGCCCAGTCCTTGATGGAGGCGGGGTCGACGTGGGCGGCCGTCAGGATCTTCTTGTTGTAGTAGAGGGCGAGCGTGTTGGCGCCGATCGGTACACCGTAAGAAGCGCCGTCGATGGTGCCCGCGCCGATGATGTTCTTCTGGATCGCGGACGTGTCCAGACCGAGGTCGTTGGTCTTGTTGAGGATCCCCGCCTCGACCAGTGTGGAGACGACCGGGTTGTCCACGAGCATCACGTCGGGCGCGTCGCCCTGCTGGGCGGCCAGCAGCGCCTTGTTGCCCAGGTCGGTGGTGTCGTAGCCGGTGCGCTTGATCTTGACGCCCGCCGAGGTACCGCACTGGGCGACGCGCTTGCCCCAGTCCGAGGAGGCGTCGAACTGCGGGTACGGGTCCCAGAAGGCGTACGTCGCCGACTTGCCGGTGGAGTCGGAGGAACCCGAACCGCCGCCCCCGCAGGCCGTGACGGAGGCGAGGGTGCAGACGGCGACACAGGCGGCGAGGAGAGTTCTGCGGGTGTTTCGCATTGCGGTGACCTCGTTGTCATGAGTGGTCGTGCGCGGTGACGGGGTGACGGGGTGTGCGCGGATGCCGGGAGGAGGCCGTGGAGGTCGGCAGGCGTCAAGAGGTGGGCAGCCAGACGCGCATGCTGCCGTCCTGCCGGTTGGCCCAGGCGTAGTAGGGGATCGCGGTGAGCTCGACGGACTCGCCCGAGGGCGCGATGGCCGGGTCGGCGTCGGGGGACCGGTAGGGCCACCAGCCGGTGTCCGGGACCGCGCGGCGACGGCCCGTGGCGACGACGGTGGTGACACCGCCGAGCAGATCGGGCCGCTGCCGCACGGCGAGCGGCCGCGCGGTGTCGATGACGACGTCGTCCAGACCGCCCCCGGGGTGGTCCACCTGCTCCAGGCAGTACACGAGCGGGCCCCGCTCGATCGCCACACAGCCGCGGACCGCGTCCACCCGCGGGTCGGCCGCGGTGAGGCGGGGCTCCAGACCGAGTTCGACGACGACCCGGTCGCCCGGCGCCCAGATGCGCTCCAGGCGCAGCCAGCCGTCGGTGACGGGGGCGTCGGCCTGGTCGTACGTCCGGTCGCCGCACCGCACGCGGTACTCGTGGCACCACTGCGGGATGCGCAGAGACAGTGTCCAGGGCCGCTCCCGCGGGGTCTCCTCGACGGTCAGGGACACCGCGCCGTGCCAGGGGTAGTCGGTCTCGGCGGACACGGTGACGGGCGTGCCGGCGAGGTCACCGCGGTAGCGGCCGGTGACGTACTGGTGGATCTGCAGGCCCTGCCCCTCGGCGTCGGTCGAGGCGAGGTAGTGCTCGAGTCCGGCCAGCATCCGCATCACGTTCGGAGGGCAGCAGGCGCAGCGGAACCAGCGGGTACGGCGGGCCGACTGGTCGCCACCGGGGTCCGTGTGGCCGTCACGGACCTGGAGCGGATTGACGTACAGCCAGCTTTCGCCGTCCAGCGAGACACCGGCGAGGAACCCGTTGTAGAGGGTACGTTCGATCAGGTCGCTGTAGCGGGCCTCGCCGGTGAGCAGAGCCATGCGCCAGCTCCACTGGATCGAGGCGATGGCGGCACAGGTCTCGCAGTAGGCGCGCTCGTTGGGCAGCTCGAACGGGTCGCCGAAGTCCTCCTCGTCGTGGTGCGCACCGAGGCCACCGGTCAGATGGGTCTTGGTCGTGGTCATCGCCCGCCACAACCGCTCGGCGGCGGAGCGCAGTTCGGCGTCGCCCGTCTCGGTGGCCACGTCCGTCGCACCGGCCAGCAGATACAACTGGCGCACGGCGTGCCCCTCTACGGTGACCGCCTCGCGCAACGGCACGCGGTCCTGGCAGTACGCCTCGCCGCCGAGCAGGCCGTGGCCGTAACGGTCGACGAAGTAGCCGGCGAGCTCCAGATAGCGTCGCTCGCCGGTCTCCCGGTACAGCTCGACCAGGGCGGTCTCCACCTCCGGATGGCCGTCGACGCCGTCGATCGGCCTGCCGCTGCCGGGAAGGCCGAAGACGGAGTCGAGGTGGTCGGCGAACCGTCGTGCCACGACGAGGAGTTCGTCGCGACCGGTCGCACGGTGGTGGGCCACCGCCGCCTGGATCAGATGGCCCGCGCAGTACAGCTCGTGCCCCCAGCGCAGGTCCTGGTAGCGCTCACCGTTCATGCGGACCTGGAACCAGGTGTTGAGGTAGCCGTCGGACTGCTGGGCGTCGGCGACCAGGGCGATGATCCGCTCGACTTCGGCGGCGAGTTGGCGCAGGTCGGAGCTGCTCTCCTCGCCGTCGGCCGACGGCCCGCTGCGGGCGAGCTGCCAGGAGGCGGCCTCCAGCCACTTGTAGATGTCGGTGTCGACGAAGGGATAACTGCCCCGGAACTCGCCCTCGGTCGTGCCGGCCGCCAGGCGCAGGTTGTGCAGGTTTCCCGCGGACTCCAGCAGAGCGGGGCCCTGCGGGATCGAGGTGTGCGCGTTGACCTCGCGGCGGGCGTGCCAGAAGCCGGTGCGCACCTCCGCGGCGGCGGGGCGCAGCGCGACGGGGGCGTCCGGGCCGAGCCGGACCGGGCCCACGGGGGCAGCGCCCTGTCCGGTGGAAGCCGAGACGTCGGTGGGGGAGGGCAGGGCGGAGTCTGTGCGGGGCATGGTTCTCCGAGAGGGGTGGAGGCGGGAGGGGCCGGGCTGCGGGGCAGGGAGCGACGGCCCCCGTGCTCGAGCGTCGGGAGGTTCTCGGAACTCGTTTGAGCAATCGTTTTTCCTGCCGAGAAGTAGAGGGCAGCGGGGTAGGCGGGTCAAGAGTCGCGACAAGAGATTTTTCTGTTGCCCGGTGGCTGGCACTCACCCCCGGGAGGCTGCGACGATGGACGGGTCGTTGCCGCCCAGGAAAAGGTTTGCTCGTGACCGTTGCTCCAGGTTCCCGCTCCGCCGGCCCGGCGAAGCTCGCCGACGTCGCCGCGCTCGCGGGCGTCAGTGTGGGTACGGCGTCGAAGGCGCTGAACGGCGGCGGGCGGATGCGTCCCGAGACCCGCCAGCGGGTCCTTGAAGCCGTCGACGCACTCGGGTTCCGGCCGAACCAGCACGCGCAGAGCCTGCACACCGGGCGGAGCTGGACGGTCGGGCTGATGACGACCGACGGCATCGGCCGCTTCAGCACCCCCGTGCTGCTCGGCGCCGAGGACGCGCTCGGAGCCGGCAAGATCTCCGTCCTGCTGTGCGACACCCGCGGCGACGCGATCCGGGAACAGCACCACCTGCGCAATCTGATGGACCGCCGGGTGGACGGCATCATCGTCACCGGCCGCCGTACGGATCCCCGTCCGCCCCTGGACGGCATCGAGGCCGTCCCCATCGTCTACGCGCTCTCGCCGTCCACCGACCCGGCCGACACCTCGGTGGTCTCCGACGACCGGGGCGGGGCCGTACTGGCCGTCGAACACCTGTTGGCCGCGGGCCGCACGCGCATCGCTCACATCACCGGCCCGGAACACCACGCGGCCGCCCGCGACCGGGCCCGGCACGCGGTCGAGCACCTGGAGCGGGCTTCCCTCGGACTCTCGACGGGTCGGGTGCACCACGGGGAGTGGAGCGAGGCGTGGGGGCGCCGCGCCGCCGACGCGGTCCTGCGCACGGCACCGGACACGGACGCCTTCTTCTGTGGCAACGACCAGATCGCCCGGGGCGTGGCGGACGCGCTGCGCGAGCGGGGCGTCGACGTGCCCGGTGACATCGCGGTCGTCGGCTACGACAACTGGGACACCATGGCCCTGGCCAGCAGGCCGCCCCTCACGACGATCGACATGGACCTCACCGAGATCGGCCGGATCGCCGCCCTGCGGCTCCTCGAAGCCATCGACGCCGACCCGGCACCGGGGGTGCACACCGTCCCGTGCCGACTGATCGTCCGCGAGTCCAGCTGAAGCGGTCCGGGGCCAGGGGGTTGGAGGGGGGACGGTGGAGGAACCGGAGTTCAGCGTGATGCTGACCGGGACCGGCGGCCGGAGGATGGACGTCGTCCAGGTGGTTCGGTCGATCACCGGTCTGAGCGCGTGGCGGAGCCCGCGGCTGCTGGAATCCGTCCCGGTCGTGGTCGTCGAGGACACTGGGTTCAGGGTGGCCGTGGACGCTGTGGAACGTCCGAAGGCCGTCGGCGCCGACGCGAGCCTGCTGTGCGGGTGGTGCGAGCGCGCGATGGTTCCCGGAACGGGGCCGGTGGACTCGGGACCGTGCGCGTCCCCTTTTTGGCCTTCGGTGGAGTGCCCGGCCGGCCGTCCGAGGCGCTGACCGGGGCCGAGTGGGGGACCCCGTCCGAGCGGCCGGTGCCGTCGGAGGGGTTCAGCGCGGGGCGGTGGCGGTGTCGCGGAGGCCGTCGAGCAGGAGCGGGGTGACGTCCGCGCGGATCGCGCCGGTCGCGACCGTGGCGGTCACGAGCCGACCGATCGTCTCGATCATGGAGGCACGGGCCCGGGCGAACACCGGCGATCCGAGGTCCCTGACCGCCTTCAGGGCGACGGCCGTGCTCCAGCTCGTCGCGGAGTGCTCCACCAGTTGCTGGACAAGCGCGCGGAGCGCCTGCTCAGGGGGGAGGGTCTCCAGAAGGTGCGGCGCCGCGTCGCACAGGTCACAGGCGGGCCGGGTCGCCCGCGGCGCCCCGCACGAGACGGGCGCGGCCGGCGACGCCGCACGTGTCCGCCGCCATCCTGTCCCCGTGAGCTGATCCCACAGTCGGCCGGGCGCAGCGTCAGTCATTCGCGGCAGCTCAGTGAGTGCTGCCCTCATCGCCACCCTCGGCGTGAGCGAGCGGTCTCCCGAACGTCGCGTTCCAGCGTCCGGCACGACCGCTGAACTCGGTGGCGGTCAGCGGCGGTACGTCGATCCGCCAGAACGCCGACTCCGGTGCCCCGAGGGCCCGAACGGCCGCGGCTCGTACGATTTCCGGCTCCACCACGGCGACGGTCCGGCCGGAGAACCGCGCGGCCTCGTCCAGCCAGGCCGCGACCCGCTCGCACAACTGGTGCACCGACTCGCCGCCGTGCGGTGCGGCGGTCGGGTCCGTCAGCCAGAGGGCGACGGCGTCCGGGGCGTCGGCGCTGACGTCGGCCAGCGTACGGCCCCGCCAACCACCCACGTCGAGCCCGGCCGGCGCGGTTTCGACGGCGCCGTCGAACCCCAATGCCGCCGCGGTCTCGCGGCATCGCGGAGTGGGGGACACGAGCACCCGCTGTGCTGTCGGAAGGGAGCCCGCGGCCGATCGCGCCCGCGCGGCGCCGGTGGCGTCGAGCGGGCATCCGTCGTCGAAGCGCGCCTCCCGCAGCGCCGCACTGATCGCGGGGGAGATCATCATCACTCGGCTCGTCATTCGCCCACCCTCATGTCCGACTTCCCTGTCCGCCCGGGCCGGTGAGACTCCGGACCACCGGGTGTGTCGTGGAGGGCGGCGAGGTGCTCGAGCAGCAGGCCCTCGCGGGTGGACCAGGGGCAGACCTCGACCGCCTTGGCCTCGCAGGCCTCCATGAGCGCCTCGGCCACCAGGGCTCCGGCCAGGGACTGCTCGGCGCGGTGCCGGGAGATGCCGGGGAGCTTGGCGCGGCGCGCCGGATTCGCGGCGGCCAGTACCGGGACGGAGGCATGCAACTGGGACAGGGCCAGCTTCCGTTGCGAGCGGTGCGCCTTGCCCCGGGCGGCGGCGAGCCGGGCGAGCTGCTCGAAGGTCTTGGAGCAGGCCAGCACGCGGGTGCCCGGTTCCGCCCGCGGCAGATCGGGGACGGCTTCCAGCTTTCGACGCAGATACCGACGGATCTCGGTGAGACCCTGTTTGGACGGGGCGATGCCGCCGGGCAGCCAGTCCCGGGTGATTCTGCGGGCGCCCAGGGGCAGGGAGTGGACGCTGTGCGGCTGGTCTTTGGTGCCCGAGGCGATCTCCACGGTGCCGCCGCCGACGTCCAGGACCAGCAGCCGGCCGGCCGCCGGGCCGACCCACTGGCGGGCGGCCACGTAGGCAAGCCGCGCTTCCTCTTCGCCGTCCAGCACGCTCAGTCGGGTGCCGGTTCTGCGTGCCACGCGCCTGATGACCTCGTCACGGTTGGGCGCGTCGCGGATGACGGAGGTGGCGAACGCGAACATGTCGGTGCCGCGCAGTCGGGGGTCGGAGGCGATCGCCTGGGCGACGGCGCGCTCGACGCTCTCCACCCCGGCGTCGTCGAGTCGACCCTTGCGGTCGAGCGTCTCGTGCAGTCGAAGCCGCACCTTGTGGGAGAATACCGGCTCCATCACATGGCCCGGCCGCGACTGCACCACCGTGAGCAGAGCGCTGTGGCACCCGACGTCGAGTACACCGGCCTGCCGCATCCCATCGCCTCCCCTGGTCTCGTTTCCTCCATGTCGGAACGGATCGACTGCGTCTCCCCGTCGTCCGACGGCCCCGTCACCGACGCGCCGGGACTTCTGGTCCACTGCGTGCACGTTCCCTCACCAACCGTGTACCCTACGTCCCGCTCGAATGGGACGGAGCCACGGTCTACGCGAACGCGGAGGGAGGACCGACGGCCTCACGCCTTCTGCCGGGCATCGATCTCGCTGATCAGGTTCTCGACACGGGCCTTGATCTCGTCCCGGATGGGGCGCACGGACTCCACACCCTTGCCTGCCGGGTCCTCCAGGGCCCAGTCGAGGTACTTCTTGCCGGGGAAGACCGGGCAGGCGTCGCCGCAGCCCATGGTGATCACGTAGTCGGACGCCTGGACGGCCTCGGTGGTGAGGATCTTCGGCTTGGCTTCGGCGATGTCGACGCCGACCTCCCGCATGGCCTCGACCGCGGCCGGGTTGACCTGCTCGCCCGGGATCGAGCCGGCCGAGCGGACCTCGATCCGATCACCCGCGAGCCGCGAAAGGAAACCGGCCGCCATCTGTGAACGCCCGGCGTTGTGCACACAGACGAACAGCACGGAGGCGAGCGGAGTGGCAGACATCGGTACTTCTTTCGCGGTCAACGGGTCGTGCGGGGGTGAGTGTCGGCCCAACGGGCGTGAACCCTGATCGGCGTCGGCCGGAACTCGTATCAGCCTCAGGTGATGTGACAGTATCAGTCCATGCTGACGTCAGCCGATGCTGATCTGATGAAGGTCCTGGCCGACCCGCTCAGGCTCCGGATCGTGACCCTCCTCGCCCGGGAGACGCTCTGCACCACGCACCTGATCGAGGAGACGGGCGCCAAGCAGACCAACCTCTCCAACCACCTGAAGGTGCTGCGCGAGTCCGGGATCGTGGAGACGGAGCCGTGCGGCCGGTTCGTCTACTACCGGCTCAGGCCCGAGGCCCTCGCCGCCCTCGCCAGTCGATTCGCCGACTTCGCCGCAACCGCGCGCACCACCGTCGAGAACAACACCAAGCGGTCCTGCCCCTGACCTGCCGTCAGGGTCTTTCCCCCGTTCTCTTCCCCGGTTGCGGGGCGGTGAACGGACACGGGGTCAGGCCTCCTGGGACGCGCCGGCCAGCGCCTGGGGGTCGACGGCGTCCTCGCCGTACAGGTCCTGCACCCAGTTGGTCTGGTAGATGGTCTGCAGATACCGCTCGCCCAGATCCGGGGCGATGGCCACCGCGGTCAACTCCCGCCCCTCGTGCCGGGCCAGCCAGTCCATCGCGCCGCTGACCACGGTGCCGGTGGACCCTCCGAACAGAAACCCGCGCCTGGCCAGCCGGTGACAGGCCCGGATGGTGTCGGGCTCCGCCACGCGCACCACGTCGTCCACATAGGACTCGTCCAGCATCGGCGGGCGTCTGCTCGCGCCCAGGCCGGGAATCATCCGCCGACCGGCGTCGCCCCCGAACGTCACGGAGCCCACGCTGTCCACGGCCACGATGCGCACCGGGCGGTCCCACTCGCGGAAGTAGCGCGCGCAGCCCATCAGGGTCCCGGTGGTGCCGGCCCCGACGAACAGGACGTCCAGGTCCGGGAACTGCCGGGCGATGGCCGGCGCGGTCCTGCGGTAGTGGGCCATGCCGTTATTGGGGTTGGTGTACTGGTTGAGCCACACATAGCGGTCCTCGGAGGCGCACAGCGCGCGGACGTGGTCGATGCGCGCGCCGAGGAAGCCGCTGACGGGGTCGGGTTCGGTGATGACGTGGACCTGGGCTCCCAGGGCCTCCATCATCAGCCGGGTCGCCAGGTTGCAGCGGGCGTCGGTCACGCACAGGAACTGGTAGCCCTTGGCGGCAGCGATCATGCTCAGGGCCACGCCCAGGTTGCCCGAGGACGACTCGACCAGAACCGAGCCCGGCCTCAGCAGGCCGTCGCGTTCGGCGGCCTCGACCATTTCGGTGGCGGCCTTGAGTTTGATCGAACCGGCGAAATTGAAGCCCTCGCACTTGAGGAACAGCGGGTGCCCGAAGATTCCCTCAAGGTCGACGAAGAGATCGTCCTCGTTGAAGTCCTGGGGGACGGATATGACGGGCATGGTCGTCTCCTTCACTGCGGCGGTGGGATTGTCTTCCGGTCTTCCTGCCGCTGATCCGTCCGGGTGCGGCCCGGAGAGGAATCCCGGAGAGGAATTCGGAGCGGCGAGTCGCGAGTCGCCGGAACGACTCCAGTACGCCCGAATCCAGGCCCCCTGTCATGCCACCGAAATTCGGGACTTGACACGCGCCGTCTTCGTGCATAAGCAGCCGTGACCTGGCCGGGTGGGGCCGTTCAGCGCAATTCCCGGGTGATTTTTCCGCGGATCGAACGGGTCCCTGTGAGGCGTGGTCGTAAGCCCGCGCGACGCGCACGGAAAGCAGCGGATCGAGGGACGACGACGGGCAAAATGGGCGGGCTGCGGGCTATCAAGACCGATGCGCTTCGTCAAGCCCCGAAATGCAGGGGCAGGACACGAACCCCCCGGCCGGGCCTACTGGAGAGGCGCGGACATCACGAATCCGTCCGTACCGACCGACTCTGAACGACACGTCATCGAGGAGCTCACGTGCTAGAGAAATCCGTGGAGGTCTTGACGGCCGAACCGGCTGACATCCCACCCCTCCAGGACGGCGGGGACGCCGGTTCGGCGACCGACACCGAAAGACTTTTGGCCGACGTGCTGGCAGGCGTCGTACGCGTCGAGCAGGTGCCGGTCGACAGTCACTTCTTCAACGACCTGGGTGCCGATTCCCTGGTGATGGCCCAGTTCTGCGCTCGGGTCAGGAAGCGAGGGGACATGCCGGCGGTGTCGATGAAGGACATCTACCGGCACCCCACCATCCGCAGCCTGGCCACCGCGCTCGTCGATGCCGCTCCCGCCCCCACCGCCCCCGTTCCGTCCCCGTCCGCGGAAGCGCCGTCACCGGCGCGGACACCGACCGACGTACGGGCATCGGCCGAGGGGACGGCGCGGGCGGCGGCTCGAACACGGCGCTACATCGTCTGTGGAGTGCTGCAGTTCCTGATCTTCCTGGGCTATTCCTGCCTTGTCGCCCTGGCCGTCGAGGAAGGTCATCAGTGGATCTCCGCGGGATCAGGCCTGTTCGACCTCTACCTGCGGTCCGTCCTGTTCGCCGGCGCGGGCTTCCTCGGCCTGTGCGCCTTTCCGATCGTGGTGAAGTGGACCCTCGTCGGCCGCTGGCGGTCCGGGGAGTTCCCTCTGTGGGGCATGGCCTATCTGCGTTTCTGGGTCGTCAAGACGTTGATCCGCACCAGCCCCGTGCGTCTGTTCGCCGGTTCACCGCTCTACGTGCTCTACCTCAGGGCGCTCGGGGCACGGATCGGCAAGGGCGTCACGATCCTCTCCCACACGATCCCGGTCTGCACCGACCTGCTCACCGTCGGCGAGGGCACGATCATCCGTAAGGACGTGCTGCTGTCCTGCTACCGCGCCCACGCCGGCGTGATCCAGACCGGCCCGGTCACCCTCGGCAGCAACGTGCTCGTCAGTGAGCACACGGTCCTCGACATCGACACCTCGATGGGCGACGGCGCCCAGCTGGGCCACGCCTCCTCCCTGCACACCGGCCAGGCGGTGCCCGCCGGCGAACGCCGACACGGCTCCCCCGCGCAGCCGACCGAGGTGGACTACCGAAGGGTCGCCCCCGCCGACTGCCCCACCGCCAAAAGGACCGCGTACGGCGTTGCACAGCTGCTGAGCCTGCTGACGGTGTACCTGCCGCTGGCGCTGGGCGGCGTGACGGCCCTGCTCACGGGCCTGCCGCAGCTTCAGACGCTGCTGAACCCGCAGCCGATGGCCAGCCCGGCGTTCTACGTCGATGCCCTGATCGCCTCCGTGGTCCTCCTCTTCGGATCCCTGCTCGCCGCCCTCCTCGTCGTGGGCACCGTGCCGCGTCTTCTGAGCCGGGCCCTCAAGCCCGGCAAGGTCTATCCGCTGTACGGCTTCCACTACGGCATTCAGCGGGCGATCGTGGTGATGACCAACAGGAAGTCCCTCAACACCCTCTTCGGCGACAGTTCCGGCATCGTCCACTATCTGCGTTACCTCGGATACGACCTGTCCCGCGTCGAGCAGACCGGGTCGAACTTCGGCACCGAACTGCAGCACGAGAATCCGTATCTGAGCTCGGTCGGCACCGGCACCATGATCGCCGACGGACTGTCCATCATGAACGCCGACTTCTCCAGCACGTCCTTCCGCGTGTCCCGCACGTCGATCGGGCCGCACAACTTCCTCGGCAACCGGATCGCCTACCCCGCGCAGGGCAGGACCGGAGACAACTGCCTGCTCGCGACGAAGGTCATGGTCCCCATCGACGGACCCGTGCGCGAAGGCGTGGGCCTGCTGGGCTCACCCAGTTTCGAGATCCCGCGCACGGTCTTGCGCGACAACCGGTTCAACCACCTCGAGACCGGCGACGAACTGCGCCGTCGCCTGGCCGCCAAGAACAGGCACAACGCGGCGACCGCCGGCCTGTACCTGCTCGCGCGAATGATCCACTTGTTCGTGATCACCCTCATCACGATGGGCGCGGTCGACCTGTACCCCTCGTTCGGCGCACTGGCGATCGCACTGGCCAGTGTCCTCACCCTCACGTACACCGTCGTCCACTTCGCGCTCGTCGAGCGGGCCTCCACCGGATTCAAGCCCCAGAAGCCGCTGTACTGCTCGATCTACGAACCCTCCTTCTGGCACCACGAACGCTTCTGGAAGATGGCCTCGGTCCACTACATCCAGGCCTTCGACGGCACCCCGTTCAAGAACGTGATCTGGCGGCTGCTGGGGGCGCGGATCGGCAAGCGGGTCTTCGACGACGGCTGCTTCTTCCCGGAGCGCACCCTCGTCACCATCGGCGACGACAGCGCGCTGAACGCGGGGACCGTGGTCCAGTGCCACTCGCAGGAGGACGGCGCCTTCAAGTCCGACCGCAGCGCCCTCGGCAACGGCTGCACCCTCGGGGTCGGCGCCTTCGTCCACTACGGCGTGACGATCGCGGACGGCGCCGCGCTGGCCCCCGACTCGTTCCTGATGAAGGGCGAGGAAATCCCCTCGCACGCCGAGTGGGGAGGCAACCCTGCCCGGGAAATGCCGGACCACAAGACCCAGGTCGAGGCCGGCAAGGAACCCCACGCCACCCAGGCCGCCCCGGCTCGCGGCCTCTGACACCGCGCGCCGCCGACAAGCAGAGGAGAGATCCGATGACAACGCATGTGAGTTCCAGTCGGACCGGCCGCGCATACTGGCGCGGCGTACTGACAGCCGGCGGCTTCACCCCCGCCCCACGCTGGACCCTCAAGCCCGTGCCCGGCGTGGGGGAGTACGAGACACCGGTCCCCGACGACACCGTGACCGGGCTGCGCCGACTGGCGGCCGAGCTGGCGGTACCACTGCCCTCGCTCCTGCTGACCGCGCACGCCAAGGTGCTCGCGGCAGTGTCCGGAGAGCGGGAGATCACCACTGGCTACGTCGCCCGGGGCGGCAGCCCGCTCCTGTGCCGGCTCACCACCGCACCCGCCTCATGGCGCGAGCTGCTGCACCACACCCACCAGGTCGCCACCGAACTGTCGGCACACCAGGACGTCCCGGCCGAGGACATCGAGGCACTGAAGAGCGAACTGGGCCTGACCGGGCCGCTGTTCGAGACCGTCCTCGACCTCACCGAGACCGTCCTTGATCCCGCCGAGGCCGTCTGCGACCCTGCCGCGATCGACGGAGCCCTCACCGAGGGCACCGCACTGCGGGTGGGCGTCCGTCACCACGACGGGCGGCTCGTACTGCGGCTGCGCTACCGCACCGACGCGCTCGACGCCGACAGCGCCGCCCGTATCGCCGGCTACCACCTGACCGCGCTCGCGCTGATCACCGCCGACCCCGATGCCGAGCACACACGCCAGAGCCTGCTGTCCGCCGAGGAATTGCGGTTCCAGCTCGACCAACTGGCCGGGCCGGACCGGGAACTGCCCGACGCGCGGATGCACGAGCTGTTCGAGGACCGGGTGCGGAGGCATCCGGACGCCGTCGCCGCCGTCCACGCCGACCGGCAGTGGACGTACGCGGAACTCAACGCCCGGGCCAACCGGCTCGCCCGCGCCCTGGTAGCCCGTGGACTCGCCCGTGAGGGCGTGGTCGCGGTGGTGACCGAACGCAATCTGGACTGGCTGGCCGCCGTCATCGCGGTCTTCAAGGCCGGAGGCGCCTACCTCCCCATCGAGCCGCACTTCCCGGCCGCACGCATCGCCGCCACCCTCTCCCGCGCCGCATGCGCGCTGGTGCTGACCGAACCCGGCAGCACCACCACCCTCGACCAGGCCCTCGACTCCCTTCCCGGAACCGAGCGGCTCCTCGTCGACACGGCCTACGCGGAAGACCACCCCGACGGTGATCTCGGCTTCCCGGTCACGCCCGACCAACTCGCCTACATTTACTTCACCTCCGGCTCCACCGGTGCGCCCAAGGGCGCGATGTGCGAGCACGCGGGCATGCTCAACCACCTCTACGCCAAGATCGACGACCTCCAGGTCGGCGAGGGACACGTGGTCGCCCAGACCGCGCCCCAGTGCTTCGACATCTCCCTGTGGCAGTTGGTCTGCGCCCTGCTGGTCGGCGGGCGGACCCTGCTGGTCGCACAGGACGTCATCCTGGACGTACCCCGCTTCCTCGACACCCTCACCGACGGCGAGGTCACTGTCCTCCAGGTCGTGCCCTCCTACCTCGAAGCCGTCGTGACGGAGCTCGAACAGCGCCCCCGCCCGTTGCCCGACCTGCGGTACGTGTCGGTCACCGGCGAGGCGCTGAAGAAGGAACTCGCCGAGCGCTGGTTCGCCGTCCAGCCCGGGATCAAACTGGTCAACGCCTACGGGCTGACCGAGACCTCGGACGACACCAACCACGACGTCATGGACCGGGCGCCGGACCGCATCCTGCTCGGCCGCGCGGTCAACAACGTGCGCGTCTACGTCGTCGACGAACACCTCACCCCGGTGCCGCTCGGCGCCCCGGGCGTGATCGCGTTCTCCGGGGTCTGCGTCGGCCGCGGTTACATCAACGACCCCGAACTCACCCGGGCCTCCTACCTGGTCGATCCGCACCGCGAAGGCACACGGCTCTACCTCGGCGGCGACCACGGCCGCTGGCACCCTTCGGGAAAGCTGGAGTTCCTCGGCCGCCGCGACGCCCAGGTCAAGATCCGCGGGTTCCGGATCGAGATCGGCGAGATCGAGAACACCCTGCTCCGTCTCCCCGGTGTCCGCGACGGCGCGGTCGTGACGGTCGAACGCGCCGACCGGAGCAAGCACCTGGTCGCCTACTACTCCGGCCCGAAGCCCCTGGACACGGGGACGATCACCGACCGGCTCGCCGAGTCGCTGCCCGAGTACATGGTCCCGTCGGCCTTCCACTGGCGCGAAAGCCTGCCGCTGACCGCCAACAGCAAGATCGACAAGAAGGCCCTGGCGGCACTCGCCGAAGAACCCGCCACCACCGACGACGAGCACCAGCCGCCGGCCACCCCGACCGAGCGGCGCCTGGCGGCCGCCTGGGCGAAGGTCCTCGGCGTCCCGCAGGAACGGATCGGACGCCGCGACCACTTCTTCGACCGCGGCGGCACCTCCCTCTCGGCGGTGAAGCTCGCCATCACCCTGGACCGCGCCGTGTCCCTCAAGGACGTCACCGCACACCCGGTCCTCACCGACCTCGCCGCTCTGGTCGACCACGGACCCCAACGCCACACGACCCCGCCACCGACCTCCGCCTGACCGACGTCGAACCGACATCGAAAGGAACAGCGCCATGCCGTACGCGACCCCGGCGCCCCTCCTCGAGGTGGACCCGCACCCCGGCAGACTCGAGCCCGAGATCCACACCGCGGCCGGGTGGCCGCCGACCGGCGAGGTGAGCGCCGTATGACCACCGTCCGTTCCCTCGCACTGGAGCCCGTCATGTCCCAGCCGCACCTCGTGCCGACCTTCGCAGTGATCTCCGGCGCCCAGGTCCAGCACGCCCTTCAGGACCGGGAGAAGCAGATCGTGGACCTCGTCGAGGCCACCTATCACCTGCACGCCGCCGGAGAGTCGGTCAACCCCCCGTCCTACTTCCTGCGCTTCCCCGACCGACCAACCGCCCGGATCATCGCGCTGCCCGCCTCGATCGGCGGACCGGCGCCGGTCGACGGCATCAAATGGATCTCCAGCTTCCCCGACAACGTCCAGGCCGGCATCCCCAGGGCCTCCGCCGTCCTGATCCTCAACGACCACGACACCGGCTACCCCTTCGCCTGCCTGGAAAGCTCCATCATCAGTGCCACCAGAACCGCCGCGTCGGCGGCGCTGGCGGCCGACCACCTCACCCGCAACCGGCTGCGCCCCACCCGCATCGGGTTCTTCGGTACAGGCCTGATCGCCCGCTACATCCACACCTTCCTGACCGCCCTGGGATGGTCCTTCGAGGAGACCGGCGTCTACGACCTGTCCGGCGACAGCGCCGCCGGTTTCCGCGACCACGTCCAACAGAACGACGCCGCGGGACAGGTCACCGTGCACGAGAGTGCCGAGGCGGTCATCCGCTCCAGCGACCTCGTCGTCTTCGCCACCATCGCGGGCGAGCCGCACATCGGCGACCCGGCCTGGTTCGACCACAACCCCCTGGTGCTGCATGTGTCCCTGCGCGACCTCGCACCCGAGATCATCCTCGCCTCGGCGAACATCGTCGACGACGTCGACCACTGCCTCAAGGCCGACACGTCCCCCCATCTGGCCGAGCAGCTCACCGGCAACCGCGACTTCCTGCACGGAACACTCGCCGACGTCATGACCGGCCGAGTGACACCACCCACCGACCGACCCCTGGTGTTCTCACCCTTCGGACTGGGTGTGCTCGACCTCGCCGTCGGCACCTACGTCTACAACGAGACGGCCCGCTCCGGGCATCTCCACGTCATCGAGGACTTCTTCCACGACCTGCGCCGACACGGCTGACAGGCAGAGCTCGCTTCGCAGGGAAATGAGACATATGTTCTCGTCGGCGAGAGGTGTGCTCTCAGGGTGCGACGAGATCGGCCCACCGGGTGATCCCGCCGGAGTGGACACGTATGCCGTGCCGAGCCGCCAGCGCGTGGACGATTTCCTGGCCCCGGCCGTGCTCGTCCGGATCGATTCCGGGGGGCGACTGGCCGGCAGGAAGCGCGGATCCCGCGTCGGTGACCTCGACGCGCAGCGTGCTGAGCCCCTCGGCCCGTACCCAGGACAGCCGCAGCTCCGCCGGGGGCAGGGCGTGGACGATCGCGTTGGTGAGCAGCTCCGAGACCACCAGGAGGCAGTCCTCGGCGATCTCGCAGGACACGTTCCAGTCGGCGAGGACCGCCTTCACCCGCCGGCGTGCGGCCGAGACGACCTCGGCGGCGTGGGGCAGCGGACCGACGTGTTCGACCGCCTCCCGAAGCATCGTATTGAGCTCTGCCGCCATGTCTTCTCCTCCGGAGCGCTGTCGGCGGGTCGCCGAGCCTCAGCGCGCGTTTGCCGGGCCTCAGTGAACGGTAGGAAGCGAAGTGGGGCCGGTCAATGAACGGCGGTCGCCATTACCGAACGCTCACCTTCACCCGGTGGTGAACCGGTGGTGGCCTGCACGTAAAGCGAACCCTCCGTGGCGGTACTAGGCTCGCCTCATGGCCGGCCCAGTCCAGTCGATCGAACGGGCGGCGGCGATTTTGCGTCTGCTCGCTGGTGGGCCCCGTCGACTCGGGCTCGGCGAGGTGGCGGCCTCGCTCGGGCTGGCGAAAGGCACGGCGCACGGCATTCTCCGTACCCTCCAGCACGTGGATTTCGTGGAGCAGGATGCGTCGACGGGAAAGTACCAGCTCGGCGCGGCGCTGCTGCACCTCGGCACGAGCTACCTCGACATCAATGAGCTGCGATCGCGCTCCATCAACTGGGCCGATGCCCTGGCCGCCCGGAGTGGGGAAGCGGTCCGCCTGGGCACCCCCTTCGAGGGCCAGGTCCTCGTTGTCCACCACGTGTTCCGGCCGGACGACACCCTCCAGACCCTGGACGTGGGTTCACTGCTGCCTCTGCACGCCTCCTCGCTGGGCAAGGTGCTGCTGGCGTACGGGACCGCGTCCCTCGAGTCGGCTTCGGAAGCCGGGCTGGAGGCCTACACCCGGCACACCCTGGTCGTACCGGAGAAGCTCACCCGGGCGCTCGCCGGGGTCCGGGAGGTCGGCTGGGCCGCGGAGATCCAGGAAATGAGCATGGGGGAAGCCGGTATCGCTTCGCCGATCCGGGGGCACGGCGGCCTCGTCGTGGGTGCCGTCGGCCTCTCCGGCCCGGTCGAGAGGATCTGCGACAACCACGGTCGTCCCCGGCCGAACCTGATCACCCTGCTCCGCGAGGCCGCACGGGCGATCTCCAGAGATCTGGGAGCAGCACGCTAGGAGAACCCCGCCTCCTCGACACATCGGAAGGCAGACCGGATCATGGTTGAACGGTATGTGATGTCCATCGATCAGGGCACCAACTCCACCCGATGCATTCTGTTCGACCACCACGGGCGGCTGGTGTCGGTCGTCCAGCGGGAGCATCAGCAGCACTTCCCCAAGCCCGGCTGGGTCGAGCACGACGCCGTCGAGATCTGGCGCAATCTGCGGCGCATCATGCCCGAGACGCTCTCCGACGCAGGTGTCGGCGCGGGAGAGGTCGCCGCCATCGGTATCGCCAATCAGCGCGAGACGACGGTGCTGTGGGACCGGCGGACGGGTGCGCCGCTGGGCAGGGCGATCGTCTGGCAGGACACGCGTACGGCACCGCTCGTCGAGGACCTGAGAAACCGGCCCGGGGACGAGTTCTTTCTCGAGCGTTGCGGTCTGCCTCCCTCGACCTATTTCTCGGCACCGCGGATCCGCTGGCTGTTCGACCATGTGAACGGACTGGATCAACGCGCCAAGGACGGCGAGGTGCTGTTCGGCACGATGGAGACCTGGCTGATCTGGAACCTCACCGGGGGCGCGGACGGGGGCCTGCACATCACCGACGCCACCAACGCCAGTCGCACCATGCTGATGAACATCCGCGCCCTCACCTGGGACGAGGAGCTGCTGGAGTTCTTCGGGGTTCCCCGCCCCATGCTGCCCGAGATCCGGTCCTCGGCCGAGGGCTACGGGGATGCCCGCTCGGTCCTCCCGGGTGTCCGCATCACGGCAGCCCTCGGTGATCAGCAGGCCGCCCTGTTCGGCCAGACCTGCTTCACACCGGGTGAGGCGAAATGCACGTACGGAACGGGCAGCTTTCTGCTGCTCAACACCGGTACCGATCTCGTGCGGTCCCGGCACGGACTCCTCACGACCGTCGCCTACAAGATCGGGGACCAGCCCCCGGTCTATGCCCTGGAGGGATCGATAGCCGTCACCGGCTCGCTGGTCCAGTGGTTCCGTGACCGTCTGGGACTGATCAACAGCGCGCCGGAGATCGAGACGCTCGCGCGGACGGTCGAGGACAACGGCGGTTGCTACATCGTCCCCGCGTTCTCGGGTCTCTTCGCACCGCACTGGCGCAGCGACGCACGCGGTGTCATCGTCGGCCTCACCTCCTACATCACCAAGGGACACCTGGCCCGGGCCGTCCTGGAGGCCACCGGCTGGCAGACGCGCGAGGTCGTCGACGCCATGAACGCCGACTCCTCGGTCGCGCTGAAGGAGCTCAAGGTGGACGGCGGCATGACAGCGGACAACCTGCTCATGCAGTTCGTGGCCGATGTGCTCGATGTGCCCGTGGTGCGGCCCATGGTCGCCGAGACGGTCTCCCTCGGCGCCGCCTACGCCGCGGGGCTCGCCGCCGGCTACTGGCCGGACCTGGAAGTGCTGCGCCGCAACTGGCACCGGGCCGCCCAGTGGCTGCCGGACATGGACCCCGCGCGGCGGGACCTGGAATACGACAACTGGCAGCGCGCCGTCGAGCGGTCGCTGGGGTGGATCAGACCGCCGAGGCCCAGGTGATTCCCTGGCGACGTCGACCGCGCGCCGGAGTGCCCGTCAGTGGGCGGCCGGGAACGGCGCAACGCCGCGCCGCCCGTACCCGCGGCGTGCGGGTACGGGCGGCGCGGCGTGTGCGGCCCAGGGGTGTTGTTACACGGAGCCGCGCCGGATGCGGCGCAGGAGCACCAGGCCCGCGATCACGAGAACGCCTCCGGCCGCGGCCGGCCAGAGGTTCGTGCCGGTGTCGGCCAGATCGCCGGTGACCGCCTGCGGTTCGGTCTGCGACTGCGACTGCGACTGCGAACCTGCCTGCGGCGTGTCCTGTGCCGTCGCCTGCGTGGACGGGGCGTCCGCGCCCGCGGCCGGCGTCTGCGCGCGGTGGGTCGCTTCGCTGCCCTGGTGCTCGGGCGCGCCACCCTGCGGCGCGGCGGCCGTGTCGCTCGCCGCGGCCGAGGTCGACGTGTCCGCCTTGGGTACGACGACAGTGTCGCCGGTGCCGGTGCCGGTGCCGGTGGTCTGGCCGCCGCGCGTCGGTTCGGTGGTGCCGGGCGTACTGGCCGGAGGCTGCGTGGTCTGTGCCTCCGTGGGGGTCGCGGAGGCTGTTGCGTCGTCGCCGCCGGACGAGGCGTCAGGACTCGGGGACGGCTCGTCCTGCGAAGGCTCGCCCGTGCCGGCACTGCCACCGCCGCCACCAGCACCGTCATTGCTGCCGTCACCGCCGCCGGCCCCTCCACCAGCACCGTCGCCGCACTGTCGGCCGGCGTTGATGCAGTCCACCATCTCCCGCATGAGGGATGCGTCGAAGACGTTGATGAAGTCGTCGTGGTCGGTGATCGCCTTGTGCACCTGCTCCGGGAACCCGTCCACGGCGTACGGGTTCTTCACCTGGCCGTTCTCGAGGGTCGGCGCGGGAACGTCGTAGATCAGGCGCATCGTCAGCTGCGGGATCGCCTTGAAGCCGCCCGCGCAGTTGCCGTTGGCGTCGGCGAAGGCGACGTGCGTGCGGTGGTTGGCGCTGTCGATGTTCTGACCGTCCCAGCAGCTCTGGAAGGCGAACGACCGCACCACGCTGCTGCCCTGGGGACAGATCGGGTACTTGTCCGTCAGCTGCACCTTGTCCTCGAAGCCGGTGCAACTCCAGTGGGCGTTGGCGTTCGCGGGGCCGTTGGTGAACGCCTTCGCGTCGCCCGTGATGATGCGCAGGAACGTCGGCATCTCGACGACCTTGCTCTGCGGGTTGCCGATGAACTCGATCTGCGCCTGCTTCGCCTGCAGGACCTTCCCGACGTTGCCCTCCAGACCGCCACCGTTCTTGTCGGCGTCGAACTCCTGCGTACCGTCCTGCACTCGGAGCACCGGCCAGTAGTACGTGGACTTGTCGCCCTGGTTCTGGCACGTGGTCTCGGCGTTGGCGAGATCGTCGTTCGTGGCGAACGCGTCGTTCGACTGGTTGCCGACGTAGTCGTGCAGGTGATGGGCGCCGTTGGTGACACCGGGGGCGACGATCACGTTGTCGGTGTTGAATTTCTTGTTGGCGTTCACACCGCACGAGCTGGTGAACGTGCCGGTCGAGGCGTTGTCGCCGTTGCCCGGCTTCTGCGGCACGTTCGGCTGGAGCGTCGTGATGTCCACGAAGTCCGCTGCGACGGGGCCGCTGACGGCGCCGGCGCCCTGCTGGCCGCCGCCCTGTTGCCCGCCGTTGTCGTTCTGCTGCTGGCCGTCGCCGTTCTGGCCACCGGCGTTGTTCTGGGTCTGGTCCGCGGGGACCGCGGTGCAGGTGGCCAGATCGTCGATCGAGTTCGGGGCTTCGGCGCCCGCGTTCTTGAAGTCGGTCTTGATGCGGTCGATGACCGCGCCCCGCTTCTCCTTCAGCGGACCGAGGATCGCGTTCTGGAGGAAGTCCGCGTCCTGCGCCTTGGCCTGCTGCTCCGAGGTCATGCGTGCGTACGCCTCGGAGACCTGCTGGTCGAGAAGGGCGAGTTCCTTGTCGACCTCCGCCCTCGCCTGCTGTGGCACCTCGGCGAGCTTGCTGCCCACGTCCGGACAGTCGATCGTGGCGGCACCCGATGCCCAGGTCTGGTTGTTCGGGTTCGCCTGACCGGCCGAGCCGCTCTCGGTCGCAGAAGCGTAGACATTGACCGCTACCAGCCCTCCTCCGCCCAGTATCAGTGCGGCTGCGGCAAAAGTTGCACGCTGTGCCCCCATGGGGCGTCTGCGCGTGTTGCGTCTCACGTGTGTACTCCTACGTCCCGTGGCAGGCGAGGCATGGAAATCCCCCGTTCCATACGCAGGCGAGCACGGTAGCGTTCAAACGCCGCAGGAATTCACAGCAGCCTCGTAGCTCGCGGCCAAACCTGGCACGGTGATCCCGGGCCACACCCGTCAAGCCCGCCCGTGTGCCTTCTGCGAGCGGCGTGACAGCGAGTCGATGACCACCGCGGCGAAGAGCACCCCGCCCGTGATGACGAACTGGACGGCAGCGGGGGTGTCCGTGAGCGCCATGCCCGAGGCGATCGACTGGATGATCAGCATGCCGAGCGCGGCGGACCAGGTCGTGCCGCGTCCTCCGAACAGGCTGGTGCCCCCGATGACGGCTGCCGCGATGGCATTGAGCAGCAGGACGCCCGAGCCCGAACTCTGACTCACCGAGGTGATGCGCGAGGCCAGGAACAGACCACCGATCGCGGCCATGGTGCCCGAGATCGCGAGCACCCCGGTCTGCACCGCCGTGACACTGAGACTGGCGCGACGGGCCGCCTCGACGCTGCCGCCGAGTGCGTAGATCTGCCGCCCGTAGTGCGTGCGGCGCAGCACGATGTCCAGGCCGGCCACCACGACGAGGAAGATCAGGAGGGCGAGCGGCAGGCCCTGGAAACGGTTGAGCAGATACGCGCCGGTGAACGCGATCACCGTGAGCACTCCGGTGCGCGCCACGATTCCCCGCAGCGAGCGGTACGGCATGCCGACGGCTTTGCGGCGCCGCCTGCCCTGGTAGCACACGAGGAAGACCGTGGCCGCGGCGATCGCCGCCAGGCCGTAGGCGACGGCGTCATTGGTGAAGTAGTAGCTGGTCAGCTTGGCGACGAGTCCGTTCTCGTCGAGGTTGACGGTGCCGCTGGCCCCGAGGATGTACAGCATGAAGCCGTTCCAGGTGAGCAGCCCCGCGAGCGTGATGACGAACGCCGGCACCCGGGTTTTCGCGAAGGAGAAGCCCTGGACGGTTCCCGCCGCGGTACCCGTGAGCACCCCGATGACGGCGGCAAGCCATTCGGGCACGCCGTTGTTCACGTTGAGAACGGCGAAGACGGCCGCCGCGAGACCGCTGATGGAGCCGACCGACAGGTCGAGTTCACCGATCAGCAGGACGAAGACGATGCCGACCGCGATGAGACCGGTGCCCGCGACGTCCACGCTGAGATTGGACAGGTTCCGGGGCGAGAGGAAGCTCTGGTTCAGGGACTGGAAGGTGATCCAGACCGCGGCGAGGACGAGGACGACGGGCAGCGAGCCCAGTTCGCCGGCGCTGAGCTTGCGCCGGGCGACGGCGGCCCAGCGATCGACGACACGGGCGACGGCACGGACGACGGCCTGCCCGCGGCGGGGCCCCGGGGCCTCGGCGTCGGGTGCGGTGGGTTCGGCCCGAGCATTGTCCGCCGTCCTGCGCATCCCTTTCACCACCCCGACTCGTGGGAGGCCATGCGGTGGGGCACGTTCTCCGTGGCGCCGGTGACGGAGGAGATGATCTGTTCCTGGGATGCGGTGTTCACGTCGAAGAAGCCGTTGTTGCGACCGAGCCGCAGCACGGCGGCCCGGTCCGCGAGCGCCTTGACGTCGCCCATGTTGTGACTGATGAGCAGTACGCCCAGGCCGCGGTCGCGCAGCTGGTCGACGAGGTCCAGGACCTCGCGCGTCTGCTCGAATCCCAGAGCCGCGGTCGGTTCGTCCAGGAGGAGAACCCGCGGGTCGCAGAGGAGCGAGCGGGCGATGGCGACCGTCTGCCGCTGGCCACTGGAGAGTGAGACGGTGGGAACCCGTAGATCGGGGACACCTTTGGTCAGGCGTTCCAGCAGGTGCTTGGTGCGGCGCTCCATCTCCACCTCGTCGAGGAACCCGAACCTGCGGATCTCGCGCCCGAGGAAGAGGTTGCCGACGACATCGAGGTTCCCGCACAGCGCGAGGTCCTGGTAGACGGTGGCGATACCGAGGTCCCGGGCGTCGTGGGGGCGTTTGATGGGGACCGCCCGGCCTTCCCACTCGATGGTGCCCTTGTCCGCGGGGGCGACGCCGGAGATGACATTGACGAGGGTGGACTTGCCGGCCCCGTTGTCCCCCAGAAGAGCGACGACCTGGCCGGCGTAAATCTCCAGTTCGATGTCGGTGAGGACCTCGACGACCCCATAGCGCTTGCACACGCCACGCAGCGCCAGCAAGGGGGGAGTCGGCACGGTCACCATCTCCTTCCCGGGGCCCGGACCTGCTCGGCACCTGCCTGTCAGGTGAGCCCCGCCTTGCCGCATGCGGCCGCGAGTTGGGGGGTGCAGATCTGCCGGACCGTGTAGACGCCGTCCTTGACGAGGGTGTTCTTGATGTTGCCGGCGGTCACGGACACGGGGGTGAGCATGGCGGCGGGAACCGTCCTCCCGTCGCGGGTCCTCACCTTGCCCGTGGCGACGCGGTCGAGGTTTTCGTGGCGGGCCGCGGCCACGGCCATGGCTGCGGCGGCGGAAGCCTCGGGTGCGAAGGGCTTGTAGACGGTCATGTACTGATCGCCGCTGACAATGCGCCGCAGGGCTCCCAGTTCGGCGTCCTGCCCGGTGACGGGAGGCAGTGGGGCGACCTTGTTCGCCTTGAGGGCGGAGATGCTGCCGGCGGCGAGGCCGTCGTTGGCGGCGTAGACCCCGTGGATGGTGGAGACGCCGAGGGCGGAGATGGCGCCGGACATGTCGAGGTTCGCGGTCTCCGGCCGCCACTGGAGGATGTCGTACGCCTTGCCGATCTTCACTTTCCCGTTGAGCACGGACAGCGCGCCCTTCTTGAACGCCACCGCGTTGGGGTCGCCGGGATCGCCGTTCATCATGACGATCGCGCCGGTGCGCGCCTTGTCGCCCATCGCCTTCAGCAGTGCCCTGCCCTGGAGCCTGCCGACCTCTTCGCCGTCGAAGGAGGTATAGCCGGAGATCGGGCCCTCGGAGAGACGGTCGTAGGCGATGACCGGGATACCTGCCGCATGGGCCTTCTTGACCGCGACGCCGAGCGATCTGGAGTCGACGGCCACGAGCACGATGGCATCGACCCCCCTGGTGATCATCGAGTCCATCTGTTCCTGTTGGGTGGCCACATCGCCCTTGGCGTTGACGTGCTCGACCTTGCAGCCGTGGCACAGCTCCGTGATCTTCTTCGTGAGCAGTGGCGTGTCCTGTGTCTCCCAACGAGACGTGGCGGCGTCCGGCAGCAGCAGACCGATCGTCAGGTTGTTGCCACCGCTGGAGCCGTTCCCTGCGTCGTGCCCGCAGGCCGTGAGAGTGACGGCCGTCGAGATCGCGGTCATGACGACGGCCGCGCCCCGGATGCAGGCCTTCATGCGAGAGACCTCCCTGTCCTTCACCTCGCGCGGCGAGGGCCCGGTGGCAGGACGACCACGTCGTAAGTGTGACACCGGCCGAGGAATATGTCCTATTGATACCCATATACGATTCTGGTGTACGGGTGCCGGATTTCCCTCCGTAGGCACCTGACGCATCGACGGGAGGTAGGTCGCCGACATGCCTCATGACGGCCGTGCCCGGACCGGGGTCTCGGAGCCACGGGCATGCGAGGCCGACGCCGCCGGCACCGGTTCACCGCCTCCGGTGCCGGAGGCGGTCACGAGCGAGCGGGCCCTGACGTTCGTGGGGGCGGCGCTGACAGCGGTCTACCTGCCCGGTGCCGGGAATCAGGAGCTTCGACTGGTGGAAACGGCCGGATCCGCCCGTTGCGAGTACGGGCTGCCGGAGCGTCTGCCGCTGTCCGGTGACTCACCCGCGGCGCACACCTTTCGCACCGGCCGGCCACTGTGGCTGACTCCCGCGGCACTCGCCTCCTACTCCACGGGCGGGCCCACGCCCACGCGGCCGGAGACGTCGTTCGCCGCGCTGCCACTCGGGACGGAGGGCCGGCGGCTGGGCTGCCTCGTCGTCGTGGGGGATTCGACGGACGGCTTCGAGGCCGAACAACGGCGCTTCCTGGAGCAGTACGCCGATGCGGTCGTCGCCGTGCTCCGGACAGGAACCGGTCGGCCCGCTCCGTCGCCACTACTGAGTCCGGCCCTGCGGAGTCTGTGCGTCGGCTCCTTCGTCATCACGCCGGACACCGGCCTGATCGAGGCGGACGAGACGCTGCTCGAGCTGGCCGGAATCACGCCCGAGGACTTCGACGGCAAGGCGGACACCCTGCTCGCGCATGCCCTCCCGGAGGACATGCACGCGCTGATGTCGGTCCTGGAGCCCTCCACCCAGACGGTCGGCCGGCGGGAGCTGGAGTTCCGTGTGCGCCGCCCGACCGGTGAGATGCGCTGGCTGAGCCTGAGCTGCAAGGTGGTTGCCGGCTTCGACGGCCGGCCGGAGCAGGTGGCGGGGGTGGTGACGGCGACCTCGGTCCTGCGGCAGAGCGCCGACGACGTATCCAGGATCCAGTGGCTGACTGCCGCACTCGACGATGCCGTAACGGTCCGTGACGTCAGCCGGGTCGTGGTCACCGCGCTGGGTGAGCCACTGGGCGCCGACCGGGTGGCGCTCGCCGAGTTGCAGGACGACCGGCTCGCCGTCACCGTGCTCGATCCGCCCGAGCCCGCAGCCTGGCCGCAGTGGTGGCGTTCCGAGTGGCGTTCGGAGTGGCCTGACGCACCGGTCAGCGCCCTGCCCACCCTTCAGATGGCTCTGCGGGACGGACGTATGGATCTGTGGCCCACCACCGCGACCCTCGAACCCGGACTCGCGGGCATCGGCGCCGGAGGGCTGGCCGTCCTGCCGCTCCCCGCCAAGGGCTGGGTCGCCGGCGTGTGCCTGGTCGGTTGGGACCAGCCGCACGAGTTCGTCCCCGAGGAGCGGTTCCTGCTGACCGCCACCGCGGCACTGGTGGGACAGGCCCTCAAGCGTGCGCGCGCACACGACGCCGAACAGGAGCTCGCGACGATGCTGCAGCGCAGTCTCCTTCCCCGGCGCCTGCCCGAGCTGCCCGGCGGGACGGCCGTCGCCCGCTATCTGCCCGCCAAGCGGGGACTGCAGGTGGGCGGTGACTGGTACGACGTCATAGCCCTCTCCGAGGACCGGGTGGCGCTGGTCATCGGCGACGTGCAGGGACACAGCGCCGCAGCCGCGACGATCATGGGCCAGATGCGTACCGCCATCAGGGCGTACGCCGTGGAGGGCCATCCGCCCGACGTGGTCGTCTCGCACGCCAACCGGCTCCTCGTCGGTATGGAGACCGATCTGTTCGCCACCTGCTGTTACGCCGAGCTGGACATGGAGGAGGGCAACGCCCTGTTCGTACGGGCCGGGCACCTCGCACCGCTGGTGCGCCACCCCGACGGCAGGACCGAGGAGGTACAGGTCGAGGGCGGACTCCCGCTGGGCATCCTCGCGGACGCGGAGTTCCCCATGACCACCTGCGCGCTGGCCCCCGGCACGGTGATCGTCATGGTCACCGACGGTCTGGTCGAGGCCGTCGACCTGCCCCTGGACGAGGGCATGGACCGGACCCGCACCGCGCTCGCCGCGGCTGATCCGGCGGATCCGGGGGAAATGGCCGACGAACTGCTCGGCGAACTCGACCCTCGTGAGGACGACGTGGCGCTGTTGCTGCTGCGCTACGACGGCATGAAGACCCGACCGATACGGGCCGGCTGGGCGGTGTGGCGGCTGCCCGACGCCGTCATGCACGCACGCCGTTTCACCGCACGCGCGCTGCGTCGGTGGAAGGTCGAGGAAGTGACCGACGCGGCGTTGCTGGTCGTGTCGGAACTGGTCACCAACGGCCTCGTGCACACGCAGGGCCCGGTCCGCGTCGACCTGATGCTCCGCGGAGACCGGGTGCGGGTCAGTGTGAGCGACTGCTCGCCGCGTGCCCCGGCCAAGCCGGTGATCGTGGACTGGGACGCGACCGGCGGCCGAGGTCTGCTGCTCGTCGAAGCGATGTCGGAGTCCTTCGGCTCCGTGCCGGTGGCCGGCGGCAAGCAGGTGTGGAGCGAGCTCGTCGTGCCGCACTGCGAGCAGGCTCGCGCGGGTTCGGGGCCTCGGACGGAGCGAGGGGGTCTGCCATGAGGACCCGTACATGGCACGTCGTCGCGGTGCTCGTCGCGGGATTCATGACGACGTCCGTGGCCGCCTGCGAAGAAGTGGAAGAGGAGAGGGGCAAGGACGGCTTCACCGTCGGCCTGCTGCTCCCGAGCCGAACCGTCCCCCGCTGGGAGCGGTCCGACAAACCGCTGATCGAGAAGCGGCTGAAGCAACTGTGCCCCCACTGCACCTTGGAGTACGCCAACGCCCAGAACGACGCGATGAGGCAGCGGCAACAGATGAGCTCCATGATCACCAAAGGGGTCAGGGTCCTGATCCTCGACGCCACCGACACCAGGGCGCTGCGCTCCTCGATCCAGGAGGCGCACGAGGCGGGTGTCCCGGTCGTCGCCTACGACCGGCTCGCCGAAGGCCCGATCTCGGGCTACGTCAGTTTCGACGGCGCGCAGGTCGGCAGGCTCCAGGGCGAGGCGCTCCTGAAGGCCATGGGCGAGAAGGCGAACGGCGGGAACGTCGTCATGATGAACGGCGATCCGACTAGCCCCAACGCGGATTGGTTCCGTAGCGGCGCACTGTCCGTCGTATCCGGCAAGGTGAAGATCGGAAGGGCGTACGACACCCAGGGCTGGAGCATGGACAGCGCCCACGCCAACATGTCCGCCGCGATGGCGGCCCTGGGCCCGGACCGGATCGACGGCGTCCTGGCGGCCAACGACACCATCGCCGCGGGCGTCATCTCCGCTCTCAAGAGCGCCCGGGTCAAGGACCTTCCTCCCGTCACCGGCCAGGACGCCGACCTCGACGCCGTGCAGCGCATCGTCAGGGGCGAGCAGTACATGACGGTCTACAAACCCTTCAGGGCGGAGGCCGAGGCGGCCGCCGCCATGGCCGTCGCCCTGGGACGCGGAGAGGACCTCCGTGAGATCGCCACGACGACGACCGACAGCCACACCGCCAGGCACATCCCCTCCGTCCTGCTCACGCCGAGGGCGGTGACGGTGGACAAGATCAAGCCGACGCTCCTCAAGGACGGCATGTACAGCGTCGACGAGATCTGCACCGACGAGCTCCGGCCCGCCTGCGAAAAGGCCGGACTCACCCGCTGAGAGGACGAGTGACGGGTACTCAGCGCACGGGAAGGCCGAAGGAGTATCCCTGCTGCTTCAGCCAGGGCAGGACCTCACGCAGGGCGGCCACGGTCTGGGAGCGGTCCCCGCCGGCGTCGTGGAAGAGGATGGTCGGGCCGTTGGAGACCTCGCTCTTGACGGTGGCGACGATGGCGCCCGTGCCGGGGTGTTCGAAGTCCTTGGAGTCGACGTTCCAGCCGAGCGGTCGCATGCCGTGGGAGGCGGCGAGGTGGCGGCTGTAGGGGGTGAAGGCGCCGCCCGGGGCGCGGTAGTACTGCGGCCGGACGCCTCCGGAGGCCTGGGTGATCATGCGTTCGGCGTCCAGGATCTGCTGGGACTGGTAGGCCTGGGACTTGGTGTCCATGGTGGTGTCGTGCGAGACGGTGTGGTCGCACAGCCGGTGCCCGGCGGCCACCACCGCCTTGACCAGGTCCGGGTGGGCCTGGGCCTGGGTGCCCACCATGCAGAAGGTGGCCTTCACACCGTTGTCCCGCAGCACCTAGAGGACCTGTGGCGTCCACGTGGGGTCCGGTCCGTCGTCGATGGTGATGTTGACACCGCGGGCCCCGCGGTCCGAGGCATGGGCGATGTCCACCGACACCGGCGTCCCGCCGGGGGCCTTGGACCCGGCGTTCGGCGCGCTGGAGTGTGCCGAGCTGCCGGCCGGCGTGTGCTTCCCCTCGACGGGATTGGCCTGGGCGGTCCACATCGAGGTGGCCGCAGCCGCCGCAGTCACCCCGACCGCCGCCGCGAGAACCCGCCCGTGCCAACCCCGTCCCCCATGCCGCGACATGTCCGCCCCACTCCTCGTCGTCCTCGTGGATCTCGTGCACCCGGGAGGACGGATATGGGCCGCCAGGGGATGCGTCCGTTACCGATCACGGACAATTCCGCGGGGATTCGGAGACAGAGCGGCGACACCACGCAGGGAAACCCCTCCGAACGAGCCGCGGTGAGCCCGGTGTTGGTGACCTCGACTCCCTCCTCCGGTATGCGGCCCGGGCTACGGCTGACCTCGGTCCGAGCGGGCTCGCGGTGAGGGTGGCGCGGCCCGGCCGCTGCGCGGGCCGGAGGATCGCGAGTGCCTGCCCGTGCCAGGCGTGGCGGCGTGGTTTTCGGAGGCTGTCGACGTGGTGCGGACTGCCGTTGCCCACGGCGGCGAGCTCACCCGTGCCGTCGACCTGGAATGCCGATCTCCTCGCCGTCACGGCCGGCGACCGCCGTCAACTCGCCGGGACCTCGGCACCGTTGAGCAGCAGCCGCACACTGTCGCCCGGCGTGTAGACATGGACCGTCACCGGACGATCGTGTGAGCTGGGGCATGTTGGCAGGATGGGGGCCATGTCGAGGGAACCGCTGTTGGTCAGAGCCCGTGGGCTGTGGGAGGGCCTGGCCCGGGTGCCGGTGTCGTTCGCGCCGACGGGGGGTGTGAACGTGGTGGTCTCCCCGGAGTCCGGGATGTGCCCCGTCGGCTGGGTCGGAGTGGTCGCCCTGGGCGGATCGGCGATCGTGACCGTGCCGAGCGAGAGTGCCGCCGTGATCGTTCGCGACGCAGTGGCGGGGCTGCCGGTCGAAGACGTCGTGGATGGCGTTGCGGTCCGGGAGGTGCTGCCCGTGGCCCAGTCGCTGGGGCCGGCAGCGCTGGCGTACGTGTCTGCGGAGGCCTTCCGTCCGGTGGAAGCCGGTGCGTTGACGGTTGAGCACCTGCCGGCCGCTCACCCGGAACTGCGGCTTCTGGAGCGGGTGGCGGGCCGTGAGGACGCCGGTGAGGCCGCGCTGGACGAGATCACGTCGCCCGTGTTCGTGGTCCGAGAACACGGGCAGGTGGTTGCCGCTGCCGGGTATCGGGCCTGGCCGAGTCGGACCGCGCACATCGGCGTGCTGACGGCCCCAGGAGCACGAGGACGCGGGCTGGCGCGGGTGACGGGCTCGGCGACGGTCGCGCATGCCCTCGCGGCCGGACTCCTGCCGCAATGGCGCGCGCGGCCTCCCGCCTCCCGGCGTGTCGCCGCCGTACTGGGTTTCGAGGAACTGGGCTCCCAACTCAGCGTGGAGATCGCCGGTTGAGATCGTCTGGAAGCGGTCGACGACCGTTCTCAGGCCGCCCGTACCGGCGTCGCACGGCCGGCCCGGGCGACGAACCGCTCCTACGAGGGTGCGTTGTTCCGGCGCTGTTCCGCCGGTGCCGGGCCGGCCACAGTGGGCGGTCGGCTCTGCGGCGGGTTGTCCTGGGCGGGACGCGGCCCGCCGCGTAGGGCCGAGGCGACGGCGGAGACCAGCGCCATGCCCGCGGCGACGCTGAAGACGATGGCCAGTCCGTGGTGGAACGGGCCGGAGACCAGTTGTGGGAAGAAGGTGTGACCGGTCAGGGTGGCGTGCTGGGCCGCGGTGAGGTGGGTGAGGGTTCCACCGGATCCGAGCAGGTGCTCGACGGGATTGTTGCCGAGGAACGTGGCGAACAACGTGCTCACCGGCGGCAGCGACGCGGCATGCTCGGCGGTGCCGGCCGGTACGCCGTGCGCCTGGAGTCCGCTGCTGAGCGCCGCGGGCAGGGATGAGGCCAGTCCGGAGACCATCAGGGAGAAGAACACACCGATGGACAGGGCGGTGCCCGAGTTCTGGAACGTGGAGCGCATCCCCGAGGCGACGCCCCGGTACTCGGGCGGCACGCTGCCCATGATCGAGGACGTGTTCGGCGCGGAGAACATGCCCTGGCCGAGCCCGTTGAGCAGGAGCAGCGCCGCGAAGAGCCCGTAGTCGAAGTCGATGGGCAGCGCGAGCAGCCCGAGGAAGGAGACCGCGACGACGACCAGGCCGGTCGTGGAGAACATCCGGGCGCCGAACCGGTCCGACAGGTACCCCGACACAGGACCCGCGATCAGGAAGCCGAGCGTCAGCGGCAGCATGAAGATGCCCGCCCACAGCGGGGTGTCCTCGAACGCGTAGCCGTGCAGGGGCAGCCAGATGCCCTGCAGCCAGATGATGAGCATGAACTGCAGCCCGCCGCGTGCGATCGCGGTCAGCAGCGCCGCCAGGTTGCCCGCGGCGAACGCCCGTATCTTGAACAGCGACAGGGTGAACATGGGGTCGGCGACGCGCGACTCGACGTAGCAGAAGAGCAGCAGCAGTACGACGCCGCCGATCAGGCCGCTGAGCACCCACGGATTTCCCCAGCCGGTGGCGTCGGAGCCGTAGGGCTGGATGCCGTAGGTGATGCCGGCCAGCAGGATTCCGGCGCCGGCGGCGAAGGTGATGTTGCCCAGCCAGTCGATGCGGCCGGGGCGCCCTGCCGCGGTCTCGCGCAGGCTCAGGTACGACCAGATGGTGCCGGTGATGCTGATCGGCACGCTCACCCAGAACACCGCGCGCCAGTCGACGGCGGCGAGGAGGCCGCCGGCGAGGAGACCGAGGAACTGGCCGGCGAGCGCGGTGATCTGGTTGATGCCGAGGGCCATGCCGCGCTGTCGGGTGGGGAAGGCGTCGGTGAGTATCGCGGCCGAGTTGGCGGTGAGCATGGAGCCGCCGAAGGCCTGCACGATGCGCCAGAGAATCAGCCACATCGCGCCGGCGCCGGCCCGGAAGGGGTCGAGGGACAGCGCGACGGAGGCACAGGCGAAGATGAGGAAACCGAGGTTGTAGATCTTGACCCGGCCGTACATGTCGCCGAGTCGGCCGAGGACGACGACGAGTACGGCCGACACCAGGAGATAGCCCAGGATCATCCAGAGCAGATAGCCGATGTTGCCGGGCGCGAGCGGGTCGAGCCCGATCCCGCGGAAGATCGCGGGCAGCGAGATGATCACGATGGAGGCGTCCATCGTGGCGATCAGTACACCGAGCGTGGTGTTGGACAGGGCGACCCACTTGTAGCCGGGGCCCGCAGGGGTGTCCTTCCGGCGCGTCCAGCGCGAGGTGCGTGCGGTCACAGCCGTTCCGCCAGTCGGTCGAGGAGGGGCAGGGCCGACGCGAGTGTCCCGCGCTCCTCCGGGGTGAACTCGTCGAGGACGGCCGAGAGCCGGTGTACGGACTCGGAGCGTCGCTCCGCCAGCATGGCCCGTCCCTCCTCGGTGATCGCCACGATGATCCGTCGCCCGTCCACCGCGTCGGGGCCGCGACCGACGAGCCCGCGCTGTTCGAGTACGGCGAGCGTGCTGGCCATCGCCTGTGGCCGTACGCGTTCCAGGTCGGCGAGGGATCCCGGGGAGCTGGGGCCGTCGGCGGCGAGCCGCGCGAGCACCGAGACGCCGGAGAGTGACACGTCCCCCACGGCGTGGGCCTGGCGCAGTCTGCGGGTCATGCGTCCCACGGCGAGGCGAAGGTCGGAGGCGAGCCGGACGGTGTCGCTCGGTCCGTGGGGATGATCGGTACCTGCTTCTGTATCCACCTGCACAAGTAGTAACAATAGGTTTATCAGTCTGGGCTGGCCAATCAAATGTTAGTAATGATCGAACGGGTGATTCCCCGACGGCGGCAGGTGATCTCCGACGGTGACAGTCCGCTTTCCCGTGTGCCCGCACTGTCGCGGCGCACCCTCTGTCGCGACCGAACGATTGAACGTACCCTGACAAGTCATAGAACTTCGGGCGTGATTGACTGGGGGAGCCGTCATGTCCTGGGACAACAACGGCCCGCGCGCCGGATTCGTCGTACCGCCGATGCCGAGCGCACCGCCGCCCGCTCCGGCTGACGGGCTGCGAGCGGCCGCGGTGGCACTGCTGAACCTGTGCGGACTGGGCCTGGGGTATGCGCTGGTGCGCCGTTGGGGACTCATGGCGCTGTGCTGGGTCGCGACCGCGCTGCTGCTCTTGGTGGCCCTCCCCGCGGACCCGGACGGCGTCCCGTCCGGAGCTGTCGTCGCCTACCTGGTCTTCCTCGGTCTCGCGGCCGTTCATGGTGCGGTCGTGGGGCTGCGGACCCGTCTGGTGTGGCCGCCGCGCGCCTGGCTCGCGATCGCGCTCGGGGTCGTCCTTCTGTCCGTGCCGACCGGAGGAGTCGTCCTGTACGACGGCGCGCGTGACGAGGCCACCGAGGCGATGCTCATGGACCGGTTGGAGCGGGCGGACAAGCTCGTCCAGACCGCCGGCAAGCAGCCGTTCGCGACGGCGGAGGCCGACTACCGCCGGGCACTGGCGGTCTATCGAGGCCTGCGCGGCGACCATCCCGGCTCCCGCGCGGCGGCCCGGGTCCCCGACCGGCTCAAGACGTACTACGCCACAGTCGGTGCGCCCTTCGACCAGAAGAACTACTGCGACGCCATTGCGCCCTTGAAGTACCTGCGCACCGTACCGAGGACCATGGGCGAGCGGGAACTCGGAGCACTGTCCACGTGGCCCGACGATCGGCTGGCGACCTCGCTCTACGAGTGCGCGTCGCAGTCGCTGAGCGGTGGCGAGGCGAACTGGACCACGCACTTCAGCGATCTCCTGACGACGTTCCCGCGGTCCGCGTCGGCCGCGAAGGTGGAGCCGACGGTCAAGACGGCGGTCGACAAGGCCGTGAAACAGGTGGCCGGCGGCGATCCCTGCACGGCCGTCCAGCACCTCAACAGCCTGGGCACCCAGGTCCGTGCGCTGCTGGGAGAAGCGGCGGGTGTGGCCGCGGACCTCCGCAAGGACGCCGACCGGGCCGACAGGACCGCGGACTCGGGTACGTACGCCTGCGGAGTGGACCAGTACAGGGACGGGAGCTTCGACGAGGCCGTCACCACGATGAACGACTTCGTCAAGAACAATCCGCACCACACGAACCGAGCCCGCGCCCAGAAGATCGCCATCGCGGCGGAAATCGCCCAGACGGTGCCCGCCGCGGGCAAGAGACTGCCCACGACGGCATCCGGCGGCAGTATCTCCGTCACCGTCAAGAACGACAGCCCCGACGACATCACCGTGATGTACACGGGGCCGGTGACGGGAAGCTTCCCGCTCGATGCCTGCGGGAGTTGCACGTCGTACTCCCTCGCCAGCACGCTGGTGCGAGGCTTCACACCCTGCAACGACAGCGGGAAGAACTATCCGCAACGGACCATCCGACTGCCCGCGGGCACCACGTACTTCGTGCACAAGGCCCGGAGCGGAACCGGGAAGTCCCCGGCCTCGGACACGGCCAAGCTGAGGTCCGGCTACATCTACACCGAGTGCGCCTACACGACGAGCTTCGGCTACTGAGGCCCCGGCGTGTGGGATGGTCGTGGCCCCGACTGATCGCGACGCTGTCGCCCGGCGCGCCGGGAACCCGTGTCGCGGTCGTCCCCGGCCGACTCGGAGACCGACCGCAAGGAGAGGGGCATCGTGGCGGACGAGCAGAGCGAGGTGCCGGACAGCACCGCGGTGCGCGTCGCCCTCTGGCGGGCGATGCACGTGCGGGTCGACTCGCCGCCCCACGTGATCGAGGACGAGATCGGGCTGCGACTGGCGGCACCCGATGAAGGATGGCGGCACCGCCCGGACATGGACCCGCGGGGTACCAGCGGGTTCCGGGCGGCCATCGTGGCCCGAGCCCGGTTCATCGAGGACCTGGTGGCCGAGCAGGTCGGCCACGGCGTCGCCCAGTACGTCGTGCTGGGCGCCGGTCTGGACACCTTCGCCCAGCGCAGGCCCGAGATCGCCGCCCGCCTGAGGATGTTCGAGATCGACCAGCCGGGCACCCAGGCCTGGAAGCGCCGACGCCTGATCGAACTCGGCTACGGGATCCCCGACTGGCTGCGACTGGTACCGGTCGACTTCGAGACGGGTGCGGACTGGTGGGAGCAGCTGTCCGACGCCGGCTTCGATCCGGGCCGGCCGACGGTCGTCGCCTGCACCGGCGTCACCATGTACCTCACCAAGGACGCCACCGCGGCGACCCTGCGGCGGCTCGCCCTGCTCGCCCCCGGCTCGACGCTCGCCATGACCTTCATGCTGCCGGCCGAACTCGTCGATGACGCCGACCGCCCCGGACTCGAGGCGATCAAGCCACGGGCGCAAGCGGCCGGAACGCCGTTCATCAGCTTCTACACCCCGCAGGAGATGCTCGCGCTGGCCCGTGACGCCGGTTTCAAGGACGTCCACCACGTGTCGGGAACCGCCCTCGCCGAACGCTACTTCGCCGATCGGACCGACGGCCTTCGCCCGTCGAGCGGAGAAGATCTCTTGGTGGCCACTACCTGGCGGGTGGTCGCATGACCGGTGACGTGAGGTTCGAGCCAGATCTCTACCGCGGTACGGCCGGATACTACGACCGCTTCCGGCTTCCCTACCCCGACGCGATGATCGCCGATCTCGTACGCCGGGCAGCCCCTCGGGGAATGGGCGCCTGCTCGACCTGGCATGCGGCACCGGCCAACTCGCCTTCCCGCTGCGCGCCTCGTTCGCGGACGTGTGGTGCGTCGACGCCGAACCCGGCATGACCGAAGTGGTCCGCGCCAAGGCGATCGCCGTCGGCGCGGCCCACATGCGTACGATCACCGTCGGCGCCGAGGATCTGCCCGCCGGGCCGGACAGCTTCGAGTCGATCGTCATCGGCAATGCCTTCCACCGGCTGCGCCGCGCTGCGGTCGCGGGACTCGCCCATACCTGGCTCAGGCCGGGTGGCTGCCTCGCACTGTGCTGGTCGACCTCCCCCTGGGCGGGCTCCCAGGACTGGCAGCGGGCGCTCGCCGACGTGCTGCGAACATGGCAGAACGCCCTCGGCGCGGCCGAACGCGTTCCGCCCGGCTGGGACGAGTCGAGGCAGCGGGACCCTGACCACGACGTGTTGTCCCGTGCCGGGTTCGAGCCCGCCGGACGCCACGAGTTCGCGGTCGAGCACCACTGGACGATCCGTGAACTCGCCGGGCACATCCGGTCGACATCGTTCCTGCCGCCGCCGGTGCTCGCGGACCACGCCGGCGCCTTCGACGCCGACCTCACCGCCGAACTCAGCCGCTGTACGGCCGACGACCGCCTCACCGAGACAGTCGACTTCGCCTACGAACTGGCCCGCAAGCCGGCACGGGCGTGAAAGCCGGCGAGCGACGGTGGTGGGCGACGGTGGTGGGTTGTGGGTTGCTTCAGGATGACATCGGCTCGTCGAGAAGGGTGCGGGCGAGACGGCGCAGCTGGTCGTCTCAGCGCGCCCTCCGGGTCCTCGGTCAGGAGCTCGTTCTCGCGGTCGTGGGACGCACCGGGATAGGGGAAGGGCCGTGGGCGGGCGGCGAAACGGTGAGAGCCCGGGACAGCGGCGCCGTCAGCCGCGACGACCGCCACCAGGGCCGCGGGATACGGAGGTTCGGTCCGGGCCAGGACCGACAGCGCGGCAGCCAGGCGGACTTCCCGATCGCGGTCGTCAATGGCCGCGGCCTCGCGGTCCCGTACGGTCGCCGGATCAGGATCGAGCAGGGCGAGAGCGGTGAGGGCGTCGGCCCGGGTCGAGGCGGACGGATCGCTCTCGTAAAGGTCCGCGAGCGTGCGGACCACGGCAGGGTGGGTCGGACGCGTCCCCACGCACGCCGGCCGGATCGCGGCCTGCCGCACGAAGGGATCGGGGTCGGTCAAACACCCCATCAGCAGTGGAAGTTCGGCCAGGACCGCCGCGCGAACCCGTCCACCGAGGGACTCCGGCGCGGGCACGCCCGACTCATCGAGCTCGGCGAGCCCGGTCAGCACCTCCAGCAGAGCTTCTCGATGCCAGGACACGTGCAGTGCCAGATGAGCCAGGAACGGCACCGCTTCCAGCGTCGCCGGATACAACGACCGCTGGTGATTGAGGCTGCTGACCAGCTCCTCACCGACGTTCTCGCCACGCTCCGTCTCCGGGGACTCTTCCGCGTACAGGGCGCGGATCATCTCCGGAACGTCGTCGGCCGGCCCATAGGCATGCTCAAGGGCCGCCCACTCCACCTCGTTCAGCTCTTCGGGCGCGCGCACGCCCGCACCCTACGGGGACGCAGTAGAGTGGTCGAACGGGCGCGCGGGGCGCCTCCGGGTCCGCGGGAAGGGCAGAGCCCACCTGGTGTACACGAGCACGTCATGATGGCCTACCGTCCTTCGGCCGGTTCGGCGGACCACCGGTTCACCGAAGGAGGCTCCGTGCCGACCACACCGCAGACCGTGCCCCTGCCCGAGCGTGCCAGTCTGGAACAGCTCAAGAAGCGGGCGAAGGACTTGCAGCGGGCCGTGCGCTCCCAGCAGCCCACCGCCTTGGCGCTCGTCGCGCTGCACGCGCCCGAAAGTCGGAGTCCGCTGGTCGAATTCAACCTCGACACCGCGCAGTTGGTGATCGCCCGCCTTCATGGATTCCCGAGTTGGCCGCGTCTGCGACAGCACCTCGCCGCGCGTCCCGGGGCGCCCGGTGACCAACCACGCTCCGGCACTCGTAAGGTGGAGGACTTCTACCGTCTGCGGACCGGGTGGGCCTCCACGGCGGACGTACGCCGCTGCGCCGCGGCCGCGACGCGTGCGCATCCCGATCCGGCCGACTGGCAGCCGTTGCTCACCGCGCGCCGCAACGGCGTCAGGGTGATCGCATTCGGCTCGCCGGACGGAGTGGTGTTCGCGGAACTCACCCCGAAGCGGGTCACGTTGTCCCAGCCCGCCGTGGGCGCGTCGGCCGGCGAGGGAGCGTCGGTGACGTTCCACACCGAGTTCGGCACCATCGCGGGTGTTGTCGCACCCGAGGTCGGCAGCCTGGTCGTGGAACGGCCCGCGGACCGGCGCCCGCTGGGATGGACGTTGGTCGCCGACGGTGTGTTCGTGGCTCCCAACGCGTTCCTCGTCGACTCCACCGGCCTCGTTCTGCGGACCAACGGCAGCCCGAAGGGCGAGATCGTGCCCGCCGCGGCACTCCCGGCGCGCGCGAACGCCGTCGTGGACCGGCCCGCACCGGCCGTCGAGGACCCCGCGCTCGCCACCGAGGATCTGACCACGGTTCTCGCGGCGGCCGACGCTCCTCCGATCGTCGATCCGGAGCAGTGGCGACCCGGTGCTCACGCCGATCTCACACCGCACGAACGAGTCCGGCTCGGCCGCTACGGCAAGCTGCTCGTCTGGCACACCACCGGTGACCGGGCGAGTGCCGAGGACCCGTTCGTGTTCGACTTCACTCCTCAACAGGGCCCGGTTCGGGACTTCGCCGTGGTCGGCAAGAACATCGCGGCCACCCGGATGTACTACGACTTCGCGGACGGCGCCAGCGGCACCATCGCCGTTGTGGGCCTGGTGGAAGACGCCCACATCGCCTCGGTCGTCCTGCGCCGCGACGGCATGCCCGACCTGGCGGCACGCATCACCGGAGGGACGTTCCTCATCGCCGGGCCCGACCTCACCTACCTGCCGGAGCGCGGCCCCGTCACGGCCGTCCTGGTCGCCCGGGACCACTCCGGAAACGTACGCGAAGAGCTTCCCTACCAGGAGCAGGCCTGACTCGCCCGTACCGGCGCAGCGTTCGGTGTTGTGGACGTTGTCACATCGGGTCGGATTCCTCTTCGACGTGACCAGCAGTGGCCCCGTGGGACAGCCGATCCCGGATTCGGTGAGTCCGCTGGGCGCACTCGCCAATACCCTGAGCGACGGACGGAAAATAGCCAACATTTCGTACGTCACGCTCTCGGAACGGACGCGGACCTACAGTGCTGCGACGCTGCAGCGCGCCGCCTCCGGCAGGGTCATACCGAAACTGGAAGTAGCCCGCGCCTTCGCGCAGGGGCGCACGATGGACATCGATGAGATCGACCGGCTGTGGCTGGCCATAGTGTTTGCCGAGGACCGGGGAGGCCGAACCTTTACCGAGTCACACGGTAGTCGGGCATGGGGTGGACCTCTATGGGGAAGGGTGGGCAATGCGCATGGCTTTTCGCACGGTTGTAGTTGTAGTCGTAGCCTTTCATATAGCCATCCCTGCGGCCATCCTCGTAATAGGAGCCACCGTAAGGAAATCCCGGCAATCTGTAGGGATGGCATCGACGACCGTCCATAGATCCATCCGATTGCCCAGCTCGGTAGCCATCACAGCGGCCCCTCCAGTACTGGGCGGCTGGTGACGGGCCAATCTCGTTGAGGAAGCAGCCCGTATAGGACTTGTCGTTGTTCAAGTTGCCCGAATTATCGTTCGGCAGCTTTGTCGGGACGCCCCTCTCTGCGATCGGCATCACGTCAAGCGCGGTGGTGGCTACGGCGTGCTGCTCCGGCGAGGCCGCGCATGCATGGGAGGGAAGCGCTGCCGCTCCGACGGCCAAGGCTGACGTGATGGCAAGCGCCACGAGTTGTTGCCTCATAGGTATGCAATGCATAGGATTTTCCCTTCGCAGGTTGATGGCGCGGGAGTATTCCGGACTCTGTGCTGGTTCACCGATCCGTGTGAACTCATGTCTCCATTACGCCCTGGCCGCCGGTTCGTGTCATGGCACTGCATATCGGGACTTGACGAGGGAGGGCAGGAGATGTCTGGGCAATGCCCTGCCCTTTGTGGCTGCATGCTCTGATCGTCAGGGAACAGCCGGACCCCTTCTGATCTGCACCTTGCCGGATCTGAGGGGCGCTGTCCCTACGTGCCGCGGTAGGCCCGGCGGAAGTGGCTGGAGTCGGCGAACTGCCAGCGTGCCGCGACGTCGGCGACGGTGTACGGGCTGCCTGGACAGTCGAGTTCGCGGCGGGCGCCTTCGAGGCGGCGGCGTCGCACATAGGCCATGACGGTCTCGCCGTCGGCGAAGGCACGATGGAGGGTGCGGACGGAGATGTTCAGCGCCCGGGCGATGGTGGCCGGAGCCAGGTCCGGGTCCCTCAGCCGGCTGTCGACGTATGCGGTGGCTGCGGCCCGCAGCGACTGTGGTGGGACCGCGATGGGTGCGTGTGTCCGGATGAGTCCGGTCAGCAGCATGGCCATCGCCTCGCCGGCCGCATGCGTCGCCTCCGGGCCGAGCTGCTCCGAGAGGGACCAGGCGGCGTCGAGATGGGCGAGAAGCAGCCGGGACTCCGGGGCCGTGGAGGGGGCGAAGGTCAGGGCCGGCAGCCGGGTCCGGTACAGGTGCTGGAGCAGGCCGGCCCGGGGCAGGATGAGCACCCTGCAGTCGGTCGGTGCCGTGTACGCGAACTGCAAGGAGGTGCCGCACCGGGAAACACCAAGATCACCGACAGGGTCAAGCTGAGTAGGTGCTTTTGATCCCTGACCCAGGTCGTTGGGCCTGGTGGAGGAAAGCGACGGCTGGGGGCTGAACCCGACTCATTGACCACGCGATCGCGGCCCCGAGATGATGTGTGCGTCAGCTGGTAACTGCCCATGCACCGGAGGGAGTTCTGGCGTGCCGAACGACTTCGCGCAGAGACAGCAAGGGACGGTCTCCCATCGGATGAACTTCTGGGGGCGTCCGGCGGGCCCGTCCACCATGGCGTGGGACTACGAGGGAATGCCGTGGGAGATCGTGCGGCCCGACGACGGGCTCTCGGCCGCCCGGCGAGTGATGCGCTGCGGGGTGTGCGGCAAGGAGCTGACCTTCACCGTGTACAGCGTCACAGGTACCCGGCAACGGCGGGTGCGCTGGCAGGCGTTGGCCTGGGGCGGTCTCGGCGCGCTCGTGGCGGGGATCGTGGTCCTCGCATTCAGCGGCGCCATTGTTGTGGGGGTGCTGCTCGTGATCGCGGGTCCCATCCTCGGCTTGGTGTTCGGGATGGCCGCCTCGGATGAGGTAGGCATCAGCGGTCACGGCAATGGCTTCCCCGTCACCAATGCCAAACATTCGGTAACAGCCGAGCCTCCTCCGCACGACCTGCCGGACCTGGTCTGCGCGAAATGCGGTCACGAGGAGGAGTTCCCCCGGGCCTCCTACTTCCGCGAGGACTACGTACAGGAGCAGTACGAGGCCGCAAGAGACCGGCTCGCGAAGCACGTCTGCTGAAGGAGGGGTGAGGGGGACCGGCCCCCTTGTGAGCCGCCGGGTCATCAGGGTGATGAGTGCCCAGTTCAGGTGGGCTTCGGAGTGCTGGGGCAGTCGTTCGTAGTCGCGTGCGTTGCGGCGGGCGTTCATGCACCAGCCGATCGTGCGCGCGACTTTCCAGCGGCGGGGCAGAACGACGAAGCCCTTGACGCCTTTGGGCCGGGAGGCGATGCGCAGGGTGAGCCAGAGGCGTTCGCGGGGCCCAGTCCACGAGGTTACCGGCGTAGCCGCGGCTGGCGCGGCCGACGGTGGAGGTTCCCTTGACTGACCGGGAGCCGACGATCAGCGTCACCGGGTGTGGGCAGCGGCCCTTGCCGATACGGATTCGGCGCCGCAGCTGGTCACGGATGTAGGTGATGACCCCGGCCCGGTTCCACCTCCAGAAAAGCCCGTAAACCGTCCCCATGGAGGGAAATCCGCAGGCAGGACCCTCCACGTCGCGCCGTTGTCTGCCGAGGGCACTGACCACGAAGACTGACGGGCAACCCGGCTCAAGATGTGCGCACCCTGGTGGAGGACAGCAGGACCGGGGTCGGCTACGGGCGATCCGTTTGCTCTGGAGGTGCGGCCTGACCGCCGATTTCCTGTTGTGCGTGATCGGCCGCGGCGAGGGCCAGGTTCGCCTCGATCTCCTCCAGGATCTGCACTGCCTCGGCCTTGCGCTCGTGCGGCAGTTCCCCGGCGGCACATTCCTCCAGCTCCGCCCAGACCTCGTTCACCTGGTCGCGCAAGGCGATGCTGGCTTCGGTGGGCTCGATGATGGTCGCCCGCTTGTCGGTGAGGCTGCGGCGGCGGCGGACGAATCCGGCGTGTTCGAGCCGAGTGATGGTGCGGGTCATGGTGGCCGCGTCGGAGCCGAGGAGCCGGACGAGATCGATCTGGCGCTGTGGGCCCAGGTCCCACAGCTGCATCATCACCAGCTCCTGGCCGGGGTGGAGCCCGACCCGGCGTAGGAGCTGTCCGGCGAGCATGCGGTGCAGCCGGGCCACCCGGAAGATCGCGTGAGTCATCGGCCCGGCCTGGACCGACGGCGGCATCGGCATGCGCGCTGCCTCGGCGGCGTCGGCCGGAAGGACGGACTCGGAGTCTGGACGGGTCATGTGACGCTGCACTTCTCCATGAGGCTGCTCGAACATGTAACTACAGTCTATCGCTCGGCGTGGCCCGATGCAGGGTCCCCGCGACATGGCCTTGAGCTGCTTCTCGCGCTGCGGCGGACACAGTAGGGATCGCATCCCATGCTTTACTTGTTCGAGCAGGTAAATGTTGTGCGTCGGCATCTATGACCCCGCGCAGGCCCGTCAGAGACAAGGAACCACGACCATGAGCAAGGCCTTCACCCCCTACGACCTGGCCGGCACCCGCTTGGCCAACCGCATCGTGATGGCGCCGATGACGCGCAGCCGCGCCTACGGTCCCGGACAGAGCCCGACGGACCTGACGGCGGCCTACTACGCGCAGCGCGCGAGCGCCGGGCTGATCGTGACCGAGGGCACCCAGCCCTCGGTGGTCGGCCAGGGCTACCCCAACACCCCCGGCATCCACTCCGCGCAGCAGATCGCGGCCTGGCAGAAGGTCACCGACGCGGTGCACGCCGAGGGCGGCGTGATCTTCCTGCAGCTCATGCACACCGGGCGCGTCGGCCACCCGAGCCTGATGGGCCTGACCCCCGTCGGCCCGTCCGCCGTCACGGCCAAGGGGCAGGTCTACACCCACGAGGGGCCCCAGGACTTCGTCACGCCGCACGCCCTGACCGAGACCGAGATCGCCGAGACGATCGCCGACTTCGCCGCGGCTGCCCGCAACGCCGTCGAGGCCGGCTTCGACGGCGTGGAGCTGCACGGCGCGAACGGCTATCTGATCCACCAGTTCCTCGCCCCGAACTCCAACCAGCGCCCCGACGCCTGGGGCGGCAGCCCCGAAAAGCGCATCCGTTTCGCCGTCGAGACCGCCAAGGCCGTCGTCGACGCGATCGGCGCCGACAAGGTGGGCCTGCGCATCTCGCCCGGCAACCCCTACAACGACATCGACGAGAGCGACCGGGCCGACGTCGAGGCCACTTACACCGCCCTCGTCGACGCGCTCGCTCCGCTGAACCTGGCCTACCTCCACCAGATGGAGGCTCCCGAAGTCCGTGACCTGGTGGTGCGGCTGCGCAAGGCGTGGCCGGGCACCTTCGTCCTCAACCCGTTCACCGGCATGGAGCCCACCGCCCCCGACGCGCTGGACCTCATCGAGGACGACACCGCCGACCTGATCGCCTACGGCGCCCTCTTCCTCGCCAACCCCGACCTCCCCGCCCGCCTCGCGGCCGGCGGCCCTTTCAACACCCCCGACCGCGCCACCTCTTTCGGCGGCGACCACCGCGGCTACACGGACTACCCCACCCTGCCCTGACCCACGCAACCAAGGAACGGAGGCACCCCGGTATGACTCCTGATGACAACAGGTCGGCGGCCTCGAAGAAGCCCAAGGTGCGACTGAACGGGATCGTGGACCGCGCGACCACGGTGGCGGTCACCCCGGTCGAGCAGCTGGACCTGATCTCCAAGCGCGTGCTCGTCATCGGCGGGACAGCCGGCCTCGGCCGCGCTGTGGCTCAGCAGGCCCTTGCGCTCGGCGCCGAGGTGACCGTGGTCGGACGGACCTTCCGCGACCCCGCATCCGAGCACCTCACCTTCATCCAGGCGGACTTGTCCTCGATGCGCGAGGCGCCGTCCGGCTGGGCAGGGAACTTCCCGCTCAGACCTACGACGTCGCCTTCTTCTCACTGGGAATCATGGCGGCCAAGAAGCGCGAGGAGACCGCCGAGGGCATCGAACGCGACCTGGCCGTCAGCTACCTCAGCCGCCTGGCCGTCCTGCAAGGCCTGAGCGGGCGGCTGGGCACCGCACGCCCCGACGGCGCTCCCCAGCCGCGGGTGTTCATCATGGGCGCCCCGGGAACCGGCAACATCGGCCAGGTCGACGACCTGAACTCCGAACACGGCTACAAGCCGTTCACGGCACACATGAACACCGTCGCCGGGAACGAGATCCTCGTGCTCGCGGGCGACCGCAGGCTGCCCGGGCCGGCGTACTTCGGTCTGAACCCCGGGTTCATCAAGACCGGTATCCGCTCCAACTACCTGGGCGAAGGCAGCATCGCGCACCGCCTGGCCGAGGCCGTGGCCGGGCTGGCCGGTCCCTCTGCGCAGACCTACGCGGGGCGGATCGTCCCCCTGCTGTTCACCCGCGACCTCGATGGACGCACCGCCTTGATGTTCAACAACAAGGCTCAGGTGATCCTGCCGACCGCTGAACTCGGTGCGGAGTACAGCGCCCGTTACCTGGACGCCTCCAAAGCGCTCCTGCGCCGCGCCGCCGACTGAGGCAGCAGGCCTCCTCAGCGGGTAGAGGGGTGCGGGTGGTACAGGGAGATCCCTGTACCACCCGCACCCCTCTCACCTTCCGCAACGACGGCAAGACCAGCTGCGTGTACACCTACTTCTGTTCTTTTCCTGCCCGCACCAACGCGATGGCGCGTGCGCGGAATGTGTGGCAGCAGGTGGAATGACTGCGGCGGCGCTGGGGGCGTTCATCGTTTTTGAGGACGAGGCCGGGTTCTCGATGACTGCGTCGTGCGCTCGCACCTGGGGTCGGCGTGGGCACACGCCGGTGGTGCGGGTGCGGGGCCGCTCCTGGCGCCGCTGGTCGATCGCCGCCATGTGCTGCTAGCGGCCCGGCGAGGTGTCCCGGTTGATCTACCGGCCGCGCCGCCACCGTAAGCATCGGGGCAAAGGACGCGACACCTTCGCCTGGAGTGACTACCGCGACGTTCCCGGCGACGCGTCACTGTAAGCATCGCGCTCACGCCGGCTGGTTCCCGGAGCCGCAGGCGCGGGTGTGGGTGTGGGTGAGGTCGAGACTGGCTGGCGGATACGACGGCTCGGTCCCGTCTTCCGGCATGGGGAGCAGCAGGGCGTAGGCGCGGACCATCGTGAACGCGTTGGGTTCGGGCAGGTCCATGGCCGCCAAGGCCGCGGAGGCCGCTTCGTGACGTTCCCCGTTGACGCGGATCTCCGCCTGCATCTTGCCGGGTTGCCCACCGTAGAAGACCTTGATGCCGTTGAAGAACGGCGATTCCAGGTCTGCCGTGAACGTGTCCGCGATGTGGTGGAGCACGTTCGCGTCGACCAGGGAATTCTGCAGGCGACGGCTCTCCTCGGCGTCGACGCCGAGGCCGACGGCCCCGGAGGCGATGCAGTGCCACCCGGGAACGCCGCGTTCGTCATCGGGACCGGCATGGTCGGCGAAGTACTGGCGCCGGTCCAGGAGTTCCAACATGCATGCACCGGCGGTTTGCACCCATGTGTCAGCCGCCTTGGGGGCCTCCCCGGCGATCGCCACAACGCAGTCCATGAAGCACGGAACGTCGGGCTGGAGGCTCGTGTCCGGCAGCGCGACCAGGTCGTAGTGGTGGGGACCGCCGTGCACGGGCGGCATCACGCCGATCGCCCACCCGTGCGGGCTGCTCAAGGAGTTACCTTTCAGCTCGGTCCCTTCCGTCACACCCGGCGCGTACCTCTCCAGGCTGGCCTTCACCAGAGCGAGGAGCTCCAGGTCCGGCAGGCGTTCGGGCGGCGGTTCGGCGTCACGCGCTCGGCGACGTATCCAAGACATGCGGAGGATCTTAGAACGCAGTCACGCTCCCGGGGGCGCGTCCCCGTCTGAACGGTCCGCTGTGGCCTGTCGCGCAGTTCCCCGCGCCCCTGGTGCTCCAAGGCTCCCCCCCGCCTGCGTGGGGAGGACCCACCGTCAATCGCGGTGAAGTGGAAGCCGTTCGGCTCAAAGAGCGTTTTGTCCCGCCGAGGTTGTTTGGTTCGAGGTTCAGGTGTCGCGCCAGTTCAGGGTGGATTCGCGAGTGAGTCTGCGGCTTATGAGGTCGATCATCGCGACGTGGATTATGGCTTCGGAACGGTGGGGGTGGGTTTCGTAGTCACGGGCCAGTCGGTGGTGATGCATCAGCCAGCCGAAGGTCCGCTCGACGACCCAGCGTCGCGGGATCACCTTGAATCCTTTGACGCCGGGGTCGCGTTGGACGACTTCCACGTCGATGCCGAGGCGAGCGCCGTGGTCGATGGCTTTGGTGCGGTAGCCGGTGTCGGCCCATGCTTTGGTCACGCGGGGGTGAGCGGCGGCGATATGGGACATCAGGTGTATGCCGCCGGCGTTGTCGGAGACGCTCGCTGCGGTGACCCAGACGGCCAGGAGCAGGCCGAGGGTGTCGACCCCGATGTGGCGCTTGCGGCCTGCGATTTTCTTGCCGGCATCGATGCCTTGGCTGGTCGCGGGCACGTTCGCCGAGGTTTTCACGCTCTGTGCGTCCAGCACGCAGGCGCTCGGCTCGCTGTCGCGGCCTTCGGCCTCTCGCACCAGACGGCGCAGGAGACCGTTGAGTTGGTCGAAGATGCCTTCTTTTTGCCAGGCGGCGAAGTAGCCGTAGACCGTTTCCCACGGCGGGAAGTCGTGGGGCAGGTAACGCCAGGCAATGCCGGTGCGGTCGACGTAGAGGATGGCGTCCATGAGGCGGCGCAGGTCATGCTCGGGCGGGCGACCGATGTCGAGACCCTTGCCTCTGCGCTCGGCCCGCCACGTGGTGAGGGTGGGCCCGATCAATTCCCAGCGCGCATCGGAGAGGTCGCTGGGATACGGGCGTTGTCGCGTCATGTTTCGGTAGTACCGGCGGCGAGCCCGTCCCTGCAGGGCGCAAACGGTGCCAAGCGGGGGCGCCCTGGGATCAGACAGGAGCGAACCGACGAAACCGGGCGACCGAAGGGCGACGCCTGCCCCATCCATCACATGGAACACTCTCGCCCCAGCAGTCTTCTCAACTCGTCCCGGTGAAGCGCCACCAAACAACCTCGGCGGGACAAAACGCTCTTTCCGTGCCCGTTTCTCATCCTCCGGTATGGAACCGCCACCGGCCTTCAGAAATGACATCCACCTTGCCGTCCCTGACGCGAACGGCCGTCTCGTCGTCGATGAAGTAGATCGGGAAGTCCGCCCGCGAGGCAATGTGATCAGCCCAGGCGTCGTCCCGCTCGGGGAAATCCGGCGAGTACAGGTGGGGCTTGAGATACCAGTCGAAGAGGCCGAACGGCGGCTCCACGGTCGTCGCGCCGAGCACGTGGAGGTCCGTCGCGTCCCCGATGACGTCGGCGGAGTGCTCGGTGAGATTACGACTGAAGATCATTGATCCGGCGCTCATCCCCACATAGACCCGGCTCTCCAGCGCCTCCAGGATGCCGTCGGTCAGGCCGTTGCCGGTGATGCTGCGCGCAAGGTGGTAGTGGTTGCCGCCCTCGACATAGATGACGTCGGCGTGGAGCAGCCGGTCGAGCACCATCTGCCGGGGCAGGCCGTTCAGCTCCAGGACGTCGAACTCCCGCCAGCCGAGGCCGTGCAGTCGGTTCATGTCCGCGACGAACCACCCGTGGTCCCCGGGCTCGGCAACGGACGCCGTGGGAACGAACACCATGTTCGCCGACCCGAACGGCTTTCCCAGCATGTCCCGCAGCGCATCCCGCAGCGTCTCGTTGCGCAGGCCACTCGCCGTCAACAGAAAGTTCATCGGGCGAGCCAAGCACGGCTGACGGGCGCGCGCAACGAACCCAGGATCCACCAATACCGTCGTGGCATGGCCGCATCAGGAACAGGCAGTCACCCCCCCCCGCCCGCGTGGGGAGGACCCGTGTGTCTGTAAGCACTTCTGCTCCACTGCACGGAGTTCTTTTGGCTCCATGGGCGGGCTGGAGGGGTGTGCGGGCAGGGTATTCGCGCCCCTGTAGCAACGTGATTCGGCCCCACTTCGATCGGGTGGTTCTGCTGGTCCGGGTGGGTGCGTCAGACGGGGTGTTCGACCGTGGCTGGCCAGACGCCCCGTTCGGACAGGTGGAGCACAAGGGCCGCGATGTTCCAGGCATCGTCCTCGCCCCGGTGGTGACGGCCTTCAAGCCGCCGCCCGGCGATCTCCAGGGCCCTGTGCCATGCCGGGGCGTTTGCGCAGACCATACGCCTCGGTGAAGACCGCCTTCGCGTTGGTGTGGTGGCGGCCGAAGGGGTAGGGCGTCCGTGTGGCCTGGCACTGCCGGGTGAACTGGTGTCGGTCGTAGTCGCCCCAACTGACCCACGGCCGGGTGCCTGCGCGGTGCTCGGCCGCCAGCAGCTGGCATGCCTCGGCGAAGCTGACCCCCTGATCGACTTCGTGTGGGGTGAGGCCGGTCAGCTCCGTGCAGAACTCGCTAACCGTGGACCGGACGGGCCTCACCAGGATCCGGTGCCGGGCGAGGCGCTCACCGGCAGCCAGATCGATGACGGTCAGTCCGATCTCGATGATCTCGCTGACCGTGCCAGGCGGCTGGGAACCGGCCCAGCAGGTCGCCTCGACGTCCACGACGTTGACGAGGTGCTCGGTCCAGGTGCTGTCCATGGCGGGGAGCGTAGGGAGGGGCGGCGGCTGGGGCACCTGGTTTTCGGGGCTGCCCCGACGCCGGCCCGCTCTATACCGTCCTCACCTGCGTCGGATTCCACCAGAACACCGCGCCGACGGCCCGCAGTGAAGCACTGGAAACGAACAATTCGCCTTCAAGGACTACGAGAACCACCCAAGACTCGCAGAACGCCCTCTGAAGCACAGACCACATCCGTGCCGCCACAGTCAAGCATCGTCCCGTTTACGTCGTTCGACGGTGCACCCCGGCCCCTGCCCAGAAGGGCGGTCTCGCTGCCAAAGCGTCCGCCGCGCCGCATGAGTAGTTCGGCTCAAGTGCGACAGAACCTTGAAGCCCTCGAAGGTGAGGGCCTGGTGGAGCTGGCCGATCTAGCGCCAGCCGTCCAGAGACACTTGGAGGCCGTCGGTGAGGTAGCGGTGGAGGGCGCTGGCGGTGGTGTCCACGAACTCCTCGGGGATGGCGTAAGCGTGGACCCAGCGGACCTGGGTGTGTTTGTGCGGCTCGCGGTTTTCGGGTTCGCCGGTCCATTCGTGGGCTGCGAAGACGACGGTGAGGAAACCGTTGGGGGCTTCGACGCCCCAGGCGCCGCGGATGATGTGGGCGACCTTCAGGGGTTCGGGCTTTACCGTCAGGCCGGTCTCTTCGAACAGCTCGCGCACGGCGGTTTCGGGTGATGCGTTCGCCGGGTTCGCTCTTGCCGACGGGGAGGTCCCACATGATCTGGGCGAACTTGGCGTTCTGGCTGTGTTGGAGGAGGACGACGCGGTTGGTGGCCTTGTCGTGGACGATGATCGCGGAGACCAGCAGGGTCATGGATTTGAGGGCGGGTTTGAGGGCTTTGGGCTGGTCGTCGGTTTCCGCTGAGCCACGGCTGGTGTCCCTTCGTCGGCCGGTTGGTGGGCAGAACGGCTCGCATGCCACGGCCCGATGACGCTCAGGCGATTCGTTCGCTAGGCTGACGGACGACGCAAGGCCGAGCCACGACGGACGCGCCAGCTGCGTATGGGGAGAGGGGAACAGGACCGTGCAGCGTGTACTGCCCTTCTACCTGGCTGTGGACACCTCGACATCCATGTATGTGTCAGGGCGCCTCGACGCGGTGCAGGAAACGGTCGTCCGGTTCACTGAGGAACTGCTGAGCAACCCGCTCCTCGGCGAGCATATTCGGCTCGGCCTCGTGACCTTCGGCGACCAGGCGGAGCTGGTTCTGCCACTGACCGACCTCACCGAACTGCGTTCCCTGCCACGGCTGTCCGGGCACGGCGCCGCCCATTACGGCGTTCTCTTCCGCTACCTGGGCCGGGTGATCGAACGAGACCTGAGGGTCCTCCGCGCCCATGACACAGTGACCTTCCGGCCCTTCGTCTTTCTCCTCACCGCCGGTATGCCTTCGGACTCCGGCTGGGAGCAGGCGTTCCACGAATTCGACGAGCTGACACGCGCGCAACTGGTGGTCATGGGTGTCGGCATGGAGGAACTGCCACCCGAGGTCCTGCGACGCCTCAACCCGGTGGACGCCGAGGCGTGGAGCGACGTTCCCGCCGATGTACTTGCAGCCAGGATCACCTCGGTGCTGGAGAGGTACGCCATGTCGTTGATCGCCTCGACGATGGTCTCGATCAACCGGGACTCGGATCCGCCTCGAATGCCGCCACCGAACCCGCCGCTGAACGAAACCGACATCCGCTGACCGACTGCGGAGGAGTGACGTGACCGTTCAGCCTGTACCCCGTACCTGGCCCAGCCTGCCACAGCGCGTACAGGAGGGAGAGCTCCGCACCTATGGGGCCGGGTCGCGAGGCGGCTCGTCCACGGTTTTCGACGTCTTCGGCCATGAGGACCGCGTCCTGTACAAAAAGTACGCGATCCAGCGTTCCGAAGCCGACCTGGACCGCCTGGTACGGCTCCACCGCGAGTTGGACAGCGACAGCAATGACGGTGCCTTCCTACGGCGCCGCTTCGCCTGGCCGCTCGCTGTGGTGACGGCGGACGACGGGGCGGTGTCCGGCGTGCTCGTACCGAAGGCCGAAATGACCTACCGCGCACAGCTCTCCACCAACAGGGTGCGGGCCCGGGACTTCAACTACCTGCTCTACGAAACCCGCGCGGCCCGCGTGGGCGTCGAGCCGGCGACCGTTCGGGAGAAGCTCGTGCTCCTCCGGCTGACGGTCGAAGCGTTTGTCTGGCTGGAGGAGCGAGGCCTGGTGCACGAGGACATCTCCGCCGGCAATCTGCTGTGGAGCGTACGGCCCGAACCGGCAGTACTCATTCTGGACTGTGACTCGATCCGGCCAGCGGGCAGTACAGTCGACGATCCGCTGCTCACCACCACGGATTGGACCGATCCCCGCGTGCTGGGCGGTGAAGTTCCCCGCCCCGACCAGGCTTCGGTCACCTACGCCGTCGGCCTGCTGACCGCCCGGGTATTCGGCACCCCGTCGTGGCGTCCCTCAGCCACCGATTCCCAGGACTCGCCCCAGGAGGGGGTACCAGCGGCGCTGCTGCCAGTCCTCCGTGAGTCAGTGCGTGCGACGACTCCTCGCCCCCCGCTGCACCGGTGGCTTGCGATTCTCGACGAGGCCCTCGAGGACACTCCAGCGCGCACCCGCACACCACGCACGGCGGTGCGTACGACGGTCTCCGAGCCATTACGGCAGGGCGGTTTGAGCTACGGAGTCAAAGAAAGAGTTGCACTCGCTGTAGGTTTGGTCTGCGGCGCAGTGGCGGCGATTCTGCTCCTCATCGAGATGCTGTGAGCGAGGCGCCGGTGGGGGAGGGCGTACCGTCGACGTTCGCGGAGAGCCTGTCGAACTGGTTCGGCCGGACCACACAGATTGTCACCGGAGTAGCCGGGTTCTCCTACGCCTTCGGCTGGGTGCTGGCCGCACGGTTCTACGGCAGTTTCGGGGTGGCGCCGGAGGAGGCCGGCATCTCCTTCAGCTGGCTGGCGATCCGTGCGTTCCTCGTCGGCATCGCGGGTCTCGCCCTCTTCCTCGGCGCCCGGTGGCTGCTACGCGCGGCCGAACGAGGCCGGGCGGTAGTGCACATCGTCCGGAGCCGCGCCATGATCACCCTGCTGATCTCCGCCAGTTGCGTCGCGGTTGCCACGGTCGTCGCCGTCGCAGCCTGGGCGTCAGCGCGCGGCGGCAGGGCTGGCACGGTCTCGGTAGTCGCCATCCTGGCCTGCGGCGCGTCGACTGCCCTCGTAATCCTCTGGTTGCGGCCGTCGGGTGTCCGACTCGGCTGGAACAGCAGTCTGTGGCTGCGCGGTGTCGGCGGCGCGGTGCTGGGGTTCGTCATCGTCGGCCTCGTCCTGTTGCCGTACCGCCTCGGTGATCACCTCGCCGCCGATGTCCGCGAAGGCCGGCCGGTGCGCCTTCCGATGGCCCTTGGTGTACCGGCCTTCCAGGTCTCCCAGGTCCGGCTCGCCCTCGCCGACGGCTCGAAGCCCGCGACCGACCCGTTGGCGGCACTCGGCTGCGTCATGCGTCTCGGCGGCAACGGCACAACGTCGATCTACTATGCCAGGGGTCGGGTGCTGCGCATCGCCGACGACAACGTGACCGTGGCGTCACCGTGTTGAACGAGATGGCTGGTACGGACATGCCAGCTGAAGATCAATTGGCTTCCGAGCAAGCGCCTCCGTCCCGGCGCCGTTACGCGCGAGGCGCCCAAGGCACCCCAGGGGCGCATCAACGCTGCGCAGGGGAAGGTGAAGACGAGCCGGGCGGTTGACCAGGAAGGTGCGGTGCTGTGCCACGCGCCAGAGTTGAGGGTGCGGGGTGTCGTCGTTGTGTGGCGTCAGGGGCCCAAGGGGCCGGGATCTTGGAACAGTCTCACTGCTAGTGTTCTGAGTCGGGAATTCTGTTCAGATAACTGGCGAGGCGTTCGAGGATCTCGTCCGCGGTCTTCGTCCAGACGTAGGGCTTCGGGTCGGTGTTCCAGGCGGCGATCCAGCTGCGGATGTCCTTTTCCAGGGCTTGGACGGACCTGTGGACGCCTCGCCGTATCTGCTTGTTGGTCAGTTCGGCGAACCATCGCTCGACGAGGTTCAGCCAGGACGAGCCGGTCGGTGTGAAGTGCAGATGGAACCGAGGGTGGGCCAGCAGCCACTTCTTGATCGCGGGGGTCTTGTGGGTGGCGTAGTTGTCGCAGATGAGGTGAACGTCCAGGGTGGCAGGCACCTCTTT
>NZ_JBVKCA010000013.1:0-274718 GCF_055656965.1 Streptomyces sp. NPDC111656
AATCCACACCGAACCGGAAGGCCCTCACCTGTTCAAGATCCCTCAGCCGAGACCTGGCTCACCCGTCCACAACCTCCCGGGGCAATACACCTAGGGCGCGTTTTCGAAAGTGGATCTTGTTGGTGAGAAGACTCGACGCGGGCCCAGTCGAACACGCGCGCCGTGGGCACCGCACCAACGGGCAACAAAGCGGACACCAGGGCCCGTCACCCACCCGAGCCCCGCATCACCTCCCCGCTCGCCAACTACCAATCGGCGAACTCGCCAACAAGGAATCGGCGCGGCGCCAGGACCCGGACCCATCAACGCTTGGCTCGCCGACTACCGCTCGCGGTCACACCACCGTGGGCCACCGTGCAGGCCGGCCGACCGTTCGTCGCGCGATGGATACCGCTCACCGCATACCGTCGACGAGTTGGTGTCGAACGGCTTCACAACCGGGCAACCGCTTCCTATCGTCCGGGATCATGAGTCCCCCTGTCGCGCCACCCGGCTGGAGCCGCTGGCTCGTCCCGCCCGCCGCACTGTCCGTCCACCTCTCCATCGGCCAGGCGTACGCCTGGAGCGTCTTCAAACCGCCGCTCGAATCCGCGCTCGGCCTCAGCGGGACCCAGAGCGCGCTGCCCTTCCAGCTCGGCATCGTCATGCTCGGACTGTCCGCCGCGTTCGGCGGTACCCTCGTCGAGCGCAACGGACCGCGCTGGGCGATGACCGTCGCCCTGATCTGCTTCTCCACCGGCTTCCTGATCGCCTCGCTCGGCGCCGCCACCGAGCAGTACTGGCTGATCGTGTTCGGCTACGGCTTCGTCGGCGGGATCGGCCTCGGCATCGGCTACATCTCACCCGTATCGACCCTGATCAAGTGGTTCCCGGACCGGCCCGGCATGGCCACCGGCATCGCGATCATGGGCTTCGGCGGCGGTGCGCTCATCGCCTCGCCGTGGTCCGCGCAGATGCTGAAGTCCTTCGGGTCCGACTCCTCCGGCATCGCGCTCGCCTTCCTCGTGCACGGGCTGTCGTACGCCGTCTTCATGACGCTCGGCGTCCTGCTGGTGCGGGTGCCGCGCGGCGACAAACCGCCGGTCAAGGCCGGACCCGCGCCGCTCGACGGGGTGCAGGTGTCCGCGAGCAGTGCCGTGCGCACCCCGCAGTTCTGGTGCCTGTGGGTCGTGCTCTGCATGAACGTGACCGCGGGCATCGGCATCCTGGAGAAGGCCGCCCCGATGATCACGGACTTCTTCGCGGACACCTCCACCCCGGTGTCGGTCTCCGCCGCCGCGGGCTTCGTGGCGCTGCTCTCGGCCGCGAACATGGCGGGCCGGATCGGCTGGTCCTCCACGTCCGACCTGATCGGCCGCAAGAACATCTACCGCGTCTATCTCGGCGTGGGCGCGATCATGTATCTGCTGATCTCGCAGTTCGGGAACTCCTCCAAGCCCCTGTTCATCATCTGCGCCCTGGTGATCCTCTCCTTCTACGGCGGCGGCTTCGCGACGATTCCCGCCTACCTGAAGGACCTCTTCGGCACCTACCAGGTCGGCGCCATCCACGGCCGACTGCTCACCGCCTGGTCCACGGCCGGCGTCCTCGGGCCGCTGATCGTCAACTGGATCGCCGACCGCCAGAAGGAGGCGGGCAAGCACGGTGCGCAGCTCTACGACACCTCGTTCCTGATCATGATCGGGCTGTTGGTCGTCGGGTTCGTCGCCAATGAGCTGGTGCGCCCCGTCCACGCCCGCCACCACATCCCCGCCCCGAGGGAGGCCGCCGATGACGACTCCGTCCAGCCCCAGCAGTCCGCCTGACCGCCGTCCGCTGATCGCCTTCGCCTGGCTGTGGGTGGGGGCGCCGCTCTGCTACGGCCTGTACGAGCTCGTCCTGAAGGCCAAACAGCTGTTCACCGGGTAACGCCCGGCGTACGGACCGCGGCGCCGGGCGTGTGTGCGGACGCTGGCAGGGTGTCCGAAGGTCTGACAGAAGCCGACAAGCCTGACGCCGCTTTCCTGTGGCAACACCTGCCGTCGTACCCGTGAGTCACTGATCAGACTGGAGGATCCCCCTACCCAAGGCAACGAGGGAGACCCCCCAATGAACGGCTCACGCATCGCGGCCGTCGGCCACTACCAGCCCGCCAAGGTACTCACCAACGAGGACCTGGCAGGCCTGGTCGACACCAGTGACGAGTGGATCACGAGCCGGGTGGGCATCCGCACACGCCACATCGCCGGTCCCGACGAGCCCGTCGACGAGCTGGCCGCGCACGCCGCGGCCAAGGCGCTCGCGGCGGCCGGTCTGACCTCGGGCGACATCGACCTGGTCCTTGTCGCCACCTCCACGGCGATCGACCGCTCCCCGAACATGGCCGCCCGGGTCGCCGCCCGTCTCGGCGTGCCCTCCCCGGCCGCGATGGACGTCAACGTGGTCTGCGCGGGCTTCACGCACGCGCTCGCCACCGCCGACCACGCCGTGCGCGCGGGGGCGGCGACCCGCGCCCTCGTCATCGGCGCGGACAAGATGTCCGAGGTCACGGACTGGAGCGACCGTACGACCTGTGTCCTGGTCGGGGACGGGGCGGGGGCCGCGGTGGTCGAGGCCGCCGCTCCCGGCACCGAGCCCGGCATCGGGCCGGTGCTGTGGGGATCGGTGCCCGAGATGGGGCACGCCGTGCGCATCGAGGGCACGCCCCCGCGCTTCGCGCAGGAGGGGCAGAGCGTCTACCGCTGGGCGACGACACGGCTCCCGACGATCGCCCGGCAGGCCTGCGAGCGGGCCGGGCTCGCGTCCGAGGACCTCGCCGCGGTCGTCCTGCACCAGGCGAACCTGCGCATCATCGAACCCCTCGCCGCGAAGATCGGCGCCGTGAACGCCGTCGTCGCGCGCGATGTCGTCGACTCCGGGAACACCTCCGCCGCCAGCATCCCGCTCGCCTTCTCCAAGCTCGTCGAACGCGGCGAGATCAGCACCGGCGACCCGGTGCTCCTGTTCGGCTTCGGCGGCAACCTCTCGTACGCGGGACAGGTCGTCCGCTGCCCCTGACGTGCGCGGACAACGGGGTGTGACGTGTCCGACTCTCCCCGGGCCTGGCCATGGTGCGCCGTAGACTGTAGACGAAAGACAATCGATACTGTCTTTTGACTCGTGCTTTCCGGTGACGGCGACGGTGACGGTGACGGGATGGCTCGGCAGGAGGGGACCCCGATGTTGTCGACAGGACTGCCGCCGGGGGCGGTGCCCAAGCTCGAACGGCCAGGCCCGCTGCGCGACCGCGTCTACGAGGCGCTGCTCGAACTCATCACGACCCGCGCGCTCCAACCGGGCCAGCACCTGGTCGAGAGCGAGCTCGCCGGGCATCTCGGCGTCTCCCGGCAGCCGGTCCGCGAGGCGCTTCAGCGGTTGAACACCGAGGGGTGGGTCGATCTTCGGCCCGCCCAGGGCGCCTTCGTGCACGAGCCGACCGAGGAGGAGGCCGACCAGCTCCTCACGGTCCGTACGCTGCTGGAGGCCGAGGCCGCCCGGCTCGCCGCCGCCAACGCGGGCACCGCCGGCATCACCGCGCTCGAGGAGCTGTGCGCCGAGGGTGAGCGCGCGGTCGCCGCCGACGACGTGGACGGCGCGGTCGCGATGAACGCCCGCTTCCACGCGAAGGTCATGGAGCTCGCGGGCAACACGGTCCTCGCCGAGTTGGCCGCGCAGGTCGACCGCCGGGTCCGCTGGTACTACACCCCGGTCGCCCGGCAGCGCGGCCACCAGTCCTGGATCGAGCACCGCGACCTCATCGCGGCCATCGCCGCCCGCGACGAACCCCGCGCCACCCAGGTCATGCGCGCCCACACGGAGCACACGCGCAAGACGTACCACGAGCGCGAGAAGTAGCCCATCGAGAAGTAGCCCACCTCGTTCGGGCGCCCCCCTGAGACCCGGACCGACCGCGTCCGGGTCTCTCTTTGTCCATTCAGTGGAGAAAGTTGACGGCAATGTCTGCGCAACTTCTTCCCACCCCCGGCAGTCGCTGCTACGTTCCCATCGAAAGCAAGCCACGGTGATGTGGCCAAAACTTGTTGGACACTGGCCGATTGAGGCGGGGAGGGGCTCGTGAGACGCATGACGGCACGACCCGCGAACGCGCACCAGGCGCGACTGCTGCGACTGCTGCGCGACGGTGGGCCCAACTCCCGGGCCCAGCTCGGCGACCAGATCGACCTCTCCCGGTCGAAACTGGCCGTCGAGGTGGAACGGCTCCTGGAGACCGGGCTCGTGGTCGCCGACGGCCTCGCCGCATCCCGCGGCGGCCGCCGCTCGCACAACATCCGGCTCGCCCCGGCGTTGCGCTTCCTCGGCGTCGACATCGGGGCCACCTCGATCGACGTGGCCGTCACCAACGCGGAACTGGAGGTCCTGGGGCACATCAACCAGCCCATGGACGTCCGCGAGGGACCGGTCGCCGTCTTCGAGCAAGTCCTGTCCATGGCCGCCAAGTTGAGGTCGTCGGGGCTCGCGGAGGAATTCGACGGCGCCGGGATCGGCGTCCCGGGTCCGGTCCGCTTCCCCGAGGGCGTTCCGGTCGCACCGCCGATCATGCCCGGCTGGGACGGCTTCCCGGTCCGCGAGGCGCTCAGCCAGGACCTGGGCTGCCCCGTCATGGTCGACAACGACGTGAACCTGATGGCGATGGGGGAACAGCACGCGGGCGTCGCACGCTCCGTGGGCGACTTCCTCTGCGTCAAGATCGGCACCGGCATCGGCTGTGGCATCGTCGTCGGCGGTGAGGTCTACCGCGGTACGACGGGCAGCGCCGGCGACATCGGGCACATCCAGGCCGTACCCGACGGGCGTCCGTGCGCCTGCGGCAACCGGGGCTGCCTGGAGGCCCACTTCAGCGGGGCCGCGCTCGCACGGGACGCCACGGAGGCCGCCCAGCAGGGACTTTCGGCGGAGCTCGCCGCGCGGCTGGAGGCGGCGGGCACGCTGAGCGCCGTCGATGTCGCCGCCGCGGCCGCCGCGGGCGACGCCACCGCCCTCGGGCTGATCCGCGAGGGCGGCAACCGCACCGGGCAGGTCATCGCCGGCCTCGTCTCGTTCTTCAACCCCGGCCTGGTGGTGATCGGCGGCGGCGTCACCGGCCTCGGCCACACGTTGCTCGCCGCGATCCGCACCCAGGTGTACCGCCAGTCGCTTCCGCTGGCGACCGGCAACCTACCCATCGTGCTCGGGGAGTTGGGGCCGACCGCCGGGGTCATCGGCGCGGCCCGGCTCATCAGCGACCACCTGTTCTCGCCCGCGTAACCCTGCCAGAGCCGCACGAAGCACTCGTGCCAGAGCGCACGAACACTTCTGCCAGAGCCGCACGAAGCAATCCTTCCAGAGCCGCACCAAAGGTCATCTCACCCAAGCACCCCACCTGTACAGCGCCCTGCCCTGCCCTGCCCGAAAACGCCCGCTCCGCGGACGCACCGCCCTGAAACCGGCCCGCACGCCCGCCAAGGGGAACCGTCATGGCACCAGAACCACCGCTGCTCACCATGTCCGGCATCACCAAGTCGTTCCCCGGAGTCCGGGCCCTCGACGGCGTCGACCTCGACGTCCAGGCCGGCGAGGTCCACTGTCTGCTCGGCCAGAACGGGGCCGGAAAGTCCACTCTCATCAAGGTCCTGGCCGGGGCCCACCAGCCCGACGGCGGCACCATCGGCTGGCGCGGCGAACCCGTCACGCTCCGCTCCCCGATCGCCGCCATGCGCCTCGGCATCGCCACCATCTACCAGGAACTGGACCTGGTGGAGGGCCTGTCGGTGGCCGAGAACGTCCACCTTGGCCATGAACCCACCGCCGCCGGTTTCGTCGTACGGGGAAAGGCGGCCAAGGCGTCAACGGCGCAGCTGCTACGCCGACTCGGCCATCCGGAGATCGATCCGGCCCGCCTCGTCGGTGAGCTGTCGGCCGCCCAGCAGCAGATCGTCTCCATGGCGCGGGCACTCTCCCACGACGTACGCCTCATCGTCATGGACGAACCGTCCGCCGCCCTCGACCCCGACGAGGTCGACAACCTCTTCCGTATCGTCGGCGACCTCACCGCGGACGGCGTCGCCGTCGTCTACATCTCGCACCGGCTGGAGGAGATCCGTCGCATCGGCGACCGGGTGACCGTACTGAAGGACGGCCGCGCGGTGGCGGGCGGACTGCCCGCGAAGTCCACTCCCACGCGCGAGGTGGTGGCGCTGATGACGGGCCGCAACGTCGAGTACGTCTTCCCACAACGGCCCACGCGAGGCCCCTCGTCCGAGCCGGTGCTCAGGGTCCAAGGGCTGGCACGCGCGGGCGAGTTCGAGCCCCTCGACCTCGAACTGCGCCCCGGCGAGATCGTCGGCCTGGCCGGGCTCGTCGGCTCCGGGCGCTCCGAGATCCTGGAGACGATCTACGGGGCCCGCAAGCCGACGGCCGGTCAAGTCAGCGTGGACGGCCGGGCGTTGCGCACCGGCAGCGTACGTGCCGCCGTCCGCGCCGGACTCGGACTCGCCCCCGAGGAGCGCAAGGCGCAGGCCCTGCTCATGCTGGAGTCCGTCACCCGCAATGTGTCCGTGTCCTCCATGTCCCGCTTCTCACGCGGGGGTTGGATCGACCGGGGCGCCGAGCGAGGCGCCGCCCGCGCCGCGACACGCGAGCTGTCGCTGCGTCCCGACAACCCGTCCGTCCCGATCCGGACACTCTCCGGCGGCAACCAGCAGAAGGCCGTCCTGGCCCGCTGGCTGCTGCGCGGCTGCCGCGTCCTGCTGCTCGACGAACCCACCCGCGGTGTCGACGTGGGCGCCCGCGCCGAGCTGTACGCGGTCATCCGGCGCCTCGCCGACGAAGGCCTCGCCGTTCTGCTCGTGTCGAGCGAGGTGCCCGAGGTGCTGGGACTCGCCGACCGCGTGCTGGTGCTCAGGGAGGGCCGCGTCGTGCACACGGCGCCCGCCCAGGAGCTCGACGAACACCGCGTACTCGACCTTGTCATGGAAGGAAGCCCGGCGTCATGACGCAGCCCGTGTCCCCGCCCCGGGGCAGCACCGACAAAGTGCCGCCGATGAGCGAACTCCCCGCGTGGCGCTCCCTCGTGGCCCGCGCCGACGTCCGCACCCTCTCGCTGCTCGGCGTGCTCGTCGCCCTGATCGTCATCGGCGGTATCACCAAGCCCGACGAGTTCCTCGACACCCGAAACCTCCAACTCGTCCTCACCCAGGCCTCGGTGATCGGCGTCGTCACCGTCGGCATGACCTTCGTCATCACCTCCGGTGGCATCGACCTGTCCGTCGGCGCGATCGTCGCGCTGTCCTCGGTGTGGGCCACGACGGTTGCCACCCAGGAGTACGGCTTCGCGGGCATCCTCTTCACCGCGGTGCTCGTCGGCGTGGGCTGTGGCCTGGTCAACGGCCTGCTCATCGCGTACGGCGGGATGGTCCCGTTCATCGCGACGCTCGCCATGCTCGCCTCGGCCCGCGGCCTCGCCCTCCAGATCACCGACGGCAGGACCCAGATCGTCACCATCGACGGGATCCTGAAGCTCGGCGAACGCGACTCGTACATCCTCGGCATCCCACCGCTGGTCCTGGTCTTCGCCGTCGTCACGATCATCGGCTGGCTGATTCTCAACCGCACCACCTTCGGCCGCCGCACGGTCGCCGTCGGCGGCAACGCGGAGGCGGCCCGGCTGGCCGGCATCGACGTGCGGCGCCAGCGGCTGTACCTCTACCTGCTCTCCGGACTGTGCTGCGGCATCGCCGCCTTCCTGCTGATCATCCTGTCCGGCTCCGGCCAGAACACCAACGGCAACCTGTACGAACTCGACGCCATCGCCGCCGCGATCATCGGCGGGACCCTGCTCAGCGGGGGCCGCGGCACCATCACCGGTTCGGTCCTCGGTGTCCTGATCTTCACCACGATCACCAACATCTTCGCGCTGAACAACCTGCAGAGCGACGTCCAGCAGATCGCCAAGGGAGCGATCATCGTCGCCGCGGTCCTGGTCCAGCGGCGTACGGCAGCAAGCAGCACCTGACACGGGAGCAAGCAGCACCTGACACGGGAAGGGCCCACCGCCATGCCAGAATCCACGAGCTCCACCAGCTTCACGAGCCGCAGAGGACTCCTCTTCGGGACCGCCGCAGCCTCGGCCGGCGCCCTCCTGGTCGGCTGCACCAGCAACGACACCAAGAGCGAGAAGACGGCAGCGAACAGCCAACCGGCCGCCGACGACAAGCCCGGCAAGCACATCACCATCGGCTTCGCGGGTCCACAGGCCGACCACGGCTGGCTCAACGCGATCAACGACAACGCCAAGAGCCGGGCCAAGAAGTACTCGGACGTGACGCTGGAGATCACCGAGGGCTCCAACGACACGGCCGCGCAGATCGGCCAGATCGAGACACTGATCAACAAGAAGGTCGACGTCCTGGTGGTGCTGCCCGCCGACGGCAAGGCGCTCACCCAGGTCGGCCTGAAGGCGATGCGCGCGGGCATCCCGGTCGTCAACCTCGACCGGATCTTCAACACCCCGCAGGCGTACCGCTGTTGGATCGGCGGCGACAACTACGGCATGGGCCTCAGCGCCGGCCACTACATCGGCGAGAAGCTGAAGGACAAGCAGGACGCCAAGGTCATCGAACTCGCCGGGCTCGACAACCTGGAACTCACCAAGCAGCGCACCCAGGGCTTCGACGCGGCCCTGAAGAACTACCCCAACATCAAGAAGGTCGCCCGCCAGGCCGCCGACTTCACCGTCGAGTCCGGACAGGCCAAGATGGCCCAACTCCTCCAGGCCCAGACGAAGTTTGACGCGCTGTGGAACCACGACGACGACCAGGGCGTGGGCGCGCTGCGCGCCATCAAGCAGGCCGGGCGCGAGGACTTCCTGATGGTCGGCGGCGCGGGCGCGCTCTCCGCCTTCCAGGCCATCCAGGCCGACAACAGCGTCCTGAAGGCCACCGTCCTCTACCCGCCGACCATGGCGGCCTCCGCGATCGACCTCGCTCGCGCACTCGGCCAGGGCAAGGGCATCGGCGGGCTCGCCGAGTTCGAGATCCCGGTCTCGCTCACGCTCTACTCGGCCGTCGTCGACAAGGACAACGTCGGCCAGTACATGGCCACCGGCTTCAGGTGATCCGCCCCGCTCACACCCCCCACAGCGTCACGACGACGAGGAGGACATCCGTATGGGACAGCCGCACCAGGGCGAGGCAGCCGGGGTGGAGGCGGGGCTCGCTTCCGGGCCCGGGGCCGAGTCGGCCGGGGTGAAGGCGGGCAGGCCGACGCTCGGGGTGGGCATGGTCGGTTACGCCTTCATGGGTGCCGCCCACTCCCAGGGCTGGCGCACCGTGGGCCGCGTCTTCGACCTGCCGCGCAGCCCGGTCCTCGCCGCCGTCTGCGGCCGGGACGCGAGCGCGGTGCGGGCCATGGCCGAGCGGCACGGCTGGGCGGCGGCCGAGACCGACTGGCGGGCCCTGATCACCCGGGACGACGTCGACCTCGTCGACATCTGCACCCCCGGCGACAGCCATGCCGAGATCGCCCTCGCCGCCCTGGCCGCCGGCAAACACGTACTGTGCGAGAAGCCTCTCGCGAACACGGTCGAGGAGGCCGAGGCGATGACGGAGGCCGCCGAGGCAGCCTTCGCCCGCGGTCAGATGTCCATGGTCGGCTTCAACTACCGCCGACTGCCCGCGACTTCACTCGCCCGGAGAATGGTCGCCGAGGGGCGGCTCGGAGCCCTGCGGCACGTTCGGGTGACGTACCTTCAGGACTGGCTGGTGGACCCGGAGTTCCCGCTCACCTGGCGGCTGCGCAAGGAACTCGCGGGATCGGGCGCGCTCGGCGACCTCGGGGCCCACATCGTCGACCTCGCCCAGTACCTGGCGGGCGAGCCGGTCGTCGGGGTCTCCGCGCTCACCGAGACGTTCGTACGGGAGCGCCCGCTGCCCGCCGCAGCGTCGAGCGGACTGACCGCCGTATCGGAGACGAGCCCGCGGGCCGGGGGTGTCGGCACCGTCACCGTCGACGACGCCGCCCTGTTCACCGGCCGCTTCGCCTCCGGCGCCCTCGCCTCCTTCGAGGCGTCCCGCTTCGCGACCGGGCGCAAGAACTCCCTGCGCATCGAACTCAACGGCGAGCGCGGCTCGCTCGCCTTCGACCTGGAACGGCTCAACGAGCTCTCCTATCACGACCACACCGAACCCGGCACGCACGCGGGCTTCCGCCGGATCCTCGTCACCGAGCCCGACCACCCCTACCTGGAAGCCTGGTGGCCGCCGGGCCACGGCCTCGGCTACGAGCACACCTTCACCCACCAGGCCCGTGACCTGGTGCGGGCCATCGCAGCCGGCAGGCGCCCCGAACCGTCCTTCGCCGACGGGCTGCGGGTACAGCGCGTCCTCTCGGCGGTGGAGGAGAGCGCCCAGAAGAACTCCGTCTACACACCCATCGCGGTCTGAGGAGGCCCCGGACATGCCGCGCACCTTCACACTCTTCACCGGCCAGTGGGCCGACCTGCCCCTCGAAGAGGTCTGCCGCCTCGCCCGTGACTTCGGCTACGACGGCCTCGAACTCGCCTGCTGGGGTGACCACTTCGAGGTCGACAAGGCACTCGCGGACCCCTCGTACATCGACTCCCGGCACGCGCTCCTCGACAAGTACGGCCTCAAGTGCTGGGCGATCTCCAACCATCTGGTCGGCCAGGCCGTCTGTGACGCCATCATCGACGAGCGGCACCGGGCGATCCTGCCCGCCCGGATCTGGGGCGACGGCGAACCCGAGGGCGTACGGCAGCGGGCCGCCGCCGAGATCGCCGACACCGCGCGCGCCGCGGCGGCCTTCGGCGTCGACACGGTCGTCGGCTTCACCGGCTCGGCGATCTGGCACCTGGTCGCGATGTTCCCGCCCGCCCCCGAGTCGATGATCCAGCGCGGCTACGAGGACTTCGCGACGCGCTGGAACCCCATCCTGGACGTCTTCGACGAGCAGGGCGTGCGGTTCGCGCACGAGGTCCACCCGAGCGAGATCGCCTACGACTACTGGACAACACAGCTCGCGCTCAAGGCGGTCGACCACCGACCGGCGTTCGGACTGAACTTCGACCCCTCGCACTTCGTCTGGCAGGACCTGGACCCGGTCGGCTTCCTCTACGACTTCCGCGACCGCATCTACCACGTCGACTGCAAGGAAGCCCGCAAGCGGCTCGACGGACGCAACGGCCGCCTCGGCTCGCACCTGCCCTGGGGCGACCCCCGTCGCGGCTGGGACTTCGTGTCGGCCGGGCACGGCGACGTCCCCTGGGAGGACGTCTTCCGCATGCTCCGTTCCATCGACTACACGGGCCCCATCTCGGTCGAGTGGGAGGACGCCGGCATGGACCGGCTCCAGGGCGCACCCGAGGCCCTGACCCGTCTCAAGGCGTACGACTTCGAGCCGCCGTCGGCATCCTTCGACGCGGCGTTCGGCGGCAACGACTGACTTCTCCTGTGTCTCCGGGGTGACGGCGCACCCCGGCGCAAGCACTCGCTCGTACAACCAGCCCCTTTCTGGAGGCATTCGTGCACGGGAAAGACCGCGCCACCCGCACCGACAGAACCGAGACCCACAGAGGACGCCCCGCATTCCGCCGAGCGCTCGCCCTGCTGAGCGGCGCGTTGCTCGCGGCCGCCTCGCTCACCCTCACCGCACCCCCGGCCGGCGCAGCCGTCGCCGACCCGGGGAACACGGCAGCGGCGGAGGACTTCCAGCAGGTCACCCTCGCCAAGGGCGAGCCCGAGGTCGGCGAGCCCATGTCGCTCGCCGTGCTCCCCGACCGCTCGGTCCTGCACACCTCGCGCGACGGCGAACTCCGCCTCACCGACGCGGCCGGGAACACCAGGATCGCGGGCAAACTCGACGTCTACACGCACGACGAGGAAGGCCTGCAAGGCGTCGGCATAGACCCGGGCTTCGCCGACAACCGCTTCATCTACCTCTACTACGCGCCGCCCCTGAACACCCCGGCGGGCGATGCCCCCGAGACGGGCACGGCGGCCGACTTCGCGCCCTTCGACGGCGTCAACCGTCTCTCCCGCTTCGTCCTCAAGACGGACGGCACCCTCGACACCGCCAGCGAGAAGAAGATCCTCGACGTCCAGGCCACCCGCGGCATCTGCTGCCACGTCGGCGGCGACATCGACTTCGACGCGGCGGGGAACCTGTACCTGTCGACCGGGGACGACTCCAACCCCTTCCAGTCCGACGGCTTCACGCCCATCGACGAGCGCCCCGACCGCAACCCGGTCTTCGACGCCCAGCGCTCGGCCGGCAACACCAACGACCTGCGCGGCAAGATCCTGCGCATCAAGGTCAATGCCGACGGCTCGTACTCCATCCCCGACGGCAACCTGTTCACGCCCGGCACGGACAAGACACGGCCCGAGATCTACGCGATGGGCTTCCGCAACCCGTTCCGATTCAGCGTCGACAAGGCGACGGGCATCGTCTACGTCGGTGACTACGGCCCCGACGCGGGAGCGGCCGACCCGGCGCGCGGCCCCGGCGGCCAGGTCGAGTTCGCCCGCGTCACCGGCCCCGGCAACTTCGGCTGGCCGTACTGCACGGGCAAGAACGACGCCTACGTGGACTACGACTTCGCGACGAAGACCTCCGGCGCCGCCTTCGACTGCAACGCCCCGAAGAACACCTCCCCGCACAACACGGGACTGACGGACCTGCCCCCGGCCCAGCCCGCCTGGATTCCCTACGACGGCGCTTCCGTCCCGGAGTTCGGCAGCGGCTCGGAGTCCCCGATGGGCGGCCCGGTCTACCACTACGACGCCTCGCTCGACTCGCCCGTGAAGTTCCCGCAGGCGTACGACGGGAACTTCTTCGCCGGAGAGTTCGGCCGCCGCTGGATCAAGCGGATCGCGAGTGATTCCGCCGGCACGGTGCAGTCCATCAACTCCGTCCCGTGGACCGGCACGCAGGTGATGGACATGGCGTTCGGACCGGACGGCGCCCTGTACGTCCTCGACTACGGCACCGCATGGTTCGGCGGCGACGAGAACTCGGGCCTCTACCGCATCGAGAACGCCACCGACGGCCACTCGCCCGTCGCGCAGGCCGCGGCCGACCGCACCTCGGGACAGGCCGCTCTCAAGGTGAGCTTCTCCTCGGCCGGTTCGTCCGACGCGGACGGCGACGCCCTCACCTACAGCTGGGACTTCGGCGACGGCGGTACGTCGACGGCGGCGAACCCCTCCCACAAGTACAAGGCGAACGGCACCTACACGGCGACGGTGACCGCCAAGGACACGACCGGCCGCACCGGCAGCGCGAGCGTGCAGATCGTGGTCGGCAACACCGCACCCAAGGTCGTGATCGAACAACCGCGTGACGGCCAGCTGTTCAGCTTCGGCGACCCCGTGCCGTTCAAGGTGAAGGTCACCGACCCCGAGGACGGCCGAGCGATCGACTGCGCCAAGGTGAAGGTCACCTTCATCCTCGGTCACGACAGCCACGGCCACCCGCTCACCTCGGCGAACGGCTGCTCCGGCACCCTCCAGACCAGCGCCGACGGCGGCCACGACGAGGACGCCAACATCTTCGGAGTCCTCGACGCCGAGTACACCGACGGCGGAGGCGGCGGCCAGGCCCCGCTGACCACCCACGACCAGAACGTGCTCCAGCCCAAGCACCGCCAGGCCGAGCACTACGGCAAGTCCTCCGGCATCACCGTCCAGTCCAAGGCCACCGCGCACGGCGGCAAGACCGTCGGCGACATCGACAACGGCGACTGGATCTCCTTCACCCCCTACTCCCTGAGCGACGCCCAGAAGATCACGGCACGCGTCTCCTCCGCCGGCGCGGGCGGCACCCTCGAGATCCGCGCGGGCTCCCCGACCGGCCGGGTGCTGGGCCGGGCGACCGTACCGGTGACGGGCGGCTGGGACACCTTCCAGGACGTGAGCGCCGATCTCGCACACGCCCCGCGCGGCACCACCACGCTCTACCTCGTCTTCAAGGGGAGCGCCACCGGAGCGCTCTACGACGTGGACGACTTCACCTTCACGACGAGCTGACGGGGGGGTGACGGTCATGCGCACATCGCTACGCATGCTGACCGTGGGTGCCGCTGCCGCCCTGCTCCTCGGGTGTGTGTCGGGACCGGCGGCGTCGAAGGGCGCGGACGGACCCGACAGGAGCCGGGTGCTGGTCTTCTCGAAGACCGCGGGCTTCCGGCACGACTCGATCCCCGAGGGGATCGCCGCCGTGCGGGAGCTCGGGACCACGGGCGGCTTCGCGGTCGACGCCACGGAGGACGCGGGCGCCTTCACACCACGCAACCTGGCGCGGTACGACGCCGTCGTCTTCCTCTCGACGACCGGTGACGTCCTCGACACCACCCAACAGGCCGCCTTCGAGCGGTACATCAAGCGGGGCGGCGGCTATGTGGGCATCCACGCGGCCGCCGACACCGAGTACGACTGGGCCTTCTACGGCGGCCTCGCGGGCGCGTACTTCCAGTCGCACCCCGCGATCCAGCCCGCGACGGTCACCGTCGAGGACCGCTCCCACCCGGCGACCTCGGGACTCCCGAGATCCTGGGAGCGCACGGACGAGTGGTACAACTACCGCTCGAGTCCGCGCGACCGGGCCCACGTCCTCGCCTCGCTCGACGAGTCCTCGTACACCGGCGGCACGATGAGCGGCGACCATCCGATCGCCTGGTGTCAGGAGTACCGGGGCGGCCGCGCCTTCTACACCGGGGGCGGCCACACCAAGGAGTCGTACGCCGAACCCGCCTTCCGGCAGCACCTGCTGGGCGGCATCCGGTACGCCATCGGCGCCGCCCAGGCCGACTGCCGCCCGGAGAACGGCTACCGGCCGCTCTTCGACGGCACGGCCGGGTCGCTGTCGGCGTGGAAACAGGCGGGCCCGGGCTCCTTCTCGCTGAGCGACGACGGCACGCTGACGTCCCACGACGGCCTGGGGATGCTCTGGTACGCCGGTTCCGGGTTCGGCTCGTACTCGCTGAAGCTGGACTGGCGGGTGGGCGGGGACGACAACTCCGGGGTGTTCGTCGGTTTTCCGGAATCCGACGACCCCTGGTCGGCCGTCAACAACGGCTATGAGATCCAGATCGACGCGACCGACGCCCCCGACCGCACCACCGGGGCCGTGTACAGCTTCCAGTCCGCCGATCTGAAGAAGCGCGACCGCGCGCTGAACCCGCCGGGGGAGTGGAACACGTACGAGATCCGCGTGGAGGGCGAGCACCTCCGCGTCTGGCTCAACGGTGTGAAGATCAACGATTTCACCAACACCGATCCGGTACGAAGCCTGCGCGACGGACACATCGGCCTCCAGAACCACGGAGCCGACGACCAGGCGTCCTTCCGTGACGTCCGGATCAAGGAACTGCCCACGAAGGGCGACTGACCGGCGGCGGGCGGGGGACGCCGGACCCCCGCCCGCCGTCTCGCCCACCTCTCTTCTTTCTCCTCTCTCCTCTCCCCTGTGTGGCTGACGTACGACAAGGAGGCTGCCCATGTCCCCCATGCCCGCGTCCCTTTCCGAACCTCGGGTGGGGGTGTGGCTGATCGGAGCCCGCGGCTCCGTCGCCACCACCGTCATCGCGGGCTGCGCGGCCCTCACCGCCGGCCTGCATCGCCCGACGGGCATGGTCACCGAGACATCCCTCTTCGCCGAGTGCGGCCTGCCCACCCTGTCCTCCCTCGTCTTCGGCGGCCACGACACCGTGGACTGCCCACTGCCGAAACGGGCCGAGGCCCTGGCCGCCGGTGGTGTGCTTCCACCCGGCCTCCCCTCGGCGATCGCGGCCGAACTGGAGGCCGCCGACGCGGAGATCCGCCCCGGCGGCCCCGCCCCCGGCGACACACGGGACGACTCCGAGCTCGTGGACGCCTTCGCGGCCGATCTGCGCGACTTCGTACGACGACGGGGCCTGACCCGTGCGGTCGTGCTGAACGTGGCCTCCACCGAACCCGCACCCGTGGGCTCCGCCCTGCCCCCGAGCTCGCTGTACGCGGCGGCATCGCTGGCGGCCGGCTGCCCCTACGTGAACTTCACCCCGTCCACCGGCCTGCACCACCCGGCGCTGGCCTCGGCGGCACGCGCCGGCCGCCTCCCGTACGCCGGCCGCGACGGCAAGACGGGCCAGACCCTGCTGCGGTCGGTGCTCGGCCCGATGTTCGCGCAGCGCGCCCTGGCGGTCCGCGCCTGGTCCGGCACCAACCTGCTCGGCGGCGGCGACGGCGCCTCCCTCGCCGACCCGGCCGCCGCAGCGGCCAAGAACGCCGGCAAGGAACGGGTCCTCGCGGACACCCTGGGCGCGGCCCCGCAGGGCGAGGTCCACATCGACGACGTACCGGCCCTCGGCGAGTGGAAGACCGCCTGGGACCACATAGCCTTCGACGGCTTCCTCGGCACCCGGATGATCCTGCAGACCACCTGGCAGGGCTGCGACTCCGCACTGGCGGCGCCCCTGGTCCTCGACCTCGCGCGCCTGGTGTCCCGCGCGCACGAGGCCGGTCTCTCGGGCCCGCTGAGCGAACTCGGCTTCTACTTCAAGGACCCGGTGGGCGACGGGCCCGCGGCGCTGGGTGAGCAGTACGCGGCCCTGGCGGGGCTCGCGCGACGGCTCCGCGCACTCCCCGGGGAGACCCGATGACGCCGCGCTCGCCCAGGCCGGACCGACCGACCACGACGAGCCCACCGCAGAGCCCGATTCCGCGCCAGAGCCGGAGCCCGCGGGCGGGTACAACATCCGGGGCAGGAGCAGGAGCAGGAGCAGGAGCAGGAGCCAGGGCTTGGGCCGAACTCCTCCGGCTCCCCGCCCTGTTCACCGTCCCGGGCGACGCCCTCGCCGGCGCCGCCACCACCGGCAACCGCCCCAACCCCCGCACCCTGCTCGCCATCGCCTCCTCCCTCTGTCTTTACGAGGCGGGCATGGCCCTCAACGACTGGGCCGACCAGACCGAGGACGCCCTCGAACGCCCACACCGCCCCCTGCCCTCCGGACGCATCCATCCGTCCGCGGCCCTCGGCGCCGCAGGCGCCCTCACGGCGGCGGGCCTGGCCCTGGCAGCGCGCGCCGGACGCCCGGCCCTCGCTGTCGCGGCCCCCCTCGCGGCCACCGTCTGGGCATACGACCTCGCGCTCAAGCGAACCCCCGCCGGGCCGGCGGCGATGGCCACCGCGCGGGGTCTGGACCTGCTCCTCGGCGCGACGGCCACCGGCGGCAGCGCCCGCCCCGCCCTGCCCGCCGCTCTGACCCTGGCCACCCACACCCTCGCGGTGACCACGGTGTCCCGCGGCGAGACCCGGGGCGGTTCGCCGCTCGCACCGCTGGCCGCGCTCGCCACGACGGGCACGCTCGCCTGGACGCTGACGAGACCCCCGGGAGCCCCGGGCACGGCCCCTTCCCGGCACCCCGCCCCAGTCTTCTCCCGGCACCCCGCCGCGACCTCTTCCCTGCGCACCGTCCTCGCCGCCGCCTTCGTCACCACTTCGGGCCGCCCCCTTCTCCACGCCGCCCTCAACCCCTCACCGCCGCTCACCCAGCGAGCCGTCGGTGGTGGCATCCGCGCGATGATCCCCCTCCAGGCCGCCCTCGCTGCCCGCTCCGGCGCCCTCGCCTCCGCCCTTCTCACGGCCGCTCTCGCCCCGGCGGCTCGCAGATTCGCGAGGAAGGTGAGCGTCACATGACCCCGACACCCCACCGCGAGAACCCTCGGTCCCACGCCACGAACGCAAACCCCCTCCGCTTCGGCTACGGCACCAACGGTCTCGCCGACCTCCGCCTCGACGACGCCCTCGGCCTCCTAGCGGACCTCGGCTACGACGGCGTCGGCCTGACCCTCGACCACATGCACCTGGACCCGCTGGCCCCGGACGTCGCCGTCCGCACCCGGAAGGTGGCCCGCAGGCTGGACACCCTCGGACTCGGCGTCACCGTAGAGACCGGCGCCCGCTATGTGCTCGACCCGCGCCGCAAGCACGGCCCCTCTCTCCTCGACCCGGATCCGGCCGACCGGGCCCGCCGCGTCGACCTCCTCATCCGCGCCGTCCGCATCGCCGCCGACCTCGGCGCCCACGCCGTCCACTGCTTCAGCGGCGTACTCCAGGCCGACCCGACCCACCTGGCCAACCCAGGCGACCAAGCCCATCCCGTCGCGACGGCCAACCCGGCCGAGGACACCGCCTGGAAGCGCCTCGCCGAGGCACTCACCCCCGTGCTGGACGCGGCCACCCACGCCGGCGTCCCGCTCGCCGTCGAACCCGAACCCGGCCATCTCCTCGCCACCCTCGCCGACTTCCACCACCTGCGCCGCATCCTCGGGGACCCGCCCGCCCTCGGCCTCACCCTCGACATCGGCCACTGCCAGTGCCTGGAAGCCCTGCCACCCGCCGACTGCGTCCGCGCCGCCGCCCCCTGGCTGCGGCACGTCCAGATCGAGGACATGCGCCGCGGCCACCACGAACACCTCCCGTTCGGGGACGGGGAGATCGACTTCCCGCCCGTACTCGAAGCCCTGGCCGCCACCGGCTACCAGGCGCTGACCGTCGTCGAACTGCCCCGCCACTCCCACGCGGGCCCTCACTTCGCCGCACAGTCCCTCCCGTTCCTCCACCGCGCGGCCCGGGCGATCCCCGCAGGCGCCGAAGGGAGCACCCCGTGAACCACCACCCGCACGCACCCCACGGCAGCACGGCGAACCACGCGGCCGAACCCGCCCTCGCCGCCCTGCACGCCCGCCTGAACACCTCCCTCGCTCCGCCCGCCCGCGCCTGGCTGGACCAGGCCCTCGACGAGGCCGCCGACCATCCCGGCACCCACGGACCCATCTCCGTCTGGGAGTTGCGCATCGCGGAGGCGGGCCGTCGCTGCGGCCCGGAGCACGCCGACGCCGCCCGCGTGCTCCTCCTGCACGCCGCCCGCGCCGACCCGGACGCACTCGCCCGCGTCTACCGGCAGGGCACGGCCGCCGAACGCTGGGCCGTCCTGCACGCCCTGCCCCACCTCGTGCCCGGTCCCGACGCGCTGCCCCTCGTCGAGGACGCCCTGCGCACCAACGACACCCGGCTCGTCGCCGCCGCCCTCGGCCCGTACGCCGCCCGCCACCTGGACGCCCACACCTGGCGGCACGCCGTCCTCAAGTGCCTGTTCACCGGCGTACCCGTGGACGTCGTGGCCGACCTGGCGCCGCGCGCCCACGCGGACGCCGAACTCGCCCGGATGCTCGGCGACTACGCGCGGGAACGCACCGCCGCGGACCGTCCCGTCCCCGAGGACCTGCACCGCGTCCTGGCCCTGACCGAGCCCACCGCCGCCCCCGCAGGCCCGTGCGGCACCTCCCGCACATCCGGCAAGGAGTCCTGATGCGCATCTTCGACCCCCACATCCACATGACGTCACGGACCACCGACGACTACGAGGCCATGCACACCGCGGGTGTCCGCGCCCTCGTCGAGCCCTCCTTCTGGCTCGGCCAGCCCCGCACCTCGGTCGCCTCCTTCCTCGACTACTTCGACTCCCTCCTCGGCTGGGAACCCTTCCGCGCCGCCCAGTACGGCATCGCCCACCACTGCGCGCTCGCCCTCAACCCCAAGGAGGCGAACGACCCCCGCTGCGTCCCCCTCCTCGACGAACTGCCCCGCTATCTCGTCAAGGACCAGGTCGTGGCCGTGGGCGAGATCGGCTACGACTCGATGACCCCCGCCGAGGACACCGCCCTCGCTGCCCAGCTGCAACTCGCCGCCGACCACGAGCTCCCCGCGCTCGTCCACACCCCGCACCGCGACAAGCAGGCCGGCCTGCGCCGCGCCCTCGACGTCGTCCGGGAGTCCGCCCTGTCCCCGGACCGCGTCCTGGTCGACCACCTCAACGAGAACACCGTCAAGGAGGCCAAGGACAGCGGCTGCTGGCTGGGCTTCTCCGTCTATCCCGACACCAAGATGGACGAGGAACGCATGGTCGCCGTCCTGGCGGAGTACGGGCCGGAGCGGGTGCTCGTCAACTCGGCCGCGGACTGGGGCAGAAGCGACCCCCTCAAGACCCGCCGCGTCGCCGACGCCCTGCTGGCCGCCGGGTTCACCGAGGACGACGTCGACCGGGTGCTGTGGCGCAACCCCGTCGCCTTCTACGGCCTCAGCGGCCGACTGAGCCTCGACGTCACCACCCCCGACGTCACCCACGAAGGCAACTCCATCCTGCGCGGCGGGGAGTGAGCGATGCGCTTCCGCCACCCCGACGGCTCCACCGTCCACCTCGCGTACTGCACCAACGTCCACCCGGCCGAAACCCTCGACGGCGTCCTCGCCCAACTCCGCGACCACTGCGAACCCGTCCGCCGCCGCCTCGGCCGCGACCGCCTCGGCATCGGCTTGTGGCTGGCCAGGGACGCCGCCCACGCCCTCGTCACCGACCCCTCCGCGCTGCGCGGCCTGCGCACCGAACTCGAACACCGCGGCCTCGAAGTCGTCACCCTCAACGGCTTCCCCTACGAAGGCTTCGGCGCCGAAGAGGTCAAGTACCGCGTCTACCAGCCGGACTGGGCCGACCCCGAACGCCTCGCCCACACCACCGACCTGGCCCGAGTCCTCGCCCAGCTCCTGCCCGACGACGTCACCGAAGGCAGCATCTCCACCCTGCCCCTCGCCTGGCGCACCGCATACGACCAGGAGCGGGCGACGGCAGCGCACACCGCGCTGACCACGCTCGCCGAACGCCTCGACGCCCTCCACGAGCTCACCGGCCGCTCCCTGCGCATCGGCCTGGAACCGGAACCCGGCTGCACCGTCGAGACCACCCGTGACGCCCTCGCCCCGCTCACCGCGATCGGTCACGACCGCATCGGCATCTGCGTCGACACCTGCCATCTCGCCACCTCCTTCGAAGACCCGCACACCGCTCTGGACGCGCTCGCACAGGCCCGCGTCCCCATCGTCAAATCCCAGCTCTCAGCCGCCCTGCACGCCGAACACCCCCATCTCCCCGAAGTCCGCGCGGCCCTCGCCGCCTTCGACGAACCCCGCTTCCTGCACCAGACCCGCACCCTCACCGCCGCGGGCCTGCGCGGCACCGACGACCTCGGCGAGGCCCTCGCCGGTGACGCCCTGCCCGACGCCTCCCCGTGGCGCGCCCACTTCCACGTCCCATTGCACGCGGCCCCCGCCGCACCCCTCACCTCCACACTCCCCGTCCTGCGGGCCGCACTGACCCGTCTCGTCGGCGGCCCGCACCCCCTCACCCACCACCTGGAGGTCGAGACCTACACCTGGCAGGCACTCCCGCCGGAGCTGCGCCCCCGCGCCCGCGCCCAGCTCGCCGACGGCATCGCCGCCGAACTCACCCTCGCCCGAGACCTGTTGACGGACCTCGGCCTCAAGGAGCTGCCGTGACCCCACCATCACAGGAGCCGGCCGGCCCCACTCCTCTCCTCGTCCTGGACGTCGTCGGCCTCACCCCCCGTCTCCTCGACCACATGCCCCACCTCAAAGCCCTCGGCCAGTCCGGCTTCCGCGCCCCGCTCGGCACCGTCCTGCCCGCGGTCACCTGCGCCGCCCAGTCCACCTTCCTCACCGGCACCCACCCTTCCGAGCACGGCATCGTCGGCAACGGCTGGTACTTCCGCGAGCTCGGCGACGTACTGCTGTGGCGGCAGCACAACGGCCTGGTGTCCGGCGACAAGCTGTGGGACGCCGCCCGCCGCGCGCATCCCGGCTACACGGTCGCCAATATCTGCTGGTGGTACGCCATGGGCGCCGACACCGACATCACCGTCACTCCCCGTCCCGTCTACTACGCCGACGGCCGCAAGGAACCCGACTGCTACACCCGGCCCCCGGCCCTGCACGACGAACTCACCCAGAAGTTCGGCACGTTCCCCCTGTTCCACTTCTGGGGTCCCGGCGCCGACCTCGTCTCCAGCCGCTGGATCATCGACGCGACCCGCCACATCAACCGCACCCGCCGGCCGGACCTGACCCTCTGCTACCTCCCTCACCTCGACTACGACCTCCAGCGCTTCGGCCCCGACGACCCGCGCTCCCTCCAGGCGGCCGCGGACCTCGACGCGGCCATGGCTCCCCTCCTCGACGACGCGAAGGCGGAAGGCCGCACCGTCGTCGCGCTCTCCGAGTACGGCATCACCCGCGCGGACCGCCCCGTCGACATCAACCGCGCCCTGCGCCGCGCCGGACTCCTCGAAGTGCACACGCAGGACGGCATGGAGTACCTCGATCCGATGGCCTCGCGAGCCTTCGCGGTCGCCGATCACCAGATCGCCCATGTCTACGTGCACCGCCCCGAGGACCTGGAGGCCACCAAGGCAGCCCTCGCCGACCTGCCCGGCGTCGAGCGACTCCTCGACGACGAGGGCAAGAAGACCCACCACCTCGACCATCCGCGCTCCGGCGAACTCGTCGCCGTCGCGGAGCCGGACGCCTGGTTCACGTACTACTACTGGCTCGACGACGCCCGCGCGCCCGACTTCGCGCAGCTCGTCGAGATCCACCGCAAACCCGGCTACGACCCGGTCGAACTCTTCATGGATCCCCTCGACCCCTACGTCAAGGTGAAGGCGGCCACGGCACTGGCGCGCAAGAAGCTCGGCCTGCGCTACCGCATGGCGGTCGTGCCGCTGGACCCCTCACCTATTCGCGGCAGCCACGGCCGCCTTCCCACGAGCGACGACGAAGGTCCGCTCCTCATCTGCTCCACCCCCCGCACCGCTCCCGGCCGCATCGCGGCCACCGATGTGAAATCCCTGCTGCTCGACCTGGCCGGCCTCATCTGACGAGACCTGACAAGGCGTGACGAGCAACTACGGAAAGTGAAGCACGCGCCACTGACAACGCGTCCGGCGAGCGCTTCGCACGCCTCTGACCTGCGCACGAGCGGCAGACCCAACGGCACCCGTCAAAGCCGTACACCGATCCGAAAGAGAGAAACCGTGACTGCCTTCAACGACGAACCCGCGACCGGCGAGGCCCTGCGCCGCGCTCTCGGCCTCAACCGCCGCCGCTTTCTGAGCACCTGCACCGCCGCCGCGACCGCCGCGATCGCGGCACCCGTCCTCGGTGCCTCGCCCGCCCTGGCCCAGGACCGAGGCAGAGGCCACGACCATGGCGGTGATGTCCTCGTCCCCGCGAACAAGCGCGGCATCATCCTCTACACCGTCCGGGACGCCACGGGCCGCGACCCGCTCGCGACCGACCTGCCCTCCGGATTTCGCGAGGTCTTCAAGCAGCTCTCGCGCTTCGGCTACCGGCAGGTGGAGTTCGCCGGATACGGCCAGCACGCCAACGCTCCCGGCGGCGCGAGCCTGGAGTCCGTGCAGGGCGCCAAGCTGCTGCGTTCCTGGCTCGACGAGTACGGGCTGCGGGCGCAGGGCAACCACGGCTTCATACCCCCGTCCTGGCCCCTCACCACGGCCGACCTGGACACCTTCAAGAAGCACCTGGAGATCGCCAACATCCTCGGCATGGCGCACATGGGCACCGGTGGCGACCCCACCGGCAGCGCCTACCGCGCCGACTGGGACGTGGCCGCCGACAAGTGGAACGCGCTCGGCCAGATCGCCCGCCGCGAGGGCCTCAAGCTGTACACCCACAACCACGACGCGGCGTACGGATTCCTGCTCGACGGGGGCCCGCTGGACGCCCAGGGCAACCCGACCCGCAGCTCCGGCATCCGCAAGCTGGAGTACTTCTTGAAGATCACCGACCCGAAGGTGGTCTGGCTGGAGATGGACATCTTCTGGGCGCACGTGGCCCAGTACAAGTTCCACACGTACACGGCCCACGACGGCTCCACCCGGGAGAAGGTGTTCGATCCCGCCGGGCTCGTCGTCCGCAACAACAAGCGCTACCCGCTCTTCCACGCCAAGGACGGCGTCGTCAACACGACGAACGGCATGGGCTACGACATGGTGCCGTTCGGCACCGGCGTCATCGACTACACCACGTTCTTCTCGCGCGTCGGTGACCGGAACTACCACAACCCGATGGTCGAGCAGGACAACGCCCCGAGCGCCACGGACGCCGGGCAGTCACTCACGCACGCGAAGATCGGCTATGACAACCTCGCGGCCCTCCGCAAGCGGCGTCACTAGCTTCGCGGCGGTGCACCGGGCGGCCCTCCCCACAGCGCGCCACGTGGGGAGGGCCGCCCGATCGGGGCTCTGCGCTCTGTGTCAGCAGGAGACCTTTCAGCCTGTTGGCCAGGAGACCTCTCAGCTCGCGGGCTGCGGCTGAGGAGTGCGCACCTCGCTGGCGCGCCCCGGCTGCTTCAGCAGCAACGCGATCGCCGCCGCCAGCATCGAGATACCGCCGGCCAGTGCGTAGGCGCCGTTGTAGCCCCAGGCCGCGACCACCATCGAGCCGAGACCGCCGCCGAACAGGCCGCTGATCAGTTTGCCGCTGTACACCAGGCCGTAGTTGGTGGCGTTGTAGTTCTCGCCGAAGTAGTCCGGGGTCAGGGCCGCGAACATCGGGTAGAACGCGCCGCCGCCGAACCCGGAGAGGAAGGCGAAGAACAGGAACAGCCACTCGCTCTTGATGTCACCGGCCCAGATCACCCCGAACTGCGCGAGCCCCAGCACGACGATGACGAACACCAGGGTCAGCTTGCGGCCCCAGGTGTCGGACAGCCAGCCCACCACGGCCCGGCCGATGCCGTTGATGACGGCCATGATGCCCATGGAGGAGGCGGCCACCAGCGGGCCGAAGCCCACCTCCTTGGCGAAGTCGACCTGGAAGGAGATCCCGAAGATCGACACGCCCGCGGTCATGACCAGCGTGATCCACATCAGGGGCAGCACACCTGTCCTGATGGCCTCCTTGGGCGTGTACTGCTTCACCGCGGGAGGGTTCTTGGCGAGGGCGGCGGAGGTCTTGCTGTTGCCGCCGTACGTCAGCGGGTCGATGTCCGCGGGCCACCAGTTCTTCGGCGGGTCCTTGAAGAAGAACGCGCAGGACAGCACGACGATCATCACGTAACAGCCGATGAGGTCCAGGACACGGTGGTAGTTCCCGGTGTCGAACGCGTAGTTGAAGATGAAGATGAACGGCAGGGAGCCGTAGGCGAATCCGCCGTTGACGAATCCGGTTCGCGCGCCCCGGCGCTCGGGGAACCACTTGCCGACCATGTTGATGCAGGTCGCGTACACCAGGCCGGAGCCGAGGCCGCCGATGACGCCGAAGCCCAGGATGGCCAGCAGTACGTTGCTCAGGTGCGAGAGGGCCAGGAAGCCGATCACACACATGACCGCGCCGATGTACATGGCCCTGCGGGCGGTGAGGATGCCCCGCTCCCGCAGCCAGCCCGCCGGGAAGGCTATGCCGGCCTGGAAGAAGACCCAGACGCTCAATATCCAGAAGGTGTTGCTCTGCGTCCAGCCGTGGGCGTGGGACAGGGTGTCCTCAGCCGAGCCGTACGCGTATTCGAAGACGCTGATGGCCATCATGGCGATCCACGGCAGATACACCATGAACTTGCGGGAGTGGCCGAGGACGTCGCGGTCCGTCTCACCGATCCGGTAGACACGGCCCCGGGCGTCGGTGACTTCGCGGTACGAGCGGTTCGAGGCGCCGGCGGTGGCCGAAGCGCCCTGGGGGGCGATGGGTTCTGTCGTCATGTCACGCCATCTCCTCGCCGAGCGGTTGCGGGTTGGGGACGATCCTTTGGGCCTTCGGCCGGTCCGGTGATTTGAGGAACAGCGCCAGCACGGCGGAGGCGAGGCCGATGGAGCCCGCGAGCACGAAGGCCCCGTGGTAGTCCCACGCGCCGACGACGACCGCGCCCATGCCCGAGCCCACGAGGCCCGAGATCAGCTTCGAGCTGTAGACCATGCCGTAGTTGGACGCGTTGTTGTTCTCGCCGAAGTAGTCCGCCGTCATGGCCGCGAACAGCGGGAAGATCGCCCCGCCGCCGAATCCGGAGACCATGGAGCAGAACAGGAAGAACGGCATGCTGCCCATCTGGCCGGAGACCAGCACCCCGAACTGGGCGGAGCCCAGCACCAGACAGACGATGATCAGTGTGTTGCGGCGTCCGAACCGGTCGGAGATCCAGCCGATCACGCCGCGCCCCGTGCCGTTGACGATGGCCTTCAGGGACATCGCGGTGGCCACGATCCCGCCCGCGAACCCCATGTCCTTGCCGAACGGCACCTGGAAGGCGATGCCGAAGATGTTGATCCCGGCGGTGCACAGCAGACAGAACCACATCATCCAGAGAACGGGCGTACGGGCGGCCTCCTTGGGGGTGTACTGCTTCACCGCCGGTGGGTTCTTCTCCAGCGCCCGGCGGATCCTCGGGTCGTCGGACACCTTCAGCGGGTCCACGTGCGGGGGCCACCAGCCCTTGGGCGGGTCCTTGAAGAACCAGCCCGCGAAGGCGACCACGGCACAGCAGACCAGGCCCACCGTCACCAGGACGCCCTGGTAGTTGCCGAGGTCCATGTACGAGGTGAACAGGAAGACGAAGGGCACCGAGCCATAGGCGAAACCGCCGTTGACCAGGCCCGTCTTGCCGCCCTTGCGCTCCGGATACCACTTGCCGACCATGTTCACGCAGGTCGCGTAGACCAGGCCGGCGCCGATGCCGCTGAACATGCCGAAGCCGATGTACGCGACGGTCACATGCGGCGCGAACGCGAGCGAGAGGTACCCCAGGACCGTGCCCAGCGCGCCGAGCATCATGGCGTACCGCGCGGGCAGCCGTCCGCTCTCACGCAGTTGGCCGGCCGGGAAGGCGACGGCGGCCTGGAAGAATATCCAGACGCCCATCAGCCAGAAGATGTGCCCACTGCCCCAGAGATGGGCGTCGTGGAGGGTGTCCTCGGCGGAGGTGAACGCGTACTCCGAGGAGCTGATGCCCAGCATCCCCATCCAGGGGAAGAGCACCATGGTCCAGCGTGGTCGCCCCATGATGTCCCGATCGGTCTCACCGATGCGGTAAAGGCGGCCGTTGCGATCCGTCACCTCCCTGTAGGGGACGGATGTCGATACGTCGGTGGTTGTCATGTCGGTTCAGCACCCCTTGCGTCGAAAGATCTGGCCAGCGCCCCCTGTCCAAATGCCTTTCGTGTGCGCACGGGTCCTGGGTCCTGTCGTCACATTCCCGTCGTCCGCCCGGGTCGCGGGGCAGACGGGAATGTGACGACAGGGCCTAGGGGCGGCCGACGCGCACCGTCGGCCGCCTCCGCCGTGGTTCACCTCATGAACCGCCCCCCAAGAGGCCCGCCGCCCGCGCCCAGCGATACTTCGCGCCGAGTACGGCCACCGGCTTCTCCGTCGTGTACGGGTACGCCACGACCCCCCGCTCGTACAGGTACTGGCAGGCCTCCTCGACCTCGACGTCACCCGCGAGCGACGCCACCACGGGCTTCTCGATGCCGCGCTCACGGAATTCGGCCACCACACGCGCGGTGAGCTCGGCGAAGACCATGGGAGGGGTCACGATGGTGTGCCAGTAGCCGAGGACGAGCGCGTGGATGCGCGGGTCCTCCAGGCCCAGGCGGATCGTCGCCTCGTACGTCGACGGCGGCTCGCCCCCGGTGATGTCCACCGGGTTGCCCGCGGCCCCGAAGGGCGGGATGAACGCCCTGAAGGACGCGTCCAGGTCCGGCGGGATCTCCATCAGGGACAGGCCGTTGTCCGTCACCGCGTCGGACAGGAGCACACCGCTGCCGCCCGCACCCGTGATGATGACGATGTTGTCGCCCTTGGGGGTGGGCAGTACGGGCAACGCGCGCGCGTACTCCAGCATTTCGTTCAGTCCGGGAGCCCGGATGACGCCGGCCTGCTTCAGGATGTCCTCGTACACGGCGTCGTCGCCCGCGAGTGCGCCGGTGTGCGAGCCGGCGGCCTTCGCCCCGGCGGCCGTGCGCCCCGCCTTTAGGACGACGACCGGCTTCTTCGGGACCGTCGCACGCGCCGCCGCCACGAAGGCGCGGCCGTCCTTCAGGTCCTCCAGGTGCATCGCGATGCACTCGGTGTGCGGGTCCTCGCCGAACCAGGTGAGCAGGTCGTCCTCGTCCAGGTCCGACTTGTTGCCGAGCCCGACGATCGCGGAAACACCCGTCTTCGTAGTGCGCGCGAAGCCCAGGATGGCCATCCCTATGCCACCGGACTGCGAGGTGAGCGCGACGCCGCCCTTCACGTCGTACGGGGTGCAGAACGTGGCACACAGGTCCTGCCACGTCGAGTAGTAGCCGTAGATGTTCGGCCCGAGCAGCCGGATCCCGTGCCGCTCGGCGATGGCCACGATCTCGTCCTGGAGCTCGTGCTCGCCGGTCTCCGCGAACCCGGAGGGGATCAGTACGGCGTTGGGGATCCCCTTGCGTCCCACCTCCTCCAGGGCCGAGGCCACGAACTTGGCGGGGATCGCGAAAACCGCCACATCCACCTCACCGGGAACGTCGGTGACACTCTTGTACGCCTTGCGGCCCTGAATGTCATCGGCCTTGGGGTTCACCGGGTGGATCTCGCCGGCGAAGCCCCCGTCGACGAGGTTGCGCATGACCGAATTGCCGATCTTGCCGTGCTCGTTGGAGGCGCCGATCACGGCCACGGACGAGGGCTCCATCAGCCGCCGCATCGACGTGAGGATCTCCTCGCGCGTGTACTTGCGCCGCTCCTTGGGGACCGAGTCCGCGAGGATCACGCGGATGTCCGCGGCGATCGCGCCCTCCGGAGTGGCGATCACCGGGTTGAGGTCCACCTCGGCGATCTCGGGGAAGTCCGCGACGAGTTCGGAGACCCGTCGGATCTGCTCGGCGATCGCCCACCGGTCCACCGGCGGCGCGCCACGCACCCCGCGCAGGATCTCGGCCGCCCTGATCGAGTCCAGCATCGACAGCGCCTCGTCGGCGTCCACGGGGGCGAGCCGGAAGGTGACGTCCTTCAGGACCTCCACCAGCACCCCACCGAGCCCGAAGGCGACGACCTTCCCGAAGGTCGGGTCGGTCACCGCCCCGACGATGACCTCCTGCCCCTGGGGGAGCAGTTCCTGGACCTGGACGCCCTCGATGCGGGCCCGCGGGGCGTAGGCCCGCGCGTTCTTGACGATCTCGTGGAAGGCGGCGCGTACGTCCGCCGCGCCCTCCACGCCGACTATCACGCCGCCGGCGTCGGTCTTGTGGAGGATGTCCGGCGAGACGATCTTCATCACGACGGGCCCGCCGAAGCGTGCCGCGTACGCCACCGCCTCGTCGACGTCCGTCGCCAGCTCCTCGCCGGGGACGGCGATCGCGTACGCGTCGGCGATCACCTTTCCCTCGGGCGCGGTGAGCGCGGTCCGCCCCTCGGCCCGCACGGCGTCGAGGAGCGTGCGCACCCTGAGCATCCGGTCTTCGGCCATCACTCAGATCACCCCGTTCGACTTGAGCAGGCGAAGTTCCTCGTCGCCGAGGCCGAGCTCGCCGATGTAGACCTCTTCGTTGTGCTCGCCGAGCAGCGGCGAACTGGTCACGTCCACGGGGGAGTCGGAGAGCTTCAGTGGGCTGCCCACGGTCACGAACTCGCCCCGCTCGGGGTGCGGCACCGACACGACCATCTCGTTGGCGACCAGCGACTCGTCCTCCATGATCTCCTTGGTGGACAGGATCGGGCCGCACGGGATGTTGTGGGCGTTGAGCTTCTCCAGCACCTCCCACTTGGGGAGCGTGGCCGACCACTCCTCGATGAGCTGGAACATCTTGGTGAGCTGTGGCAGCCGGGCCTCCGGGGTCGCCCACTCGGGGTCGTCCGCCAGCTCCGGCCGTCCGATGAGCTCGGTGATCGGCTTCCAGCCGACGGGCTGCACGATGACGTACACGTAGTCGTTGGGGCCGCCCGGAGCGCACTTGACCGCCCAGCCCGGCTGGCCGCCGCCGGACGCGTTGCCGGAGCGGGGAACCTCGACGCCGAAGTCGTCGTTGGGATATTCAGCGAGCGGGCCATGAGTCAGTCGCTGCTGATCGCGCAACTTCACCCGGCAGAGGTTGAGCACGGCATGCTGCATGGCCACGTTGACCCGCTGCCCGCGCCCGGTGTTCTCCCGCTGGTACAGCGCCGCGAGAATCCCCGCCACGGCGTGCACGCCCGTGCCCGAGTCACCGATCTGGGCCCCCGTCGCCAGCGGCGGCCCGTCCTCGAAACCGGTGGTCGACATCGACCCGCCCATGGCCTGCGCGACGACCTCGTACGCCTTGAAGTTGGTGTACGGGCCGTCCCCGAACCCCTTGATGGAGGCATAGACGATCCGCGGATTGATCTCCTGGATGCGGTCCCAGGTGAAGCCCATGCGGTCGACCGCACCCGGTCCGAAGTTCTCGACCATGACGTCGGAGCGCCGGATCAGTTCGGTGAGGATCTCCTTGCCGCGCTCGGTCTTGGTATTGAGGGTGATGCTCCGCTTGTTGCAGTTGAGCATCGTGAAGTAGAGGGAGTCGACGTCGGGGAGGTCGCGCAGTTGCTTGCGGGTGATGTCACCGGTCGGCGCCTCCAGCTTGACGACGTCCGCGCCGAGCCAGGCCAGCAGTTGCGTGGCGGACGGACCCGACTGGACGTGCGTCATGTCGAGGACACGGACGCCTTCGAGAGCCTTGGTCGACGTTCCAGTGATCGGGGTGATCGGGGTCATCGGGGGCACCTCACTTGTACATCGTCTGGTTCATGGTTCCGGGGGCGTACGCGTCCGGGTCGACCCAGACGTTGATCAGCGACGGCTTGCCCGACTCCCGGGCACGCTGGAGCGCCGGGCCGATGTCGGCGGGGTCGCGGACCTCCTCGCCGTAGCCGCCCAGCATCTGCGCGAACTTGTCGTAGTGGACGTCGCCGAGGGTGTTGCCGACCCGCTCGCGCTCCAGGCCGTACTTCTGGGCCTGGCCGTAACGGATCTGGTTCATGGAGGAGTTGTTGCCGACGATGCCGACGAAGGGGAGGTTGTAGCGGACGAGGGTCTCGAAGTCCCAGCCGGTGAGGGAGAAGGCGCCGTCCCCGAAGAGGGCGACGACCTCTTTGTCGGGCCGTGCCTGCTTGGCCGCGAGCACGAACGGGACGCCGACGCCGAGCGTGCCGAGCGGGCCCGGGTCCATCCAGTGCCCGGGTGACTTGGGCTGGACGACCTGCCCGGAGAAGGTGACGATGTCGCCGCCGTCCCCGATGTAGATCGAGTCCTCGGTGAGGAAGTCGTTGATCTCGCTGACCAGGCGGTACGGGTGGATCGGCGAGGCGTCCGACTTCAGGCTGGGCAGCCGCTTCTCGATGGCCGTCTGCTCGGCGGCCCGCAACTCGTCCAGCCATTCCTTGCGCTTCGACGCGCCGCCGTTGAGGCGCCCGGAGGCCGCCTCGGTGACCGACTTCAGGACCAGACCCGCGTCGCCGACGATGCCGAGGTCGATGTCCCGGTTCTTGCCGACGGTCCGGTAGTCGAGGTCGATCTGCACGACGGTCGCGTCCGGGGAGAGCCGCTTGCCGTAGCCCATGCGGAAGTCGAAGGGCGTACCCACGATGACGATGACATCGGCGTTGGAGAAGGCGTACCGGCGCGAGAGCTGGAAGTGGTGCGGGTCCCCGGGCGGCAGCGTGCCGCGTCCCGCGCCGTTCATGTACGCCGGGATGTTGAGGGTGCGGACGAGCTCGATGGCGGACGCGGTCCCGCGCGTCGTCCATACCTGGCTGCCCAGCAGGATCGCCGGCTTCTCGGCGTGCACGAGGAGGTCGGCGAGCTTCTCGATCGCCTCGGGGTCACCGGCCGAGCGGGTCGAGGCCCGGTAGTGGCCGGCGGCCGGGATCCGGGCTTTCTCCACCGGCACCTTGGCGTCCAGGACATCGCGCGGGATCTCCAGGAAGGAGGGGCCGGGCGCGCCGTGGAAGCACTCCCGGAACGCCATCGACACCATGTCGGCGGCGCGCGCCGTGTCCGGCACCGTAGCGGCGAACTTGGTGATCGGCGTCATCATGTCGACGTGCGGCAGGTCCTGCAGGGACCCCATCTTGTGCTGGGTGTGCGCCCCCTGGCCGCCGATGAGCAGCATCGGGGACTCGGCGCGGAAGGCGTTGGCGACGCCGGTCACGGCGTCGGTCGTACCGGGACCCGCCGTGACGACGGCGCATCCGGGCTTGCCGGTGATGCGTGCGTAGCCGTCGGCGGCGTGGGCGGCGACCTGCTCGTGACGGACGTCGACGACCTCTATGCCTTCGTCGACGCAGCCGTCGTAGATGTCGATGATGTGGCCGCCGCACAGGGTGTAGATGACCTCCACACCTTCTGCTTTGAGTGCCTTGGCGACCAGATGCCCACCGGAGATGAAGTCCTGGCTGATGTCGTCGGGCATGGCGAAGTCCTGTCCCTTCGTAGGGGGTTGGAACGCTCTCGCGGTACATTGCATACAGTCGACGAATACTGTATGAAGCTTGTTATCCCGCATCCGGTGGGTGGTGTCCAGGGGGCGTGCGGCATTTTCCGGGGGTCTGGGGGTCGCTCCCCAGACAGACACAGCAGTCAGGAGCCGGTGATGGACCTGTACGAGCACCAGGCAAGGGAACTCTTCGAGGAACACGGCATCTTGGTGCCGAGGGCCGAGGTCACGGACTCGCCCAAGGAAGCGCGTGCGATCGCCCGCCGACTCGGCGGCCGAGTCGTCGTGAAAGCCCAGGTGAAGACCGGTGGACGCGGCAAGGCGGGCGGCGTCAGACTCGCCGCCGACCCGGCCGCCGCCGAGCTCACGGCACGTCAGATTCTCGGCATGGACATCAAGGGCCACACGGTCGGCAAGGTGATGCTGGCCCAACCGGTCGACATCGAGAGCGAGTTCTACGTCGGCTACGTCCTCGACCGCGCCGCCGGACGCTTCCTCGCGATCGCGTCGGCCGAGGGCGGCATGGACATCGAGGAGGTGGCCGCGAGCCGCCCGGAGGCGGTGGCGCGTGTTCCCGTCGACCCGGCCGTGGGCGTCACCTCGGCGAAGGCGACCGAGATCGCCGAGGCCGCGGGGCTGCCCCCGGAGACAGTCGACGTTCTCGTACGCCTCTGGGGGGTGCTGACCCGCGAGGACGCCGTGCTCGTCGAGGTGAACCCCCTCGTACGGACCGCCCGGGGACAGATCCTCGCCCTGGACGGCAAGGTCACCCTCGACGACAACGCCCGCTTCCGCCAGGAGCGTTGGGGTGAGCAGGAGATCGCGCACGACGACCCCCTGGAGGCGGCGGCCGCGGCCAAGGGCCTCAACTACGTCAAACTGGACGGCGAGGTCGGCATCATCGGCAACGGCGCGGGCCTCGTCATGTCGACGCTCGACGTGGTCGCGGGCTGCGGCGCTCGCCCCGCGAACTTCCTCGACATCGGCGGCGGGGCCTCCGCCCAGACCATGGCCGACGGCCTCTCCGTGATCCTCTCCGACCCGGCCGTGAAATCGGTCTTCGTCAACGTCTTCGGCGGCATCACGGCCTGCGACGCGGTCGCCGACGGCATCGTGCGGGCGCTGGAGACCGTGCGGTTGACCAAGCCCCTCGTGGTCCGCCTCGACGGCAACAACGCCGTCCGCGGCCGCGCCATCCTCGACGGCCGCGCGCACCCCCTGGTCCAGCAGGCCACCACCATGGACGACGCCGCACACCGCGCGGCCCGGCTCGCCACCGCCGGCTGAAGGAGGAACAGGACATGGCCATCTTTCTCACCAAGGAGAGCAAGGTTCTCGTCCAGGGCATGACCGGCGGCGAGGGCATGAAGCACACCCGGCGGATGCTCGCCGCCGGCACGGACGTCGTCGGCGGGGTCAATCCGCGCAAGGCGGGACAGGCCGTCGACTTCGACGACCGGGTGGTGCCCGTCTTCGGCTCGGTGCGCGAGGGGATGGCGGCGACCGGAGCCGATGTCACCGTCGTGTTCGTTCCGCCCGCGTTCGCCAAGGCCGCGGTGATCGAGGCCGCCGACGCGGGCATCGGGCTCGCCGTCGTCATCACCGAGGGCATCCCCGTTCACGACTCCGTCGCCTTCCACGCGTACGCCGCCACGAAGGGCACCCGCGTCATCGGCCCCAACTGCCCGGGCCTGATCACTCCGGGGCAGTCGAACGCGGGCATCATCCCCGCCGACATCACCAAGCCGGGGCGCATCGGCCTGGTGTCCAAGTCGGGCACACTGACGTACCAACTCATGTACGAACTCCGCGACATCGGCTTCTCGACGTGCGTGGGCATCGGCGGGGACCCCGTCGTCGGCACCACCCACATCGACTGCCTGGCCGCCTTCCAGGACGACCCCGACACCGAACTCGTCGTCCTCATCGGCGAGATCGGCGGCGACGCCGAGGAACGGGCCGCCGCGTACATCCGCGACCACGTCACCAAACCCGTCGTCGCCTACATCGCCGGTTTCACCGCGCCCGAAGGCAGGACGATGGGCCACGCGGGCGCGATCGTCTCCGGCTCGTCGGGCACCGCACAGGCCAAGAAGGAGGCCCTCGAGGCGGCCGGAGTACGGGTGGGCGGCACACCGACCGAGACGGCCCGGCTGGTGCTGACCCGATGGGAATCGGAGCGTGTCGCCGCACAGGGGTGAGATGAGACGTCACTCATAGTTGATGTGAGGTGACTGTCACGAGCGGAGCCTCCTCAGTACCTTCCTCCGTACGCGACCACCCTCCCGCGTACGAACCCTTCCCTCCGTGCGGACGCGACCACCGTCCTCCTCCGCACGGATGCGACCACTCCTCGTCCGGGCCCGTGCACCATGCAGCTCGGCAGGAGCCAGGCACCTCCCGCCCCCGACTGTGCACCGAGAGCGGAGACATCCGAATGGCATCCACCCTCAACACCCCCCTCGTCCTGAAGTCCGGTACGTCCTGGGCCGACGCCTGGCAGCGCTGCCTCGCCGTCGCCCCCGAGGCGTTTCAGGAGGACCGCGTCCTCAATCTCTGGGACGCCTCCTGGCGGGCGGACGGCCGGGCACTGCCCGCCACCAGTCCGGTCGACGGAAGCCCCATCGCGGGCCCGCCCCGCCTGAACGCCGCAACGGCCCACCAGGCCGTACGGGCCTCGCTCGACCAGCACCGGGCCTGGCGCCACGTCCCGCTCGCCGAACGACGGGCGCGCGTCGCGGCCACCCTCGACGCCCTGACCGAGCACCGCGAGCTGCTCGCCCTCCTCCTCGTCTGGGAGATCGGCAAGCCATGGCGACTCGCGCAGGCCGACGTGGACCGGGCGATCGACGGCGTGCGCTGGTACGTCGACGGCATCGAGCCCATGGTGGACGGCCGGGCTCCGCTCGAGGGGCCCGTGTCCAACATCGCGAGCTGGAACTACCCGATGAGCGTGCTCGTTCACGCAATGCTGGTACAGGCATTGGCAGGGAACGCGGTCATCGCCAAGACCCCGACCGACGGCGGCGTCGCCTGCCTCACCCTGGCCGGCGCGCTCGCCGCACGCGAAGGGGTCCCCGTCACCCTCGTCAGCGGCAGCGGAGGCGAGCTGTCGGAGGCGCTGGTCCGCGCGCCCGAGATCGGCTGCGTCTCCTTCGTCGGCGGCCGTGACACGGGCGCCGCGGTGGCCACCGCCGTCGCCGACCTCGGCAAGCGGCATGTACTCGAACAGGAGGGACTCAACACCTGGGGCATCTGGAACCACACGGACTGGGACGCACTGACAGCCGTCATCCCCAAGCTCTTCGACTACGGCAAGCAGCGCTGCACCGCCTACCCGCGCTTCGTCGTCCAGCGCACGCTGTTCGACGAGTTCCTCGCCGCCTATCTCCCCGCCGTCCGCACCCTGCGGGTCGGTCACCCGCTGGCCGTCGAGCACCCCGAAGACCCCTACCCCGCGCTGGACTTCGGGCCCGTCATCAACGCCGCCAAGGCGAAGGAGCTGCACGACCAGGTCGCGGAGGCCATCGACCGCGGCGCCGTTCCGCTGCACCGCGGCAAGCTCACCGACGCACGCTTCCTGCCCGGCCAGGACACGGCGGCGTACGTCCAACCGGTCACGCTCCTGAACCCGCCGCCGTCCTCACCGCTGCACCACGCGGAGCCCTTCGGCCCGGTCGACACCATCGTCCTGGTCGACACCGAGGCGGAGCTGCTCGCCGCGATGAACGCGTCGAACGGCGCGCTCGTCGCCACGCTGTCCACGGACGACGAGGCGACGTACGCCCGACTGGCCCCGCAGATCCGCGCGTTCAAGGTCGGCCGCGGCAAGCCCCGCTCCCGCGGCGACCGCGACGAGCTCTTCGGCGGCCTCGGCGCGTCCTGGCGCGGCGCCTTCGTCGGCGGCGAGCTGCTCGTGCGCGCCGTCACGCAGGGGCCGGCGGGGGAGCGGCTGCCGGGCAACTTCCCCGAGTACCAGCTCGTTCCGTGAGATGGGGCGGGCGGTACCCGCTTCAGGGCGCCGCCTGCCCTCTCGGACCCCTGCGGACTCCTGCGATGATCTCGTCCACCAGCCAGCGGGCGACGCCCGGTGGGTAGGGCTGGGGGAGACTGAGCACGACATGGTTCACGCCGATGCCGATGAGGTCGGCGACGGTGGCGCGGGTGGCGGCGGGATCGTCGTACGAGACGACGACCTGTACGGAACGGGTGATCTCGCGCGGATCCCGTCCGATGTCCGCGCAGTGCGCGTCCAGCACCCGACCGCGCTCGGCGACGAATTCGACGTTGTTGTGCGGCGGTCCGGGGATGTTCCAGATGTCGGCCTGCTCGGCGACGAGCCGCAGCAGTCGAGTCCCCCAGCCGCCGATCAGCAGGGGCGGCCCGGGCCGCTGCACCGGCTTGGGCTCGTTCCGCGTGCCCCGCAGCCGGTAATAACGCCCCTCGAAGTCGAAGGGGTCGTCCTGCGTCCACATCCGGCGCAGGATCTCGACGGTCTCGCCGAGCCGGGCGACCCCCTCGCCGGGCGGGACGAGGGAGAGCCCGTACGCCTCGTACTCGGCGATGGCCGGATTCTCGCCGGCGATCCCGCCCGCGTCGGGCGGCTGGTGGGTGCCGCCGACACCGATGCCCATGACCAGCCGGCCGCCGGAGACCACGTCCACGGTCGAGGCCATCTTCCCGAGGACGGCGGGCGGGCGGATGCGGTTGCTGGTGACGAGGAGGCCGAGCCGCAGCCGCTCGGTCTGCGCGGCCAGGGCGCTGAGCAGCGTCCAACCCTCATGGACCTGGCCGTCCTTGGGGCCGCGAAGCGGAAGCAGATGATCCCAGAGCCAGGCGTCCTCGATCTCGGGCAGGGCGTCGGCCTCCTGCCAGACACGGCGGATGTCGTCGTAGGAGACGTGCATGGAGGTGGTCTTGATACCGAAGCGCACGCGTTGATAGCTCATATTACTCAGCCTAGACAATCATCAGCTGAGCTGACAATCAGTCTTGGGTACAGTTCCTGGCATGACCGGTGAGCGCCCTCCCGTACCTCCCGTGCCCCTTGAGTCCAGGCTCGGCTATCTGCTCAAGCACGCCCAGCAGCGGCTGGCGCGAGCGTCCGCGGAGGCGCTGGCGCCCCTCGGGATCGACGGCCACGAGCTCGCGGTGCTGGCGGTGCTCGCCGCCGAGTACCCGTTGTCGCAGGTCGAGGTGGCCGGACGGCTCGGCGTCGACCGCACCACGATGGTCGCGCTCGTCGACGGCCTGGAAGACCAGGGACTGGTCGAGCGGCGCCGCAGTCCTCAGGACCGACGCAAGAACATCGTCGAGCTGACGCCCGCGGGCCGGGACTGCCTCGACCGGGCCGAGCGTGCGCGCCTCGCGATGGAGCGGCGCTTCCTCGACCCGCTGGACGAGGAGGCGGCGGCCGCGCTCGTGCGAGCCCTGCGGATCCTGGTGGCGGAGGAGCGTCGGAACGCGGAGTGAGGGTGCGAGTCCGGGGCTCCTCGGCTCCCCTGCGTGGACCCTAGGTGACCTGTGTGTCACCTTTGGTAATCGGCCGGGCGCCCCCTCCTTCGGCCCCGTACAGCCACTCCCAGCACCCGGATATGCAGGTGAAAGGCACTCCGAAACCTTGGTATTGTTGTCCATGTCGCCGCGGGGAACACCCCCGGCCAGGCGGCAGACACCTTGTCCGGGTGGCGGAATGGCAGACGCGCTAGCTTGAGGTGCTAGTGCCCTTTATCGGGCGTGGGGGTTCAAGTCCCCCCTCGGACACAACGTTTACACACACGGATGGTGCTGGCCGACTCTCGGTCGGCACCATCCGTGTTTCGTGCTCGGGGGATGTCTCAGCGCCGCAGGTGCCCCAGTACGGAGCGCACCGCTCGCTCCACGGCGTCGCGCGCCTGCTCGGTGTGGTCGATGGTCTCGAAACCATGGTGGCCGAGCGGTACGTCGATCACCTCGACATCGGCGTCACACTTCTCGGCGACGGCCAGGAATTCCTCGACCGTCACCGCGATCTCCGCGCGCTCCAGCTCCACCCGGGTCAACACGATCGGCAACCGCCCCGCGGTACGCACCGCGTCCGCCGGACGGAACCGGGCATCGACAAGCCCCCAGTTCGGCAGCGGTGCGAGTATCGGATAGCTCGCCGCGACGCACCGCAACCACGGCGGGGGCGCCGCGAGCCAGTCCGCCGCCAACAGCCCGCCACTGGAGAAGTGCCACAGCGCCACGCGGTCCCCGTCGACGCGCGGATCGGCCCGTACGAGGTCGAGCGCTTCGGCTATGTCCTCGGCGGCCCGACCGTAGTCGGCGAGATCGTGCAGCCGATGGTCCAGCGTGACGGCGATGGCCCCCAAACCCGCCACGTACCGGCCGTAGCCGACGAAGCCCGGCCAGTCCCGGGGAGTCGGCCGCACATCGGGGTGGACCGGGCCACCGTGGACGAACACCACCGTCGGCCGCGGGCGGTCGGCTTCAGCGAGGTCGTCGGGGAGGTATAGATCGACCCGTCCCACTCGCTCGCGAGGCCGCTCCGGCACATCCATCAGGAAAGGGCGAAGATGCGCCGGCTGTTCGTTCACCGCCGCGGCCACCCTGTGCCCCTCTCCCTCGGCGGCCCGCACCAGTGTCTCGGCCACCTCCTCGGGGCAGGAGAGCATCGGCCAGTGCCCGGTGTCGAGTTCGAAGAAGCTCACCCGCGGGTCGGTGAGCACCTGGAAGCGCGGGTCCCCCAGTCCCACCAGGGCCTCGACCATGGCGATACTCGAACCGTTGGCGGTGCACAGGACGCCGGTCTTCGGCACCTTGGAGACCGCTTTCGACAGGCGGAGCGGCTGGGTGAGCGTGCCGGCCGGATGCGGTACGGCGTCTCCCGCCAGCCGAGCCAGTACGGTGGGCGAGAGGCCGGCGACGCTGCCCCAGCGCTGCCACTCCTCAAGTGTCGGCGGGGGAATCCGCCAGTCGTCATCGGCCGGCCCGGACCGGTGCAGCAACCGGTCGCGGACCGCCTGGTCGGGCACCAGGGTGAGGGCCTGATCGCCGTGCTGGGGCATACCCGCATCCAGGTGGACGATCCGGGCGATCCGTTCCGGGCGCCGGTCGGCCGCGCCGAGCACCGGGTGGATGCCGTAGCAGTGACCGACCAGCACCACCTCTGCCGCGTCCGTCCGGTCGATCACCCGCAGCAGATCGTGGATGTGCGTCTCCAGGTCCGTGTCAGGTCCCGCCGCATGGCCGCGGTCACCCATGCCGGTGAGCGTCACCGGATACGCCTGTGCCCCCGACTCCCGCAGCCGATCGGCCACCGCCTGCCATATCCAGCCGCCGGTGTGGGCGCCCGCCACCAGGATGAATGCCGTCATCGATGTCTCCTCGCACACTGTGGTCGCAGGGCCTTCCGTACCAGCCGTCCGCGCTCGTGGGTACGGTAGGAACTCCCCCTGAGGGAGGTTCAAGTCGTGCGCCCTGAAAGCACATGGAGCATCGGAGAGCTCGCCGGGCACGCGGGCGTCACCGTCAAGACCGTCCGCTTCTACTCGGACCGCGGTCTGCTGCCCGAAGCCGCCCGCAGCGCTGGCGGCCACCGCAGGTACGGGCCCGAGGCGCTCGACCGGCTCCACCTGATCCGTTCCCTGCGCACCCTCGACCTGCCGGTCCCCGAAGTAGGCCGGATCCTCGACCAGGAGGACACCCTGGAGGACGTCGTCGCGGGGCAGCTGCGGCAGATCGGCTCGCGGCTGGCTGCCCTGCGCTGGCAGGAGGCAGCCCTGCAACTGCTCCAGGAGTGTGCCCCCGAGGAACGCGCCGAGCGGCTGCGGCTGATCGGCGCCGTGTCCGTCCCGCCCAGCACGGCCGCACTGGCACGCTTCTGGCGGCGCTGGCTGCCGCCACGGCTCCCGGCCCGGCTGGTCTCCGCCATCGTCGAACACGCAGTGCCACAGCTCCCCGAGGGCCCGACGCCGGCCCAGGTGCTGGCCTTCACCCGGCTGCACGCCCTCGTGTCCGCCCCCTGCCCCGGCACCGGTCACGGCCAGCCCGCGGCACACGGGCCCGACGGGGGCCGCCCGGCCGTGCTCTACGACGGTCTCGTCGAGGCGTATGCGCTGGCATCACCGCGACTGCGGGCACAGCGGCCACCGCACGAGGGTGAGGCACTCGACTGCTTCGTCTCCGCCTATGCCCGCTCACGCGGCACGCGGGACACTCCCGTCTTCCGCCGAGGACTCAGTCGGCTGCTGGCCGCGGATCCCCGTATCGACCGCTACTGGGAACTCACCGCCGAGCTGTCCAGTCCGTCGGAACCGACCGCCGGCGCCGCGCACGACTGGCTCTGCGCCGCGCTGGACACCCAGACCGCCGGGCCGGCGGACTGAACCGGGTTGAGCAACTCGCCCGGTTCGGCCGCGTCTTCGCGATCTCCGACTTCCTGGTCCGCCCAGATCCGCGTCCGCGTCCGCACCCGCAGGACCACGACATGGCCCGCCGGTTGCAGAAACGGCTTCTGACCGACCATCAGGCACCACTCGGCGCCACGTTGGTGGCTCTGGAAGCCGGTAAGCGCCACGGTGCTGCGGGTGCTGGTCCTTCCCGTCGGGAAACGAACTACCGTGAGGCTGGTGGAATTTGGGCTCTGTCGGGGATCTTGTGACGTCACCGGTCCGACCTGCGTATCTACCAAGCGTGCGGTTCAGGGGGTTTGGGGCGGTTGCTGCCGCATTTAGCTGGTGTGGTGGTCGAGTCGATCGAGCGTGCGGCTGGAACGGTCACGTTTCGCGCCCACTCCGCAGTACCGACGGCGAGGTGCCCAAGATGCGGGGTGGTGTCGTGGCGTGTGCACGGTCGGTACGCGCGCCGGCTCGCTGACGCTCCCGTCGGCAGAGCCCCGGCCGTGGTCGAACTCATGGTGCGCCGGTTCAAGTGCCTCAATCCGCAGTGTCCGGCCGTGACGTTCGCCGAGCAGATCGAAGGGCTGACCAGCCCGCATGCCCGGTACACACCACTGCTGCGCATGCTGCTCACGTCCATCGCCGCGAGTCTGGCGGGCCGGCCGGGTGCGCGGCTCGCGGCCGCGCTGAGCATCCGCGTCGCCAAGGACAAGCTCCTTGAACTCCTTTGCGGGCTACCGGAGTTACCGCAAGTCAGCGTGCGTGTCCTGGGGGTCGACGACTTCGCGCCGCGCAAGGGTGACTGGTACGCCACGATCCTGGTGGACCTGGAAGGACGGCGCCCGGTCGATGTGCTGCCGGGCCGAGACGCCGAGCCGTTGGCCGCCTGGCTGCGCGGCCATCCGGAAATCGAAGTCATCTGCCGTGACCGGGCCGGCGCCTACGCCGAAGGTGCCCGGAGCGGGGCTCCGCAGGCCCGGCAGGTGGCAGACGCCTGCCACCTGCTGTGCAACCTCGCCGAAGCCGTGGAGAAGACGGTCGGCGCCCATCACCCGTGCATCAAGGCGTTCATGACGACCTCGGCCGTCACGGAGTCCGACACGGCACCCAGGAGGACGGCGGAGTCACCCCCGGAAGCGGTGCCGTTCGTGCCACCGGACGGCACCCGAGATGTCCTCGGGCGCCCAAGGCGGCTGGGGCCCGCACCACCGAGCGGTACACGGCGGTGCAGCAACTGTTGTCCGAGGGTGTGTCCCTGGCCGCGATCGGCCGCCAGTTGCGGCTGGACCACTCGACCGTACGGCGCTTCGTTCGCGCCCGGAGTCTCGGCGAACTGCTGGTCAAGGCCACCAACCGGACATCGATCCTGGACGGACACAAGCTCTACCTGCACCAACGCTGGCGCGAGGGCTACCACGACATCCCGCAGGCGCACCGCGAACTGCGCGCACGCGGTTTCTCCGGAGACATCCAGTGCGTCCGCCGCAGCGCGGCCGGCCAGAACTGGTCGGCGGGCTCGTAGCGGACCGGACTGGTGAATTGCCGTCGCAGTACCGCGTTCTCGTGCCGCAGCACCAGCAGTTCGGCATCCATGGCGGTCTCCCGGCGCAGCAGTACCGCTGGCACGGACAGCAGCGCACGGGTGGCCCGGTACAGCAGCGAGGTGATCACCCGTGCAGCATCCCGGCCGCTGTCGATGGCTCGGTACGCAGGCTCCCACCTGCGGCGATGACTCTGCGAGCCCCACAGGCTGGTTCGCCATGTCGGCCGGTTCTTCGCCGTCCCCCCGCCACGATCCTGAAGGGGGCAGCCGGGAAGGCCCTTGCCGCCTGTCGGACGGACCGCAGGATGCGCCGTGGAGGGAGGGCGTGATGGACGACGCCGCGTACGACCTGTGGCCTCGGGGGATCTTGAACACCGCGCTGTTCGCGCTGCTCGCGATCAGCTTCTTCCATCCCAGTACCAAGCGGGACTGGCGGGCGATGGGCGCACAGTACTGGTGTCGAACGGCCCACCGGTCCGCCGACATCGGTCGTCTGTTGGGCGACGTGACGCAACCGCGGTCCCACACGCGGCGAGGGCTGCTCGAGCACCCGGACGCCGCAGGCGGCGGGCGACGCGGTGTCGCCCGCCGCCTGGCGGAAGGGATTCAGATTCAGATGCTTGGGGAGTGACGTGGCGTCAGCCGGTCGCGCTGCCCGCGACCCACTCGCTCCACGGCATGTTCCAGTCGCTGAGGCCGTTGGCGGGGGCCAACATGGTCTTGTCTTCGGAGTTCTTGACGATCACGACGTCACCGATCATCGAGTTGTCGAAGAACCACGCGGCGGGCTGCTTGCCGTCGCCGCCGCCCTTGACGTCCTTCAGGCCCACGCAGCCGTGGCTGGTGTTGACCTTGCCGAAGACCGAGTTGGCACCCCAGTAGTTGCCGTGGATGAAGGTGCCCGAGTCGGTCAGGCGCATGGCGTGCGGTACGGCCTCGATGTCGTAGGAGGGCTTGCCGTCCTTCTTCGTGAGGCCGACGGTCGCACCGTTCATGCGGGTCTGAGTGAACTTCTCGGAGATGACCATCTGACCGTTGTACGTCGGGTGCTCGGTGCTGCCGGACGAGATCGGGATGGTCTTGATCGTCTTGCCGTCCCGTACGACGGTCATCTGCTTCGTCTTGGCGTCGACCGTGCTGATCTGGCTCCGGCCGATCTTGAACGTGACCGTCTTCTGGATGCCGTGGAGCTTGAGCGTGACGGTGACGGTGGAGCCGGGCTTCCAGTAGTTCTTGGGGCGGAAGTCCAGGCGGTCGTCGTTGAACCAGTGGCCGACGACCCGCTGGCCGCTGCTGGAGCTGACCTGGATCTTCGACTCCACGGCGGCCTTGTTGTTGATCGCCTTGTCGAAGTTGACCGTCACCGGCATGCCCACGCCGACGGTCGAGCCGTCCTCGGGGGAGAGGTGCCCGATGAAGTTGTTCGCCGGGGAGACCGTGGTGATCGTGGCGTTCCCGGTGACGGAGCGGCCCTTGGCGTCCTTGGCCTCCGCGGCGATCTGATACTTGGTGGCCCGCTCCAGTCGGCCGTTCGGCTTCCAGGACGTGCCGTCGGCGGACAGGGTGCCTGGAACCTCGGCACCGGTCGCGATGGCGGTCATGGTCACCTTGGTGAGCTTGCCGTTGCTGACGGTGACCTTGACGGAGTCGTTGATCCCGACGTGGTAGGCACCTTGCTTGGGCGTGATCATTATTCGGGCGTCGGAAGCCTCCTGGGTGGCCGCCTGATCCGCCCGCGCCTGTGCCTGGGGTTTCGGGTGATTCCCGGCGTCGTTACCGCTGGTAGCAGCGTTGCTGGTACCGCCGAGGGCCGTGAGTGAGAGCACACCGCCGAGTACACCGACCGCAGCCACCAGTCGGGTGCGTCCTTTACGTGCCGTGATCAAGCGCTTCTCCCGTGTCACTGGTCGTTGAATCCCTGGAGCTGGATGCCGAGGGAGTGCAGCTAGCTATAAAACTACTTATATAGGTTCATCAGCCCTTAAATGAGCAAACTGTGGTGAAGGCCACGCGCCGTCGAGCGCGTCGCCGAGGCCCTGCTCGACTGCCGGATGGCGCGTAGTCGATGCTGTGGGGCTCGGAAAGTCATCGCTTCAGCTCAAGCGGCATATCTGTACTCGTTGATGACTCCGCCGAGGACGCGGGTGCGTAGGAGCCTTTGCGGGTGGGGGCGTGCCCGACAGCGGGCTGGTCCTGAGCCTCGGGGGCGTACCACTCGAAAATGCGATTCGATGCTGTGCGCTGCGGCGATGCCATTCGGTCAGGCAGCGTGTCGGTACTCATTGATCAGTCCGCCGAGGACGGGCCGTCGTCGGATCCGATGCGCTTGGACGTCGATGAGGGTGGCCGGGGCGGGTGGTGCAGTGCTGTCCGGCGATAGTTGTTGCTTAGCAGTCTTCGCCGCCGACGGCATCCACATCCTCAAGAGCACCCCACAGACGCCTCGGATGAACGCTCACGCGAAGAGGTTCGTACGTACTACGCGAGCCGAATGCATCGATCGCCTGCTGATCTACAACGAGCAGCACCTGCGGAACGTCGCCGAGTACGCCCACCACTACAACTCCGCAAGGCCGCTACAACTCCGCGAGGCCGCGCCGCGCGCTGCAACTTCGCGCTCCTGCAGACGCCCCCGACGCCATCGCGATTCCCGGCCGGCGGATCCAGCGCCACGACGTTCTCGACGGACTCATCCACGAGTACCGCAACACGGCCTGAAATAGGATCAACAGCAGCGGGCGCACACGCAGGTCAGTGAGTATGCGGGCCTTTTGGAACCCTGCAGGCTGCTGGCCGAAGGCCGGGACGCCCCGCTCATCGACGAACTCGCGCAGGCCCCCGCGGCCGGCCTGCTGGGAGTCCTCGCGGATCACTACGATCCGGACTCCGCCTGCGCCGAGCTCGCCGCGTGGACGGCGGTCCACGGCGATCTGCGCGCAGCGGATGATCCGCGGGCCGCGGGTGAGCCACACGCAGTGGGTGAGCCGCAGGCAGCCGTTGAGCAGCTCACGGATGCGATACGCGCCATGCCGTTCCGTACCCGAGCCGAGGCCGTGCCGGACGTCCTCGTCACCGCGCTCGACGACGGCGAGACCCTGCTGCGAAACCTGCGTATCCGGCTCCGGCTCCCACCGCACTGAGCGTCCTGGTGTGCCGGGACCTGCTCGCCCCGGAGGACCTGACCGAGGCGGAGGCGCTCCTCATGGTCGCCGAGAGCCTGCTGCAGCTCCTGGAAGCGGCCGGTCCCGACGGGGTGAGCGAGATGCTGCGCGACCAGGGCTCCCAGGCCGAGGAGGCATTCGACGCCGCCCTGGCCTGCGGTCATCCGGACCGGGTGGGCATCGCGGGACTCAAGACCGCCGCCGAGTACGCGCTGCGCAGGCCGAGCGCGCGCGTCGGCCGTGCTGTCCCACAGCGGTCGCACGACAAGAACCAAGAACAAGGGCCGCGGGCTCGCAAGGGAGGCAAGAGGCGTCGGTGACCGGCCGAGCGAGCCACCGTGCGTTGCTGGGTGGGGCAGGCGCTGACGCATCTCCGGCAGGCGTCAGGACACTCCGCCCATGCGACCTGATTCCCGGGCGGCGCTTTGCCTCACCTGGCTATGTGCCTCACCTGTCGGTGATCTCGGAGAGCCAGGCCGTGTCCTCCGGGCCCGGCGCTTCGGGGCCGGGCGCGGGCAGCCGACGGACCTCGCCCGTGCGCAGGGCGACCGTGGCCCGTGGCCGCATCGGCCCGTCGCCCCTGCGTGAGAGCAGGACGAGTTCCCAGACTGTCGCTGTCATTGCGTCGAGCCGGGTGGCGCAGTCGGCGGTGACTTGCCGCGGATCACGGGTCCGGCCCAGGGACAGATGTGGGGTGAAGTTCTTGGCGGGCCCACGACAGCGCGGGAACCGCTGCCGCAGTAGGCGGTGCAGGTCCGCCCACGTCGCCTTGCCGGCCGCCGTCGGGTCGAGCCACACGGTGAAGTACGCCCTGTGCCGGAAGGTGCGCACCCCGTCCAGCCGGGCGGTGAACACCGGCGTCTCGGCCGTCGCCGCGGCGAGCAGCGGGGCCGCCCGCTCGAAGTCCGTCTCCGGCACGAAGCCGAAGAGCACGTTGACGTGCGGCGGCCAGCGGTGGATCTGCGGATCGTAGTCCTGGCGGATGTCCTGGATCGCAGGCCACAGCTCCGCAGGCGGGATCCAGGCCACCGCCGTGCGGGCCGTCGGGGACACGTCGAGGACGTCGGCGGGCTCGCCCTTGCCGGAGCTCGTGTCGAAGCACAGGTCCGCTTGCGGGTCCCGCACTCGGCCGGCGCCCGACGCGTCGAAGCGGTCCACCCCCGTGGCCCGGTCCCAGACCACATCGCCGTCCGCCTCGATGAACATCACCCGGTGCCACGGGATGTCGCCCCCGGGCACGAAGGACGACAGCGGGATGCGTTTGAGGGCATCCCGCCGCTGGCTGATCCCCAGCACGAACCGGGCCGGGTCGAACCGCGGGTCCCAGCGGACCCGGTGATAGATCTCGTCGCTGGTCCGCATCACGCCTCCTCTCCCGCCTTCACACCTTCTCTTCTCCTCCAGGGTGCCGCGCACCCGGCCTTCGACGGTTGTTCCGCTCGCACCGCGACGCCTCAGGTGCGCTGCGCCTGAGGCGGACGGCAGGGAGAGCCGGTGCGCCTGTGCGGTGTGTACCCGCGGCAGCACTGCCGCACCTCTTCTCGGCGTCCTGTCGGTTCTGGCACCGGCTTGTTCGTCACGGCCGGTAGCGTGGGCAACGAGACAAAACCCTGCGAAAGACAAGAGCGGGAAACCATGCGGATGATCTTCAATCCCGCTGAGGAGAACGAGTACGAGGCGGTTTGTGGTCTTCTTGTCCACCGGTTCGAACAGTGGGCCTGGGAGAACGGGATCCACGCCGATCCGTTCGTCGTGGAAGCCGCGCTGGACTACCGCCATCTCGGTACGCCGGACGGCAGGCTGGGACTGTGGGACCAGCGGCACATCGAGGAGTTCCTGCTCGACTGGGTTCCGCGGACGGTGACCGTATTGCCCGACGAGGAGCCCGCCGATGCGCCGGGCACTCTGCGGTGCCTGCTGCGGTATCTGGACGCCGTCCATCTTGCCGATCCCCGAGGGGCGTCCCTGCCCGAGGTGCTGGAGGCCGTCGACGGGACGGCGCCCCACTACGCGGAGGCGATGGCCGACCGCAGCCTCTGGGGCCTGGCGAAGTTCTGGATCACTACCGCCGCGGAGCAGGGCGTCGACGTCCACGACGAGCAGGCGTTGCAGGACTTCGTGGGGCGGGCACAGGGTGGCGAGGTGCCCTACGACCCGGAGGTGCTTCAGACCATCGTCGAGCGGCACATGCGGAGTTCCGGGCCCGTACGGTCCGAGCCTCAGCTCCCGGTCGCGCTCCCGGGCGACGACGTCCTGCGGGAGCAGGCCGGCCGGTCACCGGTCCTGCGGCAGCTGCGCGAGCTGGCCGAGTGGGCGGGGCGCGACCGCAGAACGCTCACCGGTTCCGGCAGGCTGCGTCTGTCGGATGCCCGGGAACTCGTAGAGCGGTTGGACACCGGAGATGACACGGACTCGGTCCGCTCGTCCGCGGACCTGCCGCGCCTCAACCTCCTTGTGGAGTGGGCGAAGACAGCCAGGCTGATACGAGTCGTCAAGGGGAGGCTGTACGCGGTGGCCAAGGCCGAGCCTGTGCTGAACGACCCGCTTGCGCTGTGGCGGCGCGCGTTCGACGCGTTCCGCGAGCTGCCCAGCCCGGTGAGGGGCGGGCGCGGCGGCAGGTACGGAGAATCCGTGCTGTTCGACGAGTACGACATGTACGGCGTCGTCCTGCCCGACGTACTGGCAACCCTCTACAGCCTGCCGTACCCGATGCCCTGGCCCGGGCTGCGGGACACCGTCGCCCTCGCCTACCGCTCGAGTTCCCTGCTCGAGGTCTTCGCCACGGACTCCATCGGGTTCGGACAGGCGGATGACGATCTGCGCACCGTGCTGAGTGTTTTGGAGGACCTGGGGGCGATCGAGTGCCACCAGGGGATGGGCGACCCTGTCTTTGCGGATCTGGCGATGAGCGAGAACGACCTCGAGGGGTGGGCCGGAATACCGACCGGGGACGATGACGGCCTCGAGACGCCGTCCGGCATACTGCCAGGGATGCCGACCGGACTTGCCGGGCTGCTGGACGACGCCCTGCTGGGCGAGACCCTGTCGGGTGACGCCGTGGTGGACGGCGCCCCGCCCGATGACGCCCTGTTGAGTGGCGCTCTGCTGGATGACGAGGCCACCCAGCGGGCCCGGAAACGGAAGTCCGAACTGAGCTCGGGCCCGGTCGAGTTGATCCGTCTCACTGACCTCGGAACGGACTCCGTGCGCCGTCGGCTGCTGGCCGAAGGCCGGGATGCACCCCTGATCGGCGAGCTTGCCCAGGCCTCGCCGGCCGGTTTGCTGGGCGTCCTCGCCGATCACTACGATCCGGAGTCCGCACGGGTGGAGCTCGCCGCGTGGATCGCCGTCCACGGCGACCGGTCCGCGGCGCTGGAGCAGCTCGTCCACGCGGTGCGGACCATGCCGTTCCGTACCCGGGCCGAGGCCATGCTGGACGTCCTCGTCTCATCGCTCGACGACGGGGAGCTCCTGCTGCGAAGCCTGCGTTCGGACTCTTCGCTGGCTCCCACCGCGCTGAGCCTCCTGGCCCGCCGGGACATTCTCACCCCCGAGGACCTCACGGAGCCGGAAAGCCTGCTCATGGTCGCTGAGAGCCTGTTGCAGCTCTGTGAGGCGACCGGTGCCGACGGGGTGAGGGAGGTACTACGCCAACAGGGTCGCGAGGCCGAAGAGGCCCTCCGGGCGGCTCTGGCCTCCGGTCACCCGGACCGGGAGGGCCTCGCGGAGCTTCAGGCCCTCGCCGAGCGTGTGCCCCGGGAGCGCGAAACCCACGTCGGCCTTGTTCAGCAGCGCGGCCACCGAGAGAACGGCAGACGGGGCGGCAAACGGCGCCGCTGAGGACGTGGCGCTTCCTGGCGCTCAAGGGCGACGCCGGCGGCCGCGTGACCGCATGACAGGTATGCCGGCGGCCTTGAGGGACTCCGCCTGTGGGGCTCGGGATCCGGCATGGCTGACTCCCCCCGCCCGTCGGTGGGCACGACGAGCCGGGGACGTGACCCGGCCGTGTGCATGGAGAACAGCACCGCGAGCTGAGTCGAATCTTCGAGCGGCACACGGTCGGCCTATGCTTGCCGCCATGAGCCGTTGGGCGGAATTGACCGGGGGGACGTCCGGGCAGGACTACGCTGCGCGGTTCGCGGTCCTGGCCGATAGCGGGAAGGACATGCACGGTGAGGCGCGGTTCTGTACGGCGCTCGTGCCTGCCGGAGCGCGGGTGCTGGACGCCGGGTGCGGTACCGGACGGATCATGATCCGGCTTGCGGAGCAAGGGTACGACTGTGTCGGGGTGGATCTTGATCCGTCCATGCTGGCAGTGGCGCAGAAGGAGGCGCCGGGACTGCCTTGGTTCCAGGTCGATTTGGCCAGGTTCGACCCGGCCCTGCTCGGCATCGCCGCGGACTTCGATCTCGTGGTAGCCGCAGGCAACGTTTTCCCGCTGCTCGCTGCCGGCACCGAGGCCACGGTGGTCGAGCGCCTGGCCGCGGCTCTGCGCCCGGGCGGTCTGATCGTCGCCGGCTTCGGCCTGGACGAGGCCCACCTGCCGGTGCCGCCCAGCATCACGCTGCCAGAGTACGACGACTGCTGTGCCGCGGCCGGCCTCACCTTGGCCGACCGCTTCGCCACCTGGGACGCTGACCCTTACGATGGCGGCGGCTATGCCGTCAGCGTCCACCGCCGGTGAGGTTCTGCGGGACATCTTGATCACCCGCGTGCCCGCCGTGCGGCCGGCGGTTTCTCCGAGTAGTGCGCGAACAGTCACTCGGGCGGTGGCAACCAGTTCTCACGAGGAGTTGGTGGGACCACCCGGAGGATCTTGCGGCCGGAGCCGCCCTCGCGCGACCACGACCGTATCGTTGGTGGTCAACTCCCCCCTCGGGCACAACGTTTGCACACCCGGATGGTGCTGGCCGACTCTCGGTCGGCGCCATCCGTTTTTCGTGGTTGTAGGTCAGGCGAAGCCCAAGCTGGCGGTAGAAGTCTGCTTTGTATCGTGTGTCGGCTTGGCGCAGGAGTGTCATCAGGTCGCCGAATCCCTCCACGACGCTGCGGATCTCCTTACGGTGCAACTGGCGGGATCCCTTGTTGCCCTGCCCTGCCCCGCGCCGTTGTCCAGTCCGTCGGGACCAGGGACACGCAGAGACACAGAACGATCACACCCTGGGTCGCCAGGCCGACCAGGAGAGCGTCGGCCGGCGCCAGGACACAGGAGGCGAGTAGGAGTCAGGCTTCGAGCACGTCGCTGCGCCGCCTGAGCGGGTTACGTCGCCACCGCCACAGCCGCACCTTCGAGCCACGGCAGGTCGCTGTGGCCGTCCGTGGAGGCTGGCCGGAGGGCGCGCCGGAGCGGAGAATGGTGCTGTTGGTCTGCTGGCCGGTTGGGCGGTGGTCGGTTTGACGCACCAGTACTGCGTCGGCGAGGCAACCGCGCTCCCGGCGGAGTTGCAGGCTTCCCGCACTGAGACAGGACGGTCAGCGGGCTCGGCCGGGTGGCTCCGCGCGCGCTGGAACCGACCGATGCAGTGTGCCTGGATTCGCTGCGGCGGGGCGACGACGTACCCTTCGCCCGCCGCACGCCCGCGGGGTCGAACTGCGCGAGTTCTGTGTGTGCGTGGAGCCGGCCGATGTGTGAGAGACGGGCATCAACTCTTGAAGAGACTCTGGCAAGACGTCTCATGGGGTTCGTATCTCGGCTGAGGCTTTTCCGGCCATGAGCACCTCGTGTGCGAGTGTCAGCACTTCCGGGGCCCGGCCTCCGGCGGTGTGCCGGTGCAGGAAGGCGGTGGCGCTCCATGTCGTACGTCGCAGTGAGTGCGCTGAGCCACCCCGGGCTGCTCCGCGAGCGGAACGAGGACAGCCTCGTCGTCGGACCGTGGACACTGTGCGCCACCGTGACCGAGAGTCCGCAGACCCTGGTCTTCCCGTTGGGGACGCCCCTCACCGTCGCCGTCGCCGACGGGCTCGGCGGACATCCCGGCGGCGACGTGGCCAGCGCCCTGGCCGCCCGCCGGATCGCCTCGATGGGTCCCGCCCTGAGCAGCGAGGACGCCGTCCGCGACGCCTTGAACTCCTGCAACCGCGCCGTGTACCTGGCCGCCGGCGGCGCCGGAAGCGAGCTGGCCATCATGGGGACGACCGTCGCGGGCGTCGTCGTACAGCCCGGCTCGTTGCTGGCGTTCAACGTGGGTGACAGCCGGGTCTTCGAGGCCTCCCGCGAGGGGCTGCGCCAGGTGAGCGTCGACGACAGCCCGCCGCTCGAACCTGGGGAGCGCACCACGTCCGTCGTCACCCAGTGCCTGGGCGGTACGCCCGGCTACCGCCCTGTCCGTCCTCATGTGACGGCGGTGTCGCTGTCCCCCGGCGACCGCTACCTCATTTGCACGGACGGCCTGACCGACCCGGTGACGACGGACGTGCTCGACGCGGTGATGCGGGAGCACGACGACGGCCGGGCGGCCTTCGAGCTGTGGAAGGCCGCCATCACGGCGGGCGGGCCCGACAACATCACGCTGGCGGTCGTACGGATCGGAGACGAGTAAGGGGCGGGGACGGTGGGAGGCGGCCACGATGAGGGCCACCTGGAACGGCACGGTGATCGCGGAGGCGGAGCACACCGTAGTGGTCGAAGGCAACCACTATGTACCTGGGCGCGCTCACATACCTGTATGCGGGCCCGGTCACGACACGGCGCAGCCACCTCGAAACCCGTGGCGCATGAGGAGGCCGTGCTCCAGTCGGACCTTGTGGGCGTACTGGCGGCAGCGATCGCCGGCGGGGCTGTGGCGGGCGTCGCCCGCGCCGTTCAGGCGCAGTGGGCTGCGGAATGGGCATGGGGCGATGCGCGGTGGGGCGGACAGAGCGGGTGACGGTGGTTACGCCGTGTTGTTCCAGTCGTACGGTCCGCCGCCACGCCACTCGATCAGCTCGGCGTCGTCGATGGCCCGGTCCTCGGCGGGCAGACCCGCGCGGTGCAGGAAGTCCAGCACGTCGAACAGGCTGTACGCGGTGCCCACGGGCTCGCCGGCGATCGTCACCCGCCGGCCCCCGTCCGACTCCGGCGGAAACACGACCACTGGAGGGCGCACGTCCATAACACCAGCATGCGCCGGGACCGGTCGGACCGGGGCTTCCGGTTTTCCGGGCACCGAGTCCGGAACCCGTAGGACGCCGCCGGGGGTGCGGGACCGCGGCAGCCGGATGGCCTCCGCCCCGTCCAGGCCCCGTGGTCCCGTCGGGTCGACGGGACCACGGGGCCTGGACGGGGTGCCTGGGCGTGGCGTCGGTCAGCTTGCCGACCGGCCGATGTCGACCGTCCCACCCGGCACCGCCCTCCACCGGGGACTGCGCTCCCGCACCGGCCCCAACGCATCAACCTCGCTGGCCTGTCACATGGTGGTCAGTCCGTCTCACGTGTCGGCCGATGGGCCGGTGTCGGGCGCACACTGGACGCAGAGGGCCATGCGTCATGAGTCGAAACTTGGAGGTGGGCCATGAGCACCCTCGAAGAACGCGTCGACGTCGGAGTTCCGATCGACAAGGCTTGGGACGACCTCCACCGGGTGGAGAACTATCCGCGCTTCGTGGAAGGAGTGCGCGAGGTCCGTACGGAGGCGGGGGGCCGAGCGCGTGTGGACGTCGAGGTCGGCGGCCGGGCCCGGGAGTTCGAGGCCGAGATCTCCGACCGCAAGGGGGAACGCGTGATGGAGTGGCACACCACGGGCGACCCCGAACTGGCGGGTTCCTTCTCGCTGCAGCCGATCGACCAGAACAGCACCCGGGTCCAGGCACGGCTCGAGTACGACCCCGACACGATCAGGGAGACCTTCGGCGGGCTGAAGGGATTCGCCCAGGCGAACGCGATCGAACGGCTCGTCCGCGGTGATCTGGAGCATTTCAAGGAGTGCGTGGAACAAGGGCGGTGAGCGGTAGAAGGCGGGCGCTGCAGACAATCGAGGACGGCAGCCTCCGATCCGATCCCCCGCCGCGCGGCGGGGGATCCGACGGATACGGAGTGGACCCGTCCGCAGCCGCATGCTCCGAAGTCGGCGAGCGAAAGAGCGTTTCCTGAGGCCGTTGAAACGAGCGTGTGGATACGGGACAGCGGCGGACTCCTCCGGCAGCGCAGCGACGTCAGGCGCCGCTACGCCGGTCAGGTCTCGATTACGGCATCGCAGTCGGAACAGACCACGGACGCATACTCCGCGGGGTGCCACGGCGCCCCAGGGTGCTCGGAAGGCTTCCACCGGGCCGTCTCCATAGCGAAGGTGTCCTTGCCGCAGAGGGTCCGCGGTCCCGTCGAGGAGGGCGCCCCCGGCGCGGAGGGCGCGGCGTGCACCTTGCGGACGGACCGTTCCTCACCAGCCGCTATCCCCGGGGAGGAGCGTCTGGCCATCGGCTTGTCGAGCTCATACACGACGACGATTTCGCCCATGCCTCCACAGTAGGCGGACGCGCGGCCGACCCGCCCGCGGCCTCGGGCCGGGTGGCCGTACAGCCCCGTCCACCGGTTCGAGCCTGGCGGGAGGCCCACAGGCTTGTCGGCAGGATCGAACTCTTCCTCGTTCAGCGATCCTCCGCCGGCCATCCGATGGCCCGGCGGTAAAGGTCGGCAAACGCCCGGCGTCCCTGAACCCGGCGAGGGTAGCCGGGTACGGAGATCACGTACTCGAAGAGCACGTCCTCGGCCAGGAGGTCGAAGAAGCACTCACCGTCGACGACGCCGGCCGGCCCCTCCCGGATGATCCGGAAGAACGCGTCCAGCGCGGCGAAGTCGGAGATGTCGTCGATGAACATGGTCACCCCGCCACCGGAGAGATCCAGGCGTGGACGCTGCGCCGGGCACGGCACCAGCGGGGGCCGACCTGCCGGGGACGTCGGCATGCGCCCTGGCCGTGACCAGACCGTGCACTTCGCGAGAACGAGAAGCAGACGCGGAAGTCATGCGTCCACCGTGGTGAGGCGCCGGAGAAACAACCAGGTCGCGGTTGTCCAGGGTGCGCGACTCCCAGGTGAAGCGCGCCCCCCTTCACCCCCGCGACAAGGCGCCGCGGAGACCTAGCCTCGACATATGGACCCGCGACATATGGACCCTCGACACATGGGCACAGACAAGGACCCCGCCGCCGAGAACGCGCTGGGAGGTTTCCTCCGCGCACGGCGTGCCCAACTGCGCCCCGAGGCCACGGGACTTCCCACGTCCGGCCGCCGCAGGGTGCCCGGTCTGCGCCGCGAAGAGGTCGCCACCCTCGCGGGTGTGAGCACCGACTACTACATGCGCCTGGAACAGGGCCGCGAACGGCACCCGTCCCAGCAGGTACTCGAAGCCGTCGCGTGAGCCCTGCGACTGGACGACGAAGCGGTGGCCCACCTGTACCGCGTGGCCACCCCGACCGCCCGCCGTACGCGCCGTGCGCCCCGCGTCGAACGCGTCGCCCCGCACCTGCGGCGACTCCTCGACACCTGGAGCGACACGCCCGCCTTCGTCCTGGGCCACGCCCTGGACGTCCTGGCCCGCAACCGGCTCGCAGGCGCCCTGTACGCCGGCTTCACCCCCTCCGACAACCTGCTGCGCATGACGTTCCTGGACCCGGCCGCGCACCACTTCCACCGTGACTGGGACCGGGCCGCCGAATCGAGTGTGGCCACGCTGCGCCGGGCGGCCGGCATCGACCCCGAGGACCCGCGGTTGCGGGAGCTCGTCGGTGAACTGTCCATGAAGAGCGCCGACTTTCGCGTTCTGTGGGCCCGCCACGACGTACGCGGCAAGACCCGCGAGGCCAAGCTCTTCCACCACGCTCAGGTCGGCGACCTGGAACTGCACTACGAGGCGTTCACCGTCAACAGCGCCCCTACCCAGCAGCTCATCGTCTACCAGGCCGAACCGGGCAGCACGTCCGCGGACGCCCTCGCCCTGCTCGGCTCGCTGAGCGCCGTCCCCGTGCCCGCGCAGGACACCAGGACGGGCACCGACTGAGACCGCGTAGGAGCCGGTCCGGTGTTTCCTGGGTGTGCCAGGGCCAGGATCACGACTCCCCACCCGGGCGGACGCGAAGGAGAATGACGCCATGACCCGGATCATGACGAGGTGGGGTTCATGAGCGACGGCACTCCTCTGGGAGAGTTCCTCAGAGCACGGCGTGAAGCGCTCAAACCGCAGGACGTGGGGCTGCCGGAGCACGGCCGCAGGCGGGTACCGGGGCTGCGCCGCGAGGAGGTCGCCATGCTCGCGGGTGTGAGCTCCGACTACTACATGCGCCTGGAACAGGGCCGCGAGACCAGCCCGTCGCCGCAGGTGGTCGACGCGGTCGCCGCCGCCCTCCACCTCGACGACGAGGCACTCGACCACCTGCGCAGACTAGCCAGGGCACCGCAGGAGCGCCGTAGCACTTCCGTCGGTCACGACAGGATCAGTCCGCAGCTCCTCCAACTGCTCGACAACTGGTCCGACACCCCCGCCTTCGTTCTGGGACCTGCCCTGGACGTCCTGGCGCACAACGCGCTCGCCGCGGCCCTGCACAGCGGATTCCAGCGGTTCGACAACCTGGCCCGCATGGTCTTCCTCGACCCGGCCGGGCGCGGCTTCTACCGGGACCGGGAGAGGGCCGCGCACTCCTGCGTCGCAGAAATCCGTGCGGCCTACGGATACGACCCCGATTCCCCGAGGATCGCCGCGGTCGTCGACACGCTCTGCTCGAAGAGCCCGGAATTCGCCGAGCTGTGGGCACGGCACGAGGTGAAGGGCAAGACCCAGCAGGCGAAGAACCTCGCACATCCCGAGGTCGGTGCTCTGGAGATCCAGTTCTCGGCCTTCACGGTCAACGGTGCTCCGCATCAGCAACTGGTCGTCTACCAGGCCGAGCCCGCCTCTTCCACCGCGGCTGCCTTCGCGGACCTCCGTTCCCGGGCCGGCCGTCCGGCGCCCGGGCACAACGCGGCCCCCATGCCCGCGTGAGCCGATGACACCGTCCCGTCCCCATCGCTCGGAGGGGACGGGACAACCGGATGACTCAGGTCCGGCCGGTCGTGGGACGGACGATGATCTCGCCGACGTCGACACCGGCAGGCTGGGACGGAATCGGCGAGGTCGGACTCGGTCACGCCCGGGGAGATCTGGTGGACGCCGATCGAGGCGACGTTGATGAAGTGCCCGTGGTGCTGGGTCCGCAGGACCGGCTCCGGCTGGTGGACATGGTCATGGCCGCGCCTCGCGATAGAGCACCAGGTGCTCGTGGAAGAGAACGCCGTCGCGGACGTCGCCGGTTGCGGTGAAGCCGGTGTCGTCGACGTAGTCGAGGTGGTTGCCGGTGACGGTGTAGCTGCCGGTGTAGGCGCTCCGGCGGTTGCCGCGGGCCTCGTCGTAGCGGCCGTTAGGCAGCAGTTCCTGGCGGATGAAGCCGTCCGCGGTCACCCACATCCCGACGTACGGGTGGGGGTCGCGGGGCGTGTCGTTGCTGGTCATGGCTCTACGGTCCGCCCGGCGGCCGGTCACAACCAGGCCGCCGTCCCCCCAGGTGAGGGCTTCCTGGGTGCCGCGCACCCACTGTCGCGAGCGGCTGAGTGCTTCGTGCGGGGCGGCAGCGACGTGTGCCGTCCGAGACCGCCGCATGCCCCCTCCGTCGTACACGACGGTACGGAGGGTGGGTGCCCGACACCTGGGGACACGGCGGCCTGGTTCCGACTCCGCCGCGCGACGAACCTGGTGGTCAGGCAGCCGCGGTAGCTGCCGGACATCCGCCTCGGACCTGCACCGGCGCTCGCTTCGCGCATCGGGCGGACCGATGAGCCGACTCCACCGAGGAGCACGCAATGAGCATCACCGACACCGACACCGACACCGACACCGGCACTGAGACCGAGATCGAGACCGGCACCGGCACTGACCCCGACCCCGACCCCGACACCGACACCGACACGGTGAGCTGGAACCCCAAGGCCCTCGACGAGATCCTCTCGAACGACGAGGGGCGTCCCGTCCTGTTCACCAACGCCCGCATCCTGACGATGGACCCGCTCATCGGGACCATGACCGGCGCCGACCTGCTGTTCGTCGGCTCCCTGGTCGTGGGGGTCGGCCCCGCCATCGTCACCGCGGCACAGGACGACAACGCCATCGTCGTCGACTGCACCGGCATGACCATCGCCCCCGCGGTCGTGGACACCGTCGCGCTGGCCGGCGGCCGCGGCCACCGCTCGGAGTACGTCGCGACGCTGACCCCGGGCAACACCCCGACTTCCTGGTGGTGCCCGACGAACTCGCCGCCGACGTGCCGAGCGCGGTGGCCACACTCATGACCCGGCGGAAGCAGGTCCGCGCACTCGTCGCGGCCGGTCGGCCCGTCCTGTGGGCCGGCACCGACGCCCCCGGCCGGGCCACCGCCCCCGAGGCGGGCATCCCGGCCTCCGATGACCTGACCGGCAGCCCGCGCGTCGGCGTCTGGATCGACAGACACGACTTCCTGCACCAGGAGCTCACCGCCGACGGCCGCTACGACGAGACCCGGGGCGGCCGCCCGCACGCCTACCAGGGCCGGTACTGGATCGACGGCGACCGCATCGACTACCTGGACGACCTCGGCTTCTGGGCCTACGGAGAGTTCCAGGGCGACGAACTCCACCACGCGGGCTACGTCATGAAGCTCGGCTGACCGTCCCCGTCTCCATCCCCGCCCCCGCCCTCACCCCCTGCCCTCGTCCTCTTCCCCGCCCCCTCCGTCGTACCGAAAGAAGGCCCCGCATGAACGTCAACGACACCACCAGCGCCGCCGTGCTCGAAGAGCTCCGGCGTCGGCCCGCCGACCGACGGCGCATCCTGTTCACCGGCGCCACCATCGTCACCATGGACCCCGACCTCGGCGTCATCGACCGCGGCGACCTCCTCGTCGAGGGTGACGCGATCGCCGCGATCGGGGCGAACCTGACCGCTGACGGTGCGGTGGTCGTCGACGCCACCGGCACGATCCTCACCCCCGGCTTCGTCGACACCCACCGGCACGCCTGGGAGGCCCAGCTGCGCCGGATCATGCCGGACGTCGACGACCTGGGCGGCTACGTCATGGCCACCCTGGCCGGCTACGCCACGATCTACCGGCCCGAGGACATGTACATCGGCACCCGGCTGGCCGCCCTGACCGCGATCGACAGCGGCATCACGACCATGCTCGACTTCTCCCACAACTCCCGCACCCGCGAGCACTCCGACGCCGCCATCGGGGCGCTCCGCGACACCGGCATCCGAGGCGTGCACGCCTCCATGGGCCCGCACTTCGGCGAGTGGGACCGGCAGTGGCCCGGCGACCTGACCCGTATCAAGGACCAGTACTTCAGCAGCGACGACCAGTTGCTCACGCTGCGCCTGGCGACCCTGGCCACCGACGAGATCGCCGGTCCGACGCTCGCCTACGGTCCCGAACTCGCCCGCATGGCAAAGGACTTGGGTATCGGAGTGAGCGTGGACGCCGTCTTCGGCACGTCCTCCTCCGAAGCGGTCCTGCGTTGGGCCAAGGACGGCGTTCTCGGCCCCGACGTCACTCTCATCCACTCCACCGGACTGACCTCCGAGGCGTGGAAGGCGATGGGGGAGACCGGCACCACCGTCGCCCTTGCTCCCACGTCCGACGCGCAGATCGGCCTCGAGACGGCGATCCCCGCCATCGACGAGGCCCTGTCCGTCGGTATCCGCCCCGGCCTGAGCATCGACGTCGAAGTCGCCCTCGCCAGCGACATGTTCACGCAGATGCGGGCCCTGCACGCCATCCAGCGGATGCGCGCGGTCAACGCCGTCCACGGCACCGACCGGCAGCCCTCCCGCATCACCACCCACGACGTCCTCGACTTCGCCACCCTCCAGGGCGCTCGTACCAACGGCCTGGCCGGTGTCACCGGTTCACTCACCCCGGGCAAGAAGGCCGACCTGCTGGTCGTCCAGGCCGAGGACCTCAACAACATGCCCCTCAACGACCCCATCGGCACCCTCGTGCTGGGCTCCGACGCCCGCAACATCACCGCTGTCCTCATCAACGGCGAGCCCCGCAAGTGGGACGGACAGGTCCTCGACGTCAACCTGGCCACCCTGCGCAGCGAGGTGCACGCCTCGCGCGAGTACGTGCTGAACACCCCGGCCGCCTGAGCATCTCCCCGCCACCCGCCCCTTCCCCTCCATCGCCCCCCGGCGTTTCCTCCCACGGCCGGGGGCACCCACCCGATCCCGGTGGTGCCATCGGCCGATCGTGCCGCGCACAATCCCGCGGGGCGGCGACCAGACGCCCCCTTCTGGAGTTCCCATGTCCCACCCCACTCCCACCACGTCCCCCGGGCCCGCGGCAACCGCGCCCAACACCCCGGACCAGCCGCCCTCCTGGGCGCCCGCAGCCCCGGCCATCGCCCTGCTGACCGCACTCGGTGTCCTGATGGTCGGCCAGATGTACACCGTCCTGGCCCTGTTGCACCCCATGGCCACCGCGCTCGGCACCGCACCGGAGCAGGTCACCTGGACGGCGACGGCGTTCGGCTTCGCCTACGCCGCCGGATTTCTGCTCGCCGGTCCGCTGTCCGACCGCTACGGCTCGCGCGCCGTGATCACGACCGGACTCGTGGCCGCCACGGCAGCCACCCTGGCGGTCAGCGCCGCCTCCGACCTCCCCACGGTCATCGTCCTGCGCAGCCTGCAAGGACTGACCGCCGCGACCTACGCGCCCTCCGCGCTCTCCTACGTCGTCCACCACATCGCGCCACAACGCCGCGGGACCGCCCTGACCTGCATCACCAGCGGCATGTTCGCCGCCGCCGTGCTCCTGCAGATCGGCGCCCAGGCCGTCGCGGCAGGGCTCGGCTGGCGCGCGGTCTTCTGGCTCAGCGCCACCCTCATGGCCCTGAGCCTGATCCCGGTGCGCCGCGTCCTGCGGCCCACCCTCCGCCACGGCAGCGGCGGTGGGCTGAGCCAGGCGTTCGCGGCGATGCCGCGACTACTGGGCCGGCCGCGTATGGTCGCCCTCTACCTGTCGACCGTGGCCCTGATGTCCTCCTTCGTGGCCATCTACACGGCAGTGGCCATCGCCGGGCCGGCCGGCATCGCCGGGAACTCCTCCGCGATCCTCGCCCTGCGGGCCAGCGCGCTGCCCGCCCTCGTCGCCATCCCCGTACTCGCCCGCCTGCTCCAGCGCCAGGCCGCACCCCTGCGCGCGGTCCTCGCGTTCGCGCTGGCCGCCCTCACCGTCGCGGCCGGTTCCTTCCTCGGTGGTCACACCGTGCCGCTCGCCCTCGCGCTGCTCCTGTTCGTGGCAGCCGTCGCGGCAGCGGCACCCGCCGTCGTCGAGACGATCAACGCCACCGCCCCGCACGCCCGCGGCGCGGCCGTCGCCCTCTACGGATGCAGCATGTTCATCGGCGCCAGCCTGGGCCCGCAGCTCACCGGAGCTCTGACCGGCCTCGGCTTCGGCGGCATCCTGCGCGGCGTCGCCGTCGCACTCGTCCTGGGCATCCTCCTGGCCCTGCCCGCCCTCCGCCACCACCGCACCCAATGACATGGAACAGGGCTTCTACCAACTCCTTTCTGCCCTCGCGGAGATGGCCCCGCGCGACGAGCTAGTGTCCTCGCTTGTGACCGAACCCTCCTCTGTGACCGAACCCTCCTCGCATCTCGGTGCGACAGCGGATGCCTACGACGCCGTCGCAGTCCGTTACGCCGAACTCTTCCGTAATGATCTCGACGCTCTTCCGCTGGATCGCGCGATGCTCGCCGCGTTCGCCGACCTCGTACGGACCACCGGCGCCGGGCCCGTCGCGGAGCTGGGATGCGGCCCGGGACGCATCACCGCGCACCTGCGGGACCTGGGGCTGGACGTCTTCGGCGTCGACCTGTCGCCGGTGATGATCGATCTCGCCCGCGAGGCATACCCGGACCTGCGGTTCGAGGTCGGCTCCATGGCCGCCCTGGACCTGGCCGACGGCAGGCTGAACGGCATCGTGTCCTACTACTCGGTCATCCACACCCCACCGCAGGAGGTGCCCTCGTACCTCGCCGAGTTCCGGCGGATGCTCGCGCCTGACGGCCACCTCTCGCTCGCGTTCTTCGAGTCGGAGGGTGAGCCGGTCACCGCGTTCGACCACAAGGTGGTGACGGCGTACCGATGGCCGATCGACGACCTCGCGGGGCTGGCCGGTGAAGCCGGGTTCGTCGAGGTCGGCCGGATGCTGCGTGCGCCGCGCGAGGAGGAACGCCAGTTCCGCCATGGCCATCTGCTGATGCGCGCAGCCAAGTGACTCAGGTGTCGTGACGGGTGGCCACGGCTCCGGGGCCGGGGGAGATGGGACGGAATGATCGGGACCGTGTTCCGCAGCGAGGACGTGCCTGCGCAGGACAGATTCGAGTACTGGCGGGAACTGGCCCTTCTGGTCCGCGGTGCTTGCGGAAGCCGTCAGTGTCGTCGCGTCTGCGACATCCCGTCTTGGACGAATGTCGCGTAGCTTGGCGACATGCGATCCGCCGACTCGGCTCATGACGCCGCGGCGATCTGGGACATCGCCACCCCGTCCCGGCCCGGCCTGCTACCAGGGGTCAGCATGGCCGGATTCCGCGCTCGCACCACGGAGTTCGTCGACCTGAGCGTGATCCCGTTCCCGGCCGTCACGGTGGTCGTCAGCCTCGGCGACGAGCCGCTCACCGTCGACGACATCAACGGCCGGCAGCAGAACGGCAGTGTCGTCGTCGGGCTCTTGCCCAGCGGCCTTCGAGGACGCGGCCGTGACATCGACAGCCTGCAGGTGCGCCTGTCGCCGGTGATCGCGCACGCCGTGCTGGGCGTCTCTTCGGAGTTGAGCGGGATGATGGTCTCCCTCGACGACCTCTGGGGCCGCGATGCCACCCGCACCCAGGAGCAACTGCGCGCTGCCAGGTCGTGGGACGACCGGTTCGCGATCGCGGAGGCGGCGTTCGTTCGACGACACGAGGCAGGCCGGGCGATCGATCCTGAGGTCGCCTTCGTATGGCGGCAGATGGTGACGAACCTGGGAGGGGTTCGGGTCGAGCGGCTGGCGGGCGAGGTCGGCTGGAGCCGTAAGCGACTGTGGTCCCGGTTCCGAACCCAGATCGGTCTCAACCCCAAACGCGCTGCTCAGCTCGTCCGTTTCGACCACGCGGCCCACCGACTGGCCGCGGGGCACAGCGCCGCACGGGTGGCGGCGGAGATCGGCTACGCCGACCAGTCCCACCTCCATCGGGATGTCATGGCCTTCGCCGGTGTGACACCCACGGCCGTCGCGGTTGCGCCGTGGCTTGCGGTCGACGACGTGGCATGGGCCGCCCCCGAATACCTGTCCAAGCCCTGACCCGACGCTCTGCCCCCGACGCTCTGCCCCCGACGCTCTGCAGGCGACACCCGACGGTCTGTACCCGGCAGGCGCGAGGCCGGTGGCGGGTCGGCCACCGGGGAACATTTCTACAAGCCGCCCGGCAGTTGAGCTTGTGACACTGCGCCCATGTCCAAGAACCGGGATGACTCCCCACAGCCGCGCTTTCAACGGCCGCGGTACGGCGTAGACGCTCCAGCGTTCCCTGCGACACTCGGCGCCGTCGGCGCGGCCTGCTGTCTGGCCGCCGGCCGGTGGCGGTCGGGACGCAGCGCGATGATGACCACGGGGACGGTACTGCTGGCCAGCACCGGCATCTACCTGCGCACCACACTGCACGGCAAGCTGCGCATCTGGAGGCGGGAGCTGGACCAGGCCGGCTTGAAGGGTGACGAGCGGCTGCTGGACCTGGGGTGCGGTCGCGGCGCGGTGCTGATCGAGGCGGCCAGGCGGCTGCCGACGGGACACGCCGTGGGCGTGGACCTGTGGTCAGGGAAGGACCAGAGCGGCAACCGGCCCGAAGTCACGCTCGCCAACGCCGCTGCGGCAGGGGTCGCCGACCGGGTGGAAGTACAGACGGCTGACATGACCGCGTTGCCGTTCGCGGACGGCTCCTTCGACGTCGTGACGAGCGCGCTGGCGATCCACAACATCCCGTCACCCGAGGCGCGATACCGCGCGGTGGACGAGGCCATGCGGGTGCTGCGCCCGGGCGGGCAGTTGATCGTCGCCGACTTCTGGCCCATGGCCAGAAAGTACGCGGCGCACATCGGCCAGGGCACGCTGCGCGGACTCGGCCCCGGGTACTGGTACGGCGGCCCCTGGCTCGGCGTCACACTGCTGCATGCCGTCAAGGGCCGCTGAGCAGGTTGCCCACGGAAATCGACAGGTCAGCCTTCTACTATGGCCCTACGTATTCGGTGGCGTGAGGGAGCCGGGCCATGCGGCGGCTGGGGGTCTCGAGGCGGAGATCCACGGTGATGACCGTCACCAACATCCTGTACGCGAAGGGCTGGCTGCTGTGGGGCAAGCAGGGTCGCGCCTGGCTGTACGCGCCGGTCCGCAGCCGCGAGACCTACGCCGCCGCACTCATGGAGGACAGCCTGGGGGAGAGCAAGGACCGCTCGGTCGCGCTGCGCCACTTCGTCGAGAACATGTCGGAGGAAGAAGTGGCCGCTCTGCGCAGGGCTCTGCGAAACGGTCGGCCGACCGTGGTCAAGGCTTGGCCATGTGCCATGGGCGGCTGAGCCGGCGGGAGCTACCCAACGTACTGAAGGAGTAAGTAGAACGACCGCCGAAGGGAAACTCCGTGATCCAGCGACGCATCGTCCTCCTCTCGGCCGCAGGGCTCGCCTCGGCGTTCCTTCTGGGGGCGTGCGGCAGCTCGACGGAAAAGGCGTCCACGGGTACGAGCCCCGGCAACGCCGTTCCGGTCGCCACGGCCGCGTCGGAGTCCGCGACCTCTGCTCCGACCGCCTCGGAATCCACGCCCTCCGGACCGGCCACCACCACCATGGTGATGGCCAAGACGGTCAACGGCATCGGCAGCGTGGCGACCGACGACAAGGGGATGACCCTCTACCGCTACGACAAGGACGAGGCGAATCCGTCCAAGTGGACGTGCGCCGGCGAGTGCACGAAGACGTGGATCCCCGTCATCGTGCAGGACTCCGTACAGACCATGGGGGTCGAGAAGAGCGTGCTCGGCACGGTCCACCGGAGCGGCATGAAACAGCTCACCCTCGGCGGCTGGCCGCTGTACCGATACGTGGGCGACACGCAGGCCGGACAGACGAACGGCCAGGCCAAGGGCAACACGTGGTACGCCGTCACCCCGTCCGGCACGAAGTCCACCGGCACGGGCTGAGCCCAGACACACGACCGTGGTCTTGCCGCGGGGAGGGCGCGGTTCGACATTCCCGCGGGAGGCGGTTCGGGCGCGATCGGAACGGCGGAGGTCGAGCTGTCGTGTACGTGGTCCGCCGCGCGCCGTGCCGCCTGGAGCTGAGCCGCCGCGTGAACGTATGTACAGCGCAGGCTGGTTGGGCGTCGTCCGTATGCACGGCGACCGTGCTGTCCACCGCGTCCGCGGACGGGATCGCATGCCCCGGGACTGCCGGCATTGACGGGTCGGCGGACCGTCCTTCGCGCCGTCGCCGCCGGGAGCGACATCGACAGCCTAGGCTTCGGCCCGGCACCGGACCCGATCCCAGGAGCGCACACCGTGTTCGACCCCGCACCGGAGTATCCGTACCCCGACGTCCACCGATCGGATGAAGCGCCTGCCCCGCACGCGCTTCTCGCACCGGTGATCGGACTCCTGGGTACCTGGCACGGGCGGGGTCACGGCGGGTATCCCACGCTCGCCGGGGAGTTCGCGTACGCGCAGGAGGTCACCTTCAGCCACGACGGCCGCCCCTTCCTCCGGTACGAGGCCCGGGCCTGGTTGCTCGATGCCGACGGCACGCCGCTGCGCCCGTCGGCTCGGGAGAGCGGCTGGTGGCGGCTCCAGCCTGACGGCCGGGTGGAGGCACTGATCACCCAGCCCACCGGCATCGCCGAGATCGCCGTCGGCCGGGCGGCCGACAACACGGTCGACCTCTCCACCCACGAGGTGGCCCTCACACCCACGGCCAAGGAGGTCACCGCGACCCGCCGGACCTACGCTCTGACCGACGACGACACGCTCACGTTCGTGCACGAACTCGCGGCGGTGGGGCAGCCGTTGCAGCACCACCTCTCGGCGACGCTGCGGCGCAAGGAATAGCCGCGCGACGAGGTTGTTGAGCAGCACCGCTGGGACGCGGTGTGGGTGCACCCGCACGGGGCGTCGGCGTCAGTTGTCGGGCTCCTGCGGCGGCGTCGGGCGCAGGCCGTCCAGGGTGAGGTCGAGGAGGCGTTCCGCCTGTTCGCGTTGGTCGGGGCCGGCCGAGGTGAGGGCGATGCCGGCGAGGGCGGCGAACATGTCGGTCGGGCTGATGTCGGTGCGGATCGCGCCGGCGGCGGTGCCGGCGTTCATGAGGGAGGTGAGGGCGGCCTGAATCAGCTCGTGGCTCTCGGCGTAGGGGTTGGTTCCCGAGGCGACGACGGCTCGTAGGGCCTCGGCCATGCCGAGTTTGGCGGTGGCGTAGTCGATGAAGCGACGCGTCCAGGCGCGTAGGGCTTCGCGCGGCGGCATCGTCGCCAGGAGCCCGGGGACGGCCTCGCACAGCCGGGCCACCTCGTTGCGGTACGCGGCCTCGATCAGCGCCTCCCGGGTCGGGAAGTTGCGGTAGAGGGTGCCGGTGCCCACGCCCGCTTCCTTGGCGATGCGCTCGAAGTGCGCGTCCAGCCCCTCCTCGGTGAACACACGTACCGCGGCGGCCAGGATCTTCTCCCGGTTGCGCTGTGCGTCAGCCCTCAGTGGACGTTCCGTATCGCGGGCCATCGGCGTCGCTCCTCGCTCTCCCGTTGCTAAGTGGCGGCGCCTCCGCTTATGGTGGGTGAAGTGGCGGCGCCTCCACTTTCACTGTAGGGCATGCGTGTGACATGCCCTCGTTCCTCCTGCGAAAGGACTGCCGATCATGTCGGGAATCGAAGGCAAGGTAGTGGCGATCACAGGTGCCGGCAGCGGCATCGGTGAGGCGACCGCGCTCCTGCTCGCCGAACGCGGTGCCCGGGTCGTCCTCGGGGCGCGCCGTGCGGAGCGTCTCGAGGCCCTGGCCGCCCGGATCGAGAAGGCGGGCGGTGAAGCCGCCTGGGTCCGTACGGACGTGACGCGGCGCGAGGATCTGTCCGGCCTCGTACGGCTGGCCCGCGAGCGGTACGGCAAGCTCGACGTCCTCGTCAGCAACGCCGGAGTCGGTCTGATCTCCCCCCTGGACGACCTCCGTGTCGAGGACTGGGAGGAGATGATCGACGTCAACCTCAAAGGCGTGCTGTACGGGATCGCCGAAGCTCTGCCGGTCTTCCGGGAGCAGGGCTTCGGGCACTTCGTCAACATCGTGTCCACCGCCGGGCTGCGCGTCACTCCGCTCCAGTCGGTGTACGCCGCCACGAAGAACGCCGTCCGTACCCTCTCGGAGGGCCTGCGCCAGGAGGCCGGTGAGGGCCTGCGCGTCACCGTCGTCTCGCCCGGGTTCGTCCGTACGGACTTCGCCGACCGCATGGATGCCGAGGTGAAGGTCCAGATCGTCGAAAAGATGGACAGCATCGCGATCCCGCCGGCCGCGGTGGCCCGCGCCGTCGCCTTCGCCGTCGAGCAGCCGGACGGTGTCGACGTGGGTGACATCGTGGTGCGCCCCACCGCCCAGGACTGAGGTCCGTTCCCCGCCATGCCACGCCATGCCATGCCGCGTCATGGCCTTCCGGCGCCGAGGTGTGGGGCGCGTACGCGTGATCCGAGTCACGTCAGGTTCCCGTCAGTGAAGTGGCCCGTAGCCGTCAGTCTGCTCCGATCTCATAGGCCGCAGAGCCCCTCTGAGACCCCGCTCCCCGTTCCGGGGGAGCCCCCCACCGAGGAGTGACATGGCTGAGACATTGACCGGAACCTCGAGCGGCGCCGCCGAAGAGATCCCCGAGTTCGTGCCGCCCAGGGCGGCCGCCTGTCCGTTCGCGCCGCCGCCGGTCCTCGCGGAGATCCGCGAGGAGAAGCCGATCAGCAAGGTGCGGATCTGGGACGGCAGCACCCCTTGGCTCATCACCCGCCACGAGGACCTGCGGGCCGTCCTCGGCGACCCCCGCGTCAGCGTCGACGACAAGCGGCCCGGCTTTCCGTTCCCGAAGAAGGCCATGGCGGAGAACGCGCACCACCACCCCGACACGCTCTTCAACACGGACGCCCCCGTCCACACCCGGCTCCGCCGGATGCTGACCTCCTCCTTCACCGCCAAGCGGATGGCGGCCCTGCGCCCCGCCATCCAGAAGGTCACCGACGAGCACATCGACGCGATGCTGGCCGGGCCGAAGCCGGCCGATCTGGTCCAGGCGCTGGGTCTGCCCATTCCCACGCTGATGATCTGCGAACTGCTCGGAGTCCCTTACGAGGACCACGAGTTCTTCCAGTACCACGCCACCGTCGCCGTCAGTCAGACGTCATCGGCCGATCAGGACCGCGAGTCGAGTGTCGCGCTCGGCGAGTACCTGGCCCGGCAGATCCACGCCAAGACGGACAACCCCGCCGAGGACACGCTGTCCGACCTCGCGGCCCTGGTCAAGGCCGGTGAACTGACCATGGGGGAGGCGTCCCTCATGGCCGTCATCCTGCTCATCGCCGGGCACGAGACCAGCGCGAACATGATCGCGCTGGGCACCCTCGCGCTGCTGGAGCACCCGGAGCAGCTCGCCCTGCTGCGCGAGACGGACGATCCCAAGGTCGTGGCCGGAGCGGTCGAGGAACTGCTGCGCTACCTGACCATCGCCCACACCGGCCAGCGCCGGATCGCCCTGGAGGACACCGAGATCGGCGGCGAGGTCATCCGCGGCGGGGACGGAATCATCGTCTCCCTCCCCGCCGCCAACTGGGACCCGGAGGCCTTCCCCGAGCCCGACCGCCTCGATCTGCTCCGCGACGCCCGCCAGCACAACGCGTTCGCCTTCGGCGTCCACCAGTGCCTGGGCCAGCAACTCGCCCGCGTGGAACTCCAGGTCGTCTACGGCACGCTCTACCGGCGCGTGCCCACGCTGCGCCTGGCCACCACGCTGGAGCAGATCGACTTCAAGGAGGACGCGATGGCGTACGGCGTCGCCGCGCTGCCGGTCACCTGGTAGCCCGTCCGTACCTCTAGCCCGTAGCCCTTCGATACCAGCAGGACGCAGGAAGGGACGTACCAAGGGAGATACGGAGCTTCAGCCGGTGCCCTCCTTCCAGCGCGACGCCTCCCGGTAGGCCTCGAAGACACGGTGGTGATCGGGGCCGAGCAGGCGCGCGCAGTCCTGCCCCAGGCGCTGGCAGAGCGCGGCGGCGCCTCGGGAGTCGCCCGACTCGCCGGTGAGCCTGGCGTGCCGGGCGCGTGCGTCGAGGACGTCCGTGTCCATGGCCCGGGGACCGTCGGCGTGCAGCTGGATGAACCGTTCCAAGTTCTGGATCTCGGCGATATGGCGCGTGTCGACGTGTGGATCCGCGGAGTCGTCCGAGACGTACTCGATCTGCTGGACCGCCCGGGCCACGGCTCGGGCGTCGGGCGGCCGGTTCCCGGGTGACTTCTCCAGCAGTCTCAGCACGAGGGAGTCGAGAGGCCTGGGGATGCCGGGACGCAGCGCGCCCGGCGGGGCGGGCGTCTTCTCCACGTGGTGCCACATGACGGCATAGGGATCCGAGATATGGCCGAAAGGGGACCAGCCGGTGAGCATCTCGTACACGACGCAGCCGAGTGAGTAGAGGTCGCTGAGAGCGCTGCCGGACTCCTCACGGAGCCGTTCGGGGGAAGCGTAGTGAACGGTGCCCCACCCTGGACCGTGCGAAGAGGACGCGTCGATGAAGCGGGCGAGGCCGAAGTCGACGACCTTGGCGGATCCGGTGGTGTCGATGACGATGTTGCCGGGTTTGACGTCCCTGTGCACCACGCCCGCCTCGTGGGCGTCGGCGAGGCCGTCGCAGATGTGCCTCGTCCAGCGCACGGTCTGTTCCAGGGTGAGGTGCCGGCCCTGCCCGGTGTGAGCGGAGAGCGGCCTGCCCTCGATGTACTCCATGACGGAGTACAGGATGTCGCCGTCCTCGCCGTGGTCGTAGATGACGGCGACATGGGGCCGGTTACGGATGCGCGCCATCGCCTGAGCCTCCTTGCGGAATCGCTCGACGCGCCGGTTCAGTTCCTCGGAGTGCTCGCCCTGTCCGGGGTGACGGTGCAGTGTGGCCACCTTCACCGCGACCGGCCGGTTCAGGCGGAGGTCGAGTCCGAGCCAGACGGAGCCCTGGGCGCCGCGACCGAGGGGCGACTCCAGCTTGTAGCGCCGGTCGAGGACACGTCCTGATTCCATGATTGCGTCACTTGCCCGTCGGGTCCCAGGCGCACAGCTCGGGCAGCCGCGCGACATGCTCGTTCCATTCGGCGAAGAACTCGATGCGCCGGCTCAGCACATCCTGCAACCGGCGCTGCGCGCTTTGCCGCCGCAACACCCCGGCCTCGCGGATCCTGCCGCGCTCGGCCGGTACGCGCGTCACGTCCAGCAGCCCCCACACCCCGGCGAAGGCGCCCACCAGCAACGCGAGTGCCAGGAAGAAGCCGCCGAGGAGGAAGGGGGCCAGGACGAGGGCGGCCAGGCCACCGGCGCTGCCCCCTACGCGCCGCGGCAGGTTGCGGTCGACAGCCGCGGCCTCGGCCTCCGTGCGTTCGAGCAGTTCGGTCTCCAGCGCGTCGGCCAGGGATTTCCCGTCGACGGACGCGGCGGGGTCGGTCGGCAGCAGAGCGTGCCACTCGTCGATCGCGATACGGATGTTCTGAGGCCGGTGGCTCAGCGAGGCCACCACCATTTCCTCGGCGGCGGTGCACAGGTTGGGCAGCATCTGCATGAGCGCGAGGCGGCGCGCGTCGTCTCCGAGTGCGATCTGACTCGGTTTGAAAACGGCGTTGTCGAGGAGGGTCGTGAAGTCCATGACCTCGGCGTCCGCCTCTTGACGCAGCTCATGCTCCTCCTGCGCCGCCTTCTCGTCGCCCCGGTGCTCGATGAACCGGCGCAGCGCTTCCTTCTTGGTGTGCAGGGCAGCCTCATCGGGTTCGAGATGACCGATGAGGCGGTCGATGGCGGTCTCGGCATAGCGGACACGTGCGCGGGAGGACGCCGTGTGGTTCGGGGGTGGGAACTCCTTGCGGAGGTGGGCGAGGGTGCCGGTGGTGACGGTGGCGAGCCGCCAGTGTTCGAGGAGCGCCGGCCAGTCCCCTTCGTACGCCTGGCCCAGGGAGTCGAACCGGTCGCCGGGTGAGGCGAGGAGTTTGCGCAGCTGGGGTGTCCACCGACGCACACTCGCCCTGGCCGCCGTCCCGCCCGCCGCCGCCTCGGTGCCCCAGCGCACCATCACCTGCCGGGCGTAGCTGTGTGCGAGGTCGCCGAGTTCGCGGCAGGCGACGGCGTCGAGGACCACGAGGAAGTCCCTGCCGAGTCGGTCCGGGTCGACGGCGTGCTGAAGGTAGCCGTCCATCCAGTTCCCCGCCCGTTCGTGCTCGCCCGTCCTGGCCGCGGCGAGCGAGAAGAACAGGTTGGCCTTGCCGAGGTCGAGCCCTTGCGCCTGCCCCATCGCGGTGAGCCGGATGTCGTCGTCCCCGTCCAGCCGGGCGGCGACCGCCAGGGTTGCGTGGGCGAGCCAGAAGTCGGGGTCGTGGACGAGGTGTTGCTCCACGAAGAGCCGGAGGTTGTCGGTCCTCAGCGCCCCGCTCTTCACGAGCTGCGGGGTCAGCTGTTTGACCAGGCCACGAGCGAGAGAGCGCACCTTTTCCCGGTTGCCGAACCAGCGCTGCCAGTCCTCGGTGATCCGGTCGAGCTCGAACTGCGCGGCAAGGACGGCCTGGTCGCGTTCGTACTGGGACCGGAAGTCCGTGAGTTCGGCCTTGACCTGGCCGAGCTCGGACTGGGTCCGGTTCAGCCCCTCCCGCAACTCTTCGGTGGCGGAACCCACCGATTCGACCTGAAGGGCGAGTTCGTTGGCTCTGCCGCGCAGGGCCTCCAGGCCTCCGGACAGCGTGCCGAACCGGTCGTGCAGGGTCTTCAGGTCGCCTTCGCGGCGCTGCTGTGCCTCGCGTATCTCCTTGAGGCCGTCCCTCAACTCGTTGAGACTGGCGTCGGCCTCGGGCTGCTCACTCACACCGCTCCCCGTTCGTCCCGCCGTGCGGTTTCGGTCTTCGGAACAGGTACCTTCTGGCGACGCACCGGAGGAGCGCAAGGGCGCGTAGCGGCGCGCGCGGCGCATGTGTGTCTTCGGACGGGCGCCGGTGCGCGAAGACGGCAGCCTCGGCTTCCTCCCGCGCGCGGTCGGCCCTCGGGAGCCGGCCGGGCACGGCTCCGGCCCAGGAGGTACCGGACGAGGGGCTCTCGCTCATCGCCGCAGCCGATGACTCCTGGGCCGTCCTGGACACGCGGCAACCCCGGTGGTGTCATGCACCGCTCCGGCTGCGCTATGATTGATCTTGAGCAGCCCGCCGGAAGACTTCGGTGGTCGGCCTCGCGTTGGTGGTCCAAGGAAAGACGTCCCGCTTCCTGCGGGGAGATGCAGGTGCAAGGCCTGCCCGGCGCTCCACAGCCCCGCCTCCTGTATTCCGGAGGCGGGGCTTGTTTCGTTTCGCCCCAAGCCTTCCTGTCGCCTCCGTACCGCTCCCCGTCACCCTGCCTCTCTCCGCCTCCCCGTCACCCGGCCTCTCTCCGCCTCCCCGTCACCCTGCCTCTCTCCGCCTCCCCGCCCCCTGTCTCTCTCCGCCTCCCTGCCTCCCTGCCTCCCTGCCTCCCTCCACCCCGGCCTCTGGCCCCTGCTCCAGCCCCCGGGAATGCGCCGACCAGGTCCGCTGTTACAGCACACGTAGCTGACATGCGCGAGTCAAGATCGCGTGATGTGGGCGGAAGGAGGACCTCATGGCACGCAACAGCGCGCGACCCGTCGTCACGCTGAGGTCGACAGCCGGGACCGGCGTCACCTACGTGACGCGGAAGAACCGCGGAAACGACCCCGACCGGCTCGTCCTGCGCAAGTACGACCCGGTGGTCGGTGAGCACGTCCCGTTCCGGGAGGAGCGCTGAGCCGAGCCCGGCACCGCCGGGCGGAGCGTCACAGGACGGTCGACCGTCACCAGACCGTCGGCCGTCACGGAACCGTCGACCGTCACAAGGGAGGCACCCTCATGAAGCCCCGCATCCACCCCGAATCCCGCCCCGTCGTCTTCCGTGACCGGGCCGCGGACATCGCGTTCCTGACCCGTTCGACCGCGCACTCGTCGAAGACGATCGAGTGGGAGGACGGGAGCACCTACCCGCTGATCGACGTCGAGATCTCGTCGGCGAGCCATCCGTTCTACACCGGGACCTCGCGGGTCCTGGACACCGCAGGCCGCGTGGAGCGCTTCGAGCGTCGTTACGGCCGTACGGCCGCGCCGCGGCACTGACGGTGGGTTCGATAGTTCACAGCACGAGGAGGGCAGATCCATGAAGGTACGCAAGTCCTTGCGTTCAATGAAGTCCAAGCCGGGGGCTCAGGTGGTCCGTCGACGGGGCGTGGTCTTCGTCGTCAACAAGAAGAACCCGCGTTTCAAGGCGCGCCAGGGCTGACGACGCCCGGGGCGACCGTCGCACACCACGCCCGTAGCGCATGCCCGAAGCCGGCGTGCGGTACGGGCGTGAGCCTCTGTCCCGAGGCGTACGGGCCACGGCGTCGCGCTCAGTCCGCGTCCGTCGGGATGCGGAGCGTCACGCGGTAGCCGCCGTCGGGGGTGGGCCCGGACTCGAAGACCCCGCCCAGGAGTTCGGAGCGCTCCCGGAGGCCGACGAGGCCCTGCTGGGAGCCGGGCAGGGGCAGGGAGGGGCGGGTGGGGGCATTGTTGGTCACCGTGACGCCGAAGCGGTCGTCGGAGTGCCACAGGTGGACGGTGGCGGCCGCGCCGGGCGCGTGTTTGCGCACGTTGGTCAGGGACTCCTGCACGGTGCGGTAGACGGCGCGTTGCGCGGGGGTGGCGATGGCGGAGGGGAGTTCACCCGTCAGGGTCGCCTCGATGCCGCTGGTCGACACGAGCTTGTGCAGGTCGGCGAGTGTGGGCTGCGGGGTGAGTTCGCCGACGCGGCCCCCGGAGGCCCGCAACAGCGCGACCATGTGGCGCAGTTCGTCGAGCGTGTCGACGCTCAGCGAACGGATGGTGCGGGCGCCCTCCTTGAACTGCGGATCCTTCGCGGCGACCTGAAGGGCACCCGCCTGTACGGCGATCAGGCTCACCTGGTGGGAGACGACGTCGTGCATCTCGCGGGCCAGCTGGGCGCGCTCCCGGGCCAGGACGGCCTGGGAGTGCAGCAGCCGTTCGTGTTCGCGGGCCTTTTCGATCTCTGTGAGCCGGTCGGCCAAGTCCCGCCGGGCCTGGACGAGTTGGCCGAGCAATACGGGGGCGGCGGCCGTGGCCAGGGTGTAGAGGAAGTAGATCAGCGTCCAGGCGCGTTCGTGTGAGCCGACGTTGCCCAGGGGCCAGGGCACGGCGGAGGCGCCGGCGAACAGAAAGGCGGCCGTGACCAGGAGCCGACGGTCGCGGGAGCGCTCGGCGAGGGTGAACAGCGCGGCGAACGGGGCGAAGACGATGTCCACCATCAGGCTGGCCGGGAGCGTGAACAGGAACACCGTGAGCGGAAAGCGGCGACGCATGGCGAGCGCGGCACAGGCGACGGCTGTCGCCGCCGTCGCGAGGCGGCTCGAGTCCCCCAGGTTGATCAGGACGTCCACGGCGGCCACGGCGACGACCACGGCATCGACGACCGGATCCGGGATCCGTGCCCACCACGACCTGCCCGCGTTCATCGCCGGTCCTCCGACCCGTTCCGCCCGTCCAGCAGGCCCGCCCGCTGGGCGAGCAGCGCGGCCCGCACCCGGCTGGTCACGCGCAGCTTGGTCAGGATCGCGCTGACATGGTCCTTGACGGTGCCCGCGCTGAGGTGGACGCGGCTGCCGATGTCGGCGTTGGACAGACCCTCCGCGATGAGCACCAGCACGTCGCGCTCCCGCTCGGTGAGCCGTCCGACACGGGCGGCCTCCTCGTCGTCCGCGGCGGTCGCGCCCGGGTGGCTCTGCCACACGGCACGGGACGCCTTCGGTGACATCACGACACCGCCCGCGTACAAGGTGCGTACCAGTTGGGCGAGTTGGTCCGGCTCGGTGTCCTTGAGCAGGAAGCCGGCCGCCCCCGAGCGCAGCGCGGTGAGGATGTACTCGTCGGCGTCGAACGTCGTCAGCATCGCCACCGCGGGCGCGTCCGGCAGCGCCCGCAGGTGCCGCAGTACGGTCAGACCGTCGACGTCCGGCATCCGGATGTCCAGCAGTACGACGTCCGGTGCCTCCCGCCGTACCGCGTCCACCGCCTCCGCGCCCGTCGTGGTCGCGACGACCTCGATGTCGTCGGCCGCGCCGAGGATGAGCTCGAAGCCGGACCGCACCAGGGCCTCGTCGTCCACCACCACTACCCGGATCACGTGCGTTCCGCCTCGTCCTTGATGCCATCGATGTCCTCGATGTCGATTGTCGTCACTGTGACCGTAGAACGGGAAAAGCCCGGTGCGGCGCTCCGGCGGAACGGCCCGGCCACCCGGCGGGTCGGTTCCAGTCGTCCGGGGGGTGTGGACCGGACGCCTGCCGGATACTGCGCGATCGGCGTTCCTCTCGAGCCTGTGAGCCATGACGCACAACGCACACGACACGGCGCTCCTGGCACCGCCCCGACCTGAGGCGTCCGAAACCACGCAACTCCCCGACCTCCGGCCCTCGGTGGGGCGCCTGATCGGAGTGGACCTCGCCCGGGGGCTCGCGGTCTTCGGGATGTACGCGGCCCACGTCGGTCCCGATCCCTCCGAGGGCGGATCGACCGGCTTCTTCATGGAACTGGCTCACGGCCGGGCCTCGGCGCTCTTCGCCTTCCTGGCCGGCTTCTCGATCGTGCTGATCACCGGCCGCTGTACTCCCAAGACCGGCCGGGCGGGCCGTCAGGCGGTCGCCAAGGTGGTGATCCGAGCCCTCATCCTGCTGGTTCTGGGCACCGCGCTCACCCTGACCGGCACCCCGGTAGAGGTGATCCTCGCCTTCTACGGCCTGTACTTCCTGCTGGTCCTGCCGTTGTACCGGCTCGGCGCCCGACCGCTGGCGGTCATCGCCGTGAGCGGTGCGCTGATCCTGCCTCAGATCCTGTACGTGGTGCAGCAGGCCCTCAACCCCGGTGGCGGCGACGGCGGTGGTCCGGGCGGGATCTGGGCCTGGCCCGCCGACGCGGACGGCATCGTCTCGCTGCTCTTCACCGGCGGCTACCCGGCCCTGGCCTGGATCCCGTTCGTCGTCGCCGGCATGGCCGTGGCCCGGCTGGACCTGGCCTCCGCCGTCGTGCGCACACGCCTCGCGATCACCGGTGTCTCGCTGGCCGTCCTCGGCTACGGCGGCTCCTTCCTGGCCCTGCACCTCGCCCCCGGCGCCGCCTCCGCGCTCCGTGCCTCCGGCTCGGGCGAGGGAGGTTCGGTCATGTCGGCCTGGTGGTCCGACACCGCGGGCTACCCGACCGGCAGCACCCCTGCCTGGCTGCTGGCGGCCTCGCCGCACAGCGAGACGACCCTCTCGGTCGTGGCCAACACCGGCGTGGCCTTCGCGGTCCTGGCCGCCTGCCTCGCCGCCATCGACGCCCTCCCGCGCTTTCGCCGACTGGCAGCTCCGGTCATCGCGGTGGGCACGATGTCCCTGACCGCGTACGTCTTCCACATCGTCGCCATCCGCGCCCTGGGCATGGAGGAACTGCCGGGTTCCCCGCTGCACGTGCTGCTCGGCTTCCTCGTGGCCGTGACCGTGTTCGCGACCCTCTGGTCCCGCCACTTCGCGCGCGGACCGCTGGAGTGGCTGCTCGGCCGGGCCACCAGGATCGCGGAGCGCGTCCGGTGAGGGGCCCGTCGGGCGGCCGCTGGGAGCCCTGGCTCCTGACTGACGGAGGCCGCCGTCCTACGCCCGGACCTGTACGCCGACGACTCGGGCCGCCGCCCCGGGTGAGGTCGAGCCGGGGGAGTGGGGAACGTCGTCATTCCTCGATGTGGATCGCCAGCGCGGGGCACACGGCTGCCGCGTTGCGCACGTCGTCGGCCAGTTCCGGTGACGGGTTCTCGTTCAGCAGTACGACGATGCCGTCCTCGTCGCGCTGGTCGAAGACGTCCATGGCGGCGGCCACGCACTGCCCGGCAGCGACGCACTTCTCCTCGTCGACGACAACCTTCATGGGTCTCTCCTGTTCGTTCAGCGGGTGGGGGTCGGCGCGTTCAGCGCGTCGACGATCTCTTGGCGGCGCAGGCGGGCCTGCTTGGGCATGTTCCAGCCGAGGACACCGGTGACCACGCCGTCGCTGCGGTACCGGGCGACGAAGCGCCGGGCCGTCATGTCGCCCTCGACGACGTCCACTTCGGCGTCGGCCGGCAGCACGCCGTGCACCTGGAGCTTCGCGTCGAACTGGTCGGTCCAGAAGTACGGCACCGGCTGGTAGGGACGGTCCTCGCCGAGGATCACCCCTGCGACCGCCGTGGCCTGCTCCGTGGCGTTCGTCCGGTTCTCCAGGCGGACCAGGCGGCCGAGTCGCTCGTGCTGCCACCGGGCCACGTCACCGACCGCGTAGACACCCTCGGCCGCGCGGCACCGGGAATCGCAGACCACCCCGTTGTCGAGGCGCAGCCCGCTGTCCGCCAGCCACTCCGTCGCGGGGGTCGCGCCGATCGCGACCACCACGGTGTCGGCGGGCAGCACCTCGCCCGTGCCCAGAAGTACTCCGGTGACCCGCCCGTGCTCCCCGGCCAGCCCCGTGACGCCGGTGCCGAGCCGCAGTCGTACCCCGCGCTCGTCGTGCAGTTCCGCCAACAGCCCGGACACCAGCGGGCCCACCTGCAGGGCCAGCGGGGCCGGCAGTGGGCCCGCCATGGTGACGTCCAGGCCCAACGTCCGCGCGGTGGCGGCGATCTCGGCGCCGAGGACACCCTCGCCGACGACCACCGACCGAGCGGAGTCCAGCAGATCCTTCCGCAGGGCCAGCGCGTCGTCGAGGGTGCGCAGCACATGTACGCCGGTCAGGTCATCCTGTCCGGGGAGCACCCGTGGCCGTACCCCCGTCGCGATCACGATCGCGTCCGCCCGCAGTTCGCGCCCGGACTGCGCCCGTACGGTCCGGGTCGCCGTGTCCAGCGCGACCGCCGCGTCCCCGAGGACGAACTCGGCGTCCAGCGTCGACAGCACCTCCTGCGTCCGCAGCGCCGAGCGGGTCGGCTCCCACGCGCCCGAGAGCACCTGTTTGGACAGCGGTGGCCGGTCGTACGGCGCGTGCGGTTCGGCTCCGAGGACCGTGATCCCGCCCTCGTATCCCTTGCGGCGCAGCGCCTCCACCGTGGCGAGTCCGGCGGCGGACGCGCCCACCACCAGCACGCGGGCCGGGGCCGTCATCCGTGCACCCCGGGGGCTACGGTCTCCCTGGTGTCGTCCTCGATCTTCATGTGCGGCTCCGTTGCGGCGCGGGTGCGGTGGCCCCGTGAGGGAAAAGTAGACCTAACGGTCGGTACAATCAATGGCGGTGGGTGTCGGGCACGCGGGCCCGGGGTCAGGCCATGTAGCGGCCGCCGTTGGTGCTGAGCGTCTGGCCGGTCACGTAACTGGCCTCCTCGGAGGCGAGGTAGGCGACCGCGTAGGCGACGTCCTCCGGTCGGCCGGCCCGCTTCATGGGCATCATGGCCGCGACCGCCTCGACGTCGACGTCGGACTCCCGCACCAGCGGGGTGTCGATGAACCCGGGCGGGACGTGGTTCACGGTGATGCCCTTGTCGATGTACTCGAACGCCAGCGCCTTGGTGAGGCCGATGACACCGCCCTTGGACGCCGCGTAGTGGCCTACGGCGGGCGCTCCGGTCTGGGCCGCCGACGAGGAGATGTTGACGATCCGGCCCCATCCCGCCCTGAGCATGTCCGGCACCAGCTCCCTGGTGACCAGGAACGGCCCCTTGAGGTTGATCCTGATCATGCGGTCCCACGAGTCCTCGGTGATGTCAGTGAAGGACTCGTAGACGCTGATTCCGGCGTTGTTGACGAGGACGGTGACGGGGCCGAGTTCGTGGCGGGTCCGGGCGGCCGCCGCGGCCACGGCGGTGGCGTCGGCCGCGTCGCCGCCCACCGCGATCGCCGTGCCGCCCGCCTCGTGGATCGCGGCGACGGTCTTCTCCGCGGCCTCCAGGTTCAGGTCCCACACCGCGACCGCGGCGCCCTGGGTGGCGAGTACGGTCGCGATCGCCTGCCCTATTCCACGGGCGCCGCCGGTGACGACGGCGACCTTTCCTTCCAGCGACAGTGGCAGTGGCATGGAGTGCTCCTTGTGTGCGTGGTCTCAGGTGCCGGGATTTTGGTGTGGGGGAGGGGACCTCTCCGGGGGAGAACTCCGTTCCCGGGGCGAAACCTCCCCGGTCCCCCAGGAACCGGAGTGGAACTTGCTTCCCGGTCCCAGGAGTTGGAGCGGGACTCCCTCCCAGGCGTGACCGCCCGCCGCCGTGACGGCGGGCCCGGAGTCGGTCAGTCGGCCAGTGCCTCGCGGGCCGCGTTGCGGGCCGCCGTCGCGGCGGGGAAGCCCGCGTAACCCGTGGCGTGGTAGATGACCTCGGCGATCTCGTCCTCGGTCAGGCCGTTGGTGCGTGCGATCCGGACATGGGTCCGCAGCTCGGTCTCGGCGCCGAGGGCGATCAGGATGCCCAGCGTGACCAGGCTGCGGTCCCGGCGGCTGAGCCCCTCGCGGGCCCACAGCGCGCCCCAGACACTGGTCAGGCCGATCTCGACCAGTTCCTCTCCGAGTCGACCGTCACGCAGGTCGAGGTCGTCGCCCTCGGGGAACACGCCGGGCAGCGCCTCCCGCATGGCCTTGAGCCCCGCGGCCCGCAGATCGGTCCCGGCCCGCAAGTCGGTTCCGACCTGCGGATCGGGACCGACTTGCGGATCGGCCCCGGACCCGACCTTGGCACCGGCACCCGACCGAGAACCGGCACCCGACCAGGCACTGGACCCCGCCCCAGACGCGGCCCCGGACCCGGACTCAGCTCCGGCCCCCGGCCTCGACACGGAGTCGGACCCGGCACCGCCACGGGCCCCGGCCCCAGACCCCACCCCCGTCTCGGCCCCGGTACCAGCACCCGCCCCCGACTCAGCCCCCGCCCCCGACACTGCCCGGGCTGCCGACCCCGCCCCCGATCCAGCCCCCGACCAACCACCCCGCCCCCCACTCCCCACGGAACGCGGGGCGGGCTCCACCCCGCCGGTCTCGGCGGCGGTGGGTTCCTCGGCATCCATGGCCCTCATGTGCGACTCCCGGTGCATGCGCTCACGTTCGTTGCAGCGAAAGTTAGATCAAACGGTCGGTACAATCAATGGCCCCGAACGACATGGCCGCTGACCACCCCTGCGCGGCTCACTGTGTCCCGTCGCTCAAGGGCCTGCACTCTTCCCGCGCCACGGCCATTGAGTCGAACCCTTCCCCTCATCTACGCTCGGGCTGAATATTCGATCGACCGGTCGAAATATCAATGAGGCTCGCGTGGGGAGTCGCGGCCCCTGTCACGTTGGAGGGCAGATGAGCGAATCGACGAAGGTGTCGAGTGCGGCGGACCAGGACCGAGTCGACGTGCTGGTCGTAGGAGCGGGAGTCACGGGCATCTACCAGCTGTATCGAGCCCGCGAGGCCGGATTCTCGGCGAAGTTGGTCGAGGCGGGCACCGGTGTGGGCGGCACCTGGTACTGGAACCGCTACCCCGAGGCCCGCTTCGACTCCGAGAGCTACACCTACGGCTACCTGTTCTCGAAGGAGCTGTGGGAGGAGTGGGAGTGGTCGGAGCGGTTCGCCGGCCAGCCGGAGATCGAGCGCTACTTCAACCACGTGGTCGACCGCTTCGACCTGCGGCGCGACATCGTGTTCGGCGCCAAGGCGACCGCGACCGTCTACGACGAACCGTCCGGGACGTGGACCGTGCGGACCTCCGACGGCGCCGAGCACCGGGCGCGCTTCGTCGTCGCGGCGACCGGCATCCTCTCCGTGCCGTTCATCCCGGATATTCCGGGGCGTGGCGACTTCCGGGGCGAGCAGCACCACACCGGTCTGTGGCCGAAGACGCCCGTCGACTTCTCCGGCAAGCGTGTGGCCCTCATCGGCACGGGGTCCAGCGGTGTGCAGATCGTCCCCGCGATCGCGGACGAGGTGGCCTCCCTGACGGTGTACCAGAAGGTGGCCGACTGGCTCACCCCGCTCAACAACGCCCCGATCGCGCCCGAGGAACAGGCGGAACTGAAGGCGAACTTCGAGTCCATCCGCGAGACGCTGAACACCTCGCCGAGCGGGTTCCTCCACCAGATCACCATGCGTTCGGGCCTCGACGACTCCCCCGAGCAGCGGCAGGAGTTCTACGAGGAGCGGTGGAACGGCCCCGGCTTCACCAAGCTGTCCGAGCACTACATGGACATGACGACCAACCCCACCGTGAACGCGGAGTGGTGCGAGTTCCTCGCCGGGAAGATCCGCAGCATCGTCAAGGATCCCGAGACGGCGGAGAAGCTGATCCCCGAGGGGCACGGCTACGGCGGTCGGCGGCCCCCGTTCGGTACCGGCTACTACGAGACGTACAACAAGCCGAACGTCTTCCTCGTCGACCTCAACGAGACACCCATCACCCGCATCACCGAGACCGGCGTCGAGACGGCCGAAGGCACGCAGGACATCGACATCATCATCTGGGCGACCGGCTACGACTTCGGGACCGGCGCGCTCAACCGGCTGGGGGTGCGCGGCCGAGGGGGGCTCGCGCTGGAGGAGTACTGGGAGGACGGCCCGCGCACCTACCTCGGGGTCGCGGCCGCCGGCTTCCCGAACTTCTTCTTCCCCGGCGGCCCGCACGGCGCGCTCGGCAACAACCCGCGCTACTCCGGCGACCAGGTGGACTTCGTCGTCGACGCGCTCGTCCACACGCGTGCACGCGGCCATGACGTGATCGAGGTGACCGCCGCCGCCGAGGACGAGTGGACGGACAAGATGAACAGCAGCGGGGACCTGTCCTCGTTCCTGAAGAGCAGTTACTTCTACGGGGCCAACATCCCCGGCAAGCCGGTGCGGCAGCTGCTGAACCCGACGGGGCGGTGGGCGCTCCAGGAGATGATCGCCGCCATCCAGCAGGACGAGTACGCGACGTTCGTCTTCACCAAGGCCACGAAAGAGGCCTAGGCGTACGAAGGCCCGGGCCGCGTGGAGGCGATCGGTCGTCTCCACGCGGCCCGGGCGTGCCGGGTTCCTGAGGCAGGCGGTGGGCTCCATGACGGCTTACGGCCCACCGCCCCCGCCCACGCTCTGCCCGCCCTCTGACCCCCTGCGGCCTACGGCACGAACGTCGTCACCCTCCGCTGGAACCGCCAGGCGTCGTCGCGCCGGCTCAGGGTGTCGTCGTAGCGCCCCACGAGCCGCACCGCCCAGCCCGCCTCGGCGCGCTGGAAGAACGCCAGGTTGCTCACCGCCCTCGCCTCGTCCTCGGTCCATGCAGTGACGACCGTGTTGGCCGTCAGGTGGAGTTGGGGATGGGTCGGCGCGAAGGCGGCGTACCCCTTGCGTATGGCCTCCTGCCCCTCGAAGGTGCCGACGCCGACGATCTCGGCGACGCCGTCGGGCCAGAACAGGTCGGCCAGGTCGTCGACGCGTCCGGCGTCCAGAGCCTGTGCGTAGGCGGCGATGGCGGCGTGCACGTTCGCCGCCACCGACGCCTCGGTCGATGCGCTCATCTCGCTCCAAGCTCCCAAAGGTGAGTGGGTCGACTACTGGAAGAACTGAAGAACTACTGGAAGGTGGTGCTCCTGCGGTGCAACCGCCACACGCCGTCGCGCCGGTGCAGCGTGTCCTCGTAGTGTCCGACCAGCTGCACCGCCCAGCCGGACGCACCCCGCTGGAGGAAGGCGACGTCGCTCGCCGCGGTCGCCTCGTCCTCCTTCCGCGAGGTGACGACGGTGTTGGTCACCAGATGCAGCTGCGGCTGCGTCGGCGCCCACGACTTGAAGGCGTCCCGGAGCGCGTCGTGCCCCTCGACGGGGTCCATTCCCGGTAGCTCCAGCACCGCGTCGGGCGTGTACAGCGCGACGACGTCGTCGGTGCGGCCCGCGTCCTGGGCCTGGGTGTGCGCGCCGATCACCGCACGCACACCCGCCACGACCCACGCCTCTGTGGATTCGCTCATTCTTCTCTCCAGGGTTGATGTTTCGACCACCTAGTCTATTGCCGAGTCCAAGGGAATGGGAGTGGAGTGCGTCGGATTTGTTGACCGATCGGTACAATCGCAAATAGCATGCGGACGGCTGTCAACGGGGACTGTGCCGAAGGAGGCGTGATCATGACGAAGCGTTGGAAGCAGCGTCCGCCGGGTTCGACGTGGGGCGACTGGGGTGAGGACGACGAACTGGGGCGCATCAACCTGCTCACCCCGCAGAAGGTCCTCGAAGGGGTGCGTGAGGTCGAGCACGGGATCAGCTTCAGTCTGAGTCTGCCTCTCGACTATCCGGGCGGTTCGGCGATGAACCAGCGGCGCTACCCGCCGATCCTGCGACCGACCGAGGACCTCGAGCACAAGCAGGACGTCTTCTACAACGTCGTCGCGCGTGAGCAGATCGACCCTTCACTGATCGATGTGTGGTCCGACGACGTGGTGACCCTCTGGCTCCAGTACTCGACCCAGTGGGACTCGCTCGCCCACCAGGGCGCCGAGTTCGACGCGGACGGTGACGGGGTCGCCGAGCCGGTCTACTACAACGGCTACCGGGCAGGCACCGACCTCGTCGGACCGCAGGAGGACGCCAAGGGGGACGGCAGCGGGAGCCTCAGCTTCGCCCGCCACCTCGGTCTGGAGAAGATGGCGGAGCACGGGGTGCAGGGCCGGGGTGTCCTCATCGACATAGCCCACCACCTCGGCACCGGCTACCAGCCGGTCGGCTTCAAGCAGCTCCAGGACATCATGGCCGCGGACGACGTGGTCGTGGAGCCCGGTGACATGCTGCTCCTCCACACCGGCTTCGCCACCCAGATCCTCGCCTGGGAGAAGAACCCGGACCCGGTGGCGATCCACCAGACGGCCGCCTACCTCGACGCGGACGACCCGGACCTGCTCGACTGGATCGCCGAGTCGCAGATCTCGGCGCTGATCTCGGACAACTACGCGGTCGAGGGCGTGGGCGTCACACAGGCCCAGGGCCCCCACACGCTCCTGCCGATCCACCACCTCTGCCTCTTCAAGCTCGGTGTCCCGCTCGGTGAGCTGTGGTACCTGCATGAGCTGGCGGCCTGGCTGCGGGAGCACCACCGCAGCCGGTTCCTGCTCACGGCGCCCCCGCTGAACCTGCCGGGGACGCAGGGCGGTCCGCTCACTCCGGTCGCGACCGTCTGACCTGACGGCTGCTACGACGGGAAGGGCCCCCAGGATTGCTGGGGGCCCTTCCCGTCGTAGCCCTGTTCAGACCGCGGCGATCCTGCGCAGCGTCTCCGCGATCGTGTCCCGTGAGGGAAGCCAGGTCCGCTCCAGAGAGGGCGCGTACGGCGCCGGTACGGAGGGCGGCGCGACCCGGGTGACCGGCGCGTCCAGGTGCCAGAAGCCCTCGTCGACGGCGAGGGCGGCCAGCTCGGCGCCGACGCCGAAGTCCCGTACCGCCTCGTGCGCGATGACCAGGCGGTTGGTCTTCGCGAGGGAGGCGAGGACGGTCTCCCGGTCCAGTGGGGCGATCGTCCGCAGGTCGACGACCTCGACGCCGATGCCCTCGGCGGCGAGCGACTCCGCGGCGGCCAGGCAGTCCTGGACCATCCGCGACCAGGAGACCAGAGTGATGTCGGTGCCCTCCCGGACCACCTTGGCCTTGCCCAGGGGGATCAGGTGTTCCACCGGCGGCCGGGGGCCCTTGAGGCCGTACTGCAGACGGTTCTCGACGAAGACCACCGGGTTGGGGTCCTGGATGGCGGCCCGCAGCAGGCCGTAGGTGTCCGCCGGGTTGGAGGGCATCACCACGGTCAGTCCCGGTATGTGGGCGAGGATGGCCTCCAGGCTCTGCGAGTGCTGGCTGCCGGAGGAGCGTCCGGCGCCGAACTGGGTGCGCACCACGAGCGGCATGGAGGCCCGGCCGCCGGTCATGAAGCGCAATTTGGCGGCCTGGTTGAGCAGCATGTCCAGGCAGACGCCGATGAAGTCCATGTACATGATCTCCACGACCGGCTTCATGCCGGCCATGGCCGCACCCACCGCCGTACCCAGGATGGCGCTCTCGCTGATCGGGGTGTCGCGGACCCGGCCGGGGAAGGTCCCGGCCAGGCCCCGGGTGAGGCCGAAGACGTTGCCGCCCGCGCCGACGTCGATCCCGGCGACGAACACGGCGGGATCCGCGGCGAGTTCGTGTTCCAGGGCGAGGCGTACGGCGTCCATGGAGCGGAAGATCTCGGCCTGGGCCGGGAGCGGGGCGGGCTCGGGCAGGGCGGGGCGCGGGGCCGACACGAAGTCGTACAAGGTCTCCGGGGCGGGCTCCGGCAGACCGCGCGCCCACTCCACGGCCGCCTCGATCTCCTTGTCGATCTCCTCGTCGACGGCGTCGGCCAGCGCGGTCGCCACGTCGGCCGTCTCCAGGTGCCGGCGGGCCACCAGCAGCGGGTCGCGTTGCTTGGCGGCGGCGACCTCCTCGGGGGAGCGGTAGCGCTCGGGGTCGCCCTCGTAGTGGCCGTGCCAGCGGTACGTCTCCGCCTCCACCAGGACCGGACCGCCGCCCTCGCGCAGCCCCCGTACGACCTCGGTCATGGTGTGCGCCACCGCGACGACGTCGTTGCCGTCGACGTGTTCGTAGGCGATGCCGTACCCGGTGGCGCGGGCGGAGAGCGGGGCGCGGTGCTGGTCGGCGGCGGGCGAGAACTCGGAGTAGTGGTTGTTCTCGCAGAGGAAGACGACCGGCAGGTCCCATACGGCGGCCAGGTTGACGGCCTCGTGGAACATGCCCTGGGCCACCGCCCCGTCGCCGAAGAACGCCACCACCACGTCACCGGCGGCGCGCAGCTTGGCCGCGGTCGCCACCCCGGTGGCGATCGGCAGTCCGGCGCCGACGATGCCGTTGGCGCCGTAGATGCCGAGGCCCGGGTCCGCGATGTGCATCGAACCGCCCCGGCCGCGACAGGTCCCGGCGTCCTTGCCCATCAGCTCGGCCATCATCGACGCGGAGTCCAGCCCCTTGGCCAGGACATGGCCGTGGCCGCGGTGGGTGGAGGTGATGCCGTCGCGTGCGCCGAGCGGCCAGCAGGCGCCGACCGCACTGGCCTCCTGCCCGATCGACAGATGCAGGAAGCCGGGGATCTCCGTCGCCTTGTACAGGTCGGAGGCCCGCTCCTCGAACCGTCGGATCCGGCGCATCCGACGGTACATTTCCAGGAGCCGCTCCGCGGGTGCGGAGCCGGTGCCGACGCCTGCGTCGGTGAACTGCGGTGCCTCGGTCATGCGCGTCCTCGCAATGCTCGCGCAGACGGCGCGCTTGCGCGCCGTCCGGGTCCATCTTTTAATGTACCGTTTGGTCTAGCAAACTGGAGCGGCGTCCCGGAGTCCGCTTCCCCCCAGGTGCGCCGACGGCCGTCTGGAGCGGACGCCGGGTTGGTCTCGGTCGAGACACGCCGTCACATCAGGCGGGGAGTGAATCAATGCCACGACCACCGGGTCATGGGCCGGGCTTCGAAGTCAGACGCCAGAAGATCATCGACATCGCTGCCTCCCTGTTCGCCGAACAGGGATACGCGGCGACCTCCATCAACGACCTGGGCCGCGCGGTCGGGCTCGCCAAGGGAGCGCTGTACTACTACATCGTCTCCAAGGAGAACCTGCTCATCGAGATCCAGTCGCGGGTGATGCGACCACTGCTGTCGCGTGCGCGGCAGATCGCGGAACTCGACGAGGATCCCCTGCTGCGACTGCGGCTGCTGTCCGAGTCCCTGTTGACGATCATCTTCCGCAGGCTCGACCACATCTGGGTCTACGAACACGACTACCGCAGTCTCAGCGGCGACGAGCTGGAGACCCTGCTGGGCCAGCGCTCCGATTTCGAGCACCTGGTCTCCGGCCTGCTCGCGGAAGCCGTCGACCAGGGCATCTTCCGTGCGCTCCAACCGCGGCTGGCGACCCTGCAGTTCCTCAACCTGCACAACCACACCTACCAATGGGTGCGCCCCGAGGGGCAGTGGGACGCCGCGTTCCTTTCGCGCGAGTACTGCGCGACCCTGTTCCGCGGCTTCGGCGCGTCCGACAACGCGCTGCCGGACGTGGAGGAGCGGGCCGCCGCGTTCAAGCGCGACCGTCCCGACCTGCCGCTCGACCCCGAGGCGGAGTGGCAGCCGGCCGCTGTCGGCGGCTGACCCGGACCCGCGGTGCGCTCCGGCACACCGCGGGACCCAACCGTTCCTCATGGCCGGCTCACGCCTGCCTCACCAGCGCTCTGGCGATGACGTTGCGCTGGATCTCGTTCGTGCCCTCGCCGATCTCCAGGATCTTCGCGTCGGCGTAGAAACGGGAGATCTCCGACTCCCGTACGTAGCCGTAGCCGCCGTGGATCTGCACCGACGCGGAGGCCGCGCGGTTGGCGACCTCGGAGGCGTACAGCTTCGCCATGGCGGCCTCCGTACTGTGCGGACGGCCCTGGTCGGCGAGCCAGGCGGCGCGGTAGACCATCCAACGGGCGGCCTCGAACTCGGTGCCGATATCGGCGATCTTGTGCGCGACGGCCTGGAAGTCCGAGAGCGGGCGGCCGAACTGGTGGCGTTCCGTGGCGTGTTTGAGGGCCAGCGCCAGCGCCGCCTTGGTGAGGGAGAGGCCGAGCGCGGCGACGCTGATGCGGCCCTTGTCCAGCACGGACAGGAACTGGCGCAGCCCGCCGCCCTCCTCGCCGATCAGATGGTCGTCGGGGATCCAGCAGTCGGTGAAGACCAGTTCCCGGGTGTCCATGGCGTGCCAGCCGAGCTTCTTCAGCTTGTGGCCGCAGGCGTAGCCGGGCGTGCCGGTGGGGACGTAGAAGGTCGCGTACCGTTTGCGCCCGTCGTCGTCCCGGCCCGTCACGGCCAGCAGCGTGACACCCTGGCTGATCTCGGTCCCGGCGTTGGTGATGAACATCTTGGTGCCGTTGATCACCCAGCCGCCGTCCGCCCGCCGCGCGGTGGTGGCGATACCGGCCGCGTCGGAACCGGCGTCCGGCTCGGTCAGCCCGAAGGCCCCTATCGCCTCGCCCCTGGCCAGCGGCGCCAGCCAGCGCCGCTTCTGCTCCTCGGTGCCGTAGGCCAGGAGCGGCAGGGAGGCGATGGTGGAGTGCGCGTTCCAGGAGGAGGCGACCGACTGGTCGGCGGCGCCGAGTTCCTCCATCACCGCCACGTAGGAGACCGTGTCGGAGCCGGCGCCGTCGTACTCCTCGGGCACGAGCATGCCCATCAGGCCGAGTTCGCCCAGCTTGGTGAAGACCTGGGTCGGGAAGTGCTCGTTCTCCGACCACTCGGCCGCGTGCGGGGTGATCTCCTTGGCTGCGAACTCGCGGACCATGTCCTGCAGGGCCCGAGTCTCCTCAGGCAGGTCGAAATCCATCTCACAGTCCCTTCGGGGTCAGCAGCACCTTCAGGTGCCGGGCGCGATCGGCGACCAGGTCCTCGAAGACCCCGGCTCCTCCCGACAGCGGAAAACGCCCGGTGATCAGGGCCGAGGCGTCCAGACGCCCGGTACTCATCAGATCGATCACGCGGGGGATGTCGAAGGTGTAGCCGAGCGTGCCGAGCACGGCACGCTCGTAGAAGACGAGCTGCCCCATGTCGAACTCGACGCTCCCGTGGCCGACGCCCGCGAGCACCACCCGGCCGCCGCGCCGCACGGTCGCGACGGCCTGCGCCGCGAGCCGCGCCACCCCGGTCGCGTCGATGACGGCGTCCGGTCCGATGCGCCCGGTCCGCAGGAACACCTCGCGGCGTACGTCGCTCGCGCGCGGGTCGAAGGCCTCGGTGACGCCGAGTTCGAGGAGCCTCTCCCGCCGTTCCTCGAGCGGCTCGCTGACGTAGAGCCCGGCCGCCCCCGCCAGACGCGCGGCGAGGACCACGGCGAAGCCGATGGGGCCGCCGCCCACGACCAGGACGTTGTCGCCCGGCCGCACCCCGGCCCTGGTGACCGCGTGCAGACCGACGGCCAGGGGTTCGGCCACCGCCGCCATCTCGTCGCTCACGTTGTCCGGAAGGCGCATCAGCCCGGCGAGCGGGACGGTGACACGCTCGGCGAAGGCGCCCGGCGAGGCGAGGCCCACCGAGCCGCCCTTCGGGCACAGGCGGTACTCGCCGCGGGTGCACCAGTAGCAGACGCCGCAGCGCCAGCAGGGGTCGGCGGTCACCCGGTCGCCGACCCCGATGCCGGGCACCTGCGCGCCCAACGCGACCACCGTGCCGCTCAGTTCATGGCCGAGGGCGAGGGGTGGCCGGGCGCCGGTGAGCGGATGCGGGCCCTCGCGGATCATGTGCGGGCCTTCCAGGAACTCGTGCAGGTCGGTGCCGCAGACTCCGCACCAGGAGACCTCCACGACCGCCTCGTGCGGTCCGGGCTCGGGAGGGTCGGGGACCTCCTCGAGGCGCAGGTCCCGCGCGCCGTGCCAACGCAGTGCCTTCATGGTGGGCACCCCTTTCGTGTCGTACGGCCTTGGCGCAGCGTGTGAGCGCCGTCATGTGTTGTCGTTCGGCTGCGGCGCCGTCGTGGCTGGTCGCGCCCCGCGGCGAAGCCGCAATTGGATTCAGCCCCGCGCCCCTTCGGGGCGCTCCTGTCCCGCATCCCCGAAGCGGGTCCGGCCCGGGCCGTGGTCGAGGAAGGAGCGGATGCCCGTGGTGGCGTCCTGCGTGCCGAACACCCCCGTGAACAGGGCGCGTTCGAGGCTGAGTCCGGTGGCGATGCCCGCGTCGGCGCCATGGTCCACCGACTCCTTGATCGCCTCCAGGGCCGCGGCCGGTCCCTCGGCGAGCCGACGGGCGTAACCCAGGGCGGCGTCGAGCGCCGACCCGGCGGGGACGACCTCGTCCACGAGCCCCAGACGCAGCGCCTCGTCGGCGGCCACCCGGCGGCCGGTCATCAGCAGGTTCTTCGCGCGCGACGGCCCGATCAGCCGGGTCAGCCGCTGGGTGCCGCCCGACCCCGGCATGATGCCGAGCTGCACCTCCGGCTGGCCGAGGACGGCGTTGTCGGCGGCCACCCGGTAGTCGGCCGCGAGGGCCAGTTCCATACCGCCGCCGAGCGCGTACCCGGTGAGCGCCGCGACGACCGGCATCGGCAGCCGGGCCACCTCGTCGAAGGTCCGCTGCAACGCGCGGTTCCAGCCCCGCACCTCCTCGGGCCCCATTGCGGCCAGGGCCTTGATGTCCGCCCCGGCGGCGAAGAGCCGGTCGCCCCCGTGCAGTACCACGGCCCGTACGTCCCGGGCGTCGGCCAGCTCGCGCGCACAGGCGGAGAGCTCCGCCCGCAGGGCCGAGTCGAAGGCGTTCAGCGGCGGGTTGTCGAGGCGGACCGTGACGACGGGGCCGTCGTTGTCGATTCGGATGCGTGGCACAGAGGGGCACTCCTCGTCTGGCGGAAGCGACATCGCGAGCGCGCGCATGGTTGTCGAGGCGCACGCGCCGTCGTAAAGTGCGGCACACAAGTTTTATAGACCAATGGGTACACTAAATCTTGAGGGTGGGCAACCGACCGGTCGGAATCCGGCCCGCGCCCGCTTTCCCTCCGGGGAGAACGAGAATTCCGCGCACCCCACATGGCGCAGCGCGCATCGCACACCGCAGATCGCACACCGCACAGTGACCGCGTGAGCCGCGGCAGGCAGCGTTCGACGTCGAACACGACCCAGCGAGAGAGTCCCGTGCACAATTTCGCGAGCATCCTCGATTACCACCTGGCCCAGCGGCCCGACGCCGTTGTCGTCGCGCAGGACGAGCGACGTCTGACGGTTCGTCAATTCCATGAGCGGGTCAGCCGGCTGGCCGCCGGACTGGCCGAACTGGGCATCGGGCGCGGCGACGTCGTCGGCCTGCTGCTCTACAATCGGCCGGAGTTCCTGGAACTGGTCTATGCGACCAACCGCCTGGGCGCGGTCTTCCTCCCCTTGAACTACCGGCTGTCGGAGGAGGAGTGGCAGTACATCCTGGGTCATGCCCAAGCCAAGGCGATCGTCACCGAGCCGGAGTTCGCCCCCGCGGTGGAGCGGAGCGCCGGCTGTCTGACGGACCTGGAACACCGGATCCTGGTCGAGGACGACAACTCGGCGGAGTCGTGGACCAGTAGGGACACACATACCACCACGGATGCGTGGACCGGCTACGAAGATCTGCTCGCCCGGCACCCGGATGCCCGCGTGGAGCCCGTGGACGTCGGGCTCGACGACCTCCAGCGGCTCATGTACACCTCCGGCACCACGTCGCGCCCCAAGGGCGTGTGCGTCACGTACGGAAACCTGCAGGCCAAGAACCTGTCCCACATCGTCCACTTCGGTCTGACCGCGGCGGACACCACGCTGGTCTGCGGCCCGCTCTACCACGTCGGCGGCCTGGACATGCCCGCCCTCGCGACCCTGTACGCGGGCGGCGGCGTCGTCCTCCAGCGCAGGTTCGACGCGCCGGGCGTGCTCCGCGCGATCCAGGAACACCGCGTCACCAACGTGTGGCTGGCGCCCGCCATGGTCAACGCGGTCCTGGAGGTCCCGGACCGCGAGTCGTACGACACGACCTCGGTCCGCTTCGTCCTGGGCGGCGGGGAGAAGACCCCGGAACCCGTGCTGCGGCGGATCACGACCGCGTTCCCGAACGCCTGGTTCGCCGATGCCTACGGACTGACCGAGACGGTCTCGGGCGACACGTTCCTCGACCGCGAGCACGCGCTCGCGAAACTGGGCTCGGTCGGGCGGCCCGTGCCGCACACCCGCGTCAGGATCGTCGACGACACGGGCAAGGAGGTTCCGGCGGGCGAACTCGGCGAGATCACGCTGCGCGGTCCGAAGGTCTTCGCGGGGTACTGGCGTGACGAGCAGGCCACGGCCGCGGCCCTGCGCGACGGCTGGTTCCACACGGGCGACATCGGGCACGTCGACGAGGACGGCTTCCTGTTCATCGACGACCGCAAGAAGGACATGATCGTCTCCGGCGGCGAGAACATCGCCACCCCCGAGGTCGAACGGGTCCTGTACGAGCACCCCGCCGTACTGGAGGCCGCCGTCGTCGGTCTGTCGCACTCCCGCTGGGGCGAGGTCCCGAGGGCGTTCGTCGTGTTCCGGCCGGGAGCGAGCGCCGGGACCGAGGAACTGCGGGAGTTCTGCCGGGCACGCCTGGCCAAGTTCAAGGTGCCGGCCCGCTTCGACATCGTCGACGAACTGCCCCGTACGCCCTCGGGCAAGGTCCTCAAGCGGACCCTGCGCGACATCGCGGCGGGAGGCGAGCGATGACCGACGTGCGCACCGACGTGAACGGCGACGTGCGCACCGACGTGAACAGCGAGCTGCGTCTGGACGGGCGGACCGCGTGGGTGACGGGGGGCGGAAAGGGGCTCGGCCGCGCGATCGCCGTCGCCCTGTCCCAGGCCGGTGCGACCGTGGCGGTGACGGCACGGACGGCGTCCGACCTGGAGCGGCTGGAGGCCGAACGGGCCGAGCACGGCGGCAAGATGCTGGTGCTGCCCGGATCCGTCGGCGACTCCACCGCCGTCCGCACCATGGTGGAACGGATCCACGCCTGGTCGGGCCGGCTGGACACGGTGATCAACTGCGCCGGAATCAGCCCCCACTTCACTCGCAGCGAGCGGACCACCGACGAAGACTGGCGGCAGGTGCTGGACGTCAACCTCCAGGGCACCTTCTACTGTTGCCGCGAGGCGGGCAAGGTGATGCTGGAGCAGCGCTCCGGCTCGATCGTCAACGTCTCCTCGGTGCACGCGAGCACCGGCTTCGAGCGGATCGCCGCCTACGCCGCGAGCAAGGGCGGGGTCGAGGCGCTCACCAAGGCGCTGGCCGTCGAATGGGCCGACCGCGGGGTGCGCGTCAACGCCCTCGCGCCGGGCTACTTCCACACCGACCTCAGCTCCGGGCTCCTGGACAGCCGCTGGGGTGAACGGATCGTGCGCCGCACTCCCATGGGCCGGGTGGGCAGTGCCGAGGAGCTCGGCGGCGCGGCGGTGTTCCTCGCCTCGGACGCCTCCCGTTTCGTCACGGGGACCACGCTCACGGTGGACGGCGGCTGGACCGCCTGGTGAGCGGCTTCGGGGGGCGGGAGCGGTCCCGACGCCTCCATTGTATGTACCGACCGGTCGATCTAAAGTGGGCTGGGAGTCGAGACCCGCAGTGACAACGCAAGTACGACAGGAGTCACCCATGAGCGAGTTCAGCTTCGAAGGACGCGTCGCGGTCGTCACCGGCGCGGGGCGCGGCATCGGCCGGGCTCATGCCCACCTGCTGGCGCAGAGGGGCGCGAAAGTCGTCGTCAACGACCTCGGGGGGTCGATGGAGGGGGAGGGTGTCGACAAGGGTCCCGCGCAGTCGGTCGTCGAGGAGATCGTCGCGGCCGGCGGTGACGCCGTGGCCGACATCAGCGACGTGTCCACGCAGGCGGGCGGTCAGGCGATCGTCGACGCCGCCGTCGACCGCTACGGCCGTATCGACATCCTGGTCAACAACGCCGGGATCATCAGGTGGGGCGGCCTGCCGGAGGTCGACCTGGAGAACCTCGAGCGCCATCTCGCCGTTCACCTCATCGGCTCGTTCAACACGATGCGGGCCGCCTGGTCGCACTTCGTCGAGCAGCGCTACGGCCGAGTCGTACTGACGACCTCGAGCGGCCTGTTCGGCCTCGACAACAACCTGTCGTACGCGGCGGCGAAGGCCGGGGTGGTCGGGCTGGCGCGCAGCGCGAAGCTGGCAGGCGAGCCGCACGGGATCAAGGTCAACCTGATCGCGCCGGCGGCGCAGACCCGGATGGCCGGGGGTGACGCGCCGGTCGCCGAGGGCCGGGCCGCCGCCGACGGGCCGTCCATGCCGTCCATGCCGTCGGAGGCCGTGTCGCCCATCGTCGCGTTCCTCGCGCATGAGAGCTGCCCGGTGAGCGGGGAGATCTACACGGCCGGTGCCGACCGCTTCGCACGGCTCTTCATCGCCTCGACCGAGGGCTATCTGCACCAGGGCGGTCCGGCCACCGTCGAGGACATCGCCAAGAGCTGGGACGCCATCAACGACGAGGCCGGCTACTACGTGCCGTCCGACCTGATGTCGTGGTCCGGCTCGTTCCTCAAGCACCAGTTCGGCGGACAGATTGCTTGAGTTGGGCGGACATCCGGGGAATCCCGCCGTACGCTCCCGTTGCCCAAGGGTGCCGCACCGTGGGCCTGTTGGCCGCCGAGGGCCGGGTGGGATCGTGACCCTGATCAGGCAGTGCCGTCGGAGAACCGACAAGATCGAGACCGGTGTGGACAAGGCGCAGGAGTACGTCGAGAAACTGGGCGAGAAGGAGGCCTGACCCCGCGCGGCGAACGCAGGTCCCGGGGCGCCCCGGGGGCGCCCCTTCCCGGCGGACTCGCTCAGAAGGGTTCCGGGAGAGGAACCCGGCTCGACCTGCTGCGCACCTGTTCGATGAGCGCGGCGTACGCGGCGATCATGCGGGTGCGACTGAACCGTTCGCGGCTCAGGGCCAGGGCCGGTGCGAACTCGGCGCCCCGCGCCACCGCCTCGGACCAGGCCAGGGCGATCGCTTCGGGGTCGGGCGGGGTGAGGAAGCCGTGCCCGGTGACGATCGAGGCGCTGTCGCCGACATCGGTGGCGACCGGAACGGCCCCGCACATCATGCCCTCGATCAGGCACAGCGGTGCCGCCTCGCCGCTGGCGGAGGTCAGCGACACCACGTCGGAGGCCGCGTAGACCGTCTCCATGTCATGCCGCACGCCGAGCAGCGAGAGGCGGTCGGCGAGCGGGGCGTCCTCGCCGAACGCGGTGGCGATGTCCTCACGCAGGCAGCCGTTGGCCTGGGTCATACCCGCGCCGCACATCAGGACGTGGCCGTCGGGCTGCCGGCGCAGCCAGGCCCGGGCGGCCCGGAGGAACAGCGGAACGTTCTTCATCGTGGCGTAGCGTGCCGCGAAGACGATCACGGGCGCGCGCTCCGGGATGCCCAGCGACGTCCGCAGCAGAGCGCGTCTGAACGGGTCGGGGCGAAATCTCAGCAGATCCACGCCGTTCGGGATGACGTGCAGCAGGCCGGGCGGGACCCCGGCCGAGGCGTACGCGGCGCGCGTCGACTCGGCGCAACAGATCCCGGCGGCGATCCGGCCGTCGGCGACCGCTGTCCGCAGCTCGTCCAGGGCCGCCCCCTGGTTCTCGGGGTCGGAGCGGTGCAGACAGACCACGACGGGCCGCCGGGGCAGACCGGCCTGGTTGAGCAGGCCGAGCGGCTGCTCCTTGAGGGACAGGATGACGTCCGCGGCGGCCACCGCCCGCGTGGTGGCGGCCAGCTCCGGCCCGGTGAAGGCCTCGGGGCCGCCGGGGGTCCCGGGGGTGCGGCCCAGCGAGGTGACCGGCACGCCCGCCGCGGTCAGTGACCGGTAGCACGCGTCGTCCTCCATCCGCTGCCGGGTCTCCTCCCGATACATTTCGCCATTCACGCTCAGCACCGCATGCCGCTGGCCACCCTCATGGAGCCCCAGCACCACATCACTGTGCACGATCCGGGCCCCGCCCGAGAAGAATCCTTCATAGATCGACAGCACACGCAGTTCGTCCATCACGCGCACCTCTTGGCCCGTCTCGCAGAAAGGGAGGAAACCTTTTCAACCCCTGTGATCTGCGGGTTCTCCGCTATGGACACAGGAGAAACTTGCGAGCCTGTGAACTCGTCGTTTCAAATTCGGACACGATTGGTTACGGCGTACTGTTCGGTTGATCAGCCGAATGAAGAGGCTGAGGTCGCGGGCCTGACGGCTGTTCTCACACCGATCGGATGGTAAAAAACAGGCCAGAAATTTCCTGGCCCGGGGACGCGCGACACGTACAATCCGCGCCGCGGCCGAGCGGGGGTGCCGCCACCGCTCGGCCGAAGCGGAAGGGTGAATGTCTGGGTATTTCCGGGTTCCGGCGGAGGAGTGCGTGCCAAGCTTGACGCAGGGGGGAAGCGGCACCGGCGACGCGGGGCCACGCGTCTGATTCCCGTACCGCCGCGCAGAATGTGCTCGGGAGGATCGCTGAAGCATCCGCGGTGGCCCGGTTGCTCCGTGACACGGCGTCCGGGCGCGGTGGCGCGCTGTTCGTCGTAGGAGAACCGGGGCTGGGACGGACCACCCTGCTCCGCAGGATCCTCACCCTCGACGACACCGTCCGGGCGGTGTATCTCGCGGGCGCCGCAGCCGAATCGGGGCTGTGCTACGCGGGGCTGCACCAGGTCGTCCAGGCCTACCGCTGCGATCTGCCACGCCTGCCCGCACCCCAGCGCGACCTGCTCGGCCATCTGCTGGCCACCGGACAGCAGCGGCCGGGGGACACCGGGCTCGCGGTCGGCGCGGCCGTGCTCGGACTGCTCGGCGCCGCGGCCGCACGGCGCCCTCTCCTGCTCGCGATCGACGACGCGCATCTGCTCGACACCCCGTCGAGGGAGGCACTGCTCTTCGTGGCGCGGCGCATCGCCGAAGAGCCGATCGTCCTGCTCCTCACGGCCGAACACCGCGGCTTTGCCGCCGGATCCGACCTGCGCCCCGCCGTCACCGGCGTACCGGAGCTGAGGCTTGGACCGCTGGACCCGGCCGACGCGCGGACCCTGCTCCAGCGGTCCGCCCCGCACCCGCTGCGCCGATTCGTCGCCGACCGACTGCTCGCCGTCGCCGAGGGCAACCCGCTCGCCCTCACCGAACTGCCGGCCGTCCTCACCCCGGGCCAGTGCTCCGGGCACCTGCCCCTCGACGACCCGCTCACCCCCGGCGAACGGCTGCGCGACACCCATCTCCCGACGCTGGCCCGGTTCCCCGACCCCACCCGGGCCGCACTGCTGGTGCCCGCCGCGGCCGGCGACGTCCCGAGCGGCGATCTGCAGCGCGCGCTGGAACTGCTCGGACACGCCCCCGACGCGCTGCTGCCCGCGGAAGAAGAGGGCGTCGTCGAACTGCGCAGGGGCCGACTGGTCTTCGCCGACCGACGGCTGCGCCTCGTCGCGTACCACGACGCCGCTACGTCCCGTCGGCGCGCCGTCCACCACGTGCTCGCGCAGGTACTGCGCGGGCCCGACGCGGGGCGCCACCTCGCCGCCGCGCACACCTGCCCGAGCCCGGACGTGGCGCGGGCCGTCGAAGCGGCGGCGCGCGCCACCGAGGAGACGGACGCAGACGCGGGCGCCGAACTGTACGAGCGAGCCGCGGGGTTGGCCGACGACCACGACGAAACCGCCCGGCTGCTCCACCTGGCCGCGGTCTGCCGACAGCGGGCCGGAGCCTTTGAACACGTACAGATGCTGCTGGGCAAGGCGATGGCACTCGCCCGCGCCCCGGGCCTGCGCCGCGAACTGGCCGTCCTCCAGGCGCGTCGGCCCGGTGCGGGAGGCCACCCCAGGACCGCGCACCGGGTGCTGCGCGACGCGGCAGGACGGCTCACCGGGGAGCCCGACCGGGCGGCCCGACTCCTGCTGGAAGCGGTCGATTCCGCGGTCCACGCGGCCGACAGCCGGGCCGCGCTGGGCAGTGCGTGGCAGGCGTACCGGCTCACCCGTCTGTGCGGCGGGGACCTCGCGGAGGCGGCGGCCGTGCATCTCGCCCAGGTCCTGGCCCTGCGCGGCGAGCGCGGCCAGGCCCGCGAACTGCTGCTGGGGCAGACCGCGGGCGAGGCCGCGCGAGCGCTGGTGGGCCGGGCGGAAGTCCTGGGGTGGCTGGAGGAGTACGAGGCCGCCTGCGTCCTGCTGGACCGAGTGCTCGGCGACCAGCCCCCGCCGCTCGGCGGCACGGAAGGCGGCGTGAACCCGTCCCAGCGGGCGGCCGCGCTCGGTTGCCGGGCCTGGATCCGGCTGTGGACCGGGGACTGGCACGGCGCCCGCGCCGACGCCACGGAAGCCGTCGGCTGCGCCGAACAGCGACAGGAGACCGCGTCCCTGGCGCAGGGGCTGGTCGCGCTCGCCCGGCTCGAGGCCGCCCAGGGCCGGGTCGCGGAGTGCGGGGCGATACTGGCCCGCGCCGCCGGTGTCGCGCGAGCGCACGGCCTCGAACTCGTCATGGGCCAGATCGCCGTGGCCGAAGGCCTGTTGGCCCTCGGCGCGGGCAAGTACGAGGAGGCCGTGGCCGGTTACGAAAGGGCCGGTGCCCTGGCGCGCGGCGCGGGCATCGAGGACCCGTCGGTGGCCCCGTGGGCGGCCAACCTGGTCGAGGCGTATCTGCGCAGCGGGCGGATCGGGGAGGCGGAGCGCGAACACGGCCGTTTCGACGCGGAGATGCGGCGCTCGGGTCCGTCCTGGGCGCTCGCGGTGAGCGCCCGCTGCCGCGCCCTGCTACTGGAGGCCGAAGGGCACGGCACGCCCGGCGCGGTCGAGGCGGCCTTCCACGAGGCCCTGGAATGGCATGCGCGCGGCGCCGTCGTCTTCGAACGCGCACGGACCCTGCTCTGCCACGGGCAGTGGCTCCGGCGTACGGGGCGTACGCCGGAGGCGCGGGACGCACTGGAGGAGGCGCTGTCGGTCTTCTCCATGCTCGGAGCCGTGCCGTGGGAGGAGGCGGTCCGCAGCGAGTTGCGCGCGGCGGGGGCCCGCACCGGGCGTACGACCTGTACGCGGCTCACCGAGCAGGAGGGGCGGATCGCCTCGCTGGTCGCCGGTGGCGCGACCAACAAGGAGACGGCGGCGGCGCTGTTCCTCAGTCCCAAGACGGTGGAGTTCCATCTGGGCAATGTGTACCGGAAGTTGGGGGTGCGGTCGCGGAGCGAGCTGGCGCGGACGTTCGACGCGGTGTCCGGGGGCTGAGCCACCTGCGTCCGCGCGTGGCGTCAGCGGCTGACGGCGGCAAACCGCCCGGCCCCCGGCGGAGGTTGCCCCGCAGCGGGAGCTCACTCCTCGCCGTACGGACGTGCCCGGACTCCGCGCCGAGGAGGAGACCGCTGCGGCCAACTACCCCTGAGGAACTGGCTGGAGTTGCTGCTCGTCGAGGAGCGGGGCCTCAGCTGTTCTGGATGCGGCGGGCCGCGGCCACGAGCTCGGAAGGCAGGGCGGGACCGGCGCATGCGTGATCGATCAGCAGGTTCCGGTACGAGTCGTTCGACAGATCCGGCGCCAGTTCGATGAGTTCGCTCAGTTCGGCGGCCGAGCCGGTGAGGCGTGCCCGGTAGGCGGCCCCCGCCGCGCGAAGTGTGAGCTCAGCCGGCTCGTGCTTCAGCCCCTGGTCGATCAGCCGGACCGCGGCGGTGAAGTCGCCCTGTTCGGCGTGCACGTCGGCCAGGTCGAGATAGAGCGACCAGTTGGCTGGCTCCAGGGCGAGAGCGCGCTCGAACGCCGCCACGGTCTGTTCGGGATCACCCAGCTTGCGCCACGTGCCCGCTCGCACGACTTCCGTCAGCATGATCCGCTCAACGGAGTCCGCCTGGTCGCAGAGGGCGAAGGACGCATCGGTGAGACCGCATGTCCGCAGGAGGATCGCCATCTTGGCCAACGCCTCCGGCAACGGCCGGCGGGCGGAGACCACGTCGATGGCGTCGAACCAGGGCCGGAACCGTTCCCGCACGCCTTCGGTGTCCAGAACACGGCCGTAGTCCATCGTCCGCATGGCGGCCTCGGCCAGCGCGTCGGCACTCACCACACCGAGAAATCGTTCATCGCCGAACCAGGGGGCTTTGGCCCATGCGATGTCGGGTTGCACACCCGTGACCGATCCGATGGCCAGCGCCGCGGTGTCCATGTCGCCCTCGAGGAAGCTGATGTACGACTGGGCCAGCACCGTCCTCGAGGAGTCGGCATCCCGAACGACCTCGGCCAGCTCCGACGGCTTGTCCGCCCACAACTCGGCAAGAACCGTATAGGGCTCGGGGTTCTCGGGCGCGGAGGCGATGGCACCCGCCAGATGGTGCACGGCTGCCGCGGGGCTGCCCCCGCAGTGCGCCATCACCCGCGCGAGACCTGCTCCAGCCGCTATCGCTCTGTTCGACACCGCGCGAGGATATCCCTGATCAGGCTGTCTGTCGGCCCGTCCACCGTGGCTCGCCGGCCGCGGCCCACGCCAACGATGATCTACGGGGCAGCCCTCAGGGAACGTTCTTCACTGTCTCGGTGAGGTTGTAGGACTTCTTTCCCATGGCCGTGGCCTTGATGTGTACCTTCGTCGGCCGCAGCAGTTTGTTGTCGTTCCGCTCGGCGCCGCGCAGGTTCTGCTTCTTGTACTCGGGTGTGACGACGTACACCACGCGCTGTCCCGGAACCTCCGCGGCCTTTCTCACCGCGTTTTCGTGGCCGCGCATCTCCGGGGTGTTCGCCCGCGCGTACAAGGTGACGAAGTTCTCCTTTCGGTTGTTGGCGCCACCCAGTTGGGCGCCGAGCAGATGCGAGCGATGGAATCCCTTTTCGCTCTCCCAGCCGGCGGGGTCGACCGAAGGCCTGGTCGTGCCGCCGATCGAATCCGCGGTCAGCGTCGCGGTGATCCCGGTGGCGCGGTCGGCGCTGTCCAGTGCTCCGTATCGGGGGGTGCCGGGAGGTGCCAGGGCCGACAGCTTGGTCAGTTCCTTGGCCGTCGGATTGAGCGTTCCCTCCACACTCCATACGCCGTCGTCCTCGACCGGTTCGAGGGACTTGAGCCGGTACCGCAGCTGGATGGCGAGCAGGGCGGCCTTGAGGACTTTCCCGTCGAAGCGGGTTCCCTTCAGCTTGTTGAGTGTGGTGACGCCGAGCCTGACCGCGGCCCTGACGTCGCGCTCCTTCTCCGCCGCCGACCGCCGGTCCGTCGCGTCGACGAGCTTTCCCAGGGCCTTTCTTCCGCCCGCCATCAATTTCCTGCCGTACGCGGCGGCCTTGGCGATGATGTTCGAGATGAAGCCGCGGACGGGTGCGCCGATCTTCTCCAGGACGTTCTTGATCTTCCCGGGGATCGCGCCGAGCTTGAGGACGCGGGCGAGGAGGTCGATGGCGAGAGGGAGGGTGCGGGCGAGGGAGGACTCGATCTTGGTGGCGACCTTCTGGGAGACGCCGTCGCAGATCTCCTCCAGCGTGTCGAGGATCGAGTTGACGAACTCGGCGAGGGCGCGGGCCTTTTCCACCAGGAAGGTGAGGAAGTCGTAGACGGCCATGACCGCCTTGACCAGGGCGCCGGCCGGAGTGATCAGGGACAGCAGCCAGGTGATGCCCGCCTTGAGGACGGTCTCCACGACAAAGCCCTTGATCATCTCGAAGGCCTGCTGCTTGAGGTCGCCGATCTTCTCCCTGATCTCCTCCCACAGGCCGCCGACACCCTTGTCCTTGATCACCCCGAAGACCCTGATCGCGCCGATCACCGTGTTCAGCACCGGCTCGGGCATGTGCTTGAGCAGCTCGGAACGGATGAACGCCCAACTGATCCCGAACAGCGACAGCACCGTCTTCACGATGCCGCGCAGATCCCACTGCTCCGGCAGCTCCACCCCGGCCGCGGCCAGATTGCCGAACAGCCAGTCCTTCAGGGCAGCCTTGAGGTGGGTGACGATGTTCGACAGGAACCCGGTCAGCCCGGCCTTGACCGAGGCACCGAGGTGGGAGAGGAAACGGATGGGATTCCGTACGATCCGATCGGCCACTCCGGCCGCCCGCCTCACCACCCCGACCAGTAGGTTCTTCAGGTCGATCAGGATCTTGACCGCGCCCACCACGGCGTCGCGGGCCCGGTCCCACAGGCTCCTGTTGCCCTGCTTCACCTCGGCGAGCGCCGCGTTCGTCGCCTCCTGCGCCTGCGCGTAGGACTCGGCGAGCAGGTCGACGACGGCGTCCGCCTTCTCGTCGACCGACGCCTCCAACGCGTCGAACCGCGCGGCGAATCCGGCGGCCGCCTGCTCCCCGAACCCGCGCAGCGCGGGCTCCAGGCCCGCGACATGGTCGGCCATCCGACGGCGGCCGTCCGCCGCCTTCTGCCGGGCGTCGTTGACGCGCTGCTCCACGACGGTGGCGATCTCGTCGACCACGCCCCGGATCTCGGCGGTGTAGACGGCCGCGTGCTTCTCGTATTCGGGAGCACCGGTGAAGAAGTCCCACCAGCTCTTCCTGCACGCGGCGAGGAACCGGTTCCGGGCCTGCCCCGCCCGCTCGTCGAAGAGTGTGCGGACCGTGTCGTCGAGGCCGCCGAGGGCGGCCTCGACGGCACGCTTCGTCTCCTCGTAGATCGCGGTCAGTTCGGCCGTGACCTCGGCGCGGCGTGCCTCCGTACGCGACTGGACCGCCTGTTTGCCGCCGCCCGCCGACTTGCCCGCGGCGACCCGCAGCCCCGCCATCGCGGCCATCGCCGTACCGCCCGCGACGGCCGCCCGCTGCTCGGCCGCGGCCCGCTGCGCCGCCTCCTTGGCGCGGAAGGAACCCGGCGCCGCGGCGGAGTCCTCCTCCGCGGCCTTCTTCGACCGCAGGGCGGTCGAGAACGCCGGCTCGTTGGCGTCCGCCAGGGTCTCGTCGGTGAGACCCGCCTTGTCCATCGCGTCCGTCGTACCGCTCGCATGCGCGCAGACGTCCACCGCGGCGGTCGCCACCGGCGCCGGTACGGCGTCCGCCGCGCGGGGCGGGGCGGGTACGGGCGGCGGCCGGTCGGGTGTCAGCGCCACCGCGGGACGTTCGGGTACGCGCGTGGGGTCGGGCGGGGTCGCCGCGGTCGCCCGTACCTCACCGGACGAGGCCTGCGCTGCGGCGTGCGCCTCACCGGAGAGCTGCGGGGTGAGCGTGTCCGCACGCGCCGGGTCCGCGAACTCCTCGGCCTTTTCGGGCGTGGTGGGCTGCTGGTCCTTGATGCGCTTCTCGAACTTCGCGATGAACTCGGCCCGGGCGAAGGGCTTCGCCTGCGCCGAGGCGATCGCCGCCGCCCGCTCCTGCCCGGCGAACGCGGCCCGCTCGCCCGGGGGCGCCACCGCCGCGCGCTGGGCCGCCGCGGCCTCGGCGGCGGGTGCGGGGTGCCGCGTCAGGGCGCGCTTGCCCGCCGTGACCTGGGCGGCGATCCGGCGCAGCCCCGGCACGGCGGCCTTCTTGCCTGCGACGGCCCGTCCGGGGGCCCCGCCCTCAGCGTGCCCGACGGACGCCTCGGCGCCGCGAGCGGCGAGCGCCACGGTGGCGGCGTTGCCGACGCCGGGGTGCGCCCGGCGCGGGCGCCGGGCGGGCACGAGCGGGTGCGCCGCGGAGGCGGAGGATGCGTCTGCCCGCGTCGGGGCGCCGGTCGTCCCAAGGGGCCGTGCCGTGGTCTTGGCAGCGGCGGCAGCGCGTTCGGGGGGCCGCGCCGGAGCGGAGGCCGCCCCCAGCACTCGTACCGCCGACGCGGCGGAACCGGAGTCCGTACGCGCCCCATCCCTCGTACGTGCCCCACGCGCCGAACCCGTTGTCGGCGCGGGGCGCTTCCGCAGGGACTTGAGTGTGCCGGGGGACGGTCGGGCGCGTTCGGTGCCCGTGCCCGTGCCGGTCACGGGAGGCGGGGGCGTCGGCGCGCCGGGCGTGGGCGTGTTCATGGTCGGTCGTGCGGGTCGTGTCGGTCGGCCGTGTCGGGGACCCGTACCGGCGCCGGGCCGAGCGCCCCTTCCAGTTCGCCGGAGCGCAGCAGCCGCGACTCCTGGCGGAACTGGCGCGCGATCGCCTCGCAGAGGTGTTCGCGGCCGATGACGGCGCTGTCGTTCTCCGCCGCGAGCAGCGCGGCGGAGCGTGCGACGGCCATGACCCCCGCCCCGGTGAGATCGAGCCGGGCGAGTCCCGCCAGGCTCAGCAGCGGGTCCAGCGGGGCGCTCGGCGGGAACGCCATCCGCCACAGCCGGGTCCGCTCCCGTTCGCCGGGCCGGGTGAAGTGCACCACGAACTGGAAGCGGCGGGTGAAGGCCTCGTCCAGGTTGCCCTGCAGATTGGTGGTGAGGACGACCAACGCGGGGCTGCGCTCCAGACGTTGCAGCAGATAGCCGACCTCGAGGTTGGCGTAGCGGTCGGTGCCGCGGCTGACCGTGCCCCGTTTGCCGAAGACGGCGTCGGCCTCGTCGAAGAGCAGCAGCGCGCCCGTGGCCTCCGCGTGCCCGAAGGCCTCGTCGAGGTTCTTCTCCGTCTCGCCGACCCACTTGGAGACGGTCTGCGCGAGGTCGACCCGGAGCAGATCCACACCGAGCGCACCGGCGAGCACCTCCGCGGCGAGGCTCTTGCCCGTGCCGGGTTCGCCGGTGAACAGGGCCTTGAGTCCGGCCCCGCCGTGCTGCCCGCCGAAGCCCCACTCCTCGGAGACCTTGGGCCAGGCACGGAACGCCGCGGCGAGTCCGTCGATCTGCCGTTCCTGCTCCATGGGGAGTACGAGGTCCGAGGGGCCGCGGGTGGGCGTACAGACCTCGGCGAGCCGGGCCGGGGTCGCGGTCAGGACCCGGGGCACGGCCTCGTCCAGTGGCACGCGGCCGGACTCGGCGAGCCCTACGGCCGACCGCAGTTGAGAGGGCGTCAGCCGGAAGCGAGCGGCCAGGTCGTCGAGCAGAGCGGGGTCGGGGTCCGGGTCCGTTCCGGTGGTGGCGGTGTTCCACAGCGCCCGCCGTTCCCGGTAGCCGGGCTCGCCCGCGCACTCCTCCGCGTACCGTCCCGAGGAGAGCAGAGCGAGCGGACGCCACGGCGTCCGGCCGGTCAGCACGACCGGAACGCCCGCCCGGGTCAGCAGGTCGACGACCGCCGCCGCGGCCCACTCCGCGTCCGGGGCGTGGAAGTCGTCGGTGGGCAGCCACAGCCCGCTGCCGAGCACGGCCGCCGCGGCCAGTGCCCGGCCCAGGGCGGCCCGCACGTCGTCGGGGTTGCGGCACAGCTCCAGGTCCGGGGTGCGGCGCAGCGCGAGCCCCGCCTGCCGCGCCACGGCGCACGCCGCGTCGCGCCGGCTGCCGACGGGCAGCCCCCACAGCGCGGCGATGCCCGCCGGGTGGGAGGCGAGGTGGGCGGCCAGCCGTGCCGCGTGGGTGCGGGTCTCCGTGTCGAGCAGCAGGGGCCGTGGTGCGACCACGTGGCCGGGGTCGTGCGCCAGCAGTCCGGGATCGCCGAGGCCGTGCAGCAGGAACGCGGGCAGTTCGGGGCGCACGTGCAGCGGGCGCAGCAGATCGGCGCCGGAGGGTTCCGGCCCGCCGTACGGGTCGGGGACGCCGTCCTGGAGCAGGAGGCCGAAGCGGCGCAGCCGTCCGTACGGGCCCAGCGCGGGCAGCCGTGCGAACCGTTCGGCGGGCGTGGGCGCCAGTACGGTGAGGATCAACTCGGCGGTGGGACGGCGCTGGTCGAGGTCGTCGACGAGATAGCCGAACAGCGGCGCGTGTTCGGGCGCCAGCGCCGGGGCGAGGCACAGCAGCAGCGCGTCGCACTCGAAGGAGTCGAGCTCCGCGGCGCGGGCCAGCGCGTCCAGCGGCAGCGTGGCCCCCTCGGCGGCGGCCCGGCGGCGCAGTTCGCGCTCCGCCTCCGTCTGGGCGCCGGGCTGCTCGGCAGGAGGGGACGACGCCTGGACGTCCGCGGGATCGGTGAGGTCCAGGAGCAGGCCGGCCTGCTGGTCGGTGACGCAGTACGGGGACAGCTCCACCCCGGCGAGCAGCGCGGAACGCTTGGCGCGGCGGGCCGCCGCCCTCCGCAACGCGCGGTGGACGGCCCCTTGGCGCAGGGCCAAGTGGGCCGCCACGACGGCCGGTTGGGGCCGCAGGGGTCCGTTCGGCATCTCACCCTCCTGTGAAGACGACGGTCCGGCCGCCGAGCCACGGCACGTCCGGCACATCGGCGAGCAGCCGGTGCCGGTAGAGGTCGGCATGGCGCGCGCCCAGCGGCAGCCGTATCTCGACCGTGCTGTCGTGGAACAGCACACGGGCCCCCAGGTCGGCGAAGCGGTCTAGGGCGTCGACGGGATCGGTGGCCTCCCGCTGTGACCAGAGCGTCCAGGCGAGGTCGGCCAGCGCGACCCCGACGGCCAGCGTCGTCGAGCGTTCGACCGCCGGGGCCTGGCCGGTGCGCACCGCCGGGCGCAGTTCGACCAGGGCCGCCACGAAACGGGCGGCGCGGGACGCCTCGTACGTCAGTCGGCGTGCCGCCCCGACCAGCGTGTCGTCCGGCGCGGAACGGGACGTGAGTCGCGCCCCGGTGTTGGTCCAGCAGCGGCGCGGACCCGGCACCCGGCTGAGGCGCTCGCCGCGCGCGGGCGGCAGATCGGTCACGAAGCCGATGCCCAGGGCGTCCAGGGCGTGGGTCAGCCCCGTGGCCCCGGAGGCGACGGACCGGGCGGGCAGGAGGACCAGGGGCCGGCCGGCCAGTTCCCAGGGACGGAGCAGTTCCGCGGGTCGCGCGGCCTCCCACACCGGGTACAGGCCGTCGAGGTCCAGCAGGAGGAGCCGGTCCGCGGCCAGGGCGTGGAGCAGCAACGGGCTGGTGGCGGTGTGCCCTTGGGCGGCTTGCAGCCCGAGCCGGGCGTCGAGCAGGGGCAGCAGCGGGCCCAGCCTGCGTTCCAGGTCCGGTGCGGAGGCGTCGGGCGTGCCCTGGGCGGTCGTCGTCGCACCGGCGAAGACGGCGACCGCGTGCGCGTCCCCGGGTGCGCGCAGCCAGCCGTGCACGGGCGGCGGCAGCACCTTGTGCGCGAGGCAGGCGGCGAAGGCCGCGCCGTCGGCGTCCCGCGCGCCCCCGCCGCTGAGGACGGCCGTCAGCGCCTGCAGATAGCCCCGGTCGTGAAGCGGCGGCAGCAGCAGGAAGGGCAGTGCGCGGTCGGTGTCGGTGATCGTGCCGGACACCGGGCCGCGGTGGTGCTCCTCCCACGACCGGCCGGGGACCGGTGCGGTGCGCACGGGCGGTGTGCCGTCGGCGCCCGGGGCGGGCTCGGGGCCGGTGGGAGTGCCGGTGCGTGGAGTGTCCCGCCCGGCGGACGGCAGGGATCGCAGGGCCGCCAGGAGGGCGGTGGTGAGGGCGTCCGTGTCGGGTGGCGCGGAGGGTGCGACCGCGCCAGGGGCGTCTTCGGCGGCGCCGGGTACGGGGGTCGACGGGGTCGTCGGCGGGGGGCCGGGCGCGGACGTCGTACGGCGTCCCGCCGCGTCGAGGGCGCTCAGCAGCAGCCGTAGCGTCTCCGCTCCGAGCCGGGCCAGTACGGTGTCCAGCACCCCGCAGGCGGACGCCTCGTGGAGGAGGCCGACCAGCACCCGGTCACGGTCGAAGAGCGGCGCGGCCACCGGCAGACCCGAGCTCCGCACCATCTCGCGGTCCACGGTGTCGTGGGCCGCGGCACTCGGCTCGGCGCCGGTCGGCGATCCCGTGGCGCGCAGGTGGGCGGGTCCAGCTGGGTGGGTCGGTCCCGCGTGGCCGCGGTGGAGGGGCACCGCCGCGCCGGGGCCGGGCGACGCGGGCGTGTCGCCCAGGGCCTTCGCGCGCGTGGCCGCGGCCGAGAGTTCGCCGAGCGAGGTGTGGGCCCTGATGCGCACGGGGACGGTGACCTCCAAGTCCTGCGCTGTGGGGCCGGACTGCGGGGCGACACCTGTGGTGGCGATCGGCAGGCCGGTGCGGTGGAGTGCGTCGGCGAGGTGGGTCCGCAGTACGCGGGGGAGCAACGCGACCGCGCCCCGGGCCAGTTCGGAGGGGTCGGGGCCCCAGCTCCAGCCGTCGGTCCTGACCACGCGCAGCCGGCAGTCGAGCACGGTGCAGCCGCCGAGCGCGTCGAGGAGCCCGTCGCCGTCGTCGGCCGTCGCCTCCGTGGGGAACGTCGTCATGCCCGTCGCCTCTCCGTCGTCGTGTGATCCGTACGAGACGTCACGCGTACGCGACCTGATCCGTACGAGACCTGATCCGTACGCGGCCGGGTGTCAGCCCAGCAGTCCGGTGAGGTACACGCTCACCGGCCGGCCTCGGACGAAGACCAGGGCGTGATCGTTCTGCCCGACGGCGCCGTCGCCCAGGACGACCGTCCCGGTCCCGTCGAGATGGGCCGCGAGCGTGATGTGGGCGGTGGCGCCCGTGCCCCACTGGGCCGGTGGATTGACCAGGAGGAGGACGGGGGCGTTCGCGTCGTCCGGCGAGGTGATCCGCAGTGACCCGGCGTCGGGGTCGACGGTCGGGATGTGACCGGAGACCTCCGCGAGCCGCGCTGTCGCCGGGGCGGCGGCCTGCGGGTCGCCGGTGTCCACGTACCAGTGCCAGGGCGTGGTGAGCAGCCCGGGCGGCGCGCCGAGTTCCTCGGCCGTCAGGAGGTCGGTCGGGACCAGGACCAGCCCGGTGGCGCCCGGTACGGCCAGCGGGAGGGCGCCGCCCGTCAGGTGCCCGGCGACGGGCGGGGGAGCGGTGCCGGTCCTGGTGAGGGCGGCGACGACATGGCCGGTGTGCTTCAGGCGGACGACCGTGACGGTCGGCTCGGTCGTCCGCCCGCTCGTCCGCCCGGAGGGGGGCCCGGCCGCCGGGGCCGGTACCGCGATCGTCATGAGTGACTCGCTCTCAGATCAGGTGGCGGGGTGGGCGGCGGGTCGGGTGGCCAGGACGACGTAGTCGGCGGTGCCCGGCAGGACGGAGAACAGGTCGAGCGTCCGCGCGGTGCCGAGCCCCGTGTACCAGGCGATCAGACAGTTCAGCCGGCGCTCGGAGTCCACCTCGCAGCGCAGCACCACGGGCAGGGCGCCGAAGCCGGATGTGTCGGCACCGCCCTCGGCGGGAGCACCGTACGTCTGGAGCCGTGGCGTCACCTGGACGTGCAGGACGACCTCGCCCGACTCCGCCTGGTCCGCCGTCACCGGCGGGGGCAGCGGCAGGATCACACCGTGGGTCGCCGTGCCGGACTGGACGAGGACGCTGCCGCTGACCAGCGGACTGTCCACGGCGCCACCGACGGTCAGCCCGCCGGAGACCCGCACGTCACCCAGGATCCGGGTGCTGCCGTCCCCGAGGACGCGCAGCGCCGGGGCGAGCGCGCCGGCCGCGTTGAACCGGCCGATGTCCAGGCTGCCGTCCGCGCCGCCGATCCGGACCCCCACCTTGCCGGCCACCGGGCGGGGTTCGGCCGCCAGTTCCAGCGTGCCGCCGCGCGCGGACACCCGGTCGGCGAGGACGCCCGCGTACCGGCGGCCGACCCCGTTCGCCCGGGGCAGCACCCCGGTGAACCCGCCGTCCTCGCCGTCGGTGGCCCAGGTGACGAAGGAGAGCAGCACCCGGCCGCGGTCGCCACCGCCGAGGCGGTCGGGTCCCGCGTCGGGCGCGGGGGCCTGCTGCTCGCCGAGGTCGAGTTCGTCGCCGGGGGCGCCGACCAGCAGGAGGAAGCCCTCCGTGGTGCGCGCGGCGGCGCCGTTCGCCGCGCAGGCACCGGAGGACACCGCGGTGCCACCGGTGGCGGGCTCGTCGCTCCACATGAGCATGAGCGGGCGGGGAGCGGTGTTGGCGGGGTCGACGATCGTGAACCCCTGGTCGGGCGTGGAGAGTTCGACCGGGGCCGGTACCACGATCTCGCGGCCGGACGGGTCGACGAGGGTGCCGCCGCCGACGACGACCGTCTTGTAGACGTCCGATCCGGCCCGCGCGCGGACCGTCACCTCCAGACCCGAGGCGATCCCCCAGGTGTGCAGGTGCCGGTGGTGGCGCGCTGCGGCATCGCGGTCGTACCGCACCACGGCCGACAGGTCGTCGGCGGCCAGGATCTGGCCCTCGTGGAATTCCGGGCGCAGAGGTGCCGGCATGGTCTGCTCCTTTCACGTCTCGGTGGGCGGCTTGCGTCTCGGTGGGCGGTTCACGTCTCAGTGGTCGGCCGCGGCAGGCAGTCGGTGAGATCGAGCAGGTCCAGCAGGAACACCAGCAGATCCGCCGTGCCGGCCTCGGTTGCGAGGAGCCGGGCGAGCCCGCTCCGCCACCGCTGTTCCACCGGATCGGGCAGATGGGCGCCACGCCGTCCGGCCGGTACGGCCCGTACGACGTCGCAGCCGTCCAGCGTCACCTCGGCGATCAGCACCTCGGGGACGCAGCCACCCGGGCAGGGCACGACCACGAGCGAGCGGACGGCCGAGCGCAGATACGCCTCGAAGGCGCGCCAGGCATGCACCTTGCGCAGCCGGTTGTGCTGAACGTCGTTGCCGGGCGGCTTGGCGGGTACGTCGCACAGCAGGGCCAGCGGGGCGCGGTCGCACAGGTCGCCGTTGACGTCGAGACGGGCGGTGAGCCAGTCGGTGAGGTCGTCCGCCGAGGGCCGCGTCCTGTCGCTCTCGCACGCGGCAAGGAACCCCCGGTCGTCACCGAACCGGCGACGCAGCAGCGCGCACAGCCGGTCGCGCGGCGGCTCGGGGACGCAGCCCACGAAGTAGCGGTGGCCCTCGCGTACCCGCGTGGGCACGCATCCGACCGTCGCGCAGCCGTCGCCGGGATCGTAGGGGGCGGCGGGCTCGGCGAACTCCTCCTCGTAGCGCAGGAAGAGGCCGTACGTACGCTCGGGACCCGGCGGGCACGGGTCGGGGCAGCCGCCGCCCGTGGCGCGGAACTCCCGCACCAGTGCCACGACATCGACGTCCTCGGCGCACCGCACCGGGATGTCGTTGCCCGCGCCGTCCACCGCGTGGCCCTCCCCGACGCGCACCGTGCCGCGGGCGCAGGAGTCGCAGCCGACGGACAGACCGCACAGGACCGCGCCGTGCCCGTCGGCCGAGACGTAGCGCAGTCGGTTGTGGGCGCGGACGCGACCGGTGGTCCAGGTGGCGAGGCCACCGAGGTCGTCCTCGGTGAGGAGTTGGCCCGCGAAGAACACCGGGCGGACGGGGCCGCCCGCGCGGAACCCGGCGGTCGGGGCGAGGGCGGCGGGGGCCGTGGCGGTGGGGCTTCCGCCGCATCCGCAGCCGCAGTCGCGGGGTCCGGTGGGGTGGGGTCCGGTGGTGTGGGTGCCGGAGCCGGTCATGGCCGCTCCTCCGTGGTCGCGCTGTCGGTGCCGCCGTCCTCGGCCGGGGGTTCCGGCGCCGTACCGGCCCGGGTGTCCGCGCCGGTGTCAGGCGAGTGCTCGCCCTCGGATCCCCGGTCGTGGTCGGGTCGTCGGTTGTCGATGAAGATCCAGCTCTCGAAGACGCCGGCCGCGCCCGCGGGCGTGCCGGACGTGCGGGGGCCCGAGCCGTCGGGCGGCAGGAGTCCCGCCCCATGCGCGGGCGGGCCGCCCGGCCGCGGCACCAGGCCGCCGGTGTGGGTGCCGTCCACCGGGTCGCCGCAGACGTCCAGGACGAACGGGGTGCGCAGCACCAGATGGATCCGGTCGCCGTCGTTGAGGTACTCGCGGTCCGTCTGCCGGATCCTGATCGCCGTCGCGGTCTCACAGGTCTCGACGGTCACGGCACCCCGGTCGGCATTCCCGCTCTTCCCGTTCTCGTGGGCGGCATCGGTCACGCCGTCCGACGACTCCCACGTGAGGCGGGTCTCCAAGCGCATCACGGTGCCGTGGACGCCCCGGCCGCCGGTGATCTGGAACAGGTCCGCGACACCCTCCTCGGTCAGGGTCGCGGTGCGCACCGGTCCCGAGAACGCGATCCGCAGGCCGTCTCCGCCGAGCAGGGCGCGTGCCTGCTGGGTGGTGAGCCGGCCGCCGTGCGGCCAGGAGACGCTGGTGACGACGGTCGCCGGACGCCGGGCGAGGGGGCGGCGGACCTCGGGGTGGATCTGCTCGAGGGTGAGGGCGCGATCGGGACGGACGTGGTCCACACGGGCGAGCAGCAGGCCGGGCCCCACGGTCCTGCCGTCACCGCATCCGTGCGCGGGGGACGCGCCGTCGGCGGGTGACGCGCAGGGACAGGGCGGATCGCAGGGATCGGGGTGCGGGGGCCGGGTCGACGCCCGCAGGGTGAACCCTTCGCGGATATGGGCGTAGGCGGTGCGCGGGAGGCCCTCGCAGGACTCGGTGTAGACGGCGCGCACGCTGTCGACCGGCTCCTCGCAGTGGTGGATGGTCAGATGGACGGTGACGCCGTCGGTGCCGGACCGGATGTCCTCCAGGGCGCGGCACCGCTCGTCCTCGTCGAGCAGCCGCCACAGGTCGTGCCGGGGCAGCGCACCGCACGGCACGATCAGTTCGTCGCCGTTCCGGTCGACGGCCATTCCGTCGGTCACCTCGAACCAGGGCGCCGTACGCCGCGGATCCGGGCAGGTGTCGTCGGGTGTCGGTACCGGGCGTGTCCACAGTCCGTGGGCCACGCCGTAGCCGTGCAGGGCCAGGTTGTGCAGGCGCAGCCGGGCGAGGAACTGCTCCTGCTCCTGCCGGAGGTCCTGAGCGGACAGCAACTGGCCGTGGAAGTACGTCAGCCGCCGCCGGCCGGTCGGTGGGGCGCCGTCACGCCCGGTCGGAGGAGCCGTCATGAGGTCCTGCCCTTCTTCTCGTCGGGGTGTCCGCCGGTCATCTCGTCGGGGTGCCCGCCGGTCTCCTCGCCGAGGTGTCCGCCGGTCTTCTTTTCGGGGCGTCGCCCGGCGTGCGGGCTGGTGTGTCCCCCGGGACACGGGCCGGGATGCCCGCCCGCGGCGCCCTCGTTCAGGGCCACCGTGCGGACGCCCGCACCCGATGTGCCGTCCAGCCGGATGCCGCGCCGCCCCGAACGGTCCGCCCCGAGCACGCTGTCCGCGCCGAGGTGCGCCGCGCCCGCCGGGGAGACCGCGGGCGCGACCAGGAGGGTGTCCACGCCGACCGCGCTGCGCTCGCCGACGGTGAAGCCGTGCCCGCCGAGGGACACGGTGGCGGTGGTGTGCGCGGGGGCGAGCCGTTCGACCAGGTCGGCGGCGGCCTTGGCGGTGGCGTCGGCGGGCGGCGCGGGACACCGGGCGGTGGCGGCCGGACGCGGCGGCAGGAGCACACGGAAACGGAACGCGGTGTCGGTCAGCGGGTCGTCGTCCGGGTCGCCGAGCGAACGCAGCGGCGCTCCGCCTCCGCGGCCGCCGCTCCCGGCCAGCCGTGAACCGAGGACCGCGGGCCCGCCGAGCCGCACCCGCGACGCCGACCGGCCGAACAGCCGTACCTCGCCCACGCGGGTGTCGCGGCCCACCGCGCCCCACGGCGCGCCCGCCGGTTCCAGGATCGCCGGGCGCACCCCGAGCACGATCTCCAGCGCGAGGGCGAGCCCGCAGGGCGTCCCGCGCCGCCTGCGCAACTCGGGTGCCGCGGCGATGAGTCGGCGCAGCACGGCGGGCGGGAGCTGCGTGGTACCGCGGTCGGGTGCGCCGGGGTGCGTGCCGCTCCCCGACCCGCCGCCCGCGCTCGCGCCCGGCGCAGGATCGGGATCGGGGCCCAGGTCGAGGCCGAGCAGGCCCGCGATCCACGGCAGTACGCCGTCGGGCACTCCGGACGGGTCGAGCAGCGCGGGCGCGCGTTCCGTGGCCCGGTCGAGGGTCTCGACGACGGAGTCGAACAGGGCGAGGAAGCGCTCGGTGAAGTCGTCGCCGGTCGGATCCTCGCGGTAGACGGCCGGGAGGAGATCGGCGGAGGTGGCACGGGGCAGGTCGAGGCGCAGCTGCCGTACGGCGGGTCCGGGTGCGGTGGCCTCGACACGGCCCAGCAGCAGTCGTACGACGAGGAACCGGCCCGGCGGCTGGTCGACCAGGACGTCGTGGGCCCCGCCCGCGACCGACTGCCAGTCCTCGGGTCCAGGTACGCCCGCGGGATCGTCGCCGGTGGTGGCCAGTTGGACGACCAGCGCGCTGCCCGGGGGGACGTCGGCGTCGATCCGGATCCGGTGCCAGCGGCACCGGGAGATTCCGCTGTCGAGCGGGACGGTGACCAGGGCCGCCTCGGTGACGCCTGGCGGCAGGACCAGTGCGTCGCCGTCCTGGACGGGTGCGGGCAGCGGAGCCGCGGCGCCCTCGGCCGGGCGCCAGCCGGAGGCGGCGTCCAGCAGCAGATGGGTGGGCGCGTCGGTGCGGATGTCCACGGTCACCCCCCTTTCCGGTCGGTGGCGGGGGCGACGACGGAGGCCGTCACCCGTCCGGCACGGACGAGTGCGTGCGGCGGCAGCGGTGTGTCGGCGCACGGCGGGACCGGCCGCCCGTCCACCGTGAGCGTCAGCAGCGGCACCGCCGTCACCGCGTCGTCGGTGAGCAGCCGGTGCAGCAACTCGGTGTGGACGAGCGGAGCTCCGAAGGGTCGGCCGTCGCCCGCGGCACCCCCGTCGAGGGGATGCAGGAAGCGGCGCAGCCCGTCCTGGGCCCGCCGCACGGCGGCGGCAGGGTCGGCGCCCGGCTCGAGCGCCAGCACGATCCGGGCGTCGACCCGGACGTAACGGGGCGCGGCGGCCACGACGGTGATGCCGGTCGGGGCGAGGGCGCGGGTCAGATGGTTCGCGACGGCTTCGAGGTCCCCGGCCGTGGGCAGCGGCGCCCCGGCGGTGGCGGGGTCCTCGTCCGGCGGCACCAGATAGACGCCGACGATGCCGGGCAGCCGTGTGCCGGGGTGGTCCGGGTGGTGCCCCGGTACGGCGTGGGCGCGGGCGACCCGGGCACCCGGGGCCCGCAACGCCAGCAGGGCGTGGTCGGCCGGGGTGACGGCCCGCCCTGCGGTGCGGATCTCGGCGGCGCCGCGCCGGACGGTCGCGTCGAACCGCTCGGGGTCCGTGCCGCCGGTCCCCGGCAGCGGATTGGTCACCGAGGCCACTCCCGCCACGGCGGTACGCAGCACGGTGGCCGTCTCCGCCGCGACGGCACCCCGCCTGCCGCCTCCCGTGCGGTAGCCGACGGCCCGTACGTTCCCCGCTCCCGGGGGCAGCGCGACGCCGTGCACGCCGTCGCCGAAAGTGAGAACGCCGGTCTCGGCGTCGAGCGCGAACACCCGGTCGGCGGGGCCCGCGAGCGTCAGATCGGGCACCTCGCGCCACACGGGCCCCGGGCCCCGCGTGCTGTCGGCTGTCGCCTCCCCGACCGGGAAGAGCGGCGCGGCCGGGTCGTCGGCGACGGTGACGGTCAGCGAGCCGGGCACCACGGGCGGCGTCGCCACCCGCAGCCGTACGCCCGCACCGCCGTCCCGCTCCCGGGGATCCACCGGCACGGGGCCGAGCACCTCGTCACGCACGGTCCGTACGGCCGTGGCGAGCACCGTGTGCGGCAGGACGGCGACGAGCCGCGGCGGCTCGGCGTACGCCCCTCCGGTGAGCCGCACCCGCAGCCAGCGGGCCTCGGGGAGCTGGGGCCCGCCGGGCGGCCGCCCCGGCCGCCATCCCGTGGGCAGTCGCAGCTGTACGGTCCCGGTGCCGGCCAGCGCCCCGGTGTGGTCCACCACGACATCGGCCGCCCGGAAGGTGTCGCCGTCCAGGACCGACCAGCGCAGCTGCGGCGGGGGCGCGTCGGGCGGAGCGACGGGTCCGCGGGCCGCCGCGGCGGGACCGCCCGGGCGCGGCGCCGCGACGAAGGCGAGCGACAGCCCGCCCTCGACGACCTCGGGGGCGGTGAACCCCAGCCACAGCGCCGAACCGGCCGTGCCCCGGGCCCCGAACGGGAGGAATCCGTCGGCGGCCGACCCCTGACCCGGCAGCACCTCGTCGACCGGCCCCGGCAGCGTGCCCGTGGCGGGGCGGCCCACCGCGAGGGAGGTCAGCTCGGCAGGGGACACCCACATGTCGTCCACGGTCTCCAGCACCACTTCGGTGCCGTCCTCGCCGGGAGCGCCGGACTGGAAGCCCGCGGGCACCTGAACTCCCGTGCCGGCGGCGGCCGTTGCCGTCAGGCGCAGCAGGACCTGGGCGGGCGAGGGGGGCAGTGGGGAGACCCCGGCGATCCGCAGGTGCTCCACGAGGAGCTTGGCGGGCAGCCGGTCGACGCGTCCGGCCGCCGCCTCGGCCAGCAGCCCGAACAGCCGCAGCAGCGCCTCGCCCGCGTCGTCGGGACCCGTGCCGGTCCACTCGGGGGTGAAGCCGCCGGCCCGGGTTCGCAGCGCGGCCACCAGGTCGTCCCGGGTGACGCCCAGCGGTACCGGGCGGCCGTCCGCGGCGAGCAGCGTCGGCCGCGCGGCACCGGCGGACAGCGTCCACCACGGCTCGTCCACCGCGGGGGCGAGCCGGGCGGCGGGATCGACCGGCGCGGGCGGGCCGGGGTCGTGGGCGTTCACGCGCGCACCTCCCGGGGGACGGCACCGGACGGCGGGGTCGCGCACACCAGGACCTCGACCGGGCCGGGAAGTTCGCCGGGGCGCAGCGGCACATCGCCGCAGGACTCGTACGGTCCCTCGTCCAGGGCCACGGCGACGGCCCGCACCGGGGTCCGGTCGCCCGCCGCCTCCAGCGCCCGCTCGGCCGTGCGTTGCAGCGCCGAGGGGCGCAGGACCCCGCCGAACGGCCAGCCGGTGCCGTCGCCGCCGACCAGCGGGTCGAGGTGGCGGCGCAGCGCCGCGTCAAGGAGGTGCCGGCGGGCGGTGTCCGCGGCGAGGGTGACGCGTACGCGCACCGGACGGTAGCGCGGGGGTGCGACGAACACCCCGGCACCCAGCAGCCGCGCCGCCTCCAACCGGGCCCGTACGGCGCTCAGCGCGCCGGGGTCGGGCACCGGCAGCGGCACGGCGTCGGGCGCGGTGCCGTCGCCGGGGGCGCGCGGCACCCGGGGGACGACGAGGGTGGTGACGGCGCCGGGCACCCTCCGCCCGGGGTGCGCCGGGTGGACGCCGACCAGTGCGTGGGCGCGGGCGACGCCGACACCGGGCGTGGAGAGGGCGAGTTCCTCATGGTCGGCGGCGGTCACGGCACGGGTGACGACGCCGAGCGCGACGGCCGCCCGGCGGCGCGCGGCCGCCGGGGACTCGGGCTCGGCCCCGCCCACGGACGGCACGAGGGCGCGCGCGGTGCACAGCGCGCCGGGCGGCTCGGTGTCTTCAGGGACGCCGGTGAACACCCAGTCCCCCGGCGGGGATGGGGCCCCGGCCACCGGGCGCGGACCGGCGAACCCGGCCAGCGCGGGGAAGGCCAGCAGCGCCGCCGGAAGGGCGGCGCGCACGGCCGGATCCGCGCCGCCGTTGCCGGAGGGACCGCCGCCCAGCCGGTACTCCGCCCACAACACCGTCGCCGACCCGATGCGGCCGACCCGGGGGATCCGTCCGGTCAGACCGTCGCCGAAGCGCAACGCCCCGAACGCCCGGTCCACGGTGAACACCCGGTCCAGCGGCCCGCTGAACGCCAGATCCGGTACGGCCGTCCAGTCGTGGGCGCGAGCGTCCCCGGCGTCCCCGGCGTCCCCGGCGTCATCGGGTTCCCACAGCGTGAACCGTCCGACGTCGATGAGCCGCCCGGCCGCGTCCTCGGGCAGGGCGACCACCAGGCCCGGAAGCCGCGGCCGGTCGACGAACCGGCGCGCCACGGGGCCGTCCGGGCCCTCCTCCAGACGGACGCGCCGCGCGTGGTGCGCGGGGACCGTGTTCGGTGCGAGGCCCAGCAGCCGCGGTGGTGCGGCGAAGGTCGCGGCCGGTGTGTCCAGCAGCAGTTCGCGTTCGGTGCCGCCCGCCGTGGCCGGGAGCGTCAACCGGACAAGACCGGACCGGCGCAGTCCGCCGGTGCCGTCCACCACCGCACCGGCCGGCAGGGCGCGTACGTCCCCGACAGGCCCGTACGACCAATGGAGTCGAGCCGGTGGCGGTACGTCGGGCACGGCCCGCGCGCTCCAGCCCTCGGGGGCCGGACTCCCGGTCCACGGCCCCGCCGGTTCCTCCAGAGTGACCAGCAGTGCGAGCGTTCCGCCGTCCGGGAAGCCGTCACCGGACACGGAGAGGCGCACGCGGACCCGCGCGGGACCGCCGGGGGCGCCCGCCAGCGGCACCGGGCGTCCGGTGGCGAGATCGGCCGTGCGGTCCCGTTCGCCGGACGCGTCGCGCACGGACAGCCCGCTCACCCGCACCGGCAGCACGTCCAGGTCCTTGTCCAGATGGAAGTCCGACCCGCGTCCCGGTTCCCGGCCGAAGGAGGCACCCTCCCGGATCCGCAGCCGGGCGCCGGGCTCCTCCGGCACGACCTGAAGCACCGTCACCGCGGCCGTCGCCGGGGCGGGTCCGGGCACCCCCAGCAGCCGCAGCACCGCGTGCACGACCGCGTCCGGAACCTGGTCGAGCCGGTAGATCTGCTGCTCCAGCAGATACGCCTGCAGGTCCAGCAGGGTCATGCCCGGGTCGACGGGGGCGTGCAGGGTCCAGCGGCCCGCGGACTCGGCGGGGATCCGTGAGCGGACCGCGTCCACCAGATCGGCCCAGGACAGATCGTCCAGCCGCAGCGGCGCCGACGTCATGACAGGCCACCCCCGCCCGCCTCGAACGCGCCCGCGCCGCCCACCAGTCCCGCGCCGCCGTCGAGGTAGTAGGGGAAGACCAGCGTCTCGTGCCGGCCCGTCGCCCTGACCCGGTAGTCGACGGACACCGTCACCCGCCACTCCTCGCCCGGCTGCGCCTGCGCCCGTACGTCGTCCACGGCCGCCCGCGGCTCGAAGTCCCGGATGGCGAAGCGCACCGAGTCCTCCAACTCGCGCAGGGTCCGCGCACTGCCGGGAGCGAAGACCAACTCCGATGCGCGGGTGCCCAGTTCGGGGCGCATCACCCGGTCGCCGAGGCCGGTGCGCACCAGCACCAGCAGACAGTCGCGGACGCTGTCCTCACCGGCCGCGTACGCCAGCCGCCCCGAGGCGTCCGGCAGCAGCGGGAAGCGCCAGCCCCGCCCGAGGAAGGCCTCCGCGCCGCCGGTCACGGGGCCACCCGCACGGTCGTCGACATCGGCGCAGGCGTGGTCGCGGGGATCGCCGGGCCCGTGGCGCCGGGTGTGGCGACGGGGTGGGTGTGCGCGACGAACCACGGCAGGAACCGCTCCCACGAGACCACGTGCTCCGCGGCGCCGGTGCCCAGACTCACCTGCGGCGCGTCCAGCGTCACCGAGTCACCGGTGACGGTCACCGAACCTCCGCTGACCGTCACCGGACCCGACCCGGCGCTGATCTCCACCGAGCCGTCCGCGGTCACCGTCACCTTGCCGCCGGAGGCGGTGCGCACCACCACCGAGTTGCCCGCGTCGGAGAGTTCGACGCGGTGCCCGGCGGACGAGGTGAGCCGTACGGCCTGACGGCCCGCGCTGTCGTCCAGGGCCAGCTCATGACCGTGCTTGGTCCGCAGCAGCTTCTCGTCCCGGCCGCCGGTGCGGTGCGTGGGCGGTTTGTCGACGCCGTTGTAGAGGCAGCCGATGACCACGGGGTAGCGCATGTCGCCCTGGTCGAAGGCGACGAGCACCTCGTCGCCCTTCTCGGGTACGAAACTCGCCCCGTACCCGTTGCCCGCGTACGGCTGCGCGACCCGGCACCACTCGCTGATCGTGGCGCCGTCGTACCACGGCAGCGTGAGCCGCACCCGGCACTCCTTCTCCGGGTCGCCCTCCACCCGTTCCACGATTCCGGTCGCCACACCGAAATACCTCTTGTCCACGCTCTGTCCGGGCATCGCCGTCATCGCCCCGTCACCGCCCCTCGGATGTGCGCCGCGCCTCGAACGAGGTGAGGAAACCTGAGGAGTTGAAGGAGTGCGTCACCTTGGTCGTGTAGTAGGTGCCGCCGAACCGGCTCCCCACCCCGCCGATCCGCAGCGAGTCGCTCGGCACCAGATCGGGCACTCCCGCCAACTGCCCCGCGCAGGTGACGAATTCGTACGACTTCCCGCGCAGCACGCTCACCGCCAGCGCCCGTGCCTCCTGCTCGGAGCCGACCGGGCGGTCCACGATCACCTCTTCGCGGTCGCCCATCTCCTGCGCCGCCGCCGCGGGCCCGCTGCGCCCGGCGTCGCGCTCCGCCCGCAGGTCCGCCTGGGTGGCGATGCCGACGATCGCCTTCTTGGTCCGCGGGTCCCAGCCGCGCACCGTCACCTTGGCGACCTGCCCCGACAGGGTCACGGTCGGCCGGAACGAGATCAGATTGGGCTCGGGAGACCCGGTCGCGGCCGGGCCCTGCGCCGCCCGATCCGAGCGGGCGCCGCCGGCCGGCACCGCGTACCAGAGGTCGAAGGTGTGCGGCTGCCGGGCCGTCGAGCCCGCCCGGCCGTCGGCGGGGGAGACGAAGTACAGCTTCTCCACACCGGTCCGCGGACAGGGCGCCACATAGCACTCCCGGTCGATGCCCTTGGCGCGTTTGAGCAGGAAGGAGACGTCGTCGAGGTTGTCCTGCGTCACCAGTGGATGCACCACGCCCTCCTTCTCGGCCACCAGCTCCAGCTGGTGCCGCTCCGCGATCTTCTGCGCGATCTGCCAGTCCGCGAGGTTCAGGAACTTCTTCACGTCGTCGGGCCGCGGCTTGCGTTCCTTCATCCGCGTCGTGCGGTCCTGGCCGGTGATCTGCAGGGTCGGCGGTCCCGACGAGGGGAAGTCCGACTGGACCGTGGTGACCTGACCCTTGGCCACCACGAGCGGCCGGCCGAGCGAGGTGTAGCCGAGCCGGATCTCCACCAGCTGACCGGGGGCGAAGTGCTTGGGGTCGTCGAAGCGCAGCCGACGGCTCAGCTCGTCCCAGTTGCTCAGCGCCAGCGAGAACGTTCCGGTCTTGTCCAGCTCACGGACCACCTGGATGTCGAGCACGGAGTCACGCATCTGGGCGGCGATCTCGGAGCCGTCCAGCGCGACCTCGAAGCACGGTGCGTACGAGTCGGCCGGCAGCGGAGTCGCGAGCGCGTTCGCCGACGGTGCCATCGCCGCTCACCCCCGTTCCAACGCGGGCACGACGAGCGCGGTGCCGGGAGCCAGCGCCCGTGGATCGGCGAGGCCGTTGGCGGCCGCCAGCTCCCGCCAGCGCCCGGAGTCCCGGTACACCGCGGCGGCGATGGAGGAGAGCGTGTCGCCGCGCCGCACCGTCCAGACCTTGCGCACGGTCGGTGAACTCGTCGCCGTGGTGAGCTGCTGCTCCTTGGCCGTCCTGAACTCCTTGAGCGACAACGACACCTTGGCCCGGGTCGGCGTACCGTCCCGGTCGAAGAGGACATAGGTGAAGGAGAGGCTGTCCACGACCCCGGTGAAAGGGGGATTGGCACCCCAGGCGAAGGTCACCACCGGCGGGGCGTGCGTGGTGCTTTGACGGAGCGTCAAGTCCTGGAAGTCGTCGAGCCAGCGCCGCTGCACGTTCCGGTCCCGGGGCTCCGGCTCCTCGGCGGCGTCGACCAGGGCGTCCAGCTTGAGGGTCCGCGCGCCACCTCGTACGAACTGCAGGGGCGGCGCGTCCAGACCCGGGATGCCGATCTCGGCGAACGTCACCGCTTTGGAGACCGCGTACTCGGTCGGATTGACGGGCAGCGTCAGCAGCGGTTGCGCGGGCCCGGACACGGAGTCGGACGGCCGGACGACCAGGGTCGCCAGTGTCGGCGCGGCGTCCCGCCCCGTGGGCACACCGGGCAGCGGAGCCATCAGGACCCCCCGAAGCAACCGGCAGCGGGCCCGCCGGACGCCTCGCGGGCCGGTCCTTCACCGGTCAGCGACGCCTCCCGGGCCAACAGCCGGCCACGGGCCCTGACGTCGTCCTGCCGCTGCGACCACTCCCGGATGTGTTCCGCGAAGAGCCGGGCGAAGACCGCCGTGTCGTCGCCGCCGACCTCGAAATCGACGGAAAGGTGATGAATCGTCAGCATTCTTCTCTCTCTCCCGAACCCCGTCATGTCGGCGGCCGTCCATGTCAGCTCAGCTCCGGCACCCCCTGCTCCACCGCCACCAGCCCCTCGTGCGCGATCTCCAGCTGCTCCAGGGCCACTTCGCTGCGCTCCCCGTGCAGATCGGGGCCCGTCCACTTCGAGGCCAGGCCGCCCCGGAAGGCCCACACCGCGCCGGGCACCCCGGCCGCGTCCATCAGCAGCACCGCGCCGCTGCGCCGCGCGCCCAGCGGATTGCCGAGCCCGGCCCGGTACCAGGCCCACAGGCCCGGGCCCCGGGCCACCCCGCGGTGCAGCACGATCCGGTTCCACGCGTGGCGCACCGGGAACTGCCGGAGCCGGTCGTTGACCCCGCCCTCCGGATACGCCGTGACCTCCAACTGCGCCCCTAGCCCGGTGACCTGCTGGAAGGCGCCCTGGGCGGTGAGCGGCAGCAACGCCGCCTGCTCGGGCGGCAGATGGGCGGCGGCCGGGCCGAGCACCACCAGGAACCGGTACTTGGGCAGTGGCTCGGTGAAGAACTCCAGGGCCTGTTCGGTCATGCCTCCACCACCTCCAGCCGGTCCCGCCCGCCCATCAGCAGCCGGACGGCGATGAACTCCATGGGCGCGGCCGGAGCCACCTCCACCTGGCAGACCAGCTGCCCGAGCGCCACGAGGTCCGGCGGATTGAGCCCCTCGTCACAGCGCACCCGGAAGGCCTCCGCGGGCCGCTCCCCGGCCAGCGCGCCCGCCTCGAACAGACCGAGCAGCACCTCGGTCAGCCCCTGCACCAGCAGCAGCCGCAGACCGGGCGTGTCGGGCTCGAAGAGCAGCGGCTCGGCCACCGCGCGGGCCGCCCGCACCAGCCGGTGCAGCAGCCTGCGGTGGGCGATGAACCAGCCGTCGCCCACGCCCCCGGCCCGCCCCGGCGGCACCGCGGTCCGCCCGCCCCACACCAGCGGTCCCCGGCCGGGCGGGCAGCGCAGCAGATTGGCGCCCGAGGCGTACACGGCGATCTCCTGCTCGGCGCGCAGGACGTGTGCGAGGTCGACGACATCCTCGAGCGACGCGTTGGCCGGGGTCGCGAACGCGCCCCGCTCACGGTCGAGTCGGGCCGCCGTCCCGGCGACATGGCCGGAGGCGGGCACGGTGCGCAGCGCGGGCGGCACGGTGGCCAGGGGATCGGGCACCCGCAGCGGCGGCCAGTGCACCGCGCAGGCCTGCAGCCCCGCCGTGTCGTGGCGCTGCCGCAGGGCCTCCATCCAGTCGGTGGCCCGGCGCGTCGCCGCCACCGGATCGGCGTCCGTGTCGGGCGTACGGGGCGGGTCGAGCAGGGCCAGCCGGTCGAGCGCCTGCGCGCAGCCCTCGACCAGCAGATCGGCCAGCTCCTCCCGGTGCTGTTCGCCGACCCAGCAGCGGTCCAGGTCGGGCAGGGCCAGCAGGGCGGGTTCCGGCAGTTGGGCCATGGCCCGTACGGCGTCGGCGTAGGCGTCGGCCAGGGTGCCGCTGTCGTCGGGGCCGCCGGGGAGGGGAGTCCCACCGGCGAGGGTGACCGTGTGGGTGCCCGCGTGGGCCGTGGCGGCAGGGGACACGGGGGCGAGGGCGTCGGGGACCAGCCGGACGAGCCGGGAGAGCGCGCTCACGGCGGCGGGGAGTTCGGTGGCCCGCAGCCAGCCGAACGACTCGGGGGACTCCCCGGGGGAATCGACCCGCACCAGCACCTGGGGCCGCCCGGCGGCCCCGGCCGCGCGGTGCCGGACCGTCACCCGGGTGCCATCGGCCCAGCCGCCCGGTGAGGCCGCCTCGATCCGGCAGCCCGCCGCGGGCGTGAACGGGGAGGGCGCTCCGGCCGGCCACGCGGCCGCGGCCGGGGTGGGTCCGGCCGGCTCCGTCCGCAGTACCCACAGCGCGGTGCCGCCGTTGGCGAAGTAGCCGCTTACGGCGTACGGCAGATCGAGCGCGGCGTCCAGGCCGCCGAAGACGGCGGTGTAGGCCGCCCAGTCCGTGACGCGCACCGGGGAGGCCAGGGGGCCGCGCCGGGTGCGCCCGGCGAAGCAGGCCACGTCGGTGCGCAACGGTTGGACGGCATCGGCCGCCGCGACCGCCGTCGCGCTCACTCCCGGCAGCGACGGCGGCGATGGTGGTGGTGGAAGTGACGGCGGCGACGGGTGGGCGGGCGGCGGCGGTCCTAGGGCGGATGCGGGCACGGTGTTCCCCCGGTTGCGCGATGTTCTCCCGGTTACGCGATCCAGAGCTCGGGTCACGCGATCCAGGGCTCTTCGACCACGCGGTCCAGAGCCCTTCGACTAAGCGATCTCGAGCTCTTCGACGCAGAGTTCGAGCGTCTCCATGGCGATCTCGTTCTTGGTCGCGCCGAGTGAGGGGCCGGTGTACTTCACCGGCCAGCCGCGGCGGAAGTTCCAGCGCATGACCGCGCTGCGGTTCTCGTCGAGGAGCGTGATGGCGCCCTCGGCACGCTCGGTCCTGCCGTTCATCGACAACTTGACCCAATTCCAGAACTCCGGATGGCCGGTGATGCCGCGCTTCAGGACCAGGTTGGACATCTTCGCGAGGCCCTGCTGCTTGGTCACATGGGGCTTCTTCGCGTTGCCGTCGCGGTACTCGATCGGCTGGATGTCCACGGTGAGCCCGGTGACCTCGGTGAAGGACGCCGTCACATCATGGCCGTCGGGGGCGATGCCGATGACCTCCACGAGGAAGTTGTAGGCACCGTACGGATCGTCACGCTGAACGGGCGGCACGGCCGACCCCTCTCTTTGGGTTCCTTCGGTTTCGGTACGGGTCAGGAGGTCGTCGACTCGCGGGTCGCCTGCTGGATCCGGACGACGACGAACTCGGCCGGGAAGACCGGGGCGACCCCGACCTCACAGACCAGTCGGCCCTGGGCGAGGTCGTCCGGGGTCATGGTGGTCCGGTCGCAGATGACGTAGAACGCCTCCTCCGCGGTGGCGCCGGCCAGCGCGCCGCCGCGCCAGACCCCGGTCAGGAAGGCGCCGATGGTCTGCCGGACCGAGGCCCACAGCTGCTCGGAGTTGGGCTCGAAGACCACCCACTGGAGCCCCTCGTCGAGCGACTCCTCGATGAAGAGGAAGAGCCGCCGGACGCTGACGTACTGCCACCGGGTGTCGTCGGCCAGCGTGCGCGCGCCCCATACCCGCTGGCCCAGGTTGGGGAAGGCGCGCAGCACGTTGATCCCGAAGGGGTTGAGGGTGTCCTGCTCGCGCTTCGTGACGTCCGCGGCCAGGCCGGCCCCGGGGACGATGCCGCGCAGCACGCTGTTGGCCGGGGCCTTGTGGACCCCGCGCCTGACGTCCGTGTCGGCGTAGACGCCGATCATGTGTCCCGACGGGGGTGCGTCCGCGCTGCCGGTGCCCGTGGGATCCGGCACGTGCAGCCAGGGGTGGTACAGGGCGGCCCGGTCGGTGGACAGCGCGGCGCGGAAGCCCCTGACGACCTCCAGATCGGTCGTGGGGGGTCCGTCGAACACCGCGAACCGGTCACCGAGGATCTCGCAGTGCGTCTTCAGTCCGTCCAGGACGGTCGGCTCCCAGACCCCGGGCACGGCGCAGATCGCGACCTCGTCGATGTCCTCGAGCGCCTGGATGCCGGTCCGGTTCCCGCTGCCGCCGTCCACGCCGATGTAGTCGGCGGCGGTGAGGGTGGCGCCGCCGCTGTCGCCGTCCACGAGATCCAGGGTGGCGAGCGGCCGGCCCGGATCGGTCCGGGAGACACGGGTGCTCAGATACGGCAGCGGGCTCGCGCCGATGGTGAGGGTGAGCGGTGCGTCCGGGTCGGCACCGACGTCCTGCGCGAGCGTGGCCAGATCGGCGGAGGCCGCCTGGGACGCCGGCGGGATCGTCCGGGTGGCCCGTGGGACACCGGGCGGCGCGTCGATGATCTCCAGCCGGAACCCGGCCAGGACGAGGGCGTCGCCTGCGACGGCCGCCGCCTGGGGTGGGCGGTCCAGGGTGAGGGTGACGTCGCTCCCGGCGGGCGCGTGCGAGACGACCGTGTGCAGGCCGGGTTGTTTCGTACGGTCGGCGGGGAGGAGCAGGACGGTGTCGCCGTCGCCGATCGCACCCAGGTGGGCGAGCGTCACGGTGGCCGGGGGGACACCGGAGGGCGCCGCGGCGGGGGCGACGACGGGATAGCCGGCGGACCGCGCGAGGCGCAGTACGGCGTGCAGGCCGTTGCCTCCCTCACCCGCCTGTACCGCCTGTGCGGACAGGACCGGCGCGGGTGGGGTGGCGGTGTCGTGGAGCGTCGCGGACGCCTGGGCGGCGGCGCCGTCCGCGGGGACGAGCCTCTTGACGTACAGCCGTTGCCCGCCGTTGTCGAAGAACCCCTTCACCGCGAGGGGGAGCAGCCACCACCGCATGCCGTTCCCGTCGGCCGTGCGGACACCGGCCGGGTCCGGCTCGGGCAGAAAGCCGCCGAAGAGCCGGTGGAACTGCAACAGGCTGGTCACCAGCTTGGGTTTGCCCGAGTCGGGGCCCCGGGCGGTCAGTCCGACCATGCCGGCGGTACTGGTGGCCACTCCGGTGATCGGCCGCGGGCCGGTGGAGATCTCCTCGACGTAGACGCCTGGGCTGAGGTATTCGGGCATCGGGACTTCCTCCGCTACTCCGCTACGGGATCTCGATGAGTTGCTCGGTACCGCGGATGTCCTGGGCGGTCAGCTGGACGGACACCTGGGGGCCGCCCGCCCGGCCCGGCTCCGCGAGCGCCGTGACCGTGAACCACTCGGCGTCGGGCGCGGCGGGATCCGGCGGGGGCTGCTGCGGTCTGCTGCCGACCCGCCGCAGTGGCAGCCGGAAGACGCCGTCCCCGGCCGTGGCCGCGACTTCCGTCCACGCGGCGACCCGCGGCAGATGTTCCGCGTCCGCACGGGCCCGGCCGACGACCGCCGCTCCCGCCACCGGGCTCCCGCCGCGCCGCACCCGTCCGTGCAGCAGCCGGGTGCCGGGCGGGAACGGGTAGGCGGGCAGCGGATACAGCCGTGTCCGGGTCACCGCGGGCGCCGCGTACGCCGGGGCGTCGAACTCCACGCCGGCCGGATGCTCGGCGTCCAGCAGATATGGCGAGACGAGCCGGATCCGCAGTCGCTGTACGGCACTTGGCGCGGGCGCGGGTCGCGCGCTCGCCAGGGACGGCAGCACGATCGCGCCGCTGGGGGTCGTCACGACCGGTACGTCGTCCTCGGCGGCCCACTGCCCGCCGCGCGTCCGGCGTTCGACGAGGGCGGTGACGGGCAGGACCGGGGCACGTCCGGTGAAGGTGTCCCACGGCAGCAGACAGACCGGCCCCACCGCGATCCGTACGGTGTCCACCGCCGGGCCGCCGGCCGTCACGGGCGGCCTCCCGCGCTCGACCCGACGCCGACGTCGCCGCCGATGACGGCCGATTCCGTGGTGATGTCCCGGGAGGCCAGATTGACCACCCGTACCTCGTAGTTGAGGGAGAGCCGGTACGGCTGCGAGATCGCCCACCACACCTTGGCCCGCTCGTCGAGCGACAGGGGAGCCAGTCGCAGCTTCAGTGACTCCCCGGCGTCGGCCACGCTGTTGCTCTGCGCGGCCGGCACCAGCAACGGGCCCTGGAGGATGGCGTCGTCGTACAGCGCCCGCATCGCCCGGCCGAGGATCCGCTGCTGGGCGTCGGGGGTACCGCCGGTCGGGATGAGCAGATAGCGCAGCAGCAGGGCCATGTCCGCCCTGCGCCGTTCCTGGCGGGCGGCACCGGTGCCCGGATCCTCGATCACGGTGTGGCGGGACGGGCGGTTGCGTGCGCTCGGGTCCTCGGCGACCTCGTACAGGAAGAGTTCGAGGCCGAGCGCTCCGTGGCCGCCGCCGCGCTGCTGCCCGACGAGTTCGACGAGCCGTACGCGGGCGTGGGCGTCGGATTCACGTACCGCGGCGGTCAGGACGTGCACCAGGATGTCGGACACATCGGCGATCACATCGGCACTGCCCACCGCGACCACCCCCTGTGTCTGCCCGGGGCTTCGCCTGCCACCCCGGCCGATCACCTGCGAGGTTAGGGCCGCGCCGCACCCCGACTCTTCGGGGAAATCCCTGGGTCCCTCCCTAGGCCCTGTCGTCCTCGGCGACGAACAGGCGCGAGAGCAGGCCTTCGAGGGTGGTCCGCTCGGCGTCGCTGAGTGAGTCGAGGGCCCGGTGGGTGCCGTGCATGCCGTCGCGGATGCTCGACACGGCGGCCGCCCCGTCCTCCGAGAGGACGACGTTCTTGACCCGTCGGTCGGTGGGGCTGGGCTCGCGGTAGACGAGACCGCGGGCCTCCAGCCGGTCGATGATCCCGGTCATGTTCGAGGCGTCGCAGCGCAGTGTGCCCGCCAGGGCACGCATCGGAGCCGGGCCCTGGCGCAGTACGTTGAGCGCCTTGGCCTGGCTGTAGGTGAGGCCGTGCGCGGCGGCGGCGCTGGTGAGATCCGCGTAGAGGCTGACCATCGACGCCCACAGGGTGTCGAGAAGCATGACGTTGGAGACGGTGAGGGGTCCGGTGTCGGACGCCTCGGTGGAGCGGTTCGTTCCAGATGTCGCGGACATGGATCCAGCGTAACCCGAAACTTGACTACCTCAACCTTCGATGCTTACCTCTATCAAGTTACTTGAGGACCTCAAACTTCCAGTCTCTATAGCTTTGCGGTCCTCAAGTTTCGCGGCATCACTCTCCGTGATTGCTGGACGTCCTGACCAAACGGAAGAACACCGTGACACCCACAGATCGCGTGGCGCCCGGGCGCCCCACCGGCGACCTCTCACTCGTCCTGGTCCTCGGCCTCGCGGCCATGATCGTCTCGATGATGCAGACCCTCGTCGTACCGATCCTGAGCATCATCCAGAGCGACCTCGGCACCACCACCGCAAACGTCAGCTGGGTCACCACCGCGACCCTGCTGTCCGCCGCGGTCTTCACCCCGCTGCTCGGCCGGTTCGGCGACATGCACGGCAAGAAGCCCACGCTGATCGGGGTTCTGCTGCTGATGATCGCCGGTTCGGTGCTGGCGGCGACCACCACCTCGCTTTTGTGGCTGATCGTCGGCCGGGTGCTCCAGGGCGCGGCCACCGCGATCTTCCCGCTCGCCCTCTCGGTCCTGCGCGAGGAAATACCCCCGGCGAAGCTGCACGGCGCGATGGCGCTGGTCAGCGGCACGCTCGCGGTCGGCAGCGGACTCGCCCTGGTCGCGGCCGGACTGCTCACGCGGGGCTCGGACCCCGACTACCACCGGGTGTTCTGGCTCGCCGTGGGGCTCGCGGCCCTCGCCCTGGTCGGCGTCGTCCTGCGTGTCCCCTCCTCACGCTCGACGACCGGCGGCCGTACCGACTGGCTCGGCGCGGGAACGCTCGCCGCGCTGCTCGTCCTGCTCCTGCTGCCCATCTCGCAGGGACACGAGTGGGGCTGGTCCTCCGCCCGCACCATCGGCCTGTTCGTCGCCGCGGTCGTCATGGCGGGCGTCTGGGTCCTGGTCGAGCGCAAGGTCCGCGCGCCGATGGTGGACATGGGGATGTTCGCCCACCGCCCGGTGCTCTTCACGAACCTCGCCGGCCTCTTCCTCGGCTTCGCGATGTTCTCCCAGTTCATCGGCGTCGCGTACCTGGCGCAGATGCCGAAGGAACTCACCGGGTACGGATTCGGCGCCTCGGTGCTGCGCGCCTCGGTCGAGTACCTGCTGCCGACCACGCTGATCTCGCTGCTCGCCGCACAGTTCGGCGGGATCCTCGTCGGGCGGATCGGGGCGCGGTTCACCCTCGCCGTGGGTGCGGTGTTCGGTGTCGCCGGCTTCGCGTGGCTGACCCTGGCGCACGACACCTCCGCGTCGATCATCCTGGCGGGCCTGCTGATCGGTGTCGCGATCAGCTTCGGCTACGCGGCCATGCCCGCGCTCATCGTGGCGAGCGTGCCGCACCACCAGACCGGCATCGCCAACGGCCTCAACTCCATCTCCCGCTCCGTCGGCAGCGCGATCGCCAGCGCCGTGATCACCTCGCTGCTGGCGTCCAAGACCATCCAGCACCTGCCGGCCGGCGCGCCCGCGCTGCCCGCCGAGAGCCAGTTCACGCTGAGCTTCGCGATCGCCGGGGTCGCGTTCGTGCTGATCGTGGCCGTGGCGCTGGTCGGTCTGACCAGGGGTGCGGCCCAGGAGTACACGGTCGAGAAGAAGGCCGCGGCCACCGATGATGCCGCGGCGGACGAGGCTGTCGTGGAGACGGTGGCCGTCGCGTCCTGATCCGGACACGGTCAACGGCTCGCCCCGTCCGTCGGGGCGGGCCGTTTTCGTGTCCGCTCCTTGCCCCCTTCTTCGCCCACCTCCGTGCCCCCTCCTCGCCTCCCGTCTTGCCCTTGGAAACCGATCGGTTTACTCTTCCGGTGAAGGGATACCGATCGGTTTCCCCGTGGCTTCGGGAGTTCTCATGACATCCATCGAAGGTTCGGTCGTCCTGGTCACCGGCGGCAGCCGCGGCATCGGCCGCGCGCTCGTGCAGGCCCTCTACGAGCGCGGCGCGTCGAAGGTGTACGCCACCGCACGCGACCCGCGGACCGTCACGCACCCCGACGCGGTGCCGCTGGCGCTGGAAGTGAGCGACCCCGCGTCCGTCGCCGCGGCCGCCGAGCAGGCGCAGGACGTCACCGTCCTGATCAACAACGCCGGCGCGTCCGTGAACGCGAACTTCCTGGACTCGCCCGTCGAGGACGTCCGCCGCGAGTTCGAGACGAACTTCTTCGGCCCTCTCCTCGTCACGCGCGCCTTCGTGCCGATCATCGAGCGCAACGGCGGCGGCCACCTCCTCAACGTCCACTCGGTGCTGTCGTGGGTAGGGCTCCTGGGCTCCTACAGCGCCTCCAAGGCGGCCTTCTGGTCGCAGACCAACTCCCTGCGCCTCGACCTGAAGCCGCGCGGCATCGACGTCACCGGCCTGCATGTCGGATACGTCGACACCGACCTGGCCGCGCACGTGGACGCGCCGAAGTCCTCGCCCGAGAGCGTCGCGGCACAGGCCCTCGACGGTATCGAGTCCGGTGCCTTCGAGGTGCTGGCGGACGACCTCTCCCGGCAGGTCAAGGCCCAGCTGGCCGAGGATCTGGGCGTGATGTACCCGCAGCTGGTCGCGTAACGGAGGCGGGGAGACGGGGAGGCCGATCCCGCTCCGCCCCCGGCGGTCAGACCGGCAACAGTCGGCCGATCAGCCCGCTGAGCTGCAGTACGTTGCGGCACTCGTGCATCTCGACGAGCTCGGCGTACTCGGGCGCCGCCGAGTCGCCCGTGCCCCACTGGGAGAGCGGCTCGGGGTTCAACCAGTAGACACGGCGGGCCCGTTCGGAGAACCGCCGGACGGCCGGCAGATTCGGGTCCCCCATGTTCGTCCGGGCGTCGCCGAGGACGAACACGGTCGTGCGCGGTCCCACCGCGTCGACGTACCGCTCGGCGAACTCGCCGAACGCGACGCCGTAGTCGCTGCTGCCGTGCCAGCCCGTGAGCGTCGCCTCCGAGCGGATCCGGGCACCCAGCCCCTCCGGATCGGCCGTGCCGTGCACGAGCAGGCCGGTCACCTCGTCGATCCGGTTGACGAAGGCGAACACCCGCACCTTGCTGAACTGGTCGTGCAGCGCCTGCACCAACAGCATCGTGAAGTCCGAGAAGCCCGCCACCGAGCCCGACACATCGCACAGCAGCACCAGTTCGGGCCGGACGGGGCGGCGCCTGCGCAGCACCGGCTTCATGGGCACCCCGCCGGTGGACAGCGAACCGCGCAGGGTCCGCCGTAGGTCGATGGTGCCGCGCGCGGCCCGGCGGCGGCGTGCGGCGAGCCGGGTGGCCAGCTTGCGCGCCAGCGGCTGCACCGTCCTGCGCAGCTCGGCGAGCCGGTCCCGCCCCGCGAACAGGAAGTCGACCCGGTCGGCGGTCGGGGCCACCGCCCGCCGCGCCAACTCGTCGCGGCCGCGCCGCTCGGCGACCCGGCGCCGCGCCTCCGAGGCGACCAGCGCGCGGAACACCTCGATACGCCGCCGGATCTCGTCCTCCAGCAGCCGGTCGGCGAACCCCGCCGCTCCCTCCTGCCGTGCCCGCACGCTGTCACGGACGCGCGCCATCAGCGTCTGCGGGCGGAGCCGGTCGAGCGTCTGGTACGACGACCAGCCGTCCGACCCCGGCGAGGAGCCGTAGCCCCCGAAGCCGTCCACCGCCTCGATCGCCAACCGCTCCAGCGTCTCCCGGTCGCCGGCGGCGAGCGCGGCCGCGAGCCGGTCGCGCAGGTCCTCCCGGTCGGCGGCGGGAGCGTCGCTCTCGCGCCCTTCGGACATCGGCGCCCCGACGAGACGCGGGAAGTACAGGTCGAAGACGGGGTCGAACACCCGGCGCTGCCCCGTGCTGTGCAACAGAGTGGCCGCGAGGCCCTCACGCAGCAGTTCCCGGTCGGTCAGGCCGAGCGCCACCACCGCCTGCGCGGCGTCCACCGTCTCGCCGGTGCCGATCCGCACGCCGTGCGCGCGCAACGCGCCGACCAGTCCCGTCAGCCGCTCGGCGACGCCCGTCGGCGCGTTCACATGGCGTCCAGGTCGAGCTTGGCGGCCGCCTTGAGGATGTCGTCCTGGTGCTTGAGGAGCACGCCGAGACTGTCACGTACGACGGTCCCGTCGAGGGTGTCGGCGCCCAGCGCGAGCAGGGTGCGTGCCCAGTCGATCGTCTCGGCGACCGAGGGGACCTTCCGCAGGTCCATCTCGCGCAGTGCGCCGACCACCCGCACCACCGACTCCGTCAGCGCCGCGTCCAGACCCGGCACCTTCAGTCGTACGATGCGACGCTCCAACTCCTCCTCCGGGAAGCCGATGTGGAGGAAGAGGCAACGGCGGCGCAGCGCCTCCGACAGCTCACGGCTCGCGTTCGAGGTGAGGACCACGAAGGGCCGGCTGGTCGCGGTGATCGTGCCGAGCTCCGGGACGGTGACCTGGAAGTCGCTGAGCACTTCCAGCAGCAGCCCCTCCACCTCGACGTCGGCCTTGTCGGTCTCGTCGATCAGCAGCACCTTGGGGTCGTCGCCGCGGATGGCGGTCAAAAGGGGGCGCGGCAGCAGGAACTCCTCGCTGAAGATGTCCGTGCGCGCCTCGTCCCACGTCTCGTCGCGGCCCGCGCTGATGCGCAGCAGCTGCTTGGCGTGGTTCCACTCGTACAGCGCCCGGGACTCGTCGACGCCCTCGTAGCACTGAAGCCGGACCAGTCGGGCCCCGGCCACCTGGGCGACGGCCTTGGCGAGTTCGGTCTTGCCGACCCCGGCGGGGCCCTCCACCAGGAGCGGCTTGCCCAGGCGGTCGGCCAGGAAGACCGTGGTTGCGACCGCGGGTGAGGCCAGATAGCCGGTCTCGGCGAGACGCGCGGAGACATCGTCGACGGATGTGAACAGCAACGGGGCCTCCAGCGCGGCACGGCGGGGTGGGACACACGATCCGAACGTCACTATCCAAGCGCTTGTTCAGTCGCTGTGTCACGTGTGATTGCGCCCACGCGGCCCGGGGAGACTGATCGGTTTCCTTGTCTCGTCCCGCGCGGTAACCTGCCCTTATGGCCACTACAGACAAGGCGTCCACCAGGGACCGGCTGCTGGACGCGGCGGCCGACCTCGTCTACCGCGAGGGCGTATCCATCGGCATCGAGGCGCTGTGCCGGTCGGCCGGTGTCTCGAAGCGGTCGATGTACCAGCTCTTCGAGAGCAAGGACGACGTCCTCGCGGCGAGCCTGGAACGGCGGATTCCGCAGTACGAGAAGCAGCTCGCGCCGGACCCGGAGGACGCCGGGACGCCGCGCGAGCGCATCCTGGACATCTTCGAGTGGATGGAGGCGGCCTCGGTGCGGCCCGAGTACCGCGGCTGCCCGTTCCTCGCCGCGCTCGTCGAACTCAAGGACCCCGGGCACCCGGCGTCGGTGGTCGCGGTCGGTGCGAAGGGGCGCATGAAAGAGGTGTTCCGTGTGCAGGCCGAGTTGGGTGGTGCGCGCGATCCCGAGCTGCTCGCCCGGCAGTTGATGCTGGTGTTCGACGGCGCGAGCGCCCGGGCCGGTGCCGGGATCGAGACGCTGGAAGGACTGACCACGACGACGGTGACGGCGCTGCTGGATGCGGGCGGGGTGAAGTAGGCGGGACCGACGCCCGCCTCGCCCACCGCCTCGCCCGCCAGGCGTGGTCCTTCAGGCGCTGGGCGCGGTGCCGGGGAACGGCTGGCGGAGCCTGTGGACGACATGGCCCATGAAGGCGGCGTTCGCGAGGGCGGCGAAGGTGATCCCCGCGAGGTAGAGGGCGGTGAACACGCCGGTGCTCGTGCCGGAGAGGGCGCCGTCGGGCAGGAGGGTGTACAGCAGGCTCAGCGGGGCGGTCAGCAGCCAGGGCACCACGGCGGCCATGGAGGTGTCGGGGTGGTCGACGAAGAGGGCGTCGAAGAGGACGTAGCCGGTCACCGTGATCAGCTCGCCGCCCGAGCCGCCACTGCCGAGGTCGTCGGCCCGCAGCGGTCCCGAGTCCGTGGCCCCGCCCTCACACGGCACGCCCGCCCACCGGACGAGATGTTCGGCGTGGGTGCGCGGAGACCGCCGGGCGATGTCAGTGCCCCGGTCCATACTCGGTCCCGCGGAGTCACCTGGGCTGCGCGCCGAAGGAGGGGGCCGACATGACTGAAGTACTGCTGTTCCATCACGGGCACGGACTGACGTCCGGCGTGCACGCGTTCGCCGAGTCGCTCAGGGGAGCCGGACACGCCGTCCACGTGCCGGATCTGTACGAAGGGCGGGTCTTCGAGAACCTCGAAGAGGGCGTCGCGCACGCCCAGGGCATCGGGTTCGGCACCCTCGTCGAGCGCGGCCGGGCCGCCGCGGCCGAGCTGCCCGACGAGCTGGTGTACGCCGGTTTCTCGCTGGGCGTCCTCCCGGCGCAGTACCTCGCCCAGAACCGGACCGGCGCGAAGGGCGCGCTGCTGTTCCACTCCTGCGTCCCGGCCTCGGAGTTCGGCGGCGACTGGCCGCGGCAGGTCCCGGTCCAGGTCCACGGCATGGAGGCGGACGAGTACTTCGTCGGCGAGGGCGACCTCGACGCGGCCCGCGCCTTCGTCGAATCGGCCCCCGACGCCGCCGAACTGTTCCTCTACCCCGGCAAGCAGCACCTGTTCGCCGACAACAGCCTGCCGTCGTACGACGAGCACGCCGCCACCCTGCTCACCCGGCGCGTGCTCGCCCTCCTCGACGGCATCGAATAGGGGCCCGACCGTGGCAGCGGCACAGTACGGTCCGCACCGGTGGTCGGCGGGGGAGTACGACAGCGACCACACGGACGCGTTCCGCGGTGCGCGCTTCGCGGTCACCGACCTCACCACGACGACGTCACCGCGTTCGTGGCCGCCGAGCCGGACCGACGCCACTCCGAGCGGCTGCCCGAAGCGGCCCGCCACCAACGGGTCCACGACGAGTGGTCGTTCGTCGAGACCCTGCGCCACCTCGTCTTCGTCACCGACGCCGAGCTCGAACGGCCTCGCGAGCGGCCGCCCGCGCCCGGCTACCCCGAGGAGACACGCACGGTCGGCAGCTGCCTGGAGGTGGTGAGGGACGAGGAGTGCGAGCACCTCCGCTTCGCGGCGCGTGACCGGCTCACGCGTCCAGCCCACCCCGCTCGACGAGCTGGCGCACGATCACGTTCCGCTGGATCTCGTTGGTGCCCTCGCCGATGATCATCAGCGGGGCGTCCCGGAAGTAGCGCTCCACGTCGAACTCGGTCGAGTAGCCGTAACCCCCGTGGATGCGCACGGCGTTGAGGGCGATCTGCATGGCGGTCTCGGAGGCGAACAGCTTGGCCATGCCGGCCTCCATGTCCACGCGCCGACCGGCGTCGGCCTCGCGTGCGGCGTGCAGGGTGAGGTGGCGTGCGGCGGAGAGGGACGTGGCCATGTCCGCGAGGTAGTTGCCGATCGACTGGTGCCGCCAGATGGGCTTGCCGAAGGACTCCCGTTCCTGTGCGTACGCGAGCGAGTCCTCCAGGGCCGCCCGGCCGACGCCGAGGGCGCGGGCGGCGACCTGCAGCCGCCCGGTCTCCAGCCCCTTCATCATCTGGGCGAACCCCTCGCCCTCGACCCCGCCCAGGACGGCGTCGGCCGGCGCGCGGTGGTCCTCGAAGGACAACTCGCAGCTCTCGACGCCCTTGTAGCCGAGCTTCGGAAGATCGCGGGAGACGGTGAGCCCGGGGCCGTGCTCGACGAGGAGGACGGAGATGCCCCGGTGTGCGGGAATGGCGTCCGGATCGGTCTTGCACAGCAGGGCGATCAGCCCGGACCGCCGCGAGTTGGTGATCCATGTCTTCGAGCCGTTGACCACGTAGCCGTCCGCGGTCCTGCGGGCGACAGTCCGCATCGCCTGGAGGTCGGACCCGCCGCCGGGTTCGGTCAGCGCCATCGTCGCCCGGACCTCGCCGGTGGCCAGCCGCGGCAGCCAGCGGCGCTTCTGCTCCGCGGTGCCGAACCGCAGCAGCAGCTTGGCCACCACCGTGTGGCCGCCCATCGCGCCCGCCAGGCTCATCCAGCCGCGGGCGAGCTCCTCCGTGACGAGCACATAACAGGAGGTGGAGACGGGTGTGCCGCCGTACTCCTCGGGGACGGCGAGCCCGAAGATCCCGAGCTTCTTCATCCGCTCGATCAGGGCTTCGGGATAGGTGTTGGCGTGCTCGAGCTCCCGGACGACCGGCTTGACGTCCTTGTCGACGAACTCGCGCACGGCGGCGACGACGAGCCGCTCCTCCTCGGACAGGACGTCGAGAGTGCTCATGCTGTGCCGCTCCTTGGGGGACACACGCGGAATGGGGAGAGGAAGCGCCGGGCCGGGGACTCAGACGACGCCGTCGGCCCGGAGGGCGGCGATGTCGGCCGCGCTGTGTCCCAGCGCGGCCAGGATCGAGTCGGTGTGCTCGCCGACGGCGGGAACGGCGTCCATACGGGGAGTGACCCCGGCCAGGTCGACGGGCGGCAGCAGCGCGGGCACGGGCCCCGCGCCCCCGGGCAGTCGGACGTCCTGCCAGCGGTGGCGCTCCTCGAGCACGGGGTGGGTGAGGAACTCCTCGACCGTGTTCACACCGGAGTTGGCGATCGCCGCCGCGTCCAGCAGCTTCATCGCCTCCTGACTGTCCAGCGCGCGGAACCGCGCGGCCAGGATCGCGTTCAGTTCCTCCCGGTGGGACACACGGTCCGAGCCGGTGGCGAAACGCGGGTCGTCGACGAGGTCCGGGCGCCCCAGGAACCGCTCGCACAGCGCGGCCCATTCGCGCTCGTTCTGGATCGAGAAGAGCACGTCCTTGCCGTCGGCCGCGGAGTAGGCGCCGTACGGGGCGATGGTGGCGTGCTGGGTGCCGAGCCGTGGCGGCTGGGTGCCGCCGTGGCGCGTGTAGTACGCCGGCTGCCCCATCCACTCCGCCAGCGCCTCGAACAGCGAGACCTCCACCGCGCGGGCGACTCCCGTGGTGGCGCGCGTGAACAGGGCGGTGAGGACGCCCGAGTAGGCGTACATCCCGGCCGCGATGTCGGCGATCGACACCCCGGTCCGGGCGGACCCGTGCTCGTTCCCCGTCAGGGAGACCAGCCCGGTCTGGCACTGCACGAGCAGGTCGTACGCCTTCCGGTCGGCCCAGGGCCCGCTGGTCCCGTATCCGGAGATGGTGCACGGGATCAAAGACGGGTACCGCTCCCGCAACGCCGGGGCGTCCAGCCCGAGCCGGGTGGCCGCGCCCGGCGCCAGGTTCTGTACGAAGACGTCGGCACCGGCGAGCAGTCGCTCCAGGACCTCCCGGCCCCGGGCCGACTTCAGGTCCAGGGTCAGGGACTCCTTGGAGCGGTTGAGCCATACGAAGTAGCTGGACTCGCCGTGCACGGTGGTGTCGTAGCGACGGGCGAAGTCGCCCCCTCCCGGCCGTTCCACCTTGATCACCCGGGCGCCGAGGTCGGCCAGCTGACGGGTCGCGTAGGGCGCTGCCACCGCCTGCTCGACGCTGACGACGGTGATGCCGGAGAGCGGAAGCGCTTCGGAGAGCTCGGTCATGGGGCGACCTCCAGAGGCTGGCCGGGAGACCGCGGCGACGCGGCCGTGATGCCATCATGGTCGCTCATGGAGGCCTCGGTGAAATAGCAAGCCCTGATGGCTCCATATCGGATGCGGATACGGGTGCCGATGCCGATGCCGATGCCGATGCCGATGCCGATGCGGATGCGGATGCGGGCGCCGCCGAAGACGCGAACGCGCGAGCGTGACACGGATACACGGGAGGCAGCGGTGGACGTGAAGCAGCTCAAGGCGCTCGTGACCGTCGCCGAGGTCGGCAGCGTCACGCGCGCGGCGGAACTGCTGCACCTGGTCCAGCCCGCGGTCACCCGGCAGATCCGCACGCTGGAGGAGGAACTCGGCGTCGCCCTGTTCGAGCGCACCCGCCAGGGCATGCGCCCCACCGAGCCCGGCACCCTCATGGTCGAACGCGCCCGCCGCGCCCTGAACGAACTGGAGCGGGCCCGCGCCGAGATCCGGCCGACCCCGGGGGCGGTCACCGGCATCGTGACCGTGGGTCTCCTGGAGAGCGCGAGCGACCTGCTGGCGGAGCCGCTGGTGTCCGCCCTCGCCCGCGACCGGCCCGGCATCGAACTGCGCCTGATGACCGCGTACTCCGGCCATCTCCAGCGGTGGCTCGACGACGGCGACCTGGACCTGAGCCTGCTCTACAACCTGGCGAGCACCCCGTCGCTGAACGCCCATCCCCTCGTCCGTGAGCACCTGTGGGCCGTCGCGCCGCCCGACGCCGGTCTGCGCCCCGACCGGCCCGTTCCTTTCGCGCGGGTCGCCGCCCACCCGCTGGTGATGCCCACGGCCGGTCACGCGCTGCGCAGCCTGATCGACGCGGCCGCCGCCCGTGCCGAAGCGAAGCTGGACGTGGCCGTGCAGACCAACTCCATGCGCGTACAGAAGCGGCTCGTCCTGGCCGGCCACGGCTGGACGATCCTGCCGGGTGTGGGCATCGCCGAGGACGTCGCCGGGGGCACCCTGAGCGCCGCGCCGCTGAGCGAGCCGGACGTGTGGCGCTCGATCGTCCTCGGGATGCCGAGGACGGGGCGTACCCCACCGGCCGTCGAGGTCGTCGCCCGCGAGCTGACCCGCCAGGTCCGCACGGCCGTCCACGAGGGCAGCTGGCCCGCCGCGCAGCTGCACGCGCAGGGCGCGGCGACCGAGGGGGAGTGAGGCGAGCGGGCCGGGAGGGCCGCCAGGGCCGAGCGGGCTCTCGTACCGCCGGGGTATAGAGGCATCAGAACCTTCTATTGTCCAACTTCGTTCATCTGATCCCTCCGTGGATACTCCGCCCTTCAGGGCGGAGAGGAAACGGACTCCTGCGAAGCAGGGAAAGACGGTTCGCCGCCAGGGCGGATCGTCGTTCGCGGTCAACTACCCGGCAGATAGTGACAAGTCGATGCGATAGTTTGTGAGCTGTGACCACTCACGTGAAGCGGGCGTATCGGTACCGCTTCTATCCGACGGATGCGCAGGCAGCCGAGCTGTCGCGCACGTTCGGGTGCGTGCGGAAGGTTTACAACATGGCGCTCGCCGCCCGCACCGAGGCGTGGACGCGGCAGGAGCGGGTCAACTACCACCAGACGTCGGCGATGCTGACGGCGTGGAAGAAGACCGAGGAACTGGCCTACCTCAACGAGGTGTCCTCGGTCCCTCTCCAGCAGGCGCTGCGGCACCTGCAGACGGCGTTCACCCATTTCTTCGGCAAACGGGCCAAGTACCCGCGTTTCAAGTCGCGGAAGAAGTCCAGGAAGTCGGCCGAGTACACCACCAGCGCCTTCCGCTTCCGTGACGGAGCGCTGACACTGGCGAAGACGACCGAGCCGCTGGCCGTCGTGTGGTCGCGCCCGCTCCCCGAGGGTACGAGCCCTTCCACCGTGACCGTCTCGCAGGACGCGGCGGGCCGCTGGTTCGTCTCCCTGCTGTGCGACGACCTCGGCGTCAAGCCGTTGTCCGCGAACGCGAATGCGGTTGCTATCGACGCCGGGCTGGAGCATCTTCTGACCCTCTCGACCGGGGAGAAGATCACCAACCCCCGGCACGAGCGCCGTGACCGTGCCGCTCTGGCCAAGGCACAGCGCCGTCTTGCAAAGAAGGAGAAAGGCTCGGCGAACCGGGCCAGGGCCCGGCTGAAGGTTGCGAAGATCCACGCGCGGATCGCTGACCGGCGCCGCGACACGCTGCACAAGATCACCACTCGGCTCGTTCGTGAAAACCAAACGATCGTGATCGAGGACCTGACCGTGCGCAACATGGTCAAAAACCACCGGCTCGCCCGCGCCATCAGCGACGCGGCATGGAGCGAGTTCCGGAGCATGCTGGAGTACAAAGCCCAGTGGTACGGGCGCGAGGTGATCGCGGTGGACCGGTGGTTCTCCTCCTCCAAGCTGTGCTCCGCCTGCGGCACCCTGCAAGAGAAGATGCCGCTGAACGTGCGCACCTGGACGTGCGACTGCGGCATCACCCACGACCGCGACGTGAACGCGGCGCACAACCTTTTGGCCGCCGGGCTGGCGGTGACAGTCTGTGGAGCTGCTGTAAGACCTCAACGGAGTATTCCGGACAGGCGTTCGGCGACGAAGCAGAAACCCTCACGGCGCGAGCCGTAAGAATCCCCCTCCTTCAGGAGGGGGAGAAGTCAACAGCGCACATGATGGAGGAATGCAGCGCACCCCAGGCCCGCTCCGGTCCTACGTGGAGTCGTGGGCCCCCGAGGCGGTGACCGACGTGGACGACTTGCACGCCGCCCCAGTCGCCGCGCTGTCGGCCCTCCTGGACGAGCCCGCACCCGTCGCCACCACCGGCGACCCCCTGCCGCCGCTGTGGCACTGGCTCTACTTCCTGAGCTGGCCGGCTCAGCGGGACCTCGGAGCCGACGGCCACCCCCGGCACGGGCACTTCCTCCCGCCGGTCCCCGACCGGCAGCGGATGGTCGCCGGCGGGCGGTGCACGGTCGACGAGCCGCTGCGCCTCGGCGAGCGCGCCGAGCGCGTCAGTAGCCTGGGGGCCGTGACCACTAAGCGGGGCAGGAGCGGCGAACTCCTCTTCGTGACCCAGCGCCACGAGCTCCGCCAGCGCGGCCGTACCTGTCTCGTCGAGGAACAGGACATCGTCTACCGTTCCGGCCGTACCACGACCCCCCACACCCGGGCGGCGCTCGACCCCTCGGCGACTGCCCGGCCGGACGGCCACTGGCACCTTCCCCTGCACCCGGACCCGCCCCTGCTGTTCCGGTTCAGCGCACTCACCGCGAACGCCCACCGCATCCACTACGACACTCCGTACGCCCGGGACGGCGAGGGCTATCCCGGGCTCGTCGTGCACGGCCCGCTCCTGGCCCTCCTGATGCTGGAACTGGTCCGCCGCGACGCCCCCTCCCGACAGGTCCTTTCCCTGTCCTACCGGCTGCGCAGCCCCGTCTTCGCCGGCGAACACCTGTTGGCTCGCGGGACGCCCCGCGAGGACCGCGCCGACCTGTCCGTCGCCACCCACCGGGATCCCACGCACGCCACGGCCGAGGTGACCTTCACGGAGCGCTGAGCCCTCGGGTATCCCGATCAGGGTGTGGTTGGCCCTCGCGGGCGAGCCCAATACTCGGCGCATGGACGGAAAACGACAGCTGGGTGAGTTCCTGCGGGCGCGCCGCTCGCAGCTGCGGCCCGAGGACCTCGGTGTGGTGACGTACGGCGAACGCCGTCGTGTGCCGGGGCTGCGGCGCGAGGAACTGGCCCGGCTCGCCGGGGTGAGCGAGTCGTACTACGCGCGGCTGGAGCAGGGGCAGTCCCAGGCCTCCCCGGACGTTCTGGACGCGATCGCCCAGGCACTGAGGCTGAGCGAGGCCGAACGACGGCACCTGCGGGAGCTGTCCGCCGCTGCCCGGCGCCGGCCCCGGACGCGCCGCCCGGCGCCGGAACGGGTCTCACCCGCGGTCGCTCAACTCCTGGGCGTGCTCCCGGATGTGCCCGTGGTGGTCACGGGCCGGTACAGCGACGTACTGGCGTGGAACCGCGCCGGGCACGCGCTGTACGCCGGACACCTCGACCCGGACGGCCCGGACCGGCCGGGTGACCGTCCCAACATGGCCCGGCTGGTGTTCCTCGACGCCCACACCCGCGATCTGTACGCGGACTGGCCGGCCAAGGCCAGAGCCGTCGTGGGCACGTTGCGCCTGGCGTCCGGGCAGTACCCCGACGACCCGGCACTCGCCTCGCTCGTCGGTGAACTGACCCTCAACAGCGCCGAGTTCGCGGCGATGTGGGCCGACCACCGGGTCAAGACCAGCGATGTCGCGGTCTACGCGATGCGGCATCCGCTGGTCGGCGCCATGGACGTCACCCAGCAGACGCTGCACACCGAACAGGGGCAGTACGTCGTCGTCGCGACCACCGAGGCCGACTCGCCGTCCCGGGCCGCCATGACCCTCCTCACCCACAGCACGGCGGCGGTCGGCCCGTCCGCCGTGCGCCCGAGAACCATCACGAAGGAAACAGCGAAAGAAGCATGAGAAAGAAACTGACCGCACGGAAACTGACCGCACTCGCCTACACGCTCACGGCCGCCGGAATGACCGCCGTGACCGCCCTCACCGCGTCCCCCGCGGCGGCCTGCACCGGGCCGCTCGCGAAGCCCCGTATTGCCGCGCACTTCGACCTGACACGGGGGCAGATGCCCGAGAACATCGCGCTGGAGCCCGACGGCACGGCCGACGTCACCTTCGCTGCCGCCCGGCAGGTGGCCGCCGTCAGCACGGCGGGCACGACCCGCATCCTGGCCACCCTGCCGGCCCCGGCCGACGGCGGAGTGCACACCCCGGTCCTCGGCTTCGCCCTGACCACCGGCATCGCCCGGGCCCACGACGGCACGCTGTACTTCCTCTACGCCACCGGCACTTCGGACCTGACCGGCCTGTGGCGGCTGCGCCCGGGCGGCACCCCGCAACGCATCGCCGCCCTCCCCGCGGACGGCCTGCCCAACGGACTGGTGCTGGACGAACACCGTGGCAGGCTCTACGTCGCCGACTCCGTACTGGGGAAGATCTACACCGTCCCCACGAAGGGCTCGACCGGCAGCGAACCGGCCACCTGGTCCGCCGCCCCCGAACTCTCCGCGACCGGCTTCCTCGGCGTCAACGGTCTGAAGATCCACGGCAACGCGCTGTGGGCGACCAACCTCGACCGGGGCACCGTGCTGCGCATCCCGTTCGGCCCGAACGGCGGGCCCGGCCCCGTCCGGATCCGGGCGACGGATCTGGCCGGCATCGACGACTTCGCCTTCACCGGCCGCGGCGACGAGATCCTGGCCGCGCTCAACGGCCCCAACACGGTCGTACGCATCCGCCGCGACGGCACCTCGTCGACCGTACTCACCGCCGCCGACGGCCTGCAGAACCCGACCTCCGTCGCGCTGCGTCACGGCACGCTCTACGTGCTCAGCGCCGCCTACACCACGTCCACCGACCCCAACCTCCTGCTGGGTCCCGCGTCGATAGGAAGGAGCCGGAAGTAGTTCGTCCCACCCGACAAGCTTCCCGGGACTACCGCTCGTCGTCGAAGGTCACGACGACCTTCTCCGCCGCACCCGGCGTCAGCGCGAGCTCGAACGCGTGCTTGGCGTCACCGAAGGGGACGCGGTGGCTGATGAGCTTGGCGAAGCGCTCGTGGTGCTCGACGAGCTCGGGGGTGACCTCGAAGATCTCGGTGGGATAGCCCTGCGAGGCGATGAGCGTCAGCTCACTGCGGAGCATCCCGCCGAGATCGACCGCGTCGGACTTCTTCTGCACGGCCACCATGACCAGCTTGGCTCCCCACTTCGCCGACTCGACCGTGGTGTTGATGACGGCGGCGACACCGGCCGCGTCGATGTAGATGTCGGTGGCGGGACGGGGCTGCCCGAGCGCGTTCGCGGCCTGGCCGTGCAGTTCGGTCAGCCGCTCGGTCACTTTCTCCTCGGCGGAGTTGATGACGGCGTCGGCACCCACGGCGAGTGCGGTCTCCAGGCGCTCGGGGATGACGTCGGCGACCGTGACGTGCTGGACCCCCCGCAGCTTCAGCCAGATCGCCGCGCCGAGACCGATCGGCCCGGCACCGAAGATCACGACCTTGTCGGCCGGCTCGGCCCCGGACCGGTTGACGCAGTGGCGGGCGACGGCCATGGGCTCGTTGAGGGCCGCGACGTCGAAGGGAACGGTCCCGGGGAAGACGGCGACGCTCCTGCCGATCTCGGCGTTCTCGATGAGGAGGTACTCGGCGAGGGCGCCGAACCTGCCGCCACAGCCGATGATGCCGGAGGGGGCGGCCTGGGGATTGACCACCACACGGTCGCCCACCTTCAGGTCCTCGACTTCGGCGCCGACCTCGACGATCTCACCCGCGGGCTCGTGACCGAGAGGGATGGAGACCATGGAGCCGTCGGGGCCGAAGGGCGCGCCGCCGATGTGCAGAAAGAAGGTGTCGGTCCCACAGATGCCACAGGCGCGGATGCGCATGAGGACGTCCTTGGGACCGGGTACCGGGCGCTCGACCTCGACTGTGTCGATGGCGTTGACGGGGCCGGTCTGTACGGACTTCATGGTGGCCATGGAGGGATTCGCTTTCTGAAGACGCTGCGACAGTTGCTTGCTGCGGGCTGCTTGCTGCCGGCTCGGACGGGTCGTGACCGGTGCGCGCGGTTCGCGACCCGATCGGATCAGGGGGCCGTCGTCAGACGGCGGACCAGCCGTGGTCGACGGGCAGGACGGCGCCGCGCCCTTCGGGGCCGGTGCTGCTCATGCCGTGCTCCTTCGGTCTGTGCGCGGTGGACGTCGACCTGGCCGGACAGGGGAGAGGCGGTGCGGTTCGGTGCCCTCGGGCCCGGCGGTGGACGGGGGAGTGAACCGGCCGCCGGGCCCGGGACTGCGCCGTTCCCCGTCCCCACGGGTTCGGCGCGGCGAGGCCGCCTCCGCTGGAGGGGGCCTCGGTCTGTGTGTCGGCCACCGGCTCTCACTACCGGCTTACTTGAGTCAGGCAAGCATATGTGAAGTACTTGAGTCAAGCAAATGGTTTGCTAAGTTACTTGACTCAGGCAATCAGGCGCTAGACTGGACCCATGCCCACACCGCCGCCCGCAGACGTTCCCGTCTCGACCGCCACGTTGGAGATCGAGCGCGCACTGAGTCGCATCACCTACCTGGCCAGAGGGATCCGCCAGCACGATCGGCTGATGGCGCTGGCCGGAGTGGCGCTGGACCGTGCCGCGACGGCGCTGCTGCGGCAGATCGCCGACTCCGAGCCGATGCGCCCCGGCGAGCTGGCGGCCCGGCTGGCCGTGGAGGCGTCCCACATCACCCGGCAGGTGCAGCAGCTGCAGAAGGCCGGTCTCGTGACCCGGGTTCCGGACCCCGACGACCGCCGTGCGCAGCGCATTCAGATCACTCCGGCAGGCGAGGAGGCGGTCCACCGCATCCGCGAGGCGAGCACGCGGGGTATGCAGATGGCTCTGGCGGACTGGTCGCCGCAGGAGTTGCAGCAGCTCGCCACCCTGTTCCACCGGATGGTGGACGACTTCCTCTCCTACGCCATCGAGGACGAGGAGACCTCCCGGGAGCCGGCCGGGGCTGCCCGCCCGGCCTGATCCGAGGGCCCGCTCGGCTCGGCCGGGCCGACGGCCACCGGGCCGGAGGTGGGGAGGGGGTACGACGGGTCTGGCCGAACGAACGGAAGGGCAGCGCCCAGGGACACCCCCGGGCCGGCCGTTCCCCAGCGCGACCCCAGCCCGACCGCTCGACCGCACCGCACCGGCGCGACCCCAGCCCGTTCGCTCGACCGCACCGCACCGCACCGACGCGACCAACGGCCCAGCCGCACGACACCCCGCCCCCGACGACCGCCGGGCAGCCCCCCGACGACCGCCCCCCGCACACCCCGCCCGGTTCGACCGCTCGGCGTCACGCACAGCCAGCCCGCTCAGCGACACCCCGCACAGCCCGCCGCACCGTTCAACAGCGATCCACGCACCCCGCCGAACCGCCAACGACCCCCGCCCGCGGCAGCCCGCACCACCCCCGGCCCGACCACGCAGAAGTGCCGCCCCTGGAGCCCGCTCAGAAGCGCCGGAGCACTCCACGGTGGCGGACGTCCCTTCGGAGACCCGCGGAGGAGTCCCCGTGAGTGCACCGCTCCCCTCACCCGCACGCGTCCGACGTACCGCCCCCGCCGCCCGGCGAACCCGGCGGAGACCTCCGACCGCACCCCTCTCGTCGCTCGGTGCCGCTCCCGTGTGAAGTCCGGCCCTACACGAATGGTCTTTCCATGTACGGATACGTGAGTGAGCGGCGGTCGCCGGTGCGTGGGCAGGGTCAGCATGTCCTCGTAGTCGCCGACGGCCCCGACGTCACCGAACTGCTCTCGACCACACTGGAATTGGCGGGCTATCGCGTCAAAGTCGTGGCCGGCGCCGCCGAGTTGACAGCCCAGCTCGCCGAGCACCGCTTCGACCTGGTGGTCCTCGACGCCATGATGACCGACCTGGGCGGCATCCCCCGCAGACACCGGCTCGCGCCCACCGGGCGACCGCCCGTGCTGTTCCTGACCGAGTGCGACTCCCTGGGCAGTCTCATCCCCGATCTGGGCCTGGGCGAGGTGGACTATGTCACCAAGCCTTTCCGGATCGCCGAGGTGCTGGCCCGGGCGCAGGTACTGCTGCGTGGCAGGAGCGCGGGGCGCGGGGACGGCTCGCCGCGCTACGGCGACCTGGTTCTCGACGACGCGGCCTGTCAGGCGCGGCGCGGACAGCGGGTGCTCGATCTGACCCCCGCCGAGTACCGGCTGTTGCGGCACCTGCTGGTCAACGCGGAACAGGTGTTCTCGAAGAACCAGATCAGCCGGCACGTCTGGGGTGAGGTCCGTGCCGAGAACGCGATCGAGAAGCTCGTGTCCCGCCTTCGACGCAAGGTGAACCAGGAGGAACCGGCCCTCATCCACACCCGCCGGGGCTTCGGCTACTGGTTGGGCCGCGCCACCCTGTGAGGAACCTCGACCGTGTGACCTCGATCACGTCAGCTTGAAGTCAGGGAAAAGGCCGGAGGGCGTCAGCCCGGTTCGGTTGCCTGGGCCCAACCAGGTCCACAACCGGGTCTTCGACCACCTTGTTCCGGCCCCCGGTTGAGGTCGGACCTCACGACCGAGGAGTGACATGGCCGACACACAAGGGCGTGGTGATCCGGCTGTTGGACGGGCGAGGCGGATTCTGGTCGTCGGCGCCTCGGCCGCCGGACTCGCGGCGGTGGAGACCCTGCGAGGGGAGGGATACGACGGCTCGCTCACCCTGGTCGGTGAGGAGCCGCACGCGCCGTACGACCGGCCGCCGCTGTCGAAGCAGGTCCTCGGCGCGCGGTGGGAGCCCGAGCGGCTGGCGCTGCGCACGCAGGCGGAGTTGGACGGGCTCGGCCTCGATCTGCGGCTGGGGGTCGCCGCGACGGCTCTGGACGCGGCCGCTCGCACGGTCCTGCTGGCCGACGGCACGCGACTGTCGTACGACGGTCTGATCGTGGCCACCGGGGCACGCCCGCGCAGGCTCCCCGGCGAGGGTGCGCGCGTACTGCGCACGGTGGACGACGCGCTCGCCCTGCGGGAACGGCTGGGGCACGGGCGGCGACTCGTGATCGTCGGTGCCGGGTTCCTCGGCGCGGAGGCCGCCGCCGTGGCGCGCGGCATGGGCACGGAGGTCACACTCCTCGAACCGGCCCCGGTTCCGCTGGCGCACGCGGTGGGCGAGGAGGTCGGGCGGGTGTTCTCGGCGGCCCACCTGGAGCACGGCGTCGATCTGCGGACCGGTGTGACCGTCACCGACGTGACGGAGGACGGTGTGCGGCTCGCGGGCGGTGAACTCGTGGACGCCGACGAGGTGTTGGTGACGATCGGATGTGTGCCGAACACCGGGTGGCTCGAGGGCGGCGGCCTCAAGGTGGCCGACGGCCTGGTGTGCGACGAGTTCTGCGCGGCCGGACCCGGGGTGTACGGGGCGGGGGACGTCGCCCGCTGGTACAACCCGCTGTTCGGTACGTCGATGCGGATCGAGCACCGGACCAATGCGGCTGAGCAGGGCGTCACCGCCGCCTACAACCTGCTCCACCCCGAGGCCCGCAGGCCCTTCGCCCCGATGCCCTACTTCTGGTCGGACCAGTACGACATGAAGGTGCAGGCGTTCGGTCATCTGCGCGGGCACGACGAGATCGTCGTGGTGGAGGGCGAGATGAGCGAGCGTCGGTTCCTCGCCATCTACCGCACCGGTGACCGGTTGGCCGGGGCCCTCGCGGTCGGGATGCCGCCGAAGGCCATGCGTCCCTGGCGGCAGGCCATTGCCATGGGCACCAGCTGGCACGAGGCGATACGGGGGTGGGCATGGGCGACGGACGCCGATGCCAAGGAGATCGTCCACGGCGAACCGTCGTTCTGAGCACGGCCCGCAGGAGGGCCCGCGCGTCGCCACGCGGGCCCCGTCCGCCTGCGGCCTACGGCCTCGTCTCCACGGTCGTACTCGCCGGAGTCCCTGCGGACGTGCCCTCGGACGTGCCCTCGGAAGGGTCCGCGGGCGTGGACGGCTCCCCGGTCACCGGCGTCGACGGGGTGCCGGCGAGCGGGCTTCGGCGGGGCAGGCAGGCGGCGAAGCCGAAGGCCACCAGGGCGGCGCCGGAACCGATGGCCATGACCACCCGGAAGGCGTTCTCCGAGGGCAGGGCCACGGAGCCGAACGTGGTGGTCAGCTGGGCCAGGGTGACACCCGCGACCGCGCTGGAGACCGACGTGCCGATGGACCGCATGAGTGTGTTGAGGCTGTTGGCCGCGGCGGTCTCGGAGACGGGGACGGCCCCCATGACGAGCGAGGGCATCGCGCCGTAGGCGAGCCCGACGCCGGCCCCGATGATGCTGGAGACGAGGACGAGCTGCCAGATGGCGGACATCATCGTGACACTGAGGCCGTAGCCGGCGGCGACCACGAGGGCGCCGAGCATCAGCGTGACCTTGGGCCCCTTGGTCCTGGAGATCCGCGCGGACAGCGGCGCCGTGGCCATCATCACCAGGCCGTTGGGCGCCATGACCAGGCCGACGACCATCATCGACTGCCCGAGGCCGTAGCCGGTGGCCTTCGGCAGTTGCAGGAGCTGCGGCAGCACCAGGGCCATCGCGAACATCGAGAAGCCGAACACGGCGGAGGCGAGATTGGTGAACAGCACCTGACGCCGCGCGGTGGTCCGCAGGTCCACCAGCGGTTGTCCCGCGCGCAGTTCCCAGCGGCCCCACACCAGCAGTACGGCGACGGCCACCGTGAACAGGGTGAGGGTCGTGGCGCTCGCCCAGCCCCAGTCGGCCCCCTTGGAGATCGCCAGCAGCAGGCAGAGCAGCGCGGCCGACAGCCCGGCCGCGCCCACCAGGTCGAACACCCATCTGGCGTTCGGCGTCGGCCCGCACTCCTGCCTGGGACAGGCGCTCGCCCGAACCGAGTTGGGGGCCGTCCTCGACGTACTGCTGCGTAGGCTTCCCTCGCTCGACCTGGCCGTTCCGGTCGAGGAACTGCGACGGCTCGAGGGACTGGTCGTCGGAGGGCTGCGCGAAGTCCCGGTGAGGTGGTGACCGGCCATGGCGGCCAGAACCGTACGGGCCGAACAGGTCAGTGCGACACGGGAGTCGATCCTGACCGCGGCGGAGCGACTGTACGCCGAGCAAGGGGTGTACGCGGTCTCCAACCGCCAGGTCAGCGAGGCCGCGGGGCAGGGCAACAACGCCGCGGTCGGCTATCACTTCGGCACCAAGGCCGACCTGGTGCGGGCGATCGTGCGCAAGCACTTCGTACGGATCGAGCAGGTGCGCCTGCGGCTGCTCGCCGAGATCGACGAGGAGAGCGCCGACATCCGGGACTGGGTGGCCTGCCTGGTGCGCCCCCTCACCGAACACCTGGCCGAGCTCGGCCGGCCCTCCTGGTACGCCCGCTTCACCGCGCAGGTGATGACCGACCCGGCGCTGCGCCGGATCGTGATCGACGAGACCCTCAGCTCCCCGTCGATGCGGATGGTCCTCGAACGGCTGCACCGGTGCCTTGCCGACCTGCCGGTCGAGGTGCACGCCGAGCGCAGTGACATGGCGCGGGAGCTGATGGTGCACATGTGCGCCGAGCGCGAGCGCGCCCTCGCCGACAACACCCCCACACCACGGTCCAGTTGGCACGACACCGCACTCGGCCTGACCGATGCCGTCGTCGCGCTGTGGCTGGCACCGATCACACCCTGCCCGCGCCGACAGCGGGGTGAGATCTGCCGCGACTGATCCCGTCCCCGCGGCTTCCGCGGACGACAGAGCGATGCAGCCCCCGCGAATCGGACGCCTTCGGCTTCGGCGTCCAGCAGTGCCTGGGCCGGCCCCTCGCCCGGACTGGAGGTCGTCCACGGCACGTCTTCCGGGCGATCAGCCGGAGGGGGGTTGGGGGGTGAGGCGGTGCAGGCCCTTGCGGTCGTAGTAGCGGGTCATGGCGAGACCGAAGAGGAGGGCGAGGGCGGCGCCGACGGCGATCATGATCCAGGAGCGGGTGAGGCCGGCGTCGGCGCGGGCGTCGAAGAAGAGGATGGCGCGGACGCCGACGCTCAGTTGGCGCATGGGTTCGAAGTGGCTCAGGAAACGGTAGAAGCCCGGCACGGCTTCGAGGGGGACGGTGGAACCGGAGGAGGGCAGGCCCAGGACGATGAACACGAACATGGAGACGAGCTGGCCGATGCCCCCGAAGGCGGCGTTGATGGCCTGCACGCCCAGGCCGACGGCCAGTGACGCGCAGTAGGAGTAGATCCACAGCAGCGGCAGGTGCGAGGCGTCCATGCCGAGGATCCCGACGGTGGCGATCATGACCAGGGTGGTGGTCAGGACGGTGATCCCCGCGGTCATCACCATCTTCAGCAGCAGCGTCTCGGTGCGGCTGATGGGCACGGTGGGACGGCGGGCGTGCCAGGGGCCGATCTCGTTGTCGGCGTAACCGAGGGCGGTGTCGACGCCGTTGCTGATGACGTTGCCGCCGAGGAACCCGGCGAGGACGAGGAGCAGGGTGTAGTAGAACGCGCTCAGTCCCAGACCGCTGTGGTCGCCGATCGGGTGGCCGACCTGGGTGGCGACGGCGACGGGGTCGGCCAGCACGAGGCGGGTGGTGGCGTCGGCCGCCGCGGTGGCGGGGGAATCCATCAGCTGCATGCCGATGGCCAGGGAGGCCTGCTGCGCGGCCTGTTGGGTGATCCGGCTCGCGAGGGAGGAGCCGAGACTGCCCATGGCGGGGTTGGTGAGCACCGTCAGGGTGGGCCGGGTGCCGGCGTTCGCGGTGGTGAGGGCGGCGGTGGTGGTCGTGAAGTCGGCGGGGACGACCAGCACGCCGTAGATCTTGCCGGAGGCCAGTCTGTCCTGGGCCTCGGCTCGGGTGAGGGGTTGCCAGTCGGCCTTGCCGGAGGTGTCGGCGGTGACGGAGCGGGTGACCTGCGTGCCGAGGTTCGTGGTCTGCCCGGGCAGCGGTCTGCCCTGGTCGGCGTTGACGATGCCGATGGGCAGGTGGTGCAGTTCCCCGTTCGGGTTCACGATGCCGCCCATGTAGAGCAGTGACAGCAGGAACGCCAGCAGCCCGCACAGCACGGTCGGCACCAGCCACAGCTTCGGCCGGCGCAGAAGCACGGAGGCGCTTGCCCGGACGCGGGTGTCGTCGGCGGGGGGCGGGCTGTCGGCGGCCATGGCTCTCCGTGGGTGGGTGCGGCGCGGGACCTGCGTGGGCGGGTACGGGCGCCCGCACCAGGCCAGGATGGAGGCTGCGGCGGCGCGGCGGTCAGCGACGCGCCGCGCACACAACGCCACGGGGGCACCGCACCCCCGGCTCAGCGCCGCGCGGACCGGCGCCGCGCGGACCGGCGCCGCGCGGACCGGCGTTCACGCGCCCGCCCCCTCCCCTCGCGGCCCGCGCGGGATGCCCAGCGCGCACACCGCGCCCACGAGGACGACCGCGACGCCGACCCACACCGCCGGGTGCAGACCGTCGATGAACCGCTGGGGCGTGCCCATGCCGCCGTGGGCGACGAAGACCGAGCTGAGGACCGCGATACCGAGGGCGCCGCCGATCTCGCGGACGGTGGTGTTGGCGCCGGAGGCCTTGCCTGCGTGCTCCTTGCTGACCGAGCCGAGGACGACCGCGGCCGTCGGGGCGAACACGAGGCCCATACCGACACCGGCGACGATCATCGGGGCGACGAGGGAGGAGTACGGGGTGTCGATGTCCGCGACCACGTTGATCCAGCCGAGACCCACGCCCTGGAGGAAGAGCCCGAGGGCCATCAGCCTGCCGCCGCCCACCCGGTTGGAGAGCAGTCCGGCGACGGGGGCGACGAACATGGGCATCAGGGTCCAGGCCAGGGTGCGCACTCCGGCCTCGAACGGCGTGCGCTGCGGCACGATCTGGAGGTACTGGGCGAGCAGGAACAGCGAACCGAAGACGCCGAAGTACATCGCCGCGGAGACGACGTTGGTCAGGGTGAAGGCCCGGACCCGGTAGAACGAGAGCGGCAGCATCGGCTCGGGAACCCGCGCCTCCCAGGCCACGAAGACGGCGAGCAGCACCGCGCCCCCCAGGAACGCCCCCAGCACCTTCGCCGACGTCCAGCCGTCCGTGTCGCCGTGCACGATGCCCCACACCACGGCGCACAGTCCGGCGGCGGCCAGCACCATCCCGACCAGGTCGAGGCGGACGCCCGGAAGCGAGCTCTCGCGCAGGGTGAGCAGGATGAGGGGTACGGCCACGACGCCCACCGGCACGTTGATCCAGAAGATCCATCGCCAGTCCAGCCCGTCGACCACCGCGCCGCCGACCACCGGGCCCATCGCCACCGCCAGCCCGCTGATGCCCGACCACAGACCGAGGGCGAGGCCGCGCAGCCGCTCCGGCACGGCCTGGGAGAGCAGGGTCAGCGACAGCGGCATCACGGCCGCGGCACCGAAGCCCTGGACCGCGCGGTAGCCGATCAACTGCGCGCTGCTGTCGGCCAGTCCGCAGCCGGCGGAGGCCAGGGTGAAGACGACGATGCCGATCACGAAGACCCGCCGGCGCCCGAACCGGTCGCCCAGGGCGGCACCCGTCATCAGCAGACAGGCGAAGCTGAGCACGTAGGCGTTGACGAACCACTGGAGCTGCTGGGTGGACGCCTCCAGGTCCACGGCCAGGGTGCGTAGCGCCGTGGAGACGACGAGGTTGTCCAGTGCGACCATGAACATGGGCACGCTGCACGCGACGATCGCGAGCCACAGGGGCACCCTTCGTCGCTCGCGCGCCGGGTCGACCGAAGGGTCGTCCAGGGCCGGGCTTCGCTCGGACAGCGTCATGACGGAATGTCTCCTTGTGCGATGAAGAGTTGGTGCGGGGGAGGGGGGCGGGGGAGTGTCAGGTGGTGCCGGGTCCGGCGTCGGAAGGTCGGCGCGCGCCGGTGGCGTCCGCGCGCTCCTGCTCGGCGAGCCGTCGCCGGGCGTCCGTCCAGTCGAGGGGGAGTTGCGAGGCCGGAAGCTCCCAGAACGTGAAGACCGAGCCGCTCGTCGTGGACCGCAGCCCGGTCATGATCGATCGGTGCGGTTCGGTCTTCGCGTATGTGTAGAGGGCTCGCTTGTCCTCCCAGGCCGACAGTGTCCAGAAGGTGCGCTTGAGCGGCTGGGCGACGAGCGTGGCGCCGTACGCGCCGGGCGCGCTCTTCACCTGCTTCCACGCGGCCAGGGACCGCAGGAAGAAGCGCGGTACGTCACGGAAGGAGCGAACCTCGAAGCGCGAGGCCATGACGAACGCGCGGGAGTCCGGTCCGGGCGCGTTGACGGTGGTCCAGGGGAGCGTGGGCACGGTGGCGCCTTCTTCCACAGAGGCAGGACGACGGGCGGAGGCGCAGGGGAGCGCTCAATGGACGGAGATCCAGGGGAGCGCTGATTGGATACCTCCGCTATCCATGTTAGACAGTAGAGGTATCCAATGACCAGAGCGGAGCCGACCCGATGCGTATGTCCGAGCTGAGCCGCCTCAGTGGCGTCTCCGTCACGACGATCAAGTACTACCTCCGCGAGGGGCTGCTCCCGGCCGGCCGGCAACTGTCGGCGACCCAGGCCGAGTACGACGGGAACCATCTGCGCAGGCTGCGCCTGATCCGCGCGCTGACCGGCGTCCGGGGGCTGTCCGTCAGCACCACCCGGGAGGTCCTGGGAGCTCTGGCGGAGCACACTGGCGACACCCATCGCCTGCTCGGTCTCACCCTCGGTTCGATCGGGGCCGCTGAGGAATCCGCGGAGGACTCCACTGAACGGGCCGAAGTCGACGCGCTCGTCGAGGAGTTGGGCTGGGACGTCCACAAGTCGGCGCCCGCGCGGGCGACGCTGGCCGAGACCCTGGGCTCGTTGCGCGGCCTGGGTGTCCCGCTCGACCGGGGCGCGCTCGTGCCGTACGCCCGGCTGGCCGAAGGCACCGCGGCGCTCGACCTCGACCAACTGGACGGAATCGACGACCCGCTGGAACTGGCAGAGCGCGCGCTGCTGCTCACGGTCCTGCTCGAACCCGCGCTGATGGCGCTGCGCCGCATGGCCCAGGAGAACGAGTCGGCGCGGCGCCATGGGGGCGGTCACCGTTGATCGGACGGCCGCCGTTGAACGGACGGCCGTCATCGGGCGGACGGCCGCTGTTGAACGGACGGCCGTCATCGGACGGGCCGTGTGATGCGGGTGGCGCTGACCGAGGAGCTTCGATCAGGCGGTGGTCGCGATCAACGCGGGTCTTCCGGGAGGCAGTTGAGCAGGGCGTTCAGGCCGTCGTGGTCGAGCACGGAGACACCCAGGGCCACGGTCATCACGGCCAGTAGATGCACGGCCCCCGGGAGGTCCGCGTCGGCGGCGCGGGTCAGGGCCTGCGTGTCGCCCGCCGCCCAGGCCCGGACCGCCTGCCCGAAGGCGAACTCGTAGTGCGGGGGAGCCGCCGTGGCCGCCTGTTCGGCGGCCCGGCCCACGTCACGGGCCGCGGGCTGGGCGGTCAGAGTGAGGCGCAGGGTGACGTCCATGACGGCACAGAGATAGGTGTACGTGTCGTCGAGCGCCGAATCGTCCAGGGTGTCCAGGGCTGAGGCGACGGCCCGCGCGTCGCCGTCGGTGTACCCGTGCAGCAGGAGCAACGCGGTGTGCCGGGCGGGGTGGGGGCCGGTGATCCGGTCGTGGGGCGAGGGAACGGAGGGATGGTGCGACACGCGGTGGACTCCTTCGGCGGGCAGCCCGAACTCCGGACGGTCCACCGTTGAGCTGCACCTGACCGTGGACTCCGGCCGACCCTAGTGAAGCCCGTCGGCCACCGCGTCCAACCGGCGTCCGATCCCGCATACGGAGATCGGACTACGTCCGATCGCGTACGGCGTCCTTCTTCGGACCTCCGGCGTCACCGTCCGCGGCCGTTTGGTTGACGTCTCAAGTGGGATGACCTAGGGTCAAAGTTGAATGTTCAAGTTAATGCGCCTCACCCCGCAAGCCGGAGCACCCTCACCCACGTAAGGACCGGCATGAACTCCCTCCATGATCCCGAGGTGCCCGCCGGAGCGTACGACCGGTTCCTGATCGACGCGCTGCCGCGAGCCCGGTCCCAGCGCGCGTGGACGCCCGCGGACGGACCGCTTCCCGCTCTGTACCTGAGCCATGGCGCGCCCCCGCTGTTCGACGACGGGCCATGGCTGCGGGAACTGTTCGAGTGGGCCCAGTCCCTGCCGAAGCCGAAGAGCGTCCTGATCGTCTCCGCGCACTGGGAGGCGGCGCCGCTGTGCCTGTCCGCCCCGGCGGCGCACACCCCGCTCGTCTACGACTTCGGCGGCTTCCACCCGCGCTACTACGCGATGACGTACGACACCCCCGACGCGACCGCCCTCGCGCACCGCGTGGCCGGGACCATGCCGGACGGCGAGTCGCTGTACCAGCACCCCTCCCGCGGCCTCGACCACGGGGCTTGGGTGCCGCTGATGGCCATGTACCCCTTGGGTGACATCCCGGTGCTCCAGCTCAGCCTGCCCAGCCACGACCCCGGCCGGCTCCTCGAACTCGGCGCCCGGCTCGGCCCGTTGCGGGAGGAGGGCGTCCTCGTGATCGGCTCGGGGTTCATGACGCACGGGCTGCCCTTCCTCACCCGCGAGATGCTGACGAAGGGCGAAGTGCCGGGCTGGTCCTCGGACTTCGACACCTGGGTCGCCGACGCGCTCGCCCGCGGCGACATCGACGCACTCGCGGCCTTCCGGACCAGGGCGCCCGGAATGCCGTACGCCCATCCGACGGTTGACCACTACATCCCGCTGTTCGTCACGCTGGGCGCCGCCCCGAGTGCCGACCGGGCGGTGCGCACCACCGTCGAGGGTTTCATGATGGGCTTCTCCAAGCGGTCCTTCCAGACCGCGGTGTGAACCCTTGAACCCTCCGTACCGACACACACCGCTTCCACGTCAACGGAGTTGAGACATGAACGACCGTGCCGACCAGACCATCGACGCCCTGCGCGGCGGACACGACTACCTGACCGCCGTGGTGCACGGGCTCGCCACCGCCGACCTCACCCGGCCGTCCGGGGCGTCGGAGTGGGACGTGTCCCAGGTCCTCAGCCACCTGGGCAGCGGCGCGGAGATCGGCCTCGCCTCCCTGGAGGGCGCGCTGCACGGCACCGGGCCCAGGGACGGCGACTTCAACAAGTCGGTGTGGGCGCGCTGGGACGCGATGTCCCCGGTCGAGCGCGCCGAGAACTTCGTGACCGTCAACGAGGCGCTGGTGCGCGCATACGAGGCTCTCGATCCGCGGGCCCGTGCCGAACTCCGGGTCGACCTCGGCTTCCTGCCCGCGCCCGTGGACGTCGCGACGGTGGCGGGTCTGCGGCTCGGCGAGTTCACCCACCACACCTGGGACGTGGAGGTGGCCTTCGACCGTACGGCGGTTCTGGCGCCCGCCGCGGTCGAGCCGCTCCTCGACCAGGCCGGACTGCTCATCGGCTTCCTCGGCAAGGTCGAGGCCCTCGGTGGGCGGCAGGTTCGCCTCGCGGTCCACACCACCGCTCCCCGGCACGCGTTCGGGCTCGACCTGGTCGACGCGGTCGCGCTCACCGACGAGCCGGCCGAGCCCGACGCCGTCCTGAGCGCACCGGCCGAGTGGTGGCTGCGGCTCGTCACCGGCCGCCATGCCGCCACCCACACCCCGGCCGAGGTGACCCTCAAGGGCGACGCCCTCACCCTGGACGACCTGCGACGCGTCTTCCCCGGGTTCTGATCCGCCGGTCCATCCCCTGAGGGGCTACTTCACCGGCCCCTCGGGGGCCGCATCGCCACCCTCGACCTGCCCGGAGCCGGCACCGGGATGCGGCGAGGGTGGCAGCAAGTCGTGCAGGGCCTCGTAGCGCTGCGCGCAGGCCGTCTGTGCGATGGCCTGCGAGACGGCGTCGGCCAGCGGGCCCGTGGACTCGCGCAGCAGTCGACGCGCCTTGTCCGTGAGGACCACCTCGATACCGCGTCGGTCACCGCACGCCGAGCGCCGTGTGATCAGTCCCGCGTGCTGCAGACACGCCACCTGATAGGTCAGCCGCGTCTTGGGGCGGCCCAGCAGTTCCGCGATCTGGGTCATCCGCAGGCTGGATCCGGGCTGGTCGGCCAGCAGACACAGCACCAGGAACTCGTCGTGCGAGACGTCGAGGGTTTCCTTGACGCGGGCGCGCAGTTGCTGCTCGATCGCCCCGGCCGCCGCCAGAAGACGCATCCAGGCCCGCAGTGGGGCGGGCAGCAGCTCACCGTCGCCCGACGGCTCGCGTTCGGGCAGGTCAGCGGGGGCGGAAGGGTCGGCCATAGTGTCACAGTCTACCGGTTGTCCAAATTTGAAGAACCGGCTAGCGTGGAGTCATCCAAATTTGGATGACCGCGTTGTCCCCACAGTCCCCGTGTGCCGCGCGCCCCGTGCGTCGCGCACCCCTGTGCACTGCCCGTAACCGTCTGGAGAACTCTCATGACCGTCGCCGTCGAAACCGGCCTGTGGCAGCTCGACCCCGCCCGTACCACCGTCGCCATCAAGCACAAGACGATGTGGGGCATGGTCACCGTGAAGGGCACCTTCACCGGAGTCGCCGGAGAGGGCGAGGTCCAGCCCGACGGGACCGCCCGCGGCACCATCACCCTGGATGTCGCGTCCCTGGACACGAAGAACGCCAAGCGGGACAAGCACCTCCGCTCCGCCGACCTCTTCGACGCCGACCGCCACCCCACGATCACCTTCGCCGTCCGCGACGCCGTCCTCGGTCAGGACGACACCGTGGAGATCAACGGGCAGCTGACCGTGCGCGGCATCAGCCGGCCGCAGCCCGTCACCGGCCGGGTGACCGGGGCGAGCGCCGACACGGTCACGCTCACCGCGGAGTTCACCGTGGACCGCGACCAGTTCGACATGGGCTGGAACCAGATGGGCATGATCCGCGGCCTGACGACCGTCACCGGCACGCTCGTCTTCACCCGCGCCAACGGCTGAGTCGACGCGGCGCCGGGGCCCGGGCCCTACGGCCCTACCGGCCCCGGCGTACGCGCTCAGCGCACCTTGCCGTGGAAGGCCGGGTGGGCGTCGAGCCGACGTACGTAGTCGCGGAGTCGACCGTAGGGGGAGAGGGACTCCGTCGGGCCGAGTTGGGTCAGAGCCACCCAGAGGTCGACGTCCGCGGCCGTCAGCTCGTCGCCCAACGCGTAGACGCGCGAGGCGAGTTGCCGGTCCAGCGACTGGAGTGCCGTCGTGCGCGCAAGCGGCGGCGCGGCGGGGGTGACGTCCCGGTCGAGGAGTTCGCGCAAGGCGTCGATGTCCGCGGCGAGGGCCGGTGGGTTCAGCCGGGGGAGGCGGGCGTCGCTCCGGCAGACCGGCAGCCCGGCGAGGTCACGCAGGATGTCCGGCGTGTGGTTGCTCACGATCCGTCCGCTCCAACGGTCGCACAGCGCGGGCGCGGTGAGCGGGCCGTCGTAGTGGTGCCAGGTGGCCTCGTACGCGCGGCGCAGTGCGGCGAACGCGTCGGGTGTCTCGGCGGGAAGCGTCAGCAGCGTGGTGGCGACCGAGTCGTGGAGACCGAGCAGCTCCAGGGTGACCGAGATGCGCAGCGAGCGCGGACAGCCCTCGGCGAGGTACAGCTGATAGCGGTGCGGCGCCGGGTAGAAACCGCCGGCCAGGCCGACGCCGATGCGGCTGCGGATGCGGTGGGGGCGAGGGGCGGCGAGCGAGACTGTCTTGGGCATGACTCTCCAGGCAACGTCGAAGCCCCCGCGGCCCGTTGGACGGCGGTGGCGGAACGGAGTGACTGCGCTGACGTACGGGCCGGTCCGGATCGTGGGACGTGCCTGACCGGACGGACCGCGTGGACCAGTACGCGCTGGACGGACCGCCTGGACTAGTACGCGCTGGAGACCCGCTGCAGATCGATGTGCAGGCGCCTGGTCAGACCGCTCGTGCTCCTCCTGGCCATTCCCATCGCTCCCGTGTCCGGGGCTCGCGAGAGGCGAGACCACGCTTGCCCCACCGCACCGGCGGGACCCGGTCGTCACCCGGGGCACCCCGTCGCGGTGGAAGGGTTGCCTGTCAGCGGGCCGGGGCCGATAACCGCGTCGAACGGGAGAAACCCGCACGACGGGCGCTGACAATCGTGACCGTCCCAGCCAGTCTCGGTGCGGTCCGCGGAGCAGTCAAGAAGGCATATGCGCGGTCTCACCACGTGGTCGTTCCGGCCGGGGCGCGTTGACATTCGTTTGGGGCCATGCCTAACTTACGCCGCATCGGACCGGATCGATTCCGGTGCGTTCGAGGCCCAGCGGGGCGGAATGGTGACGGTGAACGCGATGTACGCAGCTGACGGGACGACCGCTTCGCGGCGCCACGGCTGCCCCGCCGCCGCACTGTGTCGTAGCTCCCGCGGCGCCCGCTGTCTCTGTCAGGGCTGACCGCTTCCGCCTTCCGCGGCGTTGAACGTCCGCACGGCTCGACCTCCCTCGCCCGCCGCCCTGTCGGCGCGCAGTCGGTGAGCCTCTCCTCCCTCCATACCCCCTGACATCCGTCTGTCCCCGCGCGCACCGCCGTCGTACGGGCCGGCGGCGGTGTGTCCGCATTCGTTGGAGCCCTTTATGAGTGAATCCCTGGGCTCCGCCGTGCCGTTGAGCACGTCGGAGCCCCGCCCGGCAGCGGCACAGCGCGTGCTGCCCCTGCGCCACCCCGGCCGCTGGATCGCCTCGGCGATCGTGCTCGTCGTGGTCACCCAGATCGTCCACGGGCTGGCGACCAACCCCTTCTTCCAATGGGACCGGTTCCAGTACTGGTTCCTGCGTCCCACGATCCTCGACGGCCTGCTCATCACCCTCGAAGTGACGCTCTACAGCGCCGTGTTGGGCCTGCTCGTCGGCATCCTGCTCGCCCTGGCCCGACTCTCCGAAAGCCCCGTGCTGCGCGCGGTGAGCTGGGTCTACATCTGGCTGTTCCGCTCGGTGCCCCTCATTGTCGTCCTGCTCTTCCTCTACAACTTCAGCGCGCTCTACAAGACGCTGAGCCTCGGCGTCCCCTTCGGCCCCGCCTTCTTCACCTTCGACGAGTCCCGGCTCGCCACCGACATGGTCGTCGCGGTCGTCGGACTGAGCCTCAACGAGGCGGCGTACGCGGCGGAAGTGGTCCGCGGCGGCATCCTCTCCGTCGACCAGGGCCAGCACGAGGCGGCCTCCGCGCTCGGTCTGCCCAAGGGGTACCAGTTCACGAGGATCGTGTTCCCGCAGGCGCTGCGCTCCATCACCCCGAACTACGTCAACCAGCTGATCGGCCTGATCAAGGGCACCTCGCTGGTCTTCTACGTCTCGCTGCTCGACCTCTTCGGCTCGGTGCAGAGCATGGGCTCCACCTACCCCGGCGACATTGTGCCGCTGCTGCTGGTCGCCACCGCCTGGTACCTGATCCTCACGAGCGTCGTGTCCGTCGCCCAGTTCTACGTCGAGCGGTACTACTCGCGGGGCGCGCTGCGCTCCCTCCCGCCGACCCCGTTGCAGAAGGTCCGCACCGGTCTGCGTGACCTGCGGGCCCGGGTCCGCAAGGAGGCGGCGATATGACCGGCGAGACGCTCGAGATCCGACCGGCCGCCGTCGAGGTGCGCGATGTGCACAAGTGGTACGGCGCCCAACGCGTGCTGAACGGAGTGGAGTTGACGGTGCGGCCCGGAGAGGTCACCGTGATCCTCGGCCCGTCCGGCTCCGGCAAGTCCACCCTCCTCAGGGTGATCAACCACCTGGAGAAGCCCGAGATCGGCCATGTCAGCCTGAACGGCGAGCTCATCGGCGTACGCCGGCACGGCAAGCGCAGCGCGATGGGGGTCCCCCCGGCCGAAGGCTGGGGGAGGCTCAAGGAGCTGACCGAGCGGGCGATCCTGGCCCAGCGCGGCCGGATCGGGTTCGTCTTCCAGAACTTCAACCTGTTCCCGCACCTGACGGTGCTGGACAACGTGGCGGCCGCGCCGGTGGCGACCCGACGGCTGAAGCGGCCCGAGGCCAGGGAGCTCGCGCGCACCCTCCTCGACCGCGTGGGTCTGGCCGACAAGGCCGACGCCTATCCACGCCAGTTGTCGGGCGGCCAGCAGCAGCGGGTCGCCATCGCCCGCGCCCTCGCGCTGCGGCCCGGAGTCATCCTCTTCGACGAGCCGACCTCCGCCCTCGACCCCGAGCTGGTCGGCGAGGTACTCGCCGTCATCAAGGACCTGGCCACCAGCGGCACCACGCTCGTCATCGTGACCCACGAGATCGGCTTCGCCCGCGAGGTGGCCGACCGGATCGTCTTCCTCGACGAGGGTCGCGTCGTCGAACAGGGCTCGCCCACCGAGGTGTTGGACCACCCGACGCACGAGCGGACCAGGGACTTCCTGAGCAAGGTCCTCTGAACCTCCCGCCCTCACCGCACCTTCCCTCACCGCACCTTCACCCCTCACGCCTTCTCTCACCGCGCCTTACCCACCACACGGTTCATCACGAGCATCGGACAAGGACAGCCATGCGCACCCTCACCCTCCGCAGCAGACTCCTCCGTGGCCTCACCGCCTCCACCGCCGTCGCCGCTCTCGCCGCCGGACTCGCCGCCTGCGGGGGCGAGAGCGACGCCGCCACCACCTCCGACAGCGCGGCCGCCGGCACCGTCACCGTGGGCGCGCTCTCCAACGGCGCCGCACAGCAGACCGACCTCAAGGTGTCCGAGGTCAAGTCCATCAGCGCCGAGCTGCCCAAGTCCGTCGCCAAGAGCGGCAAACTGGTCGTCGGCGTCGGCGCACTGCCCGCCGGGTTCCCGCCGCTGGCGTACGTCGGCCAGGACCAGAAGACCCTCACCGGTGCCGAACCCGACCTCGGCCGACTGGTCGCCGCGGTCCTCGGACTGAAGGCGGAGGTGAAGAACTCGACCTGGGAGAACCTGTTCGTCGGCATCGACAGCGGCAAGGTCGACGTCGCCTTCACGAACGTCACGGACACCGAGGAACGCAAGAAGAAGTACGAGTTCGCCTCCTACCGGCAGGACAACCTCGCCTTCGAGGTGCCGAAGAAGAGCACCTGGAACTTCGCCGGCGACTACGAGAACCTGGCCGGCAAGACCGTCTCCGTGGGCGCCGGAACCAACCAGGAGAAGCTCCTGCTGGAGTGGAAGGCGAAGCTCGCGAAGGAGGGCAAGAAGCTCACCGTCAAGTACTTCCAGGACAACAACAGCGTCTATCTGGCGCTGTCCAGCGGGAAGATCGACGCCTACTTCGGACCCAACCCCGGTATCTCGTACCACATCACCCAGACGGCGAAGACGCCCAACCCGACCCGTAACGCGGGCAAGTTCTCCGGCGCGGGCGCGACCCTCCAGGGCCTGATCGCGGCCACCGCGAAGAAGGACAGCGGGCTGGCCAAGCCGGTCGCCGACGCGATCAACCACCTCATCAAGGACGGTCGGTACGCCAAGTGGCTCGCCGCCTGGAACCTCTCCAACGAGGCCGTCAGTACCTCGCGGATCAACCCGCCCGGCCTCCCGCTCGACAACTCCTGACCGCTTTCCGGAGGTCCGACACCACCATGTCCACCGTTGCCCGACCGACCCCGCCGCAGAGCACGGCGACACCCCACATCCTGGACAACGCCGCCTGGGCAGCGCTGACCGGCCCGCACGCCCACCTCGCCGAGCGCGTCGGCAGCGCCGCCCGCTACCCCCTGGACGTCTCCCCGTTCACCGCCCTCGCCGATCCGGCCGACCCGCGCGCCTGGGACGACCTCGCCGCTCTCGTCGGCCCCGGCACCGTCACCCCCGTGACCGGGGCGAAGTCGGCGCCCCAGGGCTGGGAAACGGTCCAGCACGGCCAGGGCGTACAACTGGTCGACACCGCGCTGCGCGCCGAGCCCGCCCCCGAAGCAGTGCGGCTCGGGCCCGACGACGTCCCCGAGATCCTGGACCTGATCGCCCTGACCGAGCCGGGGCCCTTTCTGCCCCGCACGGTCGAACTCGGCACCTACCTCGGCATCCGGCACCGCGGCCGGCTGATCGCGCTGGCCGGCGAGCGAAGCGAGATGGGGGTCCCCCCGGCCGGAGGCTGGGGGAGGCTGCGACCGCCCGGCTGGACGGAGATCAGCGCGGTCTGCACCGCCCCGGACCACCGAGGCAAGGGCCTGGCCACACGACTGGTCCGCGCGATCGCCGCCGGCATCAGGGAGCGCGGAGACACGCCCTTCCTGCATGCCTCCGCGACCAACACCGGCGCGATCCGGCTCTACGAGTCGATCGGATTCACCCTGCGCCGCCGCTCGGACTTCCTCCTCGTCCGAACTCCGGGCGCCGAGCAGGAACAGACGGCGTAGACGGGCCGTTGTGTTGAAGAGGTTCACGACGTCGGCGCGGCCACAGGCCCGCCGGGACGCAAGGGCGGAGGTGAGGGACGTGCGAGTCGGGTCCGATCTCCGCGTCATGGTGCTCACCCCGCGCCGCCGTGTACGTCTTTACTCCCGGCCGCACATCGATCTGCAGCGCGTGGCCGGCGCGCTCTGTCGTCCCTGACCTGTCACCCCGCCGCCACGCCCTCCGCGTAGAGGGCCGCGCTCTCGTACGGTCGACCAGGAAGGCACCCCCTCCGTGTCCGCATCATCTTCGCTGCCCGTTTCCTCCCCCTCGTCCCCCCATCTGCACGTCGCCGTCGCACTCGACGGCGCCGGCTGGCACCCGGCCGCCTGGCGCGAGCCGGTGGCCCGCCCCCGTGAACTGCTCACCGCCGGGTACTGGACGGACCTGGTCACCGAGGCCGAGCGCGGTCTCCTCGACTTCGTCACCATCGAGGACGCCCTCGGACTCCAGTCCTCGCACCTCACCGAGCCCGACAGCCGCACCGACCAGGTCCGCGGGCGCCTGGACGCCGTCCTGATCGCCGCCCGCGTCGCCCCTGTGACGAGCCACATAGGACTGGTCCCGACCGCCGTCGTCACCCACACCGAGCCCTTCCACCTCTCCAAGGCGATCGCCACCCTCGACTACGTCAGCACGGGCCGTGCGGGCGTACGGGCGCAGGTGTCGGCCCGCGCGCACGAAGCCGCGCACTTCGGCCGCCGTACGCTCCCGCCGCTGCGCATCGAGGACCTCGACAGCCCGGCCGTGCGAGAGCTGACGACCGACCTCTTCGACGAGGCCGCGGACTATGTGGAGGCGGTGCGCCGGCTCTGGGACAGCTGGGAGGACGACGCGGAGATCCGGGACGTCGCCACCGGACGCTTCGTCGACCGCGACAAACTGCACTACATCGACTTCGAGGGCAAGCGCTTCAGCGTCAAGGGCCCCTCGATCACCCCCCGCCCGCCGCAGGGCCAGCCGATCGTCAGCGCCCTCGCCCACGCGACCGTCCCCTACCGGCTGGTGGCCCGGGCCACCGACATCGGTTACGTCACCCCGCACGACGCCGGCCAGGCCCGTGCCATCGTCGAGGAGATCCGCGCCGAGCAGAGGGCGGCCGGCCGCGCCGACGAACCCCTGCACGTCTTCGGCGACCTCGTGGTGTTCCTGGACGACGATCCGGCCGCCGCAGCGGCCCGCCGCGAGCGTCTCGACGCCCTGGCCGGATACCCGTACACGAGCGATGCCCGGATCTTCACCGGCACCCCCGCCCAACTGGCCGATCTGCTCCAGGAGTTGGCGGAGGCAGGGCTGTCCGGCTTCCGGCTGCGTCCCGCCGTCCTCGGCCACGACCTGCCCGCCGTGACCCGGGGCCTCGTGCCCGAACTCCAGCGCCGGGGCGTCTTCCGGCAGTCGTACGAGTCCGACACCCTGCGCGGGCTGCTCGGCCTCTCCCGCCCCGCCAACCGCTACGCCGCCACCGCCTGAGCCGGAGGGACCCACTCATGAGCAGCACGTCACAGGACAAGCCCCGCAAGCAGGTCCACCTCGCGGCGCACTTCCCCGGCGTCAACAACACCACCGTGTGGAGCGACCCCGAGGCCGGCAGCCACATCGAGTTCAGCTCCTTCGCCCACTTCGCGCGCACCGCCGAGCGCGCCAAGTTCGACTTCCTGTTCCTCGCCGAAGGACTGCGACTGCGCGAACAGGGCGGCAAGGTCTACGACCTGGACGTCGTCGGCCGCCCCGACACCTTCACGATCCTCACCGCGCTCGCCGCCGTCACCGAACACCTCGGTCTGACCGGCACCATCAACTCCACCTTCAACGAGCCCTACGAGGTGGCCCGCCAGTTCGCCAGCCTCGACCACCTCTCCGACGGCCGCGCCGCCTGGAACGTGGTCACCTCCTGGGACGCCTTCACCGGCGAGAACTTCCGCCGCGGCGGCTTCCTCCCGCAGGAGGAGCGCTACTCCCGGGCCAAGGAGTTCCTGACCACGGCGAACGAGCTCCTCGACTCCTGGCACGGGGACGAGATCGTCGCCGACCAGCAGACCGGCACCTTCCTGCGCGACGCGAAGGCCGGAGCCTTTGTGCACCAGGGCCGGCACTTCGACATCCAGGGACAGTTCAACGTCCCGCGCAGCCCGCAGGGACGCCCGGTGATCTTCCAGGCGGGAGACTCCGACGAGGGGCGCGAGTTCGCCGCCTCCAGCGCGGACGCGATCTTCAGCCGGTATGCCACCCTCAAGGAGGGCCAGGCGTTCTACAAGGACGTCAAGGGACGCCTCGCCCGCTACGGCCGTCAGCGCGACCAGCTGCTGATCCTGCCCGCCGCGACCTTCGTCCTCGGCGACACGGACGCCGAGGCGGAGGAGATCTCCCGCGAGGTACGCCGCCAGCAGGTCAGCGGCGCCACGGCGATCAAGCACCTGGAGTTCGTCTGGAACCGCGACCTGTCCGCGTACGACCCGGAAGGACCGCTGCCCGACATCGACCCGGACCTCGGCGAACACACCATCGCCCGGGGCCGCGCCCAGGTCCGGATGTACCGCGACCCGCTCGCCACCGCCCGGGAGTGGCGGGAGCTCGCGGCCGCCAACAAGTGGTCCATCCGCGATCTGGTCATCGAGACCGGCAACCGGCAGGCCTTCGTCGGCTCCCCGGCCACCGTCGCCGAGACCATCGACTCCTACGTGCAGGCCGACGCCAGTGACGGCTTCATCCTCGTCCCGCACATCACCCCCGGCGGCCTCGACACCTTCGCCGACACCGTGGTCCCACTGCTCCAGGAGCGCGGCGTGTACCGCACCGAGTACGAGGGCACGACCCTGCGCGACCACCTCGGCCTCGCCCACCCGGACGACGTGCGCGACGAGCGTGCGGTGTCATGAAATTCCTCGCCATCACCCTGATCGTGCTCCGGCCGGACCCGATCACCGGCGTGCAGAAGCCCACCCACGACCGATTCCGCGAGGTCCTCGACAACGCCCTGCTCACCGAGGAGTTGGGCTTCGACGGCTTCGGCGTGAGGGAGCGGCACGAGCGGCCGTTCATCTCGTCCTCGCCGCCCGTCGTGCTCAGCCACGTCGCCGCGCTCACCAAACGCATCCGCCTGTTCACGGCCGTGACGACGCTCAGCCTGCTCGACCCGGTACGCGCGCACGAGGACTACGCGACCCTCGACCACCTCTCCGACGGTCGCCTGGACCTGATCATCGGCAAGGGCAACGGCGCCGCCCAGCGGGACCTGTTCCAGGTCACCCCCGAGGACCGGTGGGACCGCAACGCCGAGAGCTACGAGGTGTTCCGCAAGATCTGGCGCCAGGACAAGGTGACCGCCGAGACCCGCTTCCGCCCGGAACTCAAGGACGCGGAGGTGCGACGCTCTGCATCCCGGCCGTCTCGACCTGGGCCTCGGCCGCTCCGGCGGGCGCCCGCCGGGAGGGCCCACCGCCCCGCTGCCGACCGCGACCCCCGTGGTCGACGTCCGCGCCCCGAACGGTCCGCGCATCCCGCCCCGGTTCTCCTTCGAGTACCTGCTCGGCTCACCCCGCGTCGCCCTCCAGCGCACGCTGCTCCAGCAGCCGCACGCCCGGTCGCAGGACTACGGCGAGCAGATCGACGACATCCTCGCCCTGCTCGCGGGGACGTACCGGTCGGCGGACGGCGTCGAGGCGCATGTCGTCCCGGGCGAGGGCGCGGACGTGCAGGTGTGGATCCTGGGCAGTAGCAGCGGGGAGAGCGCCACGGTCGCCGGCCGCAACGGGCTGCGGTTCGCGGCGAACTACCACGTCAGTCCGGCCACGGTGCTGGAGGCGGCGGAGGGCTACCGCGCCGCCTTCCGGCCGTCCGACGTCCTCGACAAGCCGTACGTCAGCGTGTCCGCGGACGTGGTCGTCGCCGAGGACGACGGGACCGCGCGCGAACTCGCCACCGGATACGGCCTCTGGGTCCGCAGCATCCGTACCGCCGAGGGCGCGATCGAGTTCCCGACGCCGAAGGAGGCCCGCGCCCACGTGTGGAGCGACACGGACCGGGCGCTGGTCGCGGATCGCGTCGAGACCCAGTTCGTGGGCTCCCCGGGACACGTCGCCGACCAGTTGGAACAGCTCCAGGAGGCCACTGGGGCCGACGAGTTGCTGATCACGACCATCACCCACGGCCATGCGGACCGGGTGCGCTCGTACGAACTGCTGGCCGAGGAGTGGCGACGCAGATAGCGGTACCGGCACTCGGACGACACGCGGACCCGGACTCCCCGCGCCGACGCCGATGCCGACGTCGTCGACGAAGGCGCGTCAGTGGTGGTGGCCGTGCCGGCCGAGGGTCTCCACGGCGGTCGCGCCGGGCCGGGTCCACTGCGGTACGGGCCGGCTGGTCGGGCCCCAGGTGGCGTTCCCGTCCGCGTCCGAGCGCCAGTACCAGCAGGCCTGGCGGCCCGCGGACGGGTGCCCCTCGCGGACATCGCCGATCACGGGCCGGCCCTCGGGATGGTCCTCCCATGCCTCGCCGCGGCCGTAGGGCGTCATGTCGAGCAGGGCGAGGGACCCGTTGACCGGCTCGTTGCCACGGCCCGTCGTGGAGTAGGTGAGGAACACGCGGTCGTCGTCGCGCAGGAAACAGGCGATGTGCCCCATTCCTCCGCCGATCGGCGCGTCCACACCGCGCACCGAGTACCAGGGCTGGGTGTAGCCCATGAACTCGACGTAGGAGGCCACCTCGTCCCACGGGCCCGAGGTCAGCACGGCGAACGAGACGCCGCGGGCGTTGAGGTAGACGGCGTCCTTCAGGTGCCAGGCCGTGGTGGTGCAGCCCTCGCACTGCCCCTGGTGCGGCGCGCCGTCGTGCCACATGTGCTGGTAGACCACGAGCTCGTCGCGGCCCTGGAACAGGTCCAGGAACGGGACCGGGCCGTCGGGTCCGACGACCTCGACCGTCCCGTCGAGCTCCACCATCGGCAGCCGGCGCCGGGCCGCGGCGAGGGCGTCGCCCTCGCGGGTGTGGGCCTTCTCGCGGACCAGGAGCGCGTCACGGGCGGCCTGCCAGGTGGCCAGGTCGGCGACGGGCGGGCGGCCGGGCAGCGCGGTGGTCGGGTCACTCGGCGTGGTCGTCATGGGGTCCTCCGTGGTGTCTCGTGCCGGGCGGCGTCGCACGACGTTCCGCGACGCTCACCGGAACAGACTCCCGCGCCGACCAGAACTCATCGCGGCAGCGGGCGCCCTCGGCCGTGAACACTCGCCTGGGGGACTGCTCGGCGAGCGTACGAGGCTTTCCGCAGGCGCCGGTACGCCTCCACGCGCTCTGTCCGGCAAGGCCCCTGGGGTGGAACGATTTCGGTGCTGGTACCCGCGTTTGGCACTACGAGCAGCAAGGGGGCTGGGCATGGCTGTGGTGTTGTCGATGCATTGGGCAGGGGTCACACCGGAGCAGTACGACATGGTGCGGGATGTGGTCGGTTGGGAGGAGATCCCGGCGGCTGGTGGCCAGGTGCACGTGGCCTGGTTCGATGCCCAGGGGTTCCACGTGACCGATGTGTGGGAATCCCAGCAGGCATTCGAGACCTTCTTCGCCGAACGGCTCGCACCCGCGATCCAGAAGGCCGGCATCACCGGTGCACCCGAGACAGGCTTCAGTCCGCTCCACCGGCGTTTCATCGCCGCCGGCATCAGCGGTGCGGCATAGGGACAGGACAAACGCCGCCCCACCCTGTTGAAGACTGCTGAGCGACCGCTGCGAAGCTGTGCCCGCCGCGCGCCGGACCTGGGGCTCCGGCGTGCGGCTGGCAGAGGGGCTGGACGGGGTGGGTCGGGGCGGGACGGGCCGGGAGTACGAGACGGTCAGGCCGAAGCGTCGGGCTTGACGATCGTGCTGACGAAGTCGCCGATGGCTCCGAGGGTGCGTCCCATCTGCTCGATCTGCGGGAAGTGCCCGGCGTCGGGGATCGGGGCGAAGTGCCCGTCGGGGAACGAGTCGGCGTAGCCGCGCCCGTACTTCAGGGGCGCTATGCCGTCCTGTTCGCCCCAGACGACCAGCACCGGCACGGTCACCCGGTGCAGTCGGCCGCGCAGCTTCGGGTCGTACGTGAACCCCTCGCCCCCGTACACGGCGAGGGTTTTCTGGTTGGCGACCGCCGCGGCCCGCTGCGCATCGCTGAACGAGGCGAAGTCGGGGCGGAACTGCGCGTTGGCGAAGGACAACTGGCTCACCTCGGCCGGGGCCAGGGTGCGCGGGTCGACGACCCGGTTCTCCTTCATGTGGGCGTGGATGCCCACCGCGTTCAGCAGGGTCAGCGCGCCGATCCGGCCGTGGTTGTCGCGCAGGGCCATCTCCGCGGCGATCCAGCCACCGATGGAGTTGCCGACCACCATGACGCCCTTCAGGTCCAGGGTGTCGAGCAGATCCAGGTACGCGACGGCCAGGTCGGCGACGGTGTCGAAACGCTCCGGGCGGGGAGTGCCGTCGAAGCCGGGGTGGGTCGGCGTGATGACGTACACGTGCTCGGACAGTGCGGACGAGATTCCGGCCACGGTGCGTGGGCCGGCACCGCCGTGCAGCATCAGCACGCCGGTGCCCTCGGTGTTCTCGCCGTACTCCTCGACAGTGACGGACAGTCCGCCGGTCAGCTCGATGGTGCGGGAGGCGGGGGCGGAGGTAGGGGTGGGCATGGGGAGGTCCTTGTCATCGCGTGGTGAGAGTTGACTCTCATGAAGTTAGAGGCTTCGCTCTCTTCGTGCAAGTGAACTCTCATGACGAGACTCGACTGTCCATGGAGAGGCTCCGGGGGCGGCCTTCGGGGTGTGGTCGCGGCCTGCTGCATTGGCGTCACCGACGTCACCGGGTCGAGGGATTGCACCTCCCGCTGGCAGGCCGGACATACCGGATAAATGCAATCATCACACCGGGGTGACATGGCGACTCCGAGCCGTCACCACATCTGGCAGGAGGACCCATCGATGAACCTCACTCTGAAGCGCCTGCTCGGCGTCACCGCGGCGGTGGTCACGGGCGCGTCGGCCCTGGTCGGCACCGGCGCCGGCACCGCCGACGCCTACGGTCGCGCGCACTGCGACCGTGCCGAACAGGACATGTGGAGCAGCGGCGGGCCCAGCCGCAACCTGACCGGCCACCACTGCAACATCCCGAACAACAAGAGGCGCTGGTACACCATCGAGATCGACACCCTCGTACGGACCCACTACAAGAGGGACACTCTGGACGGAGGGGTCGATCGGACCGAGACCCTGCACAACAGAACCATCAGCTGCATGGGCTACACCTCCGGCGACGGCAAGGTGAACTGGTTCGGATGCCCGCCCTCCTGACACACCCGCCGAAGGACCGGCCTGGGAGGAATCCCCTCCTGGGCCGGCCGTCTCTCTGCAGGAGTGAGGGAGTTCAGCTGACGTCGAGGTAGTCCCGTAGGGCCTGGGAGCGGGAGGGGTGGCGCAGTTTGGACATCGTCTTGGACTCGATCTGACGGATGCGCTCACGTGTCACCCCGTACACCTGCCCTATCTCCTCCAGGGTCCGGGCCTGACCGTCGATGAGGCCGTAGCGCAGGGAGATGATCCCGGCCTCGCGTGCGGTCATGTTCGCGAGGACGGCCTGGATGGCGTCCTTGAGGAGGAGGAAGGTGACCATGTCCGCGGGGGAGATGGTCTCGCTGTCCTCCAGGATGTCACCGAGTTCCGTGCCGCCGTCCTCGCCGAGCGGGGTGTGGAGTGAGACCGGCTGCTTGCTGTAGCCCTCTATCTCGGTGATCTTCTCGACGGGGACGTCCAGCTTGTCCGCGAGTTGTTCCGGTGTGGGTTCGGCCCCGGTGTCCTGGAGTATTTCCCGGCGGACCTTGGCCATGCGGTTGATGACCTCGACCATGTGGACGGGAATGCGGATCGTCCGGCTCTGGTCGGCCAGGGCGCGTGAAATCGCCTGCCGGATCCACCAGGTCGCATAGGTCGAGAACTTGAACCCTTTGGTGTAGTCGAACTTCTCCACCGCGCGGATCAGTCCCGTGTTTCCCTCCTGGATCAGATCCAGGAAAAGCATTCCCCGTCTGCTGTACCGCTTGGCGATGGAGACGACCAGGCGCAGGTTCGCCTCGACGAGATGGGACTTCGCCACATGTCCGTCCGCGGCGAGAATCTCCAGTTCGCGTTGGAATTCGGGGCTGATGTGCGGCTCTTCCGACAGCCTCCGCTCGGCGAACAGGCCCGCCTCGATCCGCTTCGCCAGCTCCACCTCCTTCTCGGCGTCGAGGAGGGAGACCCGGGCGATCTGCTTGAGGTAGTCGCGCACCTGATCGATCGTGGCGCCGCCGGAGGTGAGCCGGGGGCTGGGCGCGTCGTCGTCCTCGTCCGCATACGCGGCGGGATTCGGCGACTCCAGTTCCCATGCCTGAGTGTCCGTTTCCATGGCGCTCAACTCCTCTCCAGAAGCGGTCGGAGGAACTGCCCGGTGTAGGACCGAGGCTGGGCCGCCACCTGTTCGGGGGTGCCCTCGGCGATCACTGTGCCGCCGCGGTGGCCGCCTTCGGGACCCATGTCGAGGATCCAGTCGGCGGTCTTGATCACGTCGAGGTCGTGCTCGATGACGACGACCGTGTCGCCTTGGTCGACGAGTCGGTGGAGCACGGCCTGCAGTTGGCGGACGTCGTCGACATGCAGGCCGGTGGTCGGCTCGTCGAGGACGTGAAGCGTTCTTCTCTTGGTGCGTTTCTGCAGTTCGGCGGCGAGCTTGACGCGCTGTGCCTCGCCGCCGGAGAGCGTCGTGGCGGGCTGGCCGAGTTTCACATGGCCCAGACCCACGTCATGGAGCGTCCTGAGGTGCCGGGAGATGATCGCGTGTTCCGCGAAGAAATCCAGGCTGTCCTCGATGGTCATGCCCAGTACGTCGGCGATGGACCTGCCTTTGAAGTGTACGTCCAGGGTCTCCCGGTTGTACCGCGCTCCGTGACACACCTCACACGGCACGTAGATGTCGGGGAGGAAGATCATCTCGACACCGGTGATCGCGCGCCCCTCCGGGCGGGGGCTGCGTGCCGCGGGCAGCGGTATCCGCCGTCGGCCGGACAGATGGGCGCCGGTGGGGGAGGTCGGATGGTCGAGGAGTTCGCGCGCGGTACCCGAGTGCACCACGTGTCCGCCGTGCGCGCCCGCGCCCGGACCGATGTCGAAAAGGAACCGGGCAGGTGATGTGGACCTGCTCCCGGAACCCGTGCAGTACCACCTTCCTCGCGGGGGCGGGCAGTTGACGCCAGGGGGCGGCGGTGCTGAACCCGGCCGCCGCGGCCACCGCTTCGAGCAGCTGGGCGAAGTACTCGGCGCCGCTGGTGTTGGTCCACGGCGCGACGGCGCCCTCGGATTGCGACTTCTCCTCGTCCGGTACGACGAGTCCGGGGTCGGCCTCCGTCCATGAGCCCAGGCCGGTGCACTCGCGGCAGGCACCCCACGGCGCGTTGAAGGAGAACAGCCGCGGTTCCAGCGCCTCGAGGCCCACGCGGACGACGCCTCCGGCGAGCCGGTCCGGCTGAACCAGAGGGTGCCGACCGTGGAGCTCGGGTTGCGACCGGTCGTCTTCTGGGCGATCGCGATGGCCGGCGGCAGGCCCTCGATCACCTCGACATCGGGTTTGCCCAACTGGCCGAGAAGCTGTCGGGCGTAGACGGAAAGCGATTCGACGCAACGCCGTCGGCCCTCGGCGAACATCGCGTCGAAAGCCAGGCTGGATCTACCCGTACCCGATACTCCGGTGAAAGCGATGAGCGCATTCCTGGGCAACTCCACGGAGATGTCACGCAGGTTGTGCCGGCGGGCGCCCTTGATGACGAGTCGGTCTTTCACATGTCCGAACCCTACGACGGGGAGGAGCGTGCGGTTGCCGAATCGTTATCGACTGGTTCCGCCCTCGGTGACGCTCCGCCCGCCGCCGCGACCTCACGCTTCGACGAGCTCGCGGACGTCGTCCCGCACCTGCTGCTCCTGCTCCAGCACCCGCTCCTGCACCCGCTCCGTCTCCTGCTCGCGCTCCTCGACCGGGTGGCGGTGGCGGTACAGCCAGGTGATGTCACGGCCGAACGACCAGATGAGCGAGGCGAGCGCGAGGAGCACCGCGGCGGCGTTGCCCTCCAGGGGCATGATCCCGGCGCCCGCGACGAGCAGCACGATCCCCTGAAGGGCCGCCACGGTCTTGCGCGCCATGCTGTGCGGCAGGGCCGCGTTCAGCCAGGGCAGCACCCGGGCCGCCGCCACGAACGCGTACCGCATGGTGCCGATCAGCAGCACCCACGGGCCGAGCGACATCGAGACGTACACGCTCAGCACCAGGATCAGGAACGCGTCCACCTCCATGTCGAAGCGGGCGCCCAGCGCGGTCGAGGTGCCGGTGCGACGGGCGACCTTGCCGTCCACCCCGTCGAGGATCAGGGCGACCGCCGTGAGACCGACGAGCAGGCTGACCGGGGGCGAGCTCTCGAAGGAGTCCGCGACCAGGGCGGTGACCCCGCCGACCAGGATGGCCCGGCCGAGCGTCACCCGATTGGCCGGTCCGAAGGAACGGGGCCGTGAGCGACGCAGGGCACGGGTCAGCACCGCCCAGGTGGCGAGCCCGAAGGCCAGACCGGTCAGCCAGCCCGCGGGCCCCATCCCGATCGCCGTGCCCAGCAGAGCCAGCACCAGGAGCTGCAGACCCGCTCCCACCGTGGTCTCCTGCGCCAGGAGCCTCGCGTCGTACGTGTTGTTCAGGGCCACCGCACATCCTCCGGCCGTATGACAGAGTCGATCAACGCCGCGTACAGTGCGCGGCTTGTCACCGGTCCGTACGTGAAGATCTGCTGAATCGTTCAGGGGGACGCTCATGGAACTCACAGCTCGTGCCTTCTGGCTGGGCTCGCCCGGCCACGCCGAGATACGCGAGGTCGCCTTGCCGGCCCCCGCCGAGGGGGAGGTGCTCGTGCGGACGCTCTACTCGGGAGTGAGCCGGGGCACCGAGACCCTCGTCTTCCGCGGCGGCGTTCCGGAAAGTCAGCATGCTTCGATGCGTGCACCGTTCCAGGAAGGGGATTTCCCCGCACCGGTGAAGTACGGCTATTTGAGCGTCGGCCAGGTGGAGGAAGGCCCGGCGGGTCTGCGCGGCCGGACCGTCTTCTGCCTGTACCCGCACCAGACGCGCTACGTCGTGCCGCTGAGCGCCGTGACCGTCGTACCGGACTCCGTCCCCGCCCCGCGCGCCGTGCTCGCCGGGACCGTGGAGACCGCGGTGAACGCCCTGTGGGACGCGGCACCGCTGGTCGGCGACCGGATCGCCGTGGTGGGCGGCGGCATGGTCGGCTGCTCCATCGCCGCGCTCCTCGCCCGCTTCCCGGGCGTACGCGTCCAGCTCGTCGACGCCGACCCCGCGCGCGCCGACATCGCGCGCGCCCTGGGCGTGGACTTCGCGCTCCCCGCGGACGCCGCGGGCGAGTGCGACCTCGTCGTCCACGCCAGCGCCACCGAAGCCGGGCTCACCCGGTCGCTGGAGCTGCTCGCCCAGGAGGGCACCGTCCTGGAGATGAGCTGGTACGGCGACCGGCGGGTCAGCCTGCCGCTGGGCGAGGCCTTCCACTCACGGCGCCTGGTCGTGCGCAGCAGCCAGGTGGGTTCCGTTTCCCCGGCGCGGCGCGCCAGTCGGACGTACGCCGATCGGCTGGCACTCGCCCTGGAACTGCTCGCCGAGCCCGCCTTCGACGCACTCGTCACCGGTGAGTGCGGCTTCGACGAACTGCCCGACGTGATGCCGAAGTTGGCCTCCGGATCGATACCCGGCCTGTGCCATCGCGTCGTCTACGAAGGCGTTTGAGCACTGAACAACCTGCCTGACCTCCAAAAACTGCAAAGAAAGGGGAACAGGCAGCTGAACAAGGAGAACGGGGCAGCCGTACTACACGGCATGGTCCCGGCAGGGGATCAGACGTGCCGCACCTGGAGGGTCGTCCGTTGTTCAGCATCACCGTCCGCGATCACCTGATGATCGCCCACAGCTTCCGTGGCGAGGTCTTCGGGCCCGCGCAACGCCTGCACGGGGCGACGTTCCTGGTGGACGCCACGTTTCGCCGGGCCGAGTTGGACGACGACAACATCGTCGTCGACATCGGTCTGGCCACGCAGGAACTCGGCGCCGTCGTGAGCGCGCTGAACTACCGCAACCTCGACAACGAACCGGACTTCAAGAACACCAACACCTCGACGGAGTTCCTGGCCAAGGTCATCGCCGACCGCCTCGCCGAGCGCGTGCACGCCGGGGCCCTCGGCGAGGGCGCCCATGGCCTCGCGGGCATCACGGTCACCCTGCACGAGTCGCACATCGCCTGGGCGAGTTACGAGCGTGCGTTGTGACCGACACGACCATGGACCAGGCGTCCCCCAAGACCGGCCAGGGCTCCCCGAAGTCCCAGCAGGCGTCCCCGAAGACCGGCCAGGCGTCCCCGAAGACCGGCCAGGCGTCCCCGAAGACCGGCCAGGCGTCTGCGAAGTCCGGCCAGGCGGCGGCGAACGGCGACCCGGCTTCCCTGAACTACGTGCCCGTGCAGCACACGGCTCTCAAGAACGCCGAGATCATCCCCATGTCCCTGCGCTCCGTGCACTTCGTGATGCCGGGCGGTGTCGACGACACGTCCGCGCCCAGCGGCGGCAACGCCTACGACCGGCGGCTCTGCCTCGACCTGCCCGGCTTCGGCTGGCAGGTCCACAAGCACGCCGTCGCGGGCAGCTGGCCCCGGCCGTCGGCCTCCGCCCGTACGGAGCTGGCCCGCACGCTCAGTGAGTTCCCGGACGACTCGGTCGTCCTCCTCGACGGGCTCGTCGCCTGCGGCGTCCCCGAGATCATCGTCCCCGAGGCCGAACGGCTGCGTCTCGCCGTCCTGGTGCACCTGCCGCTCGGCGACGAGACCGGGCTCGCGCCCGCCGTGGCCGCCGAGCTGGACGCGAAGGAACGGGCGACATTGCGGGCGGTGTCCGCCGTCGTCGCCACCAGCGACTGGGCCGTCCGCCGGCTGGTCGCCCACCACGGGCTCGCCCCGGAACGGGTCCATGTCGCCGCCCCGGGCGCCGACATCGCGCCCCTCGCCTCCGGCACCGACGGCGTCTCCCGGCTGCTGTGCGTCGCCGCGGTCACCCCGCGCAAGGGCCAGCACCGGCTGATCGAGGCCCTCGCCACCGTCACCGACCTGCCCTGGAGCTGCGTCTGCGTCGGCGGACTCACCCAGGACCCGACGTACGTCGCCCAGCTGCGCGGCCTGATCGAGAAGTACGGACTCGGCGACCGGTTGCACCTCGCGGGACCGCAGGCGGGCGCGGAACTCGACGCGAGCTACGCGGCGGCCGACCTCATGGTCCTCACCTCCTACGCCGAGACGTACGGCATGGCCGTCACCGAGGCGCTCGCGCGCGGGATCCCGGTGCTGGCGATCGACGTGGGCGGGCTCCCCGAGGCGGTCGGGCGCGCGCCCGACGGCGGGGTCCCCGGCATCCTCGTACCCCCGGAGAACCCGGCGGCGCTCGCCGTGGAACTGCGCGGCTGGTTCGGCGAGGCCGATGTGCGCCGCCGGCTGAAGGCCGCCGCGCGCAGTCGCCGGGCCGCACTGGACGGCTGGGCGACCACCGCCCGCAGCCTGGCCGGTGTGCTGGGACGTCTCCCGCAGCAGCCTCGGAGGGCGGCATGAGTATGACTGCGACTCCGTCGGGAGTTCCGGAACAGGGCGTGTCGGAGGTGGGCGTGCAGGGTGGTGTGTCCGGGGTTCCGGGGCAGCGCGCGAGCGCGCCCGACGACGACGTGCCCCGCTACGCCCCCCAGTGGCTCCAGCTGCGGGAGCCCGCGGACGCCGCCGCACGGGCGCCCGAACTGCTCGACCCGCTGCGCATCCGGCTGGCGAACCGGCCGGGCCGCGGCGGCGACCTGGTGATCCACGACCTCGGCTGCGGCACCGGCTCCATGGGCCGCTGGCTCGCCCCCCGGCTCGACGGCGCCCAGCACTGGATCCTGCACGACCGGGACCCCTATCTCCTGCATTTCGCGACCGTGGGCGCACCGCGCGCGGCCGCCGACGGCAGCCGGGTGACGGTCACCACCCAGCGCGGTGACATCGGCCGGCTGACCGCGGACGCGCTGACCGGGGCGTCCCTGGTGACGGCGTCCGCCCTGCTCGACGTGCTGACCCGGGAGGAGATCGACCGGCTCGCGGCGGCCTGCGCGGGCGCCGGGGTGCCGGCCCTGCTCACGCTCTCCGTCGTGGGGCGCGTCGAGTTCACACCGGCCGATCCGCTGGACGCCGAGTTCGCCGAGGCGTTCAACGCCCACCAGCGGCGCGGGGAACTGCTCGGCCCCGACGCGATCACGGCGGCCTGCGAGGCCTTCGACCGGCACGGCGCGACGGTACGGGTGCATCCGAGCCCCTGGCGGCTCGGCGCCGACGAGGCCGACCTCACGGCGGAGTGGCTGCGCGGCTGGGTCGGTGCGGCCGTCGAGGAGCAGCCCGCGCTGGCCGCCCGTGCAGAGTCGTATCTGCAGTCCCGCCTCGCCGCCTGCGCCGCGGGTGAACTGCACGTACAGGTCCACCACAGCGACGTACTGGCGCTGCCGCGGCCGACCGGCGGTGCGGTGTGAGCGCCGGGGCGGGGACGGCGGAGGCGGTCGGCGTGGACGCGGGCCCCTCCAGCCCGCGCGGTGCGGTGACCGCTGTCCGGGTCCACGCGGACCCGGTTTCGGTGCGCGGCGACGTCGGTCCGGCGGACACGGCACCGACCGGTGGCGTGGCGGGTGAGCCGCGCGCCGAGGGCGAGCCGAACGTGGCGCCGGCCCGCGGCGCGACGGAGTTCCCCCGTTCCCGCCCCGGCGCGGTTCACGTCGATGCCGAGACGCCCCCGACCCCCGCCCGCCGCAAGGGGGGCTCCCTGCGCACGCACATCGGTTCCGTCGTGGGTGTCCTCATCCTCGGTGTGCTGCTCTGGCGGCTCGGTACCGGTGTCTTCCTGGACGGCCTGCGGCGGGTCGACGGCCCGACCCTGCTGGCAGGGCTGGGGCTCGGTCTGCTGACCACCGTGTTCAGCGCCTGGCGCTGGTGCCTGGTGGCACGTGGACTGCGGATCCGGCTGCCGCTGGGCGGCGCCGTCGCGGACTACTACCGCGCGCTGTTCCTGAACGCGGCGCTGCCCGGCGGTGTCCTCGGCGATGTGCACCGCGCGGTACGACACGGCCAGAGCACCGGGGACGTCGGCCGCGGCGTACGCGCCGTGGTCCTCGAGCGGACCGCGGGCCAGGCGGTCCTGGTGGCCGTCGGCGCGGTGGTCCTGCTCACCTTCCCGTCACCGGTCCTCGCGGACGCCCGCCAACTCGCCCTGATCCTGGCGATCGTCTCGGTGTGCGGAGTCGTCACGGCGGGCGCGGTCCGCAGGGGCAGGGCCCGGTCCGGCCCGTCCCGGCGTTACGGAGCCGTCCGCGCCGCGCTCACCGAGGCGCGCGGCGCGCTGCTCGCCCGCGGCAACTGGCCGGGCGTGCTCATCTCGTCGGTCGTGGTGCTGGCGGGACATCTCGCGATGTTCCTGCTCGCCGCCCGCGTCGCCGGATCCCACGCCTCCGCCGCCGTACTGCTGCCGCTCGCCCTGCTGGCCCTGCTCGCCATGGGCCTGCCGCTGAACATCGGCGGCTGGGGCCCCAGGGAAGGCGTCATGGCCTGGGCCTTCGGCGCCGCCGGGCTGGGTGCCGGCATGGGCCTGAGCGTCGCGGTGATCTACGGAGTGCTCAGCTTCACCGCCGCCCTGCCCGGCGTCGCGGTCCTGGTCGTCCGGTGGTTCGCGGCGCTGCGGCGCCCCCGGCAGGAGAACGCAGGAGGGCACGATCAATGCCGAGCGTCAGAGACCGCCGAAGTTCACGCTCCGGAAGTCCCCTTGGCCGGGGCCGCGTCGGAGGCCGTGGGCAGTGTCTTCTCCGTCACCAAGGAGAAGTACGCCCCGAAGGCCTCGGTCAGCCCCGCCAGGAGCTCCTTCCCCTTCTCGGCGGACGCCTTCGAGGGACGGCCGATGACGCCGGACTCGGTATAGCCGGCCATTCCGAGGGTGAGCAGATGACGCCGGTCGTCGGCGACGAAGTCAGAGGTCTCGTAACCGGGCCGGACCAATTCAGGATGCGTGTGCAGAAGAATGGAGGTCTCGATTTCACCGGCATGCATATCGGTGAGCAACGAGGTCTCCACACCTGCCCGTTCCAGCGCCGCCTCCCAGTCCTCCATGGCCGGGAAAAGCGCCATACGTGTACCGGTGCCGACGGATTCCTGAACCACATTGCCGAGCACGTAATTTCCGCCGTGCCCGTTGACCAGCACCAGGGTGTCGACGCCGGAGTGGCGCAGCGACGCGGCTATGTCCCGCACCACCGCGTGCAGGGTGACGGCGGAAATGCTGACGGTACCCGGCCAGGCCGCGTGCTCGTGCGAGCAGGAGATCGTCACCGGAGGAAGGAGATGGACCGGATGAGCGGCGGCGATCCGTTCCGCGACGGCGCACGCGACCAGGGTGTCCGTCGCCAACGGAAGGTAGGCACCGTGCTGTTCGAAACTCCCGACGGGAAGCACGGCGACCTCACGGGCGACACCGGCCCCCCGCTCGCGTACATCCTCCGTGGTGTCCGCCGGCAACAGACCGGATACCGCCGAGCGCGTTCCCGAACCACTCATGTCTCACGGCCTTTCGACGCTGCTTTCGACTCTGCTTAGGAACCAGATCATGACAGATAACTTTGGAGTACTCGCCGGGACCGCACGCCTCACAGGTGTCGAACGAGTCGTGAATGCCCCTTTGCCCACCGTGTACGGCGACTTCCAGGCGGTCGGCTTCCTGGATCACGATCGCGGAGAGGAGCAAGTGGCCCTGGTATACGGGGAGGTCGGCGATCTCAGCAACAGCGGGGAAGCCGCCACGAAGGAAGGTGTCCTCACCCGGCTCCATTCGGAGTGCCTCACCGGGGACGCCTTCGGCTCCACCCACTGCGAGTGCGGTGACCAGCTCGCCGCCGCGTTGCGCGCCATCGTCGCGGAGGGCCGTGGCGTCCTCGTCTACCTCCGCGGCCACGAGGGCCGCGGCATCGGCCTGCTCGCGAAGTTGCAGGCGATGAAGCTCCAGTCGGAGGGCCTCGACACCGTCGAGGCCAATGTCGCCCTCGGCCTCCCGGTCGACGCCCGTGACTACCGCGTCGCGGCGGACATCCTGCACGACCTCGGCGTCCGCTCCGTACGCCTGCTCTCGAACAACCCGCGCAAGCGGGAGTCGCTCCAGCGCAACGGCATCAAGGTCGCCGAGCAGGTCCCGCTGCTCATACCGCCGTGCCCGCAGAACATCACCTATCTGCGCACCAAGCGGGAGCGCCTCGACCACTTCCTGCCGCATCTGGACGTGGTGGTCTCCCACTCCTCCTGAGCGCGGGCGCCCGAGGGCGTCACCCGGAGGCGTCGGCTGTGGTGAGAGAGGTGCGCGCGGGGAAAGGTACTAGGAATGACCGACGACGTCCTGTACCTCTCCCGGGACCGGGTGACGGAGCTGTTGGACACCGATGCGGCGATCGCCTCGCAGCGCGCGGCGTTCACCGCGCTCGGTGACGGCACCGCCGAGCTCCCCGGCAAGATCATGCACCCCAGCCGATTCGACGACAGCGTCGTCTTCGCCTACCTCGCCAGGCTGTCCGCCGACACCGGGGCCGTCGCCAAGTTCGGCAGTGTCAACCCGGCCAACACGGCGGCCGGGCTGCCGACCGTGCACGCCGTGATCAACGCGCTCGATCCGGTGACCGGGCAACTCGCCGCCGTCATGGACGGTACGGCGGTCACGACCCTGCGCACCGCCGCGGCGAGCGCTGTCGCCCTCGACGCGCTGGCCACCGCCGACAGCGCGGAGCTGGGCCTTCTCGGCTCCGGCACCCAGGCCCTCGCCCACGCGCGGGCCGTCGCCCGGGTGCGGGACCTCAGGTCCGTACGGGTGTGGAGCCCGAACCCGGCCCGACGGGCGCGGGCCGCGCGGCGCCTCGCGACGGAACTCGGGGTCGCGACCAAGGCCGTCGACACGCCGGAGGAAGCCGTCGCGGGCCTGCCCATGGTCGCCGCCTGCACGCTCAGCAGCACACCCGTCGTACGGGGCGCGTGGCTGGCGCCCGGGTGCGCGGTCGTCAGCGTCGGCTCCTTCGAGCCCACCCGCAGCGAGGTCGACACGGAGGTCGTACGGCGGGCGGCGGCGGTCGTGGTCGACGACCCGGAGACGGCGGCGGAGCACGCCGGACCGATCGTGGACGCGCTGCGGCAGGGAGTGCTCACCCGCGCCGACCTGATCCCGCTCGGCGGCGTCCTGACCGGCAGCCACCCGGCCCGCACCCACCCCGACGACATCGTCTTCTACAACAGCGTCGGGCTCGGCATCCAGGACGCCGCCGCGGCCTGGGCCGTGATCGCGGCCGCTCGTGCCCGGGAGGCGCGCCGATGACCGGCAGCGCGCGGGTCGTCGTCATCGGCGGCGGGGTGATGGGCACGAGCATCGCCTACCACCTGGCCCGGGCCGGTGTACCGGACGTGGTGCTCGTCGAGCGCGACGAACTCGCCTCCGGGTCCACCTCGCGGGCCGCGGGCGGGGTCCGGGCGCAGTTCTCCGACGAGCTGAACATCCAGCTGGGTGCCCGGAGTCTGGAGGCGTTCGCCCGTTTCGGTGCGGAGCCGGGCCAGGACATCGGGCTGCGCCGGGTCGGCTATCTGTTCCTGCTCTCCACGCCCGAGGAGGTCGCCGCCTTCGAGGACGGCGTACGGCGGCAGAACGCGCTCGGGGTGCCCAGCCGTCTGATCGACCCGGCCGAGGCCCAGCGGCTGTCCCCGCTGATCACCACCGACGGGTTGCTGGCGGCGGCCTTCTCCCCGGACGACGGGCACTGCACGCCCGAGTCCGTCGTGCAGGGCTACGCGGCCGGGGCCCGCCGGTACGGCGCGACCGTGCTGCGGCACCGCGAGGTCACCGGCATCGAGACCCGCGGCGGCGAGATCACCGCGGTCGTCACCAGCCAAGGGCGGATCGCCACCGACACGGTCGTCTGCGCGGCCGGTGCCTGGTCGCGGGCGGTCGGCGCGATGGTGGGCGTGGACCTGCCGGTGCAACCGCTGCGCCGCCAGATCGCCGTCACCGAAGCCGTCCCAGGCCTGCCGCCCGACCTCCCCATGACCATTGACTTCGCCACCAGCCTCTACTTCCACAGCGAGGGCCCGGGCCTCCTCCTCGGCATGTCCGACCCCGACGAGATCCCCGGTTTCGCCACCACTCCCCACGACCGCTGGATCCCCCGTCTGTCCGAGGCGATGGAGCGCCGTGCCCCGGCCCTGCTCGACCTGCGCCGGACGGGCGGCTGGGCGGGCCTGTACGAGATCACTCCCGACCACAACGCCCTGATCGGCGAGGCGCGTTCGTGCGCACGCTTCCTGTACGCGACCGGGTTCTCGGGCCACGGCTTCCTCCAGGGACCGGCGGTCGGCGAGGTGATCCGTGATCTGTACCTGGGCCGCGTACCCTTCGTCGACATCAGCCCCCTGAGCGTCGAGCGCTTCACCGCCGACGCCCCGCGCCCGGAGGTCAACCTCGTATGACCGAACTCCACTTGTGGCTGCGCCACGAGATCCGTACGACCGAACGGCGTACCCCGATCGTGCCCTCGGACGCCCGACGGCTCGTGGAAAGCGGCGTGACGCTCACGGTCGAGGAGTCGCCGCAGCGGGTCTTTCCCATCGAGGCGTACGAGGACGCCGGCTGCCGGGTCGCGAAGGCAGGCTCCTGGGTGTCGGCGCCGCCCGAAACGGTCGTCGTGGGTCTGAAGGAACTCCCCGACGGGCCACCGGCCCTGACACATCGCCATGTCTTCTTCGGACATGCCTACAAGCGGCAGCCGGGGGCAGCGGCGCTGCTCCGCAGGTTCCTCGCCGGGGGCGGGGCCCTGCTGGACATCGAGTACCTGGTGCACGACGACGGGCGCAGGCTCGCCGCGTTCGGCTACTGGGCCGGATACCTGGGCGCCGCCCTGGCGGTGCTGCACCACCGGGGCAGCCTCAAGGCCCCGTTGCGGCCCATGTCGAAGGAGGAGCTGGACGCCGAACTCGCCTCGGAGGTAGGGGAGTTGCGTGCCCTCGTCATCGGCGCGCTCGGCCGCAGCGGCCGGGGTGCCCGGGTGGCGCTGGGCGTGGCCGGGGTCGAGCCCACCTGCTGGGATCTCGCCGAGACCCGTGAGCTGGACCGACCGGCGCTGCTGGCGCACGAGTTGATGGTCAACACCGTGCTCACCACCCGGCCGATCCCGCCCTTCCTCACGGACAGGGACCTCGATGAGCCCGGCCGCCGGCTGCGCACCCTGTGCGACGTCACCTGCGACGTCGGCTCCCCGCTGAACGTGCTGCCGATCTACGACACCACGACGGACTGGGCGCACCCCGCCCGCCGCATCCGCGAGCGGCCCGCCCTCGACCTGATCGCCATCGACAATCTGCCGTCGCTGCTGCCGCTGGAGGCGAGCGTCGACTTCTCGGCGTCGCTGCTGCCCCAGCTGCTGGAGTTCGGGGTCGGCGGACCGTGGGGGCGCTGTCTGGACCGCTTCCACGAGGCGTGCCGCGCCCTTGAGGCCGAGGAAGCCGAGGATGCCGGGGTGGCTGAGGAAGCCGAGAAAGCAGAGCACGTCGAGAAAGCAGAGGAAGGGGAGGCGCGTGATGTCTGAGGTGACGTCCGCGAGTGGCACCGTCCACTGGATCGGCGCGGGCCTGTCCACCGGCAGCGGTCTCGCCGCGACCTGCGACGCCGCCGACGGCGTACGCCTGTGGCAACGCACCGAGGAGCGTGCCGCGCGCAGCCTTCAGGCGTTGGGTCTGACCGGGCGGGCCGAGCCCCGTGCGTACACACGGGAGGCGCTCGCCGCCGAGCTCGCCCCCGGAGACGTCGTCGTCTCCATGCTGCCCGCGCCCGAACACGCCCCGCTGCTCGCCGTCTGTGTCGAGCGCGGCGCCCACTTCGCCTGCTCCAGCTATGTGTCGGACGCGGTCCTCGACCAGGTGCCCGCGGCCGAGGCGGCGGGAGTGGTGGTGCTGACCGAGTGCGGGCTCGACCCGGGCATCGACCACCTCTTCGCGCACAGTCTGATCGCCCGGGCCGAGGCCGAGATCGGCGCCGGGGCGGCCGCCTCGTACCGCCTCACCTCGTACTGCGGCGGCATCCCCGCCGTGCCCAACGACTTCAAGTACCGCTTCAGCTGGGCGCCCGCGGGCGTGCTCAACGCTCTGCGCTCGCCCGCCCGCTATGTCGAGGACGGCGCCGAGACCACCGCCGACCGCCCCTGGGAGGCCACCCGCCCCCACCTGATCGACGGCGAGGCCTTCGAGGTCTACCCGAACCGCGACAGCGTGCCCTTCGTCGAGCAGTACGGGCTTCCCGGCACCTGGAAGCCGGAGACCTTCGTGCGCGGCACCCTGCGCCTCGACGGCTGGCTGCGGGCCTGGGACGCGGTCTTCGAGGAGTTGAAGGCGGGCGACGACCGGCGGATCACGGCCCTCGCCCAGGAGCTGGCCAGGACCTATCCGACCACCGACGCGGACCGTGACCGGGTCGTCCTCGCCGTCTGTCTCGACGTGCGCGGCGGCTCCGGCGCGACCTGGTCGGGGCGCTGTCTCCTCGACCTCGTGGGCACCGCCGAGGAGAGCGCCATGGCCCGCTGTGTCTCCCGCACGCTCGCCCTCGGGGTCCGCCACATCCTGGACGGTTCGCTCCCGCCGGGGCTCGCCCGCGCCGCGGAGACGGCGGAGCGCTCCGAGCGGTGGCTGGCCGAACTCGCCCGGGAGGGAGTGCCCTTCACCCTGCGCGCGGGGTAGCCGGGCTCAGTCGAGCACGGCCTCGTGCACGAGCCGCTTGAGCTCGGGATAGATCGAGTGGGACGAGGTCGGGCGGACCTGGGTGTAGAACTGCACGGTCAGGTCGTGGCGCGGGTCGACCCAGAAGGTCGTACTGGCGACCCCGCTCCAGCCGAACGCGCCCTCGCTGGACGGCGACCGGGTGATCTCCGGGTCCACCACGACGGATACCCCGAGTCCGAAGCCGAGCCCCGCGTTGCCGGGCTCGCGGTGCAGCGCGCTGCCGAAGGTGCGGCGGTCGGCGCCGCCCGGGAGGTGGTTGGCGGCCATCGTGTCCACGGTCTCCGGCTTCAGCAGCCGGGCCCCGTCGAGTTCGCCGCGACGGCGGAGCATCTCCATGAAGCGGTGGTAGTCGTACGCGGAGGCCACCATGCCGCCGCTGCCGGAGAGGAAGCGCGGGCGGCCGTGCAGGGGGAGCCCGGCGATGGGGGTGATGCGGCCCTCGGCGTCCTCGCCGTAGAGCTCGGCGAGCCGCCCGGACTGCTCGTCGGTGACGCAGAACCCGGCGTCCGTCATCCCCAGCGGCCCGAAGATCCGCTCGGCGAGGAACTCGTCGAGGTCCTGCCCCGACACCACCTCGATCAGACGGCCGAGCACATTGGTGGAGACCGAGTAGTTCCACTCGGTGCCCGGCTCGAACTGCAGGGGCAGGCCCGCGTACACGTCGCAGGTCCCGGCCAGGTCCGCGCCCGGTGCCACCGACGACTCCAGACCGGCGTCGCGGTAGAGCGCGTCGACGGGGTGGGAGTGGTAGAAGCCGAAGGTCAGACCCGAGGTGTGGGTCAACAGGTGCCGGATCAGGAGGGGTTGCGCGGCCGGGCGGGTCTTCATGTCGGCGCCCGACCCGCTGACGTACACCCGGGGGTCGGCGAAGGCGGGGAGGAAACGGGCGACGGGGTCGTCGAGCCGGAAGCGTCCCTCCTCCAGGAGCATCAGCGCGGCGACCGAGGTGACCGGCTTCGTCATCGAGTAGATCCGCCACAAGGTGTCGGTCTCGACGGGGAGTCGGGCCTCGCGGTCGCGGTGGCCGTACGTGGTGAGGTGCGCGACCCGGCCGTGCCGGGACACGGACACGAGGTAGCCGGGCAGCCGGAGGTCGTCGACCAGGTGGGAGAAGTGCTGGTCCAGGCGGGCCAGCGCCTTCGGATCGAGGCCGGCCTCGCGCGGCTCGACCTCTTGTCGCAGATGTCCCATGGTTCTCCTCCGGACTGCGGCTCTCGGACTCGCTCGTCCTCATCGTCTCGCTCGCCCTCATCGTCTCGTACGGACTTCGCGGGCGGCGTCGCTGGGTGGGTGACCGGCGGGTCGCCGCTCGGCGACCGGTGCGTCGCCGCGGCCCGGGAGCCGCAGCGCCGACAGCGCGCCGACCGCCGTGAGGGCCGCGAGGACGGTCAGCGAGGGGCCCATGTCGACGCCGGCCAGGCCGACGAGCGTGGTCGCGACGGCCACCCCCACCGTCGGTCCGACGTTCATCGCGGTCTGCTGGAGCCCGCCCGCCACCCCGGCCGACCCGGCGGACGAGCAGCGCACGACGACGGCCGTCGCGCTCACCATCACCGCGACGAACCCCGCGCCCAGGAGCAGGAATCCGGCGCCGATCGCCAGGTCCGTCGAGGCGCGGTCGAGCCGGGACAGCAGCAGGACGCCGAGGAGGAGCAGCAGCATCGCGGTCCCGGTCGTGCGGCGCGGGCCGTAGCGGCGCAGCAGTACGGCGGAGACCGGCGCGCCCAGCACCATCATCACGGCCAGCGGGAGCGCACGCAGACTGCTCTGGAGCGGGTCGAGGCCGAGCACGTCCTGAAGGTAGTAGGTGCTGACGAAGAGCGTGCCGAACAGCGCCGCGGAGGCGCACACGAGGGTGCCGAGCGCCGCGCCGACCGTGGGGGAGCCGAGCAGGCCGGGCGGCACGAGCGGGCTCGCCGCGCGCCGTTCGTGCCGCACGAACGCGGCTGCCGCGACCGTCGCCACGACCGGACCGAGCACGGTCTCCGTGAGCCGGCCGGTCTCGGGCAGCACGACGAGCGTGCGCACCAGGGCGACCAGGGCCACCGCGAGCAGCGTCGCGCCGGGCACGTCGAGTCCGGCCGCCGAGCCTCTGACCCGGGGCGCGTCCCGGACGGTCAGGGCCAGGGCGGCCATGACGAGCGCGGGTACGACGTTCAGGAAGAAGACGGCCCGCCAGCCCAGCTGGGTGACCAGCGCCCCGCCGAGGAGGGGACCCGCGGCGGCCGCGAGACCGATGGCGCTGGTGCGCAGCGCGATGGGCATGCCGAGCCGGTCGGGCGGGTAGGCGGCGCGCAGCATCCCGAGGGTGGCGGGCTGCGACAGTGCGCCGAAGACGCCCTGGGCGACCCGCAGTCCGATCACCCAGCCGATGTCGGGCGTCAGCCCGATCCCCGCCGACGTCGCCCCGAACCCCACCATCCCCACGGCGAAGACCTGTTGGTGGCCGTAGCGGTCCCCGAGTCGCCCCGCGAACACCAACAGACTGGCCACCGCGATGAGATAGCCGGTACTGGTCCACTGCACCTGCGCGAACGACGCGTCCAGGTCGCGCCGCAGCGTGGGCTGAGCGACGGTGAGGACGGTTCCGTCCAGCGCGACGATCACGGCCCCGACGACGCTGTTGGTCAGTGTGAGACGGCGCCGCGCCGAGGGGGTCACCGCTCCTCCGGCCCGAGGTGCGCGTCCAGCGCGGCATCCAACAGGGCTGCGAAGTCGGTGGCTCCCGTGGCGAGCTGGAGGCTGCTCCAGCCCCACAGCTGGGCGATCCCGTGCAGGTTCGCCCAGAGGGCGCCCGCGACGAGCGCGGCGTCGGCCTCGGGGCGTGCCCGGCCGACCAGGTCCACCAGGACGCCGAACAGCGGCAGACTGGTCTCCCGGAGCCCCAAGGTCCCACTCTCCAAGAGATCATGACGGAACATCAGCTCGTACATCCCGGGCTGAGTGAAGGCGAAATCGAGATAGACCCTCCCCAGCGTCGTGAGCTGGGCGCGGGGACTCGCCCCTCCGTCGCCCAGCGCCTCCGTCGCCCGGGTCCCCAGGTCGGCGAAGCCCCGGCGCGCGATGGCGGAGAGCAGTTCCAGATGGGTCGGGAAGTAGCGGCGCGGGGCGCCGTGGGAGACGCCCGCGCGACGGGCGATCTCCCGCAGGGTCAGAACCTGCGCGCCCTGCGTGGTCACCAGGTCCACGCCCACCTCGATCAACCGGGCCCGCAGCCCGGTGTCCGCTTCACTCATGGACCCTGTCTACCAGTACCCGTAGACACTGTCTACTATTTTGGTAGACGGTGTCTACGTGACGGGAATGGCCATGCGTTCCCCGGGGTTGAGCGATACATGACTCAGGACGCGACGCAGGACACGCTGCTCAAGCTGCTCTCCGAGTGCGACGGCGGAGTGCTGGTCACCCTCAAGAAGGACGGCCGGCCCCAGCTGTCCAACGTGAACCACGCCTACGATCCCGACGAGCGGATCGTCCGGGTCTCGGTCACTGACGACCGCGCCAAGACCCGCAATCTGCGCCGGGACCCGCGGGCCTCCTACCATGTGACGGCCGAGGACCGATGGGCGTACACGGTCGCCGAGGGCACCGCCGAGCTCACTCCCGTCGCCCGGGACCCGCACGACGAGACCGTCGAGGAACTGGTGCGGCTCTACCGGGCCGTCCGGGGCGAGCACCCCGACTGGGACGACTACCGGGCCGCCATGGTCAGCGACGGTCGGCTCGTCCTACGGCTCCACGTGGAGCGCGCGTACGGCATCCCCCGCGGACGCTGAGGGATCTCCGCGCACACCGGCCGCCCCTGAACCCGGCCGGGGTGCGCGGAGTGGCTCTGTGTGACCGCGCTGTTTCTTTCCGCTTGTTCCGGGCGATCTTCTTGCCGAAAACGTCAGCTGTCAACCGTGCCCCCGGTCGGGCGGTCAGGCGGTCACGGCCTCGCGCTTCGCGGCGTCCTGGGGCGCCCGCTCGCCCAGCTCCTCCGTCGGCACCGTGTGCGTCTCGCGGGCGGTGAGCGCGGCGAGCACCGGCGGGACGCACAGCGCCGCGGTGAACAGCGCCACGGACGACCAGTCGTCGCCGCCCGGGCCCGCGATCTGCGCGGCGAAGGTGACCGCGAACCCGGCGACGGCGAAGCCGATCTGCGTGCCGATCGCCATACCGGAGAGCCGGACGCGGGTGGAGAACATCTCGCCGTAGAAGGACGGCCAGACACCGTTGGCCGCGCTGTACACGACACCGAAGGCGAGGATGCCGAAGAGGAGGACGAGGGGGTACGAGCCGGTCGAGAGGGCCCACAGGTAGGCGAACATCAGCACGGCGCTGCCCGCGGCGCCGATCAGAAAGACCGGACGGCGGCCGATCCGGTCGGAGAGCGTGGCCCAGGCGGGGATCGCGCCGAGGGCCACGATGTTGGCGAGCGCGCCCACCCACAGCATCTGCGTGCGCGACAGCCCGACCGAGTCGCTCGTGCCGTACGCCAGCGCCCAGACCGTGAAGATCGTGCTGACCGAGGCGATCAGGGCGCCCGCGACGACCCGCAGGACGTCCGCCCAGTACTCGCGGAGGAGCACGAGGAGCGGCAGTTTGGGAACGCCCTCGCTCGCGACCTGCTGGGTGAAGGCCGGCGTCTCCTGGAGCGTGCGGCGGATGACATAGCCGACCACGGCGACCGCGACGCTCGCCCAGAACGGCACGCGCCAGCCCCAGGAGAGCAGTTGGTCCTCGGGCAGCGCGGCGACCGGCAGGAACACCAGGGTCGCCAGGAGCTGGCCGCCCTGGGTGCCGCTGAGGGTGAAGCTGGTGAAGAAGCCCCGGCGGTGGGGCGGCGCGTGCTCCAGCGTCATGGAGTTGGCGCTCGCCTGCTCACCGGCCGCGGAGATGCCCTGGAGGACGCGGCAGAGCACCAGCAGGACCGGGGCGAGGCCGCCGACCTGGGCGCGAGTGGGCAGACAGCCGATGAGGAACGTCGACAGGCCCATCAGGAGCAGGGTGAAGACCATGATCTTCTTACGGCCGACCCGGTCGCCGAAGTGGCCGAGGAAGAGCGCGCCGACCGGGCGGGCCGCGTACGCGACGCCGAACGTGGCCAGTGAGAGGAGGGTCGCGGTGGCCGGGTCTGACTCGTCGAAGAAGACCTTCGGGAAGATCAGGGCCGCGGCGCTGCCGTAGATGAAGAAGTCGTAGTACTCCAGGGCGCTGCCGATCCAGGCGGCCATGGCGGCCTTCCGGGGCTGGCCGGGTGGCGCGTCGAGCGGGACGGCGGGGACAGACACGGCGTGCTCCTTCGAGGGAACTCCGGGGACGGGAGTGACGGAGGGGTGTGGTGCCGGGGCCCTGGGGGTGTACGGGTCGGCCGTGCCGGATGCGACGAGTCTGCTCGACGGTGGGAGGTCTGCTCAACGTGGCGTGTCCGGCTAATTAACCCACTGGATAGTTAGTAGCGGATGGCTACGGATGGTGCGCCCACGTTTCCCGGGTGTCAAGAGGTCGTACTGAAGGATCTTTCCCGGCCGTGCCCCGCCCCGGCCCCGGAGCGGGGCACGGAGAGGGGGGTGACGGTCCTGCCGTTCTCAGTCCTCCGTGCGGTCCGCCGTCAGATAGGCGATGACCATGTCGCCGAGCATGGTCCGGTAGTGCTCCCGCTGGTCGGGGGCGACCAGGTCGCGGCCGAAGAGGGCGCCGAAGGTATGCCGGTTGGAGACCCGGAAGAAGCAGAACGAGCTGATCATCGCGTGCAGGTCCACGGCGTCGACGTCGGCCGTGAACAGGCCCGACTTCCGGCCGGTCTCCAGGATGCGGCGGATCACCTCCAGCGCGGGCGAACCGATCTTCCCGAGTTCCTCGGACGCCGCTATGTGTTCCGCCTCGTGGATGTTCTCGATGCTGACCAGCCGGATGAAGTCCGGATGCGCCTCATGGTGGTCGAAGGTCAGCTCGGCGAGCCTGCGGATGGCCGCGACCGGGTCCAAGTGCTCGACGTCCAGCTCCTGTTCGGCCATCCGGATCGCGGAGTACGCGCGCTCCAGAACGGCCGTGAACAGCTGCTCCTTGCCGCCGAAGTAGTAATAGATCATCCGCTTGGTGGTGCGGGTGCGGGCGGCGATCTCGTCGACACGGGCACCGGCGAAGCCGGCACGGGAGAACTCCTGGGTCGCCACGTCGAGAATCTCGGCCTTGGTCCGGGCGGCGTCGCGGATGCGCCCGACGGGCCGGGCAGGTTCTTCGACGCTGGTCATCGGCTTCCTTCGGGCGAGGGGGTCAGTGCCCGCGATTGTAGAAGCAGGGTCTGCCGCCGTGGTCCCGAGTTCCGGGGCGGGCCTTCCCGCGAGCTCGGGATGCTGATATAGCTAACGTACTAGTTCGTACATTAGTGAGCGCTCAGGAGGTCCGCCGTGACCATGGACACGTATCTCGTCGGCCTCATCGGTTCCGGCATCGGCCCCTCGCTCAGCCCCGCGCTGCACGAGCGGGAGGCCGACCGGCAGGGACTGCGCTGTCTGTACCGGCTGATCGACATCGACGTGCTCGGCGTCGGGCCGGAGGCGGTGGGCGATCTCGTACGGGCCGCGCGGGACCTCGGCTTCGACGGGCTGAACATCACGCACCCCTGCAAGCAACTGGTCATCGACCACCTCGACGAGCTCGCTCCGCAGGCGGCGGCCCTCGGCGCGGTCAACACCGTCGTCTTCGAGGGGGGCCGCGCGGTCGGGCACAACACCGATGTCACCGGGTTCGCCGCGTCCTTCGCGCGCGGGCTGCCCGATGTCCCGCTGGAGCGGGTCGTGCAGTTGGGTGCGGGCGGGGCGGGGGCGGCCGTCGCCCACGCCGTGCTGACGCTGGGCGCGGGGCACGTCACCGTCGTGGACGCGATGCCGGACCGGGCGGCGGATCTCGCCGCCGGGCTGAACCGGCACTTCGGTGCGGGGCGGGCGGCGGCCGCGACGCCGGACGCGCTCGGGGGGCTGCTCGGCCGCGGCGACGGGGTGGTGCACGCGACGCCCACCGGGATGGCGGCCCATCCCGGGCTGCCCTTCCCGGCCGAGCTGCTGCATCCCGGTCTGTGGGTCGCCGAGGTGGTGTACCGGCCGCTGGAGACCGCGTTGCTGCGCACGGCCCGGGCGGTGGGGTGCGCGACGCTGGACGGCGGGGGCATGGCCGTGTTCCAGGCGGCGGACGCGTTTCGGCTGTTCACGGGGCGCGAGCCGGATGCCGTGCGGATGCTGGCGGACATTGCTGAGCTGGCGGGTGTGCCAGGTGCGGGTGTTGGTGGCTGAGGGCGCCTGATGGGTGGGGCGGCTCGGGTTGTGTGGCGGGGTGCGGGGCCGTGGGGGCTGATCGCGCACCCGCCCCCGCGGCGGAGCCGCACTTGTCACCGCCCCGCGCCCCTTGCGGGCCCGCCTGAGTCGGCGGCTCTCGCCGTGCCTCGATGTGGAGCGACAGCCAAGGAGTATCGACGTGCGTATGTCCATTGCCACTGTCTCGCTCAGTGGGTCCCTGACCGAGAAGCTCACGGCTGCGGGGCGGGCCGGGTTCGACGGGGTGGAGATCTTCGAGAACGATCTGCTCGCGAGCCCCCTCGCACCCGAGGAGATCCGGGCCCGCACCGCGGACCTCGGTCTGAGCATCGACCTGTACCAGCCGATGCGGGACATCGAAGCGGTGCCCGAAGAGGAGTTCGCCCGCAATCTGCGCCGCGCCCGGCACAAGTTCGAACTCATGCGCCGCCTCGGCACCGACACGGTCCTGGTCTGCTCCAGCGTCTCCCCGCTCGCCGTGGACGACGACGCGCTCGCGGCCGACCAGCTGCGCCGACTCGCGGACCTCGCACAGGACTTCGGAATGCGCGTCGCCTACGAGGCGCTCGCGTGGGGCCGCCATGTGAGTACGTACGACCACGCCTGGAGCATCGTCGAAGCCGCGGACCACCCCGCCCTCGGCACCTGCCTGGACAGCTTCCACATCCTCGCCCGCGGCGGCGACCCCAAGGGCATCGAGGACATCCCCGGCGAGAAGATCTTCTTCCTGCAACTGGCCGACGCCCCCCTGATGGCGATGGACGTCCTGCAGTGGAGCCGCCACTACCGTTGCTTCCCGGGCCAGGGCGGCTTCGACATCGCGGGGTTCCTCGGACACGTCCTGCGGGCCGGATACCGCGGACCGCTCTCCCTCGAGGTCTTCAACGACGTCTTCCGGCAGGCCGAGGCCGGACCGACCGCCGTGGACGCGCGTCGCTCCCTCCTCGTCCTCCAGGAGGCGACGGGACTCGCGGTCCCGCCCGCGCCCGTGGTGCCGACCGGTGTCGCCTTCGCCGAGCTCGTCACCCCCGACGTCGAACCCGTCACCGCGCTCCTCGGCGCCCTCGGCTTCACCCGCAGGGCCAGGCACCGCAGCAAGCCCGTCGATCTCTGGCAGCAGGGCGAGGCCCGTGTCCTCGTGAACACCGGACCGGCCGCCCGGCGCGACGGCACCTCCCTCGCGGCCGTCGGCCTGGAGTCCCCGGACCCGGCCGCCGCGGCCCGGCGCGCCGAATCCCTCCTCGCCCCGGTCCTGCCCCGCCGCCGCGCCCCCGAGGACGCACCGCTGGACGCGGTGGCCGCCCCCGACGGCACCGAACTCTTCTTCTGTGTCACGGACCGCTCCGGGCACCCCGAACTCGCGGGGTGGACGTGCGACTTCGTGCCGGTCCCGCACGAACGACTCCCGCAGCACGTGGCCCGCATCGACCACCTGGCCCTCACCCAGCCCTGGCACCAGTTCGACGAGGCGGCCCTCTTCCACCGCAGTGTGCTCGGGCTGAGCGCACAGGACAGCGTCGATGTCGCCGACCCGTACGGACTGCACCGCAGCCGCGCGGTCACCAACGGCGACGGCAGCGTCCGTATCGCGCTCGGCGTCGGGCCCGCCCCCACTGACGAGGGCGCCCGCGCCCAGCACATCGCCCTCGCCACCGACGACGTGGTCACCGCGGCCCGCCGCTTCCGCGAGGCCGGCGGCCGACTGCTGGCGATGCCCGCGAACTACTACGACGACCTCGCCGCACGGTATGAGTTCGCCGACGGCGAGCCGGAGACGTACCGCGAACTCGGCATCCTCTACGACCGTGACGCGGAGGGCGAGTTCCGCCACTGCTACACGGAGACGGTCGGCCGTGTCTTCTTCGAACTCGTCCAGCGTGACGGCGGTTACCGGGGCTACGGAGCGCAGAACGCCCCTGTGCGGCTCGCCGCGCAGCACCTGCCGCGCCGACCGGGGCGCTGACCCCTCGGCCGCGTCACGGCGCCACTCGCGTCACGACGCCGCTCGTCCCCGGGCGGCGCATATTACCCGCCAGTTGACATTGAAACATCAATGACCACCGCTATCATCACACCACCCGCGGAACACCTCTGCGGAGCGACCGTCGGCCGATGACAGCGGCAGCACGGTATCGCCCCCAGTCTGCTGCCCAGGACGTGGAGCAATCGGCCTCCGGCTCCGAGGCCGGTTTCAGTGCTTCACGTTTTGAGAGGGAGCCCATGCCGGGAGACCGCTTCACCCCCGACTTCGACCCCGACTACGGGGACGCGCCCCTCACCACCGCACGCAAGGACATCGCCAACGGGCGCTGGCAGGGTCTGCGGGATCTGCTGCGGGTGACCGGCCCCGCATGGTCCGTGCGCGCCCACCGGATCCGGCTGCTCGCGCCCGCGTGCGCGGGCAACTCGGCGGTCGAGTCCTGGCTCGCCGCGGAGCCGCGCAGCCCCGACGCCCTGGTGCTGCGGGCCGCGACCGAGGTGGCCAGGGCCTTCACCCTCGCCACCGTCGCGGGCGGGCGCGTACCCGTCGAGCAGCGGCGCGTCGACCGGGCGGTGATGGCGTGTCTGCAGGGTGCCGAGGCCTACCCCGAGGACCCCACACCGTGGATCTGCCTCATCTCCGTCGCCCGGCTCTACGCCGCCGGGGTACGCCGCCAGGAACTCGGCCGCTGGTGGGACGAGTTGCACGCCCGCGACCCTTACACGATCGAGGGGCACCTCCATGTGCTGCGCTACTACTCGGCGCGCTGGCACGGCACCCACGGCCTGATGTACGACTTCGCCCGTGACGCGGCGGCCGTCGCCCCGCCGGGCTGCGCGCTGCCGGTCCTGGTGCAGTTCGCCCGCGTGGAGGAGTACCGCTTTCTCCAGGAGGAGGCGAACGGGCGGCCGGGCGTGCCCGTCGACCTCGACGGGCACTGGAACCATGAGGGAGCCGTCGACGACGTACGGCGTACCTGGCAGCGCTGGATCACCGCGCGCCCGGACGGCCAGCCCGCGCCGGAGGAGGTGCGCGACCTCAACTACCTGGCGCACGCCGCCAGCTACGCGGGTCTGCCGGACCTCGCGGCCACGCTCTTCAAGACCCTGGGGGTGCGCGCCAGCCGGATGCCCTGGTCCCGCACCGGCGACCCGGGGGCGGAGTACGTGAAGTGGCGCAGGCGCGCGACGCACGGCGCCTGAGCCACCTCACGTGTCCCGGCCGTAGAGGTGGCACGGCCGGGCCGGTGGGGAACTACAGGTCGAACTCGTGCGGCGGCAGGTCGAGGGCGAAGCACGCCTCGCGCACGACGGCCTGCTCGGTCTTGTCGAAGTCGCCGTCGGCGCCGCCGATGACGATGCCGATCTGGATGACGGCGCGCGCCTCGGCCGGCTTCTTCTTCGCCTTGGCGATCTCCTGGAGGACGCTGACCTTGCCGAAGGCGAAGTCGGCGGTCAGCTTGTTCAGGTTGTCGTCGAAGCGGCGGCGCAGGTCGTCGGCGTCGAAGTTCTGCAACACCTCGTTCGTGGCGATGAGCTGCGCGACGCGCTGGCGCTCGGAGGGATCGACCGTCCCGTCCGCCGCGGCGACGAGCGCGCACATCGCCATGCTCGCGTCGCGGAAGGCACCGCTCTTCAGATCGTTCTTCTTCGCCACGAGCTGGGTCTGCATCGTCGACGCGGACTCCTTGATGCGGTCCCACAGGGCCATGAGAGCTCCATACGTTGGGAGAGGCCCGGCCCGCCCCGGAGGGCGGACCGTGACCTCGTCGATTTCTACAGCAATGTAGAAACTAGCGAACCGCCGCAGAAGTTCCGGTGGCGTTCCACTCGGCGATCACAGGATGCCCGTGTTCGGTGGACAGCCGGCTGACGGTGCCCGTCGCGAGCTGGAACAGCCGCCCGTCCGCGGGGGACAGCCCCAGCCGACGGGCCGTCAGCACGCGCAGGAAGTGGGCGTGTGCCACGAGGATCACGTCGCCGTCGGCGAGCGCCGGCCCGACGCGGGACAGCACGCGGTCCGCGCGCTCTCCCACCTCCGCCGGTGATTCGCCGGGACGGCCGTCGGAGCCGGGCGGCACGCCGTCGTTCCACAGGAACCAGTCGGGCCGGGTGCGGTGTATCTCGACGGTCGTGATGCCTTCGTACGCGCCGTAGTCCCACTCGTGCAGGTCGGCATCGGCCACGGCCCCGTACACGCCCGCGAGTTCCGCCGTGCGTATCGCGCGGCCGAGCGGGCTGGTCAGGGCCAGGGCGAAGGTCCGGCCTGCGAGCAGCGGGGCGAGGGACTTGGCCTGTTCCTCGCCGTGCTGGGTGAGGGGGAGGTCGGTCCAGCTGGTGTGCTGGCCCGACACGCTCCACTCGGTCTCACCGTGGCGGACCAGCAGGAGGTCGCCCATGGTCGCTACTTCGCCGACTCGACGGCGTGGCCGCCGAACTGGTTGCGCAGTGCCGCGATCATCTTCATCTGCGGGGAGTCGTCCTGGCGGGAGGCGAACCGGGCGAAGAGGGAGGCGGTGATGGCGGGCAGCGGGACGGCGTTGTCGATGGCCGCCTCGACGGTCCAGCGGCCCTCGCCGGAGTCGTCCGCGTAGCCGCGCAGCTTCTCCAGGTGCTCGTCGTCGTCCAGCGCGTTGACCGCGAGGTCGAGCAGCCAGGAGCGGATGACGGTGCCTTCCTGCCAGGAGCGGAAGACCTCGCGCACGTCGGTGACGGAGTGGACCTTCTCCAGGAGCTCCCAGCCCTCGGCGTAGGCCTGCATCATGGCGTACTCGATGCCGTTGTGGACCATCTTGGAGAAGTGGCCCGCGCCGACCTTGCCGGCATGCACGAAGCCGGCGTCACCCTCGGGCTTGAGGGCGTCGAAGATCGGCTGCACCTTGGCGATGTTCTCGGCATCGCCGCCGACCATCAGCGCGTAGCCGTTCTTGAGGCCCCAGACACCGCCGGAGACGCCCGCGTCGACGAACCCGATGCCCTTGGCGGCCAGTTCCTCCGCGTGCTTCTCGTCGTCCGTCCAGCGGGAGTTGCCGCCGTCGACGACGGTGTCGCCGGGCTCCAGGAGCTCGCCGAGCTGGTCGATGGTGGACTGTGTGGCGGCGCCGGCGGGGACCATCACCCACACCACGCGCGGGCCTTCGAGCGCGCTCACGAGTTCGGAGAGGCTGCTCACGTCCGAGACCTCGGGGTTGCGGTCGTAGCCGACGACCGTGTGGCCCGCGCGGCGGATCCGCTCGCGCATGTTGCCGCCCATCTTGCCGAGGCCGATGAGTCCGAGCTGCATGACAGTCACTTCTTTCGGAGGGTGCGGTACGCGGCCACGAGGGCGGCGGTGGAGGGGTCGAGGCCGGGCACGTCGGCGCCTTCGGTGAGCGCGGGTTCGACGCGCTTGGCGAGGACCTTGCCGAGTTCGACGCCCCACTGGTCGAAGGAGTCGATGTTCCAGATCGCGCCCTGGACGAACACCTTGTGCTCGTAGAGGGCGATGAGCTGGCCGAGGACCGACGGCGTCAGCTCGCTCGCGAGGATCGTCGTCGTCGGGTGGTTGCCCTTGAACGTCTTGTGCGGGACCAGTTCCTCGGGCACGCCCTCGGCGCGCACCTCGTCGGGCGTCTTGCCGAAGGCGAGGGCCTGGGTCTGCGCGAAGAAGTTCGCCATCAACAGGTCGTGCTGGGCGGCGAGTTCGGGCTCCAGCTCGTCGACCGGGTTGGCGAAGCCGATGAAGTCGGCCGGGATCAGCTTCGTGCCCTGGTGGATGAGCTGGTAGTAGGCGTGCTGCCCGTTGGTGCCGGGCGTCCCCCACACCACCGGACCGGTCTGCCATTCCACCGGGTCGCCGTCGCGGTCCACCGACTTGCCGTTGGACTCCATGTCCAACTGCTGCAGGTAGGCGGTGAACTTGGACAGGTAGTGCGAGTACGGCAGTACGGCGTGCGACTGGGCGTCGAAGAAGTTGCCGTACCAGACGCCCAACAGGCCGAGCAGCAAAGGCGCGTTGGCCTCGGCGGGAGCCGTACGGAAGTGCTCGTCGACGAGCCTGAACCCGTCGAGCAGCTCCCGGAACCGGTCCGGGCCGATCGCGATCATCAACGACAGGCCGATCGCCGAGTCGAAGGAGTAGCGTCCGCCGACCCAGTCCCAGAACCCGAACATGTTGGCCGTGTCGATGCCGAAGTCCGACACCTTCCCGGCGTTCGTCGACAGCGCCACGAAGTGCTTGGCGACGGCCTTCTCGTCGCCCTCCAGCGCGGCGAGCAGCCAGGTCCGTGCCGAGGTGGCGTTGGTGATCGTCTCGATCGTGGTGAACGTCTTCGAGGCGATGATGAACAGCGTCTCGGCCGGGTCGAGGTCGCGGACGGCCTCGTGCAGATCGGCGCCGTCCACGTTCGACACGAACCGCACGGTCAGCGAGCGGTCGGTGAAGGCCCGCAGCGCCTCGTACGCCATCGCCGGACCGAGGTCGGAGCCGCCGATACCGATGTTCACGACGTTCTTGATGCGCTTGCCGGTGTGACCGGTCCACTCGCCGGCGCGGACCCGCTCGGCGAAGTCGGCCATCTTGTCGAGCACGGCGTGCACGCCAGGTACGACGTTCTCCCCGTCGACCTCGATCACCGCGTTCCGCGGGGCCCGCAGGGCGGTGTGCAGCACCGCCCTGTCCTCGGTGACGTTGATCCTCTCGCCGCGGAACATCGCGTCCCGCAGTCCGAACACGTCCGTGGCGGTGGCCAGTTCCTGGAGGAGGGCGAGGGTCTCGTCCGTGATCAGGTGCTTGGAGTAGTCGATCCGCAGATCGCCGACCCGTACGACATAGCGCTCGGCGCGGGCGGGGTCGGCGGCGAACAGCTCACGCAGCCGCGGGTGGAGCAGACCGTCCGCGCGGTGGTCCTCCAGGGCCACCCACTCCGGACGCCGCGTGAGTTTGGGGGAGTCAGACATGACGGGGGGTCTCCTTGGTGCCGCTCTCGCCCCGCAGGGCGACGGCGTACATCTCGTCCGCGTCGAGGCGGCGCAGCTCCTCGGCGATCAGCTCGGAAGTGCTGCGCACCTTCAGTGCGAGGGTGCGGGAGGGCTGCCCGGGCAGCGACAGCGTGGCCAGCGGTCCCTCGGGCCGGTCGATCACGATCTCGCCGTTCGCCGTGCCGAGCCGCACCGCGGTCACCACCGGGCCGGCGGTGACGACCCGCTCGACCGGCACTTCGAGCCGGGCGCCCAGCCAGCGGGCGAGCAGCTCGGCGCTCGGGTTGTCGGCCTCGCTCTCGACGGCGGCCGAGATCACCTTCGTACGGGCCTGGTCGAGCGCGGCGGCCAGCATCGAGCGCCAGGGCGTCAGCCGGGTCCATGCCAGGTCGGTGTCGCCCGGCGCGTAGGAGTTGACGCGGGCCTCCAGGGCCGTGAGGGGCGCTTCGACGGCGTACATGTCGGTGATCCTGCGCTGCGCGAGGGCGCCCAGCGGGTCCTTGGCGGGCACCTTGGGGGCGTCCACCGGCCACCAGACGACGACGGGCGCGTCCGGCAGCAGCAGCGGCAGGACCACGGAGTCGGCGTGGTCGGACACCTCGCCGTAGGTTCGCAGTACGACGGTCTCGCCGGCACCGGAGTCGGCGCCCACCCGGACCTCGGCGTCGAGGCGCGAGTTGGTGCGGTCGCGCGGGGTGCGGGCGTGTCGCTTGATGACGACCAGGGTGCGTGAGGGGTGCTCGCGTGAGGCCTCCTCGGCGGCCTTGATCGAGTCGTACGCGTTCTCTTCGTCGGTGACGATGACCATCGTCAGGACCATGCCCACGGCGGGGGTGCCGATGGCGCGGCGCCCCTGCACGAGCGCCTTGTTGATCTTGCTTGCCGTGGTGTCGGTCAGGTCGATCTTCATGGCCTGCGCCAGCTCCGTCCGTCTCGTGCGAGCATCTCGTCGGCTTCCTTCGGACCCCAGCTGCCCGAGGGGTACTGCGCGGGCTTGCCATGGGTCTCCCAGTACTCCTCGATCGGGTCGAGGACCTTCCAGGACTCTTCCACCTCCTGATGACGGGGGAAGAGATTGGCGTCGCCGAGCAGGACATCCAGAATCAGCCGTTCGTACGCCTCCGGGCTGGACTCGGTGAACGACTCGCCGTAGGCGAAGTCCATCGTGACGTCCCGGATCTCCATCGACGTACCCGGGACCTTCGATCCGAAGCGCACCGTCATGCCCTCGTCGGGCTGGACGCGGATCACGATCGCGTTCTGGCCGAGCTCCTCGGTGGCGGTCGAGTCGAACGGGGAGTGCGGGGCGCGCTGGAAGACCACCGCGATCTCCGTCACCCGCCGGCCGAGGCGCTTGCCGGTGCGCAGGTAGAAGGGGACGCCCGCCCAGCGGCGGTTGTCGACCTCCAGCTTGACGGCCGCGTAGGTGTCGGTCGTCGACTTGGGGTCGATGCCCTCCTCCTGCAGATAGCCGCGCACCTTCTCGCCGCCCTGCCAGGCCGCCGCGTACTGGCCGCGCACGGTGTGCTCGCCCAGGTTCTCCGGCAGCTTCACCGACTTGAGGACCTTGAGCTTCTCGGTCAGCAGCGACTCGGCGTCGAAGGCGATCGGCTCCTCCATGGCGGTCAGCGCCATCAGCTGGAGCAGGTGGTTCTGGATCACGTCACGGGCCGAACCGATGCCGTCGTAGTAGCCGGCCCGGCCGCCGATGCCGATGTCCTCGGCCATGGTGATCTGCACGTGGTCGACGTACGACCGGTTCCAGATCGGCTCGTACATCTGGTTGGCGAAGCGGAGCGCCAGGATGTTCTGGACGGTCTCCTTGCCGAGGTAGTGGTCGATGCGGAAGACCTGCTCCGGGTCGAACACGTCGTGCACGAGCGCGTTCAGCTCGCGCGCGCTCTCGAGGTCGTGGCCGAACGGCTTCTCGATGACCGCGCGCCGCCAGGAACCCTCCGGCGGGCTCGCGAGCCCGTGCTTCTTGAGCTGCTGGACGACCTTCGGGAAGAACTTCGGGGGCACGGAGAGGTAGAACGCGTAGTTGCCGCTGGTGCCCCGGGCCGCGTCCAGCTCCTCGATGGCGGAGCGCAGCTGCTTGAACGCCGTGTCGTCGTCGAAGGTGCCCGGGATGAACCGCATGCCTTCGGCGAGCTGCTGCCAGACCTCCTCCCGGAACGGGGTGCGCGCGTGTTCCTTCACCGAGTCGTGCACGATCTGCGCGAAGTCCTCGTCCTCCCAGTCGCGGCGGGCGAACCCGACGAGCGAGAAGCCCGGCGGCAGCAGACCGCGGTTGGCGAGGTCGTAGACGGCCGGCATCAGCTTCTTGCGGGACAGGTCGCCGGTGACACCGAAGATGACGAGGCCCGAGGGGCCCGCGATACGGGGGAGGCGGCGGTCACGGGGGTCACGGAGCGGGTTCTCCCATTCCGTCACCGGAACGGGGCCGTTGCTCTTGGCCTCGGCCTTCACCTCGACGGCCTTCACCTCGACCGGCTTCACACCGTCCGGTTCCACGGTCGTGTCACCAGATCCCTCCGGCGTGGTGGCCGCATCCTGCGGGGCACCGTCGGGAAGCGCTTCAAGCTTGGTCATTCCCCTTCAACTCCCTTGCTGCTCAGCGAGGTCGCAACCGCGTCGAGCAGGTCACCCCAGGCCGCCTCGAACTTCGAGACGCCCTCGTCCTCCAGCTGGTCGACCACCTCGTCGTAGGAGATCCCGAGCTCTTCCACGGCGGCCAGGTCGGCGCGCGCCTGGGCGTAGCCGCCGGTCACCGCGTCGCCGTGGATGTCACCGTGGTCGGCCGTGGCGTTGAGCGTCGCCTCCGGCATGGTGTTGACCGTGCCCGGCGCGACCAGCTCGTCGACGTACAGCGTGTCCTTGTACGAGGGGTCCTTGACGCCCGTCGAGGCCCACAGCGGGCGCTGCTTGTTGGCGCCGGCCGGGGCGAGCGCGGTCCAGCGGGCGGAGGCGAACACCTCTTCGTACGCCTCGTAGGCGAGCCGCGCGTTGGCGAGCGCCGCCCTGCCCTTGAGGGCGAGGGCCTCGTCGGTCCCGACCTTCGTCAGCCGCTTGTCGATCTCGCTGTCGACGCGGGAGACGAAGAAGGAGGCGACGGAGTGGATGGTGGCGAGGTCGATGCCCGCCGCCTTGGCCTTCTCCAGGCCCGCCAGGTAGGCGTCCATCACCTCGCGGTAGCGCTCCAGGGAGAAGATCAGCGTGACGTTGACGCTGATGCCGAGGCCGATGACCTCGGTGATCGCCGGGAGGCCGGCCTTCGTCGCCGGGATCTTGATCATCACGTTCGGGCGGTCGACCAGCCAGGAGAGCTGCTTGGCCTCGGCGACGGTCGCCCCGGTGTTGTGGGCGAGGCGCGGGTCGACCTCGATGGAGACACGGCCGTCACGGCCGGCGGTCGCGTCGTGGACCGGGCGCAGGATGTCGGCGGCGGCACGGACGTCGGCCGTCGTCATCATCCGGACGGCCTCGTCGACCGTCACGCCGCGCTCGGCCAGGTCGCCGAGCTGCTCCTCGTACCCTTCACCGGAGCCGATGGCGGTTTGGAAGATGGAGGGGTTGGTGGTGACGCCCACCACGTGCCTGGTCGCTACGAGTTCGGCGAGGTTGCCGGAGGCGATGCGCCCCCGGGAGAGGTCGTCCAGCCAGATGGAGACGCCTTCGTCGGAGAGGCGCTTCAGGGTTACCGCGGTCGCGGTTGCTTCGGTCACAGTGATCATCTTCCTTCGTGCGATCGGATCAACCGCGGGCGGCGGTCAGGGATTCCCGGGCGGCGGCGGCGACGTTCTCGGCGGTGAAACCGAACTCGGCGAACAGGGTCTTGGCGTCGGCGGAGGCACCGAAGTGCTCGAGGGAGACAATGCGTCCGTGGTCACCGACGTAGCGGTACCAGGTCAGGCCGATGCCCGCCTCGACCGCCACGCGGGCCTTCACGGACGGGGGCAGAACACGGTCGCGGTACTCGCGCGGCTGCTCCTCGAACCACTCCACGGACGGCATCGACACGACCCGGGTGCCGATCCCCTCGGCCTCCAGCAGCTCACGCGCCTCGACGGCGAGGTGCACCTCGGAGCCGGTGGCGATCAGGACCAGGTCGGGCGTCTCGGTCGAGGAGTCACGCAGCACGTAACCGCCCTTGGCGGCCTCGGAGTTGGCCTCGTAGGTGGGTACGCCCTGGCGGGTCAGGGCCAGGCCGTGCGGGGTGGGGTGGGTGGCGTGCCGCTTGAGGATCTCGGCCCAGGCGATCGCGGTCTCGTTGGCGTCGGCCGGGCGGACGATGTTCAGGCCCGGGATGGCGCGCAGCGAGGCCAGGTGTTCGACCGGCTGGTGGGTCGGGCCGTCCTCGCCGAGCCCGATGGAGTCGTGCGTCCACACGTACGTGACGGGGAGCTGCATCAACGCGGACAGGCGCACGGCGTTGCGCATGTAGTCGGAGAAGACCAGGAAGGTACCGCCGTAGATGCGGGTGTTGCCGTGCAGCGCGATGCCGTTCATCTCCGCGGCCATGGAGTGCTCGCGGATGCCGAAGTGGACGGTACGGCCGTACGGGTCGGCCTCCGGCAGCGGGTTGCCCTTCGGCAGGAAGGAGGACGTCTTGTCGATGGTGGTGTTGTTCGAGCCGGCCAGGTCGGCGGAGCCGCCCCACAGTTCGGGGATCACCGAGCCGAGCGACTGCAGGACCTTGCCGGAGGCGGCGCGGGTGGCGACGGACGTGCCCGCCTCGAACGCGGGGAGCTTGTCCTGCCAGCCCTCGGGAAGCTGGCCGGCGACGACCCGGTCGAACAGCCTGGCCCGCTCGGGCTGCGCGGTGCGCCACTCGGCGATCCGCTTGTCCCAGGCGGCGTGCGCCTCGGCACCCCGGTCCAGGGCCTGGCGGGCGTGGGCGAGGACCTCGCCCACGACTTCGAAGGACTTCTCCGCGTCGAAGCCCAGCAGCCGCTTGGTGGCGGCGACCTCGTCCGCGCCCAGCGCGGAGCCGTGCGAGGCCTCGGTGTTCCGGGCGTTCGGCGCGGGCCAGGCGATGATCGTGCGCATCGCGATGATCGAGGGCCGTCCGGTCTCGGCCTGCGCCGCCTTCAGCGCCGTGTACAGCGCGCGGACGTCGATGTCGCCGTCGGCCGAGGGCTCGATGCGCTGCACATGCCAGCCGTAGGCCTCGTAGCGCTTCAGCACGTCCTCGGAGAAGGCGGTGGCGGTGTCGCCCTCGATGGAGATGTGGTTGTCGTCGTAGACGAAGACCAGGTTGCCCAGCTTCTGGTGGCCCGCCAGGGAGGAGGCCTCGGCGGAGATGCCCTCCTCCAGGTCGCCGTCCGAGACGATGCCCCAGATGGTGTGGTCGAAGGGCGACTCGCCCTCCGGCGTCTCGGGGTCGAACAGGCCGCGCTCGTAGCGGGCGGCCATCGCCATGCCCACCGCGTTCGCGACACCCTGCCCCAGCGGACCGGTGGTGGTCTCCACGCCCGCGGTGTGCCCGTACTCGGGGTGACCCGGCGTCTTCGAACCGTGCGTGCGGAACGCCTTCAGGTCGTCCAGCCCGAGTTCGTAGCCGGAGAGGAAGAGCTGCGTGTAAAGGGTCAGCGAGGTGTGACCGGGGGACAGGACGAACCGGTCGCGGCCGGTCCACTCCGGGTCGGCGGGGTCGTGTCGCATCACCTTCTGAAAGATCGTGTACGCGGCCGGGGCCAGGCTCATCGCCGTGCCCGGGTGGCCGTTTCCGACCTTCTGAACGGCGTCAGCGGCCAGGACGCGGGCCGTGTCGACGGCCCGGCGGTCCAGCTCGGTCCATTCGAAGCCGTCGGGGCTCTGCGTACTCATCTTCAAGAAGTCCTCACTGGATCGGGAATCGCTGGTGGAACGCCTTCAAAACTAAAAGTCTGACTTTTGCCGGGGAAGGTGCCCGTGTGTCAGCCTTCGGTGAAAGTGGGACACGGAGTGCTGCAGCGAGCCGACGCGAGAGGGACATGACAGACAGAACCACCCAAGGCGGTGCAGGGGGCGAAGGCGGGCTCCGGGACGGGATCAGGACCTTCCCCTTCCCGGTCGATCTGAGCCTGTCCGGCGTCGGTATGCAGGTCGGCGCGATGGGGAGCGGGCGCGTCTGGCACGCGGACGCCCCGCTGGAACGCGTGCACCGCATCGACTTCCACGTCGTGATGCTCTTCCACGAGGGCCCGGTCAGACACATGATCGACTTCGCCGAGTACGAGGCGTCCCCGGGCGACATCCTGTGGATCCGACCCGGTCAGGTGCACCGCTTCTCCCGCACCGACCGCTACCGCGGCACCGTCCTGATCATGCAGCCCGGCTTCCTGCCGCGCGCGACCGTCGAGGCGACCGGCCTCTACCGCTACGACCAGCCGCCGCTGCTGCGCCCCGGCGCCGCCCAGCTGACCGCCCTGGAGCACTCGCTCACCCAGCTGGAACGCGAGTACGTCGACACCACCACGCTGCCGCTCAGCCTGCACACCTCGGTGCTGCGGCACTCCCTCACCGCGTTCCTGCTGCGCCTCGCCCATCTCGCGGCCAGCTCCGCCGAAGCGGCCCGCGAGCAGAGCGACACCACCTTCACGCGCTTCCGGGACGCGGTCGAGAAGGACTTCGCCACCAACCACAGCGTCAGCGCGTACGCCGACGCCCTCGGCTACTCCCGCCGCACCCTGGTCCGCGCGGTGCGCGCGGCCACCGGTGAGACCCCGAAGGGATTCATCGACAAGCGGGTGATCCTGGAGGCCAAGCGGCTGCTGGCCCACACGGAGATGCCCATCGGCCGCATCGGCGTCGCCGTGGGCTTCCCCGACTCGGCGAACTTCTCCAAGTTCTTCCACCAGCACACGGGCACGAGTCCCGTGGTGTTCCGGGCGGAGCTGCGCTGAGTCCGTCCCGAAGAAGAGCTGAGACCGCGCCCAAGAAAACGGGGCGGGCCCGCGGGCCCGCCCCGTCACTCCTCGTGCCGCTCGTCGAGGAACCTCCTCGTCATCGGCCGAAGTCGAACCAGTTGACGTTCACGAAGTCGGCCGACTGGCCGCTGGTGAAGGTCAGATAGACGTCATGGGTGCCGGTGACGCCGGTGATGTTGGCCGGAACCGTCCGCCAGCTCTGCCAGCCGCCGGTGTTGCCCACCGCGAAACTGCCGATGGGGGTGCTCGTACGGCTGTCGAGGCGCACCTCGACCAGACCGCTGACCCCGCTCGCCGCACCGCTCGCGACCCGCCCGTAGAACTGCGTGGCAGCCGTGGAGCCGAAGTTGACGCCCTTGTAGAGCGCCCAGTCGCCGCCGGCCAGCGAGCCGATGTCCTGGCCGCCGCCCGTGTCCGTGGTGGTCTCGGTGCTGGTGCCCGACTGGCTGTCGTACGACTCGGCCTGGATGGCGCTGTAGGCGTCACGGTTGCCGGTCGGAGGCGGTGTGGTACCGCTCCCACTGGCCTGCAGCACCTGGACGTAGTCCACGACCAGCGGGTGGCCGGGCTCGGTGCCGCTGTCGGGACCGCCGCCGAACGCGTCGGGGAAGCCGCCGCCCATCGCCACGTTCAGGATGACGAAGTAGCCGTGGTTGGTGGCGTTCGCCCAGGTGGTCGCGTCGACCTGGTTCGCCTTGACCGTGTGGAAGTTGACGCCGTCGAGGTAGAAGCGGATCTCCTCGGGGCTCGTCGAGCGGTCCCACTCCATGGCGTACGTGTGGAAGCCGGCCTGACATGTGGTGCCGGCGCACGGGGTGTTGCCGCCGATGCCGCTGGTCTCGTTGCACGGGCCGCCCGGGTTGGTGCCGCAGTGCATGGTGGCCCACTCGGTGTTGAGGCCCTGGACGTTCTCCATGATGTCCAGCTCGCCGACGCTCGGCCAGTTCTGGTAGTTGCCCCGGTAGGGGGCGCCCAGCGTCCAGAAGGCCGGCCAGTAGCCCTTGGCGGCGGCGCCGGTCACGTTCGGCATCTGGAGGCGCGCCTCGACGCGGAGTTTGCCGCCCGCGGGCGGCTGGAAGTCGGTGCGGGTGGTCTCGATACGGCCCGAGGTCCAGTTGCCGGAGGCGTCCCGGCGCGGGGTGATCAGCAGGTTGCCGCTGCCGTCGAGCGCCACGTTGTTGGTGCTGGAGGTCATCGTCTCGACCTCGCCGGTGCCCCAGTTGGCGGCGCCGCCCGGGTAACTGGTGCCGGTGTCGTACTGCCAGTTGGAGGTGTTGACGCCGGAGCCGGCCGCCCCGTTGAAGTCGTCGACGAAGACCTGGGACCAGCCGGTCGGGGGAGTGGGCGCGGACGCGTTCGCGGGGAGGACCGCGGCCACGGCCAGAGTCAGTGTGCCGACCGCGGCCAGAACGATGCGCCGTAGGGGGCCGCGTCTGACAGGTGTGCCGGAGGGTTCACTCATGAATGCCTCTTCGGTACGGAGTGGGGGTGCGCGGGTGCTGCTGAGAGCGCTCTCAAGCAAGGTGCGCGGCCAATGTGCTCTCTGTCACTCCGAGCGTCAAGAGGTAAAGCCGAGAAACTCCTTTCCCTGTGCGGGAGTTCAGGCATTGAAGCTGGACGGGCGAGGCTGTGCCTAGAGGGCGCTGCCCGTCTTCCAGTCGGACCAGGACAGGTTCCAGCCGTTGAGGCCGTTGGACGCCTCGACGGTCTTCTCGCCCGAGTTCTTGACGACGACGACATCGCCGAGCATCGAACTGGCGTAGAACTTGTAGCCCGGTACGGAGCTGTCGTTCGCGCCCTTGGCGTCGTGCAGACCGACGCAGCCGTGGCTGGTGTTGGTGGAGCCGAAGACCGAGGTCGAGGCCCAGTAGTTGCCGTGGATGAAGGTGCCGGAGGTGGTCAGGCGCTGGGCGTGCGGGACGTCCGAGATGTCGTACTCATCGCCGAGCCCGACGCTCGAGGACTCCATCCGGGTCTGCTTGAACCGCTCGCTGATCACCATGACCCCGGACCAGGTGGTGTGGTCGGCGTCGCCGCCGCTCACCGGGTAGGAGGCGAGGGTCGAGCCGTCGCGCTCGACGGTCATGGTCTTCTTCGCCAGGTCGACCGTGCTGATCTGACGGCGGCCGATGTGGAAGGTGACGTCCTTGGACTGGGTGCCGTAGACGCCGGTCGTGCCCTCGACGTCCTTCAGGCGCAGGCTCAGCGTGATCTTCGTGCCCGCGGCCCAGTACTCCTCGGGCCGGAAGTCGAGCCGTGTGTCGCTGAACCAGTGGCCGACCACCTCGACCGCGGGCTCCGCCGTCACCGTGATCGCCTTTTCCACGGCGGCCCGGTCCTTCACGGCCTCGGTGAAGTTGATCGAGACGGGCATACCGACACCGGAGGTCGAATTCGCCTCGGGCGTGAAATAGCCCACGAACGTGTCCGAGGGCTGCTTCGTGACGAAGCTCGCGCTCCGCGCGGCGGCGCCCTTCGGCGTGGCCGTGACCGTGTATTTGGTGCCCGAGTAAGGGTTTTTCGTGGACGTCCATTTCGTACGGGCGTCATTGAAGGATCCGGCCAGGGTGGAGCCGTCGTTTCCGTTGACCTCGACGCTCGCGAGCGTGCCGTCGCTGACGGTGACCTCGACCGGGCTGGTGAAACCGGCCTTCTTCGTGCCGTCGGCCGGGGTGACGGTCACGGTCGGGGTCTTGACCTCGGCTTTCGTGCTCGCGCCCGCCTTCGCGTCCGTTCCCTCCGAGGCGTCCGCCGAGCCGCTGCAGCCCGCGAGGATGCCCACGGCCGGCACGGCGCCGAGGGCGGCCAGCACCCCGCGCCGCGACCAGACCTGCCGCTCGGACCGGTTCACCGTCCACCGCTCGGACCGGTTCGAATTCTTCGCGAAGCCCACGGCACGCCCTTCCTGGATGACCACCACGACTGCTGGTGCATCCTGCGCCGCCTTCCTGGGGTGATTCTTTGGAACCCGGGGCCGCCGCCTGAGATTTACGTGAAGCCGCCTGAGATTTACGTGAAGAGGACCTGAGAACCGGCCTGAAGGAACGGCGTACGGCAATGCGCTCCGGGGCGCCTCAGGTGCCCGGCTCGGGCCGGGCCTGCGGCTGCCACCCCAGGGCGCGGGAGATCCCCCGCGCCGCCAGCCGTACCGCCGGAATCAACGCCGGTACCTGGGCGTCGTGTTCGGGGACCACGACGGAGACCGCCGCGACCACCGCGCCGCCCGCGCCGCGCACCGCAGCGGCGACCGACAGGGCGTCGTCGGTGACCTGGCGGCTGCTCACCGCCACGCCGGTGCGGCGGACCTCGGCGAGAGCGCGGCGCAGGCGGGCCCCGTCGGTGAGGGTGTGCGGGGTGAACGCGGCCAACGGCTCTGAGCAGTAGGCCTCTTGGAACGCCGAGTCACCGTGGGCCAGCAGCGCGAGGCCCACACCCGTCGCGTGCAGTGGCCAGCGGGCGCCCACCTGGATGCGTACACCGACCGCGGAGCGTCCGGAGATCCACTCGATGTACACGACCTCGGCGCCGTCGCGGACCGCCATCTGCACATTCTCGTGCGTGGCCTCGTACAGGTCCTCCAGGTACGGCAGCGCGATCTGGCGGAGGGCGAGGCCACGGGGCGCGAGGGCCGCGACCTCCCAGAGGCGCAGGCCCACGTGGTAGACGCCGTCCGCGTCCCGTTCCAGCGCGCCCCAGTCGGTGAGGGCGCCGACCAGCCGGTGCGCGGTGGTGAGGGTCAGTCCGGCCCGGCGGCTGATTCCCGTCAGGGAGAGCGCCGGGTGCTGGTGGTCGAAGGCGCCGAGCACGGCGAGCAGACGGTCGGGCGCGGACAGCGTGGTCATGAGTCCAATTCGGCTTCCGCGACCCGTTGCAGGAGCGTGTGCAGGGTGTCCCGCTCGGCGGGGGCGAGCGGCTGGAGCAGGTCGTTGGTGACGCGCAGGCCCGCCTCGTCCGTGTCGCGCAGGAACGCCCGGCCGCCGTCCGTGAGGACGACGATCCGGCTGCGGCGGTCGTCCGGCGACGGGCGGCGCTCGGCGAAACCGAGCTTCTCCAGGTCGTCGACGAGTCCGACGATCGCGCTCGGGTCGTAGCCGAGCCGCGAGCTCAGCTCCCGCTGGAGCGCGCCCTCGGAGGTGGCCAGGAAGCGCAGCAGCGCGTAGTGGCGCAGCCGCAGTCCCGACTCCTGGAGGAAGGTGTTGAACAGCTGCCCCGAGCGAAGGCCCAGCCGGTACAGCAGATAGCCGGTGTCGGCGTGCAGTCCGCGCATCCACGGCTCCTGGGCGTCGATGGGGACGGGGCCGGTGGCCGGGCTGGTGGCGTGCTGCTGGCCTGCGATGACGGGCTCCCTGGGCCGGGCCCCGGGCGGGGCGGTTCCTTCGTGCCGGGTACGGCACGCCGTACTGCGTACAGCATCACGCCGTACTCCGCACAGCATGCCGCACGGATGAGTCGGCAACAACTATTGACGTCAACAATTATTGTCCTTAGCTTCGATCTCGTAACCGCAGCTCGGCAGCACGCCGCGCTCTGGACCCTCAGCGTCGAAGGGACCCCTCGTGCCCAGCATCGATCTCACCGGCAAGGTGGCCGTCGTCACCGGCAGCGGCCGTGGCCTGGGCCTGGCCTACGCACACGCCCTGGCGGCCGTCGGCGCCCGCGTGGTCGTCAACGACATCGACGAGGCCGTGGCCGAGCAGGCCGTGAAGTCCATCACCGCCGCGGGCGGCAAGGCCGTGGCCGAGGTGGTCCCGGTCGGCACCACCGAGGCGGCCGACCGTCTCGTCGCCCGTGCGGTGCGGGAGTTCGGACGGCTCGACATCCTGGTCACCAACGCGGGCATCCTGCGCGACAAGGTGCTGTGGAAGATGACCGACGAGGACTTCGACGCGGTGATCACCACGCATCTGAAGGGCACCTTCACCTGCGCCCGCGCCGCCGCCGTGCGCATGCGCGAGCAGGGCGAGGGCGGCTCGCTGATCCTGGTCGGCTCGCCGGCCGGGCAGCGCGGGAACTTCGGTCAGACGAACTACGCCGCCGCGAAGGCGGGCATCGCCGCCATGGCCCGTACCTGGTCGATGGAGCTGGGCCGCGCGGGCATCACCGTCAACGCGATCGTGCCGGTCGCCGCCACCGCGATGACCGAGACCATCCCCGCGTTCGCCCCGTACGTCGAGGCCATGAGGAACGGCGAGCCGCTGCCCGACTTCCTCCGCAAGGGCGAGGGCTTCGGCACCCCCGAGGACTGCGCCGCCCTCGTCCCGTTCCTCGCCTCCGACGCCGCCCGCGGTGTCACCGGTCAGGCCATCGGCATCGGCGGTGACAAGGTGGCACTCTGGTCGCACCCGCAGGAGGTCAGGGCGGCGTACGCGGACGGCGGCTGGACCCCCGACACCCTGGCCGACGCCTGGGCCACGTCGGTCGGCGCCGAGCCGCAGACCGTCGGGATCCCGGCGCCGAAGCTTCCGGAGGCGTGATGGACCTGAACGAAATCGTCGCGATCGACGTCCACACCCACGCGGAGGTGTCCTCGAAGGGCCACGCCTCCCTCGACGACGATCTGCACGAAGCCTCCAGCGCCTACTTCAAGGTCGAGGGCAAGCGGAAGCCCACCCTGGAGGAGACGGCCGCCTACTACCGCGAGCGGAAGATGGCCGCCGTGATCTTCACGGTGGACGCCGAGTCCGCCACCGGCACCGCGCCCGTCCCGAACGAGGAGGTCGCCGAGGCCGCCGCCGCGCATCCGGACGTGCTGATCCCCTTCGCCTCCATCGACCCCTTCCGCGGCAGGGCGGGCGTCAAGCAGGCCCGCCGGCTCGTCGAGGAGTACGGGGTCAAGGGCTTCAAGTTCCACCCCAGCATCCAGGGCTTCTTCCCCAACGACAGGACGGTGGCGTACGAGCTGTACGAGGTGATCGAGGAGACCGGCACCATCGCCCTCTTCCACACCGGGCAGACGGGGATCGGGGCCGGGGTTCCGGGAGGCGGCGGCATCCGGCTGAAGTACTCCAACCCCCTGCACGTGGACGACGTGGCCGCCGACTTCCCGCACCTCAAGATCATCCTGGCGCACCCCTCCTTCCCCTGGCAGGACGAGGCGCTGGCCGTAGCCACCCACAAGCCGGGTGTGCACATCGACCTGTCCGGCTGGTCGCCCAAGTACTTCCCGCCGCAACTCGTGCAGTACGCCAACACGCTGCTCAAGGACAAGGTGCTCTTCGGCTCCGACTACCCCGTCCTCACCCCCGACCGCTGGCTCGCCGACTTCGACAAGCTGACGATCAAGGACGAGGTCAAGCCGAAGATCCTCAAGGAGAACGCCGCCCGGCTGCTCGGGCTGACACCGTAGGGGGCCACAGATGCGCAATGAGGGACTGGGGTCGTGGCCCGCACGCCGGGCCCGCAAGACCCCGCACCGCACCGCCCTGATCCACGGCGACACCACCGTCAGTTATGCCGAGCTGTACGCCCGCACCACCCGTCTCGCCCACGCACTGCGCGCGCTGGGCCTGCGCCGCGGCGATCGCATCGCCTATCTCGGCCCCAACCACCCCTCCTACCTCGAAACCCTCTTCGCGGCGGGCACGCTCGGCGCGGTCTTCGTGCCGCTCAACCCCCGCCTCGCCGGACCCGAGATCGCTTACCAGCTCAGCGACTCGGGCGCCAAGGCCCTCGTGTACGCGCCCTCGCTGGCCGGACTCGTCGCGGGGCTGCCGGGCAACGCGGACGTGCGGACGTTCGTCGAAGTCGGCTCCTGGTACGAGGAGTTGATCGACGAAGCCGCCGAGGAGCCGATCGACCAGCCCGTCACCGCCGAGGACATGTGCATCATCATGTACACCTCGGGCACGACGGGCCGCCCCAAGGGCGCGATGCTCACCCACGGCAATCTGACCTGGAACGCGGTCAACGTCCTGGTCGACCACGACCTGATCGCCGACGAACGCGCCCTGGTCTCGGCCCCGTTGTTCCACACGGCAGGGCTGAACATGCTGACCCTGCCGGTGCTGCTCAAGGGCGGCACCTGTGTCCTGGTCGAGTCCTTCGACCCGGCGGCCACCCTCAACCTGATCGAACGGCACCGGATCACCTTCATGTTCGGGGTGCCGACCATGTTCGACCAGGTGGCCCGGCATCCCCGGTGGGCCGACGCCGACCTGTCCTCGTTGCGCATCCTGACCTGCGGCGGCTCACCCGTACCGACCCCGCTCATCGCCGCCTACCAGGAGCGCGGGCTCACCTTCCTGCAGGGCTACGGCATGACCGAGGCCTCGCCCGGCACCCTCTTCCTGGACGCGGAACACGCGGTCGGCAAGGCGGGCTCGGCGGGCGTGCCGCACTTCTTCAGCGATGTCCGGGTCGTACGGCCCGACCTCACGCCGGTCGACATCGGGGAGACGGGCGAGGTGGTCGTCCGCGGGCCGCACGTCATGCCCGGCTACTGGGGGCTGCCCGACGAGACGGCCGCGGTGTTCGCCGACGGCTGGTTCCGCAGCGGGGACGCCGCCCGGGTCGACGAGGACGGCTACGTCTTCGTCGTCGACCGCATCAAGGACATGATCATCTCGGGCGGCGAGAACATCTACCCCGCCGAGATCGAGGACCTGCTCCTCGGCCACCCCGGCATCGTCGAGTGCGCCGTCATCGGAGTCGCCGACGACAAGTGGGGCGAGGTGCCGCGCGCGGTCGTCGTCCCCCGCGAGGGCGTCGAGCTCGACCCGGACGAGGTCCTCGCCTCGCTCGCCGGACGCCTCGCCAAGTACAAGATCCCGAAGTCGGTGGTCGTCGTGGACGAACTCCCGCGCACCGCTTCCGGAAAGCTCCTCAAGGCCCGGGTCCGTACGCGGTACGGCACCACCGACTCGTAAGCAAGGAAGTGCACATGAGCATCACCGTGAACGGTCTCGACGAGCTCAAGAAGCTCGCCGGCGGCGACCTCGGCACCAGCGAGTGGATCGAGGTCACCCAGGAGCGGATCGACACCTTCGCCGACGCCACCGGCGACCACCAGTGGATCCACGTCGACCCGCAGAAGGCGGCCGAGGGCCCCTTCGGCGCGCCCATCGCGCACGGCTATCTGACCCTTTCCCTCTTCATCCCGCTCTTCACCGGGCTGCTGGAGGTCGAGGGCGTGTCGACGAAGGTCAACTACGGTCTGAACAAGGTGCGTTTCCCCGCCCCGGTGAAGGTCGGCTCGCGCATCCGACTGGTCGCGAGGCTCGCCTCGGTCGAGGATGTGCCGGGCGGGGTGCAGATCGCCGTCGACGGGACGATAGAGATCGACGGCGGCGGGAAGCCCGCCGCCGTCCTCCAGAGCCTGTCGCGCTTCTACGCCTGACGGTTCACGTCGGGCGGCCGTTCTCCCTACCGGCCGCCCACCACGTCGACGAACACGGGGTTCGCGTAGAACCACGTGTCGACCCACGGGTCACCGTTTCCGGGCACGTGCGGAATCGGGCCGTGCGGGTCGATCGAGGCGCCCAGGTAGCCCGTACCGTTGCGGTTGCCGTCGCTGCCGCGCAGCCGGACGTAGAAGGACTCGTCGCCGGCGACCAGCGGGATGCGCAGGGTGTACGTGCCCTTGCGGCCGCTCACGTCCACCGTGCGGACGACCTTGGTGTCAGGCGCGCGCCAGTCGTCGCGGTCACCGGCCGGGCCGCGCACCGCGCCACGGATCACGTCGACGTGCGCCAACTCCGGCAGGATCCCATGCGGGTTGGCGCGCGAGGCGGTCGTCACGGTGACCGACAGCGTGAGCTTCTCGCCCTTGCGGACGCGGATCCGGCCACCCATGGTGACACCCGGACCGTGGTCGCAGTCCCGCTTCACGCGGACGTCGAGCCCGTCGAGCAGATGCCCGTGGTCGAGCCAGACGCGGCCCGCGCGCAGGCCCGCCATCACGGCGCGGTAGCCGTAGCGGGTCACGCCCACGTGGGTGCGGCTGAACTGGCCGGGCCAGAAGTCGCCGCCCGGCTGCTGGGAGTCGGTGTTCACCGGGTCGGGAACGTGCCCGGTGTTGTCGAAGTTCTGCCCGGGCGCCCAGTCGCCGTTCTTCCAGGTGTCGAAGACGACGCGGTGCACGTCGGAGTTGGTGGTGATGGTGAACAGCCTGCCCTCGGCGAGCATCGCGTCCCACATGCCGCCGACGGTCGCCGTCATCCAGTCGAAGCCGCCGTACAGCACGTACGCGTTCTCCGGGTACCCGGCGAAGGAGTCCGCGGACGGCTTGTTGGTGTACTCGCCGCGCTGCTGGCCCGAGCCGACCCAGCCCGGGATGCCGCCGCCCTGGGCGCCGGGCGCGCCCTCCATGCCGATCATGATCTCGGGCGCCGCGTCCCGCCAGTTCCGCATCTCGTGCGGGGAGTCGATGCCCAGGCGCGTGGGGTGGTTGGCGAGGACGAGCACATCGTCGACGTAACCGGTTCGGCGCTGCTCCGCGAGCCACTTGATGGCCTTGACCGCGTGGGCCTCGTTGCGGGCCGTGTCGGGGCTGGTCGGCGAGCCCGCCGTGTAGCCCAGCAGCTTGCCGTCGTAGGCGAGTTCGAACTTCGTGAGCAGATCCACCTCGTGCCGGCCGGGCGCCGGGAAGACCGTGGCGTGTTCGGCGCCCGGTATGTACCACTCCAGACCCTGGAAGATCAGCTGACGCGGGTTCGCGGCGCGCGCCTTCAGGATCTCCTGGTGCTCCAACTGGGCGCCGTAGTTGGCGTGCCCGAAGTTGGAGTGCTCGTTGAAGACCATCCAGTCGAGGCCGTACTTGGCGCTCGCCTGGGCGAGCTGGGAGAACGTGTACTTCGCGTCGTGGCTGTACACGGAGTGGACGTGGTGGTCACCGACGAGATAGGCGAGGCGCGGGTCGTCGCCGCCGAGGCGCCGGGAGCCGGCCGCCGCGGGGGTGGCGAGCGAGCCCACCGCGAAGGCCGCCCCGAACAGGCCGGCGCTGCGCAGCAGCCCGCGCCGTGACACGCCCTGCGGGTCCAGCGCGGTGGGGGACACGGATGGATCGGCCCAGGCGGGCAGTTGCTGCTCGGACATGCGGAACTTCTCCCTCGGGGAGTCGGAAGGTCTTCGGGTCACCGGTGGCCGAGACGGCTCAGTGGTTCATGAACTGCGAGACGGACAGCGCCCGTTCGACGATCCGTACGTCGCCGAGCCGTCCGTGCAGGATCTGGTCGATCCTGCCCGCGTACTCGTAGCCGCCGAGCAGCCAGGGCAGCCCGAGCGAGGTGAGACCGACCGCGACGGTGTGCGGGTTGCGGGCAACCGGGCAGCCCTGGACGTACATCGTGGTGTGCGAGCCGTCGTTGACGACGGCGACGTGCCACCACTGCTCGCGGGCCGTCTCGTCGCCCCAGTTGGTGACGATGCCCTGCTGGTTGAGCGGCCGGACGGCCCACTGCGGGCCGGGCCCGTCGGAGAGGGAGAGCGTGGCGAGCGGCTCGTCCGGGTCGTCGGCGGTCTTGCCCGCGCCACCGCCCGTGCCGGTACGGCTGATCAGCGAGGCCCAGGCGTTGTGCGAGGCGTCCCAGTCGGCGGGGAGCTGGTAGAAGGCCTCGATGGTGTAACCGCGCTTGAAGGTCGCCGAGTTGAGGGGCGCCCCGTCGACCGTGCGCAGATACGCGCCCTTCAGCGGGGGCTTGCCGCCCTGGAAGAAGAGGCTGCCGTGACCCGGCTGGTCGGGGTGGTGGGCCGAGGACCAGGTGAGGGCGCTGTCGCCGACCTCGACCACGGTCAGGTCGTTGCCGTGCCCGGACCGGTCGCGCACCGTGCCCTCGGCCGCCGTACCGTCCGCGTGCCCGTCGAAGCGCCAGTACGCGAGTGTGCCCCGGACCAGCATCTCGGACACCGGGCGCGCCGAGCGGGCGGGCACCGGCGCGAAGCCCGCGAAGCGGTCCTCGAAGTCGACGGCGACCGAGAACCGGTCGGCGTCACCGCTGAGTTCGATCTCCTGCCGCTCCAGCTCGTTGAGACCCTTGGCCGCCCGGCCCAGGATCCACGGCGAGATGGTCTCGACGTCGATGGTGTTGCGGTCGAGGTCGAAGCGGTAGAGGCGGATCATCGCCGCGCCGCCGTAGTAGCGGTTCTGATAGTTCGTCAGGTGAAGGTGGACGTCGTGCCCGGCCGCGTTGGTGCGGGTGGCGCGGGCGGCGGGCCAGTAGTGCCCGTTGAGGGTCAGGAAGATCTGGTCGTGGTCGTGGATCAGCTGGTCCCAGAGCTGCTGCCCGTACGAGGACAGGGTGTCGTCGCCCACGACCAGCTCGTGCGTGGTGAGGATGACCGGCGTCTTGGGGTGCTGGGCGATGACGTCCTTCGCCCACGCGTAGCCCTGCGCCGACAGCCGCCAGTCCAGCGCGAGGACGAGCCACTCCATGCCCGCCGCCCTGAACAGGTGGAAGGTGTTGTAGCCGTCCGGCGAGGCGCCGCCGAAGGTGCGCTTGCTCCGGAAGCGCTGCGGGCCGAAGACGTCCAGGTAGGGGGTCGCGCCCCGCTGGTCGTTCGTGGACGACCTGATGTCGTGGTTGCCCGCGAGCACGCTGTAGCCGACGCCGCGCCGGTCGAGCAGCTCGAACGCCTTGCCCGCGGCCGCGAATTCGGCCTGGCCGCCGTTCTCCGTGATGTCGCCCAGGTGTGAGAGGAAGACGATGTTCTCGTCCTTGCCGTGCTCCAGGAGATAGCGCAGCGAGGCCTCGATCGGCGCGGGGTTGATGCTCGGCCCGTCGAAGAGGTACTGCGTGTCGGGCATGACGGCGAGCGTGAAGCGGCGGCTGTCGGCGTCGGGCCGCCAGTTCGCCGCACGCGTCGCCGCCTGTGCCGTCACCGCGGGCAGGGCGACCGAGGTGGTGGCCGCCGCGCCGATCAGGGCCGTGGCCCGCAGGAAGTTGCGTCTGCCGGCGCCGGCCTGCTCGGCCTCCGTCGCCTGGTCATGCGAAGTACACACGTCTGCTCCATGAAGGTGCGAAAGGGTCGGTGAGGAGTTCGAGTCAGGTCGAGCGTCGAGTCACGTCGAGTCACGTCGAGCGGGTCGAGCCGGTGGGACGGGCGGCGCGCCGCGTGCGGGGTCAGAGCACGCGCAGCGTCCAGGACCAGCGGTGGGTGCCGGCCGGGACGAGATGGTCGGCCGAGGTGTCGGGCCCGCACGAGGCCGTGCCGACCCCCCGGTGCGCGGCGTCGAGGTGCACCACGCAGCCGGGCCGCGGCACCAGCTCGTCGTGATGGGTGGCGGCCGCCAGATCCGCGGCCCGGTAGCGGGTCACAGTCACCTGACGCGGTTCGTCGAGCGCGACCGCGAGGCCCGTGGCGTCCGGCGCCGAGAGCGTGAAGCGGCGTACACCGTGCCGCCCGCCGCTCTCCTGCGGACGCAGATAGGGGGTGAACAACTCGTCCACGGGGAGGGAGTGGTGGCCCACCGGCGCGCCGGTGCTCCGGTCCGGGTAGGACTCCCAGGGGCCCTGCCCGTACCACTCCAGGACATCGAGCCCGGCGACCGTCTCGAAGACCGAGCCCACCCGCGGTACGTCGTCGAGCGCGGCCGGCAACTGCGCGGTCTCCTCGATCCGCACGCCGCCCTCGACGCGGGTGAACACCTGCTCGTGACGTACGGCGCCCGCCGGGGTCGCGTACTCGGCGACCACGGTGACGCTCCCGTCCTCGCGGCGTACGTCCACGAGCTTGCGCTCCAGCGCGTCGAGCCCCCCGGCCCGCCAGCGCACCGCCATGCCGCCGAGCTCGTCGTTGTCGGTCGGTGTCCGCCACAGCGACAGCACGGGGGCCGCGGTGAGCAGCGGATGGACGAGCAGCCCGTCCTCGTCGACCTCGACAGAGGAGTCCTCAGTCGCGACAGAGCCCACGGGAGTGGCCGCCCTGAGCCGCACCTGCGGCACACACACCTCCGTGCCGCGCGGTGCCCAGGCCTCCTCGTCCGCCGTGGTCACCCGCAGCGTCAGCCAGGCCTCGCCGCCGTCCTCCGGCAGCGTGAACGGCATCGGTACGGCCACCGATTCGCCCGCCCGTACGTCGGGCAGCTCGGCCGCGGCCGTCAACGTGCCGCCCTCCGCGAGGGACAGCTCCCACTCGGCGGTCAGCCACTCGAGGTCCCGGAAGTGCTGGTGGTTGGTGAGCCGCAGCTCGCCCCCGACGTACGCGAGGCGCACCGGCGCCGCGATCTCCCGGTGCTCGTACATCACCGGCTTGGGCGTGCGGTCGGGGAAGACGACCCCGTCGGCGACGAAGGCACCGTCGTGGACCGTCTCGCCGAAGTCGCCGCCGTAGGCCCAGCGGTGGCCCGGCGCGGCGACACCGTTGTCATACAGCCCGGCGCCACCGCGCCCGGCCGGTCTTCCGTCGTTCACGCGTTGAAGAATGCCGTGGTCCCAGAACTCCCAGATGAAACCGCCCTGAAGCCCTGGGGTTGACTCGATGGCGGCCCAGTGGTCGGCCAGCGTGCCGTTGCTGTTACCCATGGCGTGCGAGTACTCGCACTGGATGAGCGGCTTGGTCTGCTCCCCGGAGAGGGCGTGCGCGACACAGTCCTCGAGCGGCGCGTACATGGGGCAGGCGATGTCGGAGGCGACCTTCGGGTCGGCCCAGCCGAGCTTCGCCGCGCCCTCGTACTGGAGGGGCCGGGACGGGTCGTGGCGGCGCAGCCAGCCGGCGGCGGCGTCGTGATTGGCGCCGTAGTCGGACTCGTTGCCCAGCGACCAGATGATCACCGAGGGGTGGTTCTTGTCGCGCAGGACCATACGGGAGACGCGGTCCACGAAGGCGCCGAGGTAGCGGGGGTCGTCGGCGATCTCGTGCGCGTGGTCGTGCGCCTCGATGTTCGCCTCGTCCACGACGTAGAAGCCCAGCTCGTCCGCGAGGTCGAGCAGGGTCGGGTCGTTCGGGTAGTGGGCGGTGCGGATCGCGTTGAAGCCGAAGCGCTTGAGCGTCACCAGATCGGCGCGCATGTCGTCATGCGACACCGTCCGCCCCGTCAGCGGGTGGAAGTCGTGCCGGTTGACGCCCCGGATGTAGACCCGCTCGCCGTTGAGGAGCAGGTCCCGGCCGCGGATCTCGACCTCGCGGAAGCCCACGCGGTGGTGCGAGGTGTCGGCGACCGAGCCGTCGGCGCGGTGCAGCCGTACGGACAGGTCGTACAGCTCGGGCGTCTCGGCGGTCCAGGCGCGGACGCCCGCGACGACCGTGGTGAGACGGGCCTCGCCGAGGAAGTCGGAGACCCGGCCGTCCTCCTCCTTGAACCGCTCGTACTCGGCGTCCTGGGTGAGCAGCTGGCCGTCCAGCTCCCCGGTGACGTACCAGCCCTCCGGCAGCGCGCCCCCGGCGTCCCGCACCTGGCAGTCGACCCGCAGGCCGCCGTCGCACCGCGTCCGTACGGTCACGTCGGCCAACCGCAGCGGATCGGTCGCGTACAGCAGCACCGAGCGGGTGATCCCCGCGTGCCACCACTGGTCCTGGTCCTCGAGGTGCGAGGCGTCCGACCACTTGACGACGGTGAGCCGCAGCGAGGCGCGCTGTCCGGGGCGTACGACGTCGGAGAGGTCGAACTCGGCCGCGAGGTGCGAGTCCTTGGACATGCCGACGGGCCGCCCGTCCACATGGACCAGCAGCACGCTCTCGGCGGCGCCGACCTGGAGCACGATCCGGCGGCCGGCCCACTCGGCGGGGACGTCCACCGCACGCTCGTACACGCCCGTCGGATTCGCGTCCGGCGAGGCGGGCGGGAACTCGCCCCAGGGCATCCGGAAGTTGGTGTACCGCGGAAGGTCGTCGGTGTCCTGGGTGGTCCAGGAACCGGGCACCTGGAGCGAGGACCAGGCGAGACCGGGGGCCGAGGTGGGGGTGGGCAGCAGTTGGAAGCGCCAGGAGCCGTCCAGTGACAGGGCACCGGCCCGGCGGTCGACGGCGTTCATGGGCAACCGCCCCCAGGAGGTCACCTCAGGTGCTTCCCAGGGGCGGAGCGCGAGCAGCGGGTCCCGCATCAGCGGATGGCTCCCTTGCCGAGGTCCGCGATGATCTGCTTGGCGCCGATCGCGAAGACGATCAGCAGCGGGATGAGGGCGAGAAGTGCGCCGGTCATGACCATTCCGTAGTCGGTGGTGCCGTGGACACCGTTCAGCTGGGAGAGCGCGACCTGGAGGGTCACGTTGTCCGGGTTGGTGAGGGCGATCAGCGGCCAGGCGTAGTCGTTCCACTGGCCCATGAAGGTGAAGATGCCGAGGAAGGCGAGGCCCGGCCGGACCACCGGGAGCGCCACGTGCCAGTACTGGCGCAGGAAGCCTGCCCCGTCCAGCTTGGAGGCGTCGATCAGCTCGTCGTGGATCGCGCTCTTCATGTACTGGCGCATCCAGAAGATGCCGAACGCGTTGGCCGCCGCCGGGACGATCAGCGCGGTCATGGAGCCGATCCAGCCCAGCTTCGCCATGATCACGAACTGGGGGATCGCCTGGAGCTGCGCAGGGACCATGAAGATGACCATCATCAGCGCGAACAGCACCCGGCGGCCCGGGAACTGGAACTTGGCGAACACGAACGCGGCCAGCGAGTCGAAGAACAGGACCAGGACGGTCACCGAGCACGCGACCAGCAGCGAGTTGAACATCGACCCGAAGAAGTCGACGTTGTCGAAGAGGTGGCGGACGTTCTCGAGGAAGTGCGAGCCGGGCAGCAGCTTCGGCGGGTAGGAGAAGATCTCCGTCGACGAGTGCGTCGACATGATCACGGCCCAGTAGAACGGGAAGACCGAGAGCAGCAGACCGATGATCAGGGAGAGGTGGAGGGCGATGCCCCGGCGCCGTGACCCCTTGATGGTCGATGTGCGCCCCGCCCCCTTCATGGAGGCCGATGAACCCTTGAGGATTGCCATGGTGGGGCCTCCCTAGTCTTCGCCCCGGCGCTGCACCAGGCGCCAGTTGATGATCGAGAAGATGATGACGACGAGGAAGATGCCCCAGGCCACGGCGGCGCCGTAACCGAAGTCGTTGTTGTCGAAGGTCTGCTGGAAGAAGTAGAGGACCATCGTCTGGCCCGAGTGCCCGGGGCCGCCCGCGAACGACGAGTTGTTGTCCGTGGTCTGCAGCAGCACCTGCGGTTCGGAGAAGGTCTGCAGGCCCGTGACCGTCGAGATGATGAGCACGAACAGCAGCACCGGACGCATCAGCGGCAGCGTGATCCGGAAGAAGGTCTGGATGGGCCCGGCGCCGTCCACCCGCGCCGCCTCGTACAGCTCGCCCGGGATCGTCTGGAGCCCCGCGAGGAAGATGATCGCGTTGTAGCCGGTCCACTGCCAGGTCATCAGCGTGGCGATGGCGACCTTGATGCCCCACGGTGTGTTCAGCCAGGCCACCTGGTCGAGGCCGACCGCCTGGAGCAAGGCGTTCGCCAGACCGAAGTTGGTGGAGAAGACCGAGCCGAAGATGATCGCGACCGCGACGATCGAGGTGACGTTCGGCAGGAAGTAGGCGAACCGGTAGAGGTTCTTGAAGCGGACGGCCGAGTTGAGCATCACGGCCGTGACCATCGCAAGGAAGATCATCGGGAAGGTGGCCAGCGCCCAGATGATGATCGTGTTCCCGATCGAGGTCCAGAACTGGGTGTCCGACAGCAGATAGCGGTACTGCGAGAGCCCCGCGAACTCCATCGAGCCGAGGCCGTCCCAGCGGTGGAACGACAGATAGAGCGAGAAGCCGACCGGGATCAGACCGAAGGCGAGGAACAGCAGATAGAAGGGGGAGATCGCGGCGTACAGCCGCCAGTAGCTGAGAATGCCCTTCTTGGGGTGGGTGACGGTGGTCTCGGCGAGGGCCGCGGGGGGCGTGTCGACCACGGGTGCGGTAGCCATCAGTAACTCACCCCCAGGTGGTCCGCGATGCGCCGGCACTTGCTCATGGCGTCCCTCCAGGCCTTGTCCGGGTCCTTGCCGAGGACGGAGAAGTTCCGCAGCTCGTCGTTGATCGGGGTGCTCAGCGCGATGTCGTACGGGCTGTTGAAGGCGACCGGGATGTTCTGCGCCGCCGGACCGAAGACGTCCATGGTGACCTGGTCGCCGAAGAAGGCGTCGGGTTCACGCAGCTTCTTCATCGCGTAGGACGCCGGGGTCGAGGGGAAGAGCACCGAGTCGACGAAGCCCTGCGCCTGGTTGCCCGCGTCGAGCATCCAGGTGATCATCTCGAAGGCCTTCTCGGGCTCCCGGCACGCCTTGGTGATCGCGAGGAAGGAGCCGCCGATGTTCGAGGGACCGCCCGGACACGCGGCCACCCGCCACTTGCCCTTGGTCTTCGGCACGTTGAGCTTGATGTCGCCGGCGGCCCAGGAGGCGTTCAGCTGGCTGGGCAGCAGACCCCGCTCGGTGGCCGAGGTGTTGTCGGCCGTACCGTTGATGATCTTCGAGACCAGTCCGCGACGGGTGGCTTCGACGGAACGGTCCCAGGCGGTGCGTACATGCTCCTGGTCGCCGATGAAGTGCCGGTCCTTGTCGACGAACCGCTTCGTCGTCTGGTTGACCGAGATGCCGAAGACGCTGAGCGCGTCGGTCAGGATGAACGTGCCGGGGAGGCGCTTCTTCAGCTGCTCGCCGGCCGCGAAGAACTGGTCCCAGGTGGCCAGCTCCTTGGAGACGTCCGCGGGCTCGTACGCCAGTCCGGCCTTCTGGAAGACGGCGGGCTGGTAGTAGTGCGCGACCGGACCGCAGTCGATCGGGAAGCCCACCATCGAACCGTCCGGGGCTATGCCCTGATCCCACTTCCAGGGCAGGTACTGGTCCTTGAGCTTCTCGGCACCGAGCGTGCGCAGGTCCACGAACTGGTCGGAGTTGGGCAGATACGAGGCCATGTCCTCGCCCTTGAGCCCGGCGATGTCCGGGATGTGGGCGCGTCCGGTCATCGTGGTCATCAGCTTCGAGCGGTAGTAGCCGCCGATCTGGATGGCCTGCAGATTCACCGCGCTGTCGTAGCGGGCCTTGGCGTCCTGGACGACCTTCGGGCTCAGCCCGCCGCTCCAGTACCACAGGACCATGGTGCGTCCGGTCGAGCCGGTCGGAACGCCGCAGCCGGTCGCCAGGCCGCTCAGCGCCGTGGCGGCCGTACCGGCCAGGCCGGCGCGCAGCAGGCCCCTTCGTGAGAGCCGCACAGCTCCCACCGCCTTTCGGATCTTTTCGGTCTTCGCGTACGTGGGGTCTTACGTGGGGTCTTGCAGGGGGTCATGCGTGGGGTGTTTCGCGTTGCGATGCGTGGGGTCATGCGCGTCATACGGGCCGTGCGTGTCATGCGGGGGGTCTTACGGGGTGTTGCGCGTGGGGTCATCGGGGTGCGCCCGGCCGACGCGTGGCGTCGGGCGGGGTCACGGGGGCGGGACGGACGGGCGGGCCCGGGTCCGCCGGGACGCGGTCGGCCAGGAAGCCGTACGCACGCCGCAGTTCACGGTCTTCGAGCGACTGCCACCAGCGGTGGACGCCGTACCAGCCGGGCGCGGCGAGCGCACCGCCGTGCCGCTGTACGGACAGGCCCGCGGCCAGCACCGCGAAGCGCAGCCGCTCCTCCAGCGGCCAGCCGCCGAGCGAGGCGGCGACGAAGCTCGCGCCGAAGACGTCTCCGGCACCCGTCGCGTCCAGGACGTCGACGGGGAGGGCGGGCACCTCCGCGTACTCGCCCGTCGTCTGGTCCACCGCGACCGCGCCGTCGCCGCCCCGGGTGACCACGGCGACCGGCACCAGCTCGGTCAGCGTGCCCAGGGCCGCGACCGCGCTCTCGGTGCGCGTGTACGCCATCGCCTCCGTCTCGTTCGGGAGGAAGGCGTGGCACAGGGAGAGCTGGTCGAGGAGGTCCCGGGACCACTGTTGTGTGGGGTCCCAGCCGACGTCCGCGTAGATCTGCGTGCCGGCCGCGGCGGCCTTGGCGAGCCAGGCGCGCGGTTCGGCCTCGATGTGCACGAGGGCGGTGCGCGCCTCGGGCGGGTCGCCCATCAGCTCGTCCTGCGAGTACGGCGGTTCCTGGCCGTGGGTGACCAGGGCCCGGTCGTTGCCGTGGGCCAGCGAGACGGTGACGGGAGTGTGCCAGCCGTCCGCGGTGCGGGACAGGGAGAGGTCGATGCCCTCCTGGTCGGCGAGGACCTCACGGCAGTACGCGCCGTAGTAGTCGTCGCCGAAGACCGTGGCCAGGGAGGTGCGCAGGCCGAACCGGGAGGCCGCGACCGCCAGGTTGGCGATGCCGCCGGGGCTCACGCCCATTCCCTCGGTCCAGATCTCCTCGCCGGCCGTCGGCGGCTTCCCCAGTCCGGTGAGGACGAGGTCGTAGAAGAGCAGCCCGGTCAGCATCACATCGGGCCGTTCGTCACCCACGAGCACATCCTCTCGTCAAAAGTCTGCAAGCGGTGCACAGGATCGTGCGCGCCTCTGGCCAATTTGGCAAGAGTCGAGCAGAACTGAGCATAGAAATGATTGGGAATGACGAGTACTGTTCACAGGGTGCTGGCAGAGCGACGACATCAACTCATCCTGCGGGCCCTGCGCTCCGGCGGGCCCGCGGCCGTGACCGATCTCTCCGAACAGCTGGGCGTGAGCCCCGCCACGGTCCGCCGTGACCTGCTCAAACTGGAGGAGGAAGGCCTGCTCACGCGGGTGCACGGCGGGGCGGTCGTGGAGGAGGGCGACCAGCCCTTCGCCGAGGTCGCCGAGGTCCGTGTGGCCGAGAAGGACGCCATCGCGGAGCGCGCCGCCTCGATGGTCCAGGACGGCCAGTCCGTCCTGCTGGACATCGGCACCACCGCCTACCGGCTGGCCCGGCAGCTGCACGGCCGCCGGATCACCGTGATCACCAGCAACCTGGTGGTCTACGAGGAGCTGGTGGACGACGAGGACATAGAGCTGGTGCTGCTCGGCGGAATGGTCCGCCGTGAGTACCGCTCCCTGGTCGGCTTCCTCACCGAGGACAACCTGCGCCAACTGCACGCCGACTGGCTGTTCCTCGGTACCAGCGGGGTACGGCCCGGCGGGCAGGTGATGGACACCACCGTCGTCGAGGTGCCGGTCAAGCGGGCCATGATCGCGGCGGGGGACAAGGTCGTCCTGCTCGCCGACCGCGCGAAGTTCCCGGGTACGGGGATGGCGCGGGTCTGCGGCCCCGAGGAGTTGGACGTGGTGGTGACGAACGGCCCGCTGGACTTGGCGACGCGGTCGTCGTTGGAAGAGGCGGGCGTGCAAGTGGTCGTGACAGGAAAGGCGGAAACGGCGTGAAGCTGACGATTCTGGGTGGCGGCGGATTCCGGGTGCCGCTCGTGTACGGGGCACTCCTCGGGGACCGCGCCGAGGGCCGCGTCACCCATGTCGTGCTGCACGACGTGGACGCCGGACGGCTCACGGCCGTCGCCCGGGTGCTGGCCGAGCAGGCGAAGGACCTGCCGGACGCCCCCGAGGTGTCCTTCACCACCGACCTCGACGACGCCCTGCGCGGCGCCGACTTCATCTTCTCCGCGATCCGCGTCGGCGGCCTCGAGGGGCGTGCCGACGACGAGCGGGTGGCCCTCGCGGAGGGCGTCCTCGGCCAGGAGACGGTCGGCGCCGGCGGCATCGCGTACGGCCTGCGCACGGTCCCCGTGGCCGTGGACATCGCCCAGCGGGTGGCCCGGCTCGCCCCCGACGCCTGGGTCATCAACTTCACCAACCCGGCCGGACTGGTCACCGAGGCCATGTCCCGGCACCTCGGCGACCGCGTCATCGGCATCTGCGACTCGCCGGTCGGCCTCGGCCGCCGCATCGCCACCGTCCTGGGCGCCAACCCCCGCGAGGCCTGGATCGACTACGTCGGCCTCAACCACCTCGGCTGGGTGCGCGGGCTGCGCGTCGCGGGCCGCGACGAGCTGCCGCGGCTGCTCGCCGACCCCGAGCTGCTCGGCTCCTTCGAGGAGGGCAAGCTCTTCGGCGTGGAGTGGCTGCAGTCCCTGGGCGCCGTCCCGAACGAGTACCTGCACTACTACTACTTCAACCGGGAGGCCGTCCGGGCCTACCAGCAGGCGGAGAAGACCCGCGGCGCCTTCCTGCGCGACCAGCAGGAACAGTTCTACGCCGAGATGAAGCGCCCGGACACCGCCGCGCTGAGTGCCTGGGACCGTACGCGGGCCGAGCGCGAGGCCACCTACATGGCGGAGAACCGGGACGCGGCGGGCGCGGGCGAACGCGACGCCGACGACCTCTCCGGCGGCTACGAGAAGGTGGCGCTCGCCCTGATGCGGGCCATCGCCCGAGACGAGCGCACCACGCTCATCCTCAACGTCCGCAACCGCGGCACGCTGGGCGTGCTCGACACGGAGGCCGTCATCGAGGTGCCCTGCCTCGTCGACGCCAACGGCGCCCACCCGGTCGCCGTCGACCCGCTGCCCGACCACGCCAGCGGACTGGTCTGCGCGGTCAAGGCGGTGGAGCGCGAGGTCCTGTCCGCCGCCGAGTCCGGCTCGCGCACGACCGCCGTCAAGGCCTTCGCCCTGCACCCGCTCGTCGACTCCGTGAACGTGGCCCGCCGTCTGGTCGAGGGGTACACGTCGGTCCACCCCGGCCTGGCGTACCTTAAGTAAGCGCTTTCCCCCTTTCTTGGCTTCTTGGCTCCTGGAGACCTCACATGCACGACGAACGCCGCCGGATCGAGGAGCGCGTCGCACGCGTCCACGACCAGCGCATCAAGCCCGCGATCTACGCCGCCTCGGTGCCCTTCGAGGTCGAGGCCTGGCAGGCGCCCGGCGAGCCGGTCCCCTTCGAGGAGGCCGCCGCGGCGCCGTACAAGCCCTTCGTGATGGACACCCCCTGGGGTCCGCCGTGGGGCACCACCTGGTTCCGGATGCGCGGCTCGGTTCCCGCGGACTGGACGGGCAAGCGCGTCGAGGCCGTCTTCGACCTCGGCTTCGTGGGCGACTGGCCCGGCAACCAGGCCGAGGCGCTCGTCCACCTCCCGGACGGGGTCCCACTGAAGGCGGTCAACCCGCAGAACCAGTACGTGCCGATCGCCCACCCGGCCACCGGCGGCGAGCGGATCCACTACCTGGTCGAGGCGGCCTCCAACCCGGACATCCTGGCGAACGACTTCGCGGGCCCGACCCCGCTCGGCGACCGCCTCACCGCCGGTGACAAGCCGCTCTACACCTTCAAGCGCGCCGACATCGCCGTCCTCGACGAGAACGTCTGGCACCTCGACCTCGACGTCCAGGTGCTGCGCGAGCTGATGCTGGAGCTGGGCGAGCTCGACCCGCGCCGCCACGAGATCATGATCGCGCTGGACCAGGCGATGGACGCCCTCGACCTGGACGACATCTCCGGGACGGCCGCCGCCGCCCGCGCGGTGCTGGCCCCCACCCTGGCCAAGCCCGCGCACGCCAGCGCCCACACCCTCTCCGCGGCCGGGCACGCGCACATCGACTCCGCCTGGCTGTGGCCGATCCGCGAGACCAAGCGCAAGACCTCCCGCACCTTCTCGAACGTCACCGCGCTCGCCGAGGAGTACGAGGAGTTGGTCTTCGCCTGCTCGCAGGCCCAGCAGTACGAGTGGGTGCGCGACAACTACCCGCACGTGTGGGAGCGCATCAAGAAGGCCGTCGCCGACGGGAACTGGGCGCCGGTCGGCGGCATGTGGGTGGAGGCCGACGGCAACCTGCCCGGCGGCGAGGCGCTGGCCCGCCAGCTCATCCACGGCAAGCGGTTCTTCATCGAGCACTTCGGCATCGAGACCAAGGGCGTCTGGCTGCCGGACTCCTTCGGCTACAACGCGGCCTACCCGCAGCTCGCCAAGCTCGCCGGCAACGACTGGTTCCTGACCCAGAAGCTCTCCTGGAACCAGACCAACAAGCTGCCCCACCACAGCTTCTGGTGGGAGGGCCTCGACGGCACCCGCATCTTCACGCACTTCCCGCCCGTCGACACCTACAACGTCGAGTTCTCCGGCAAGGAGATGGCGCACGCCGTCCGCAACTACCAGGACAAGGGCCGCGGTACGACCTCGCTGGCGCCCTTCGGCCACGGTGACGGCGGTGGTGGCCCCACCCGCGAGATGATGGAGCGCGCCCGCCGGCTGGCGAGCCTGGAGGGCTCGGCGAAGGTCCGCGTCGAGCACCCGGACGCCTTCTTCGCCACCGCCCGCGAGGAGATCCCGGCGGACCAGGTCTGGTCCGGTGAGCTGTACTTGGAGCTGCACCGCGCCACCTACACCTCGCAGGCCCGCACCAAGCAGGGCAACCGGCGCAGCGAACACCGCATGCGCGAGGCCGAGTTGTGGGCGACCACCGCCGCCGTGAACGCACCGGGCTACTCCTACCCGTACGAGAAGCTCGACCGGCTCTGGAAGACGGTCCTGCTCCACCAGTTCCACGACATCCTGCCCGGCTCGTCCATCGCCTGGGTGCACCGGGAGGCCGAGGCGGAGTACGCGCGGGTGGCCAAGGAGGTCGAGGCGATCACGGCCGAGGCCGTGGCCGCGCTGGGCTCGGGCGAGACCCGGGTGTTCAACACCAGCCCGGTCGACCGCGCCGAGGTGGTCCGCACCTCCGTCGGCATCCCGATGTACGCCGAAGTCCCCGCGGGCGGCAGCGCGTTGCTCGACGCGGCTGAGCCCCCGCGGCCGGTGACCGTCGATGGCCGCGTCCTCGACAACGGCCTGGTCCGCGTCGAGCTGGCCGAGGACGGCACGCTGGCCTCCGTACGCGATCTGACGGCCGACCGTGAGGTCCTCGCCGACAAGGGCAACCTGCTCCGTCTGCACAGCGACCTCCCGAACTACTGGGACGCCTGGGACATCGACAAGCACTACAAGAACCGCTACACGGACCTGCTCGACGCCGAGTCCGTCACGGTCGTCGAGGACGGCCCGCTGCTCGGCGCGCTGAAGGTGGAGCGCGCCTTCGGCAAGGGCTCCCGGATCGTCCAGACGATCACCGTGCGGGCCGGCAGCCGCCGGATCGACGTCGAGACCGAGATCGACTGGCACGAGGCGGAGAAGATCCTCAAGGCGGCCTTCCCGGTGGACATCCGGGCCCCGCACTCCTCCGCGGAGATCCAGTTCGGCCATGTCCAGCGGCCCACGCACACCAACACCAGCTGGGAGTCGGCCCGCTTCGAGGTCTACGGCCACCGCTGGGTGCACATCGCCGAGCCCGGCTACGGCGTCGCGGTCATCAACGACTCGACGTACGGCCACGACGTCTCCCGCACGGTGCGCGAGGACGGCGGTACGACCACGACCGTACGCCTGTCCCTCGTGCGCGCGCCGCGGGTGCCGGACCCCGAGGCCGACCAGGGCAAGCACCGCTTCACCTACGCGCTGCTGCCGGGCGCGAGCATCGAGGACGCGATCGCGGAGGGCTACGCGCTCAACCTGCCGCTGCGGGTGGCGGATTCGGCCGGTCCGGCCGAGCCCGTCGTCTCCGTCGACGGGGAGGGCGTGACCATCGAGGCGGTCAAGCTCGCCGACGACGCCTCGGGCGATGTCGTCGTACGCCTCTACGAGTCCCGCGGCGGTCGCGGCACCGGCACCCTGCGCACCGGCTTCCCGCTCGCGGGGGCCCAGGTGACCGACCTCCTGGAGCGCCCGCTGACCACGGCCGACACGGACGGGAACACGATTGCGGTCGCGCTGCGCCCCTTCGAGGTGCGGACGCTGCGGCTGGCCGTGGCGAAGGCATGACGCCAGTTCCCATGAAGTATTAAGGAAACGGTAAATGGCCTGGTCACGGCAGGCTTCGCGCCCGCCGTGACCACGGCGCTTCTTCTGCGTGACACCTGGAGTTCGCCCTTCCCCCTTGTGATGCGGGGACCAGCGAGAAAGAGGTGTCACGGTGCGGGACCCGCGTATGTCCGCGATCGGCAAGGGGCTGAAGCGCCGGGGGAGGCTGATGGCGGAGGCGGTGCGCCCGCCGCGGCGAACCCTCGACGGGGTGCCGTCGCCCCGTAGCCCCGAGGGCGCCGACGGCCTGCCGTACGTCGCCCCGCCCGCCCCGCGGCTGGTGGACTCGCCCGTCTTCGTGCTCTCGTCCGTGCGCTCCGGCTCGACCCTGCTGCGGGTCCTGCTCAACAGCCACAGCCAGATCCGCGCCCCGCACGAGATGCATCTGCGCACCGTCCACGTCCACTTGTCCCGGGACTTCACCGCGGAGGCCATGCGGGCCCTCGAACTCGACAAGGACGAGCTGGAGCACGCCCTGTGGGACCGGCTGCTGCACCTCGAACTCACCCGCAGCGGCAAGCGGATCATCGTCGACAAGACCCCGCCGAACACCCTCGTCTGGCCCCGGCTGCACCGATGTTGGCCCAGCGCCCGTTACATCGTGCTGTTGCGCCATCCCGGCGCGGTCATCACCTCGCTGACGAACCGCCGCTCGGACCCCGACCACGAGGCCATCCACGAGGAGGTGCTCGGCTACAGCGAGAAGCTGGAGGAGGCCCGGCAGAACCTCGACGCGCACGTGATCACGTACGAGGAACTCACCGCCGACCCCGAGCGGACCACCCGGGGCCTGTGCGACTACCTCGGTGTCCCCTGGGAGCGCGGCATGCTCGACTACGGCAGCCAGGACCACGGTGCCTTCCGCCCCCAGCTCGGCGACTGGAGCGACACCATCAGGTCGGGCCGTATCCAGCCCGCCAAGGCCGCCGAGACGACCGTCCAACTCCCGCCCAGGCTCGCCGAGTTGGCGCGGGCGTGGGGGTACCCGACCGCCTGACGGCCGGATACCCCCACGCCGGGAGCGTCAGCCGGTGAACCCGGCCGTGATGGAGGTGAACTGCCAGTTGTTCTGGCTGATGCCGGAGCAGTTGCTCACCACGCCGCCGCCGGGGCAGGGCCGGTCACGGTTGACCGCCCAGTAGGCGAGACGGGCGATGTGGTGGGAGTTCGCCCAGTCGCGGATCGAAGTCCAGATCGCCGGGGTGGTGTTCTCCTGCTGGTCGGACAGACCGTTCATGCCGGAGATGCCGATGTGGGAGTAGGCCGTGGCGTCGTCCCAGCCGAAGGTGGACTTCAGCTTGGCCTTCAGCCCCTCGGCGGCGTTGACGGTGTTGCCGTACATGTCGGAGCCGCCGCCGAAGTCGAACGGCATGATCGTGAAGACGTCGATACCCGCGTTCAGCGACTGCGCCTGCTCGATGAGCCGGTTGCCGTAGTAGGTCGGTCCGGTCGTCGAGGTGCCGAAGGTGACGATCGTCCTCAGGCCCGGGTTGTTGGCCTTGACGGTCTTCAGCGCGGTCAGGATCTTGGCCTGGACGGCCTCGTTCTCGAACTCGTCCGTGTTCTCGATGTCCATGTCGATCGCCTTGAGCCCGTAGGCGTCGATGACCTTCTGGAGCGCACCGGCGAGCGCGCTCGCCGAGGAGCAGTTGGCCCCGAGCTTGCTGCCCTGCCAGCCGCCGAACGACGGGACGATGTCACCACCGGCGGAGCGGATCTGGTTGATGACGGTCTGGTCGTTGCCACCGGTGAGCGCCCTGCTGCCGTCCCAGGCGGGGTTGCAGCCGCCCGAGTCCAGCATGAACGCCATCGTGAACCACTTGACGCCGGTCGAGCTCATCACCGAGGTCGCGCTCGGCGGGTCGCCCCAGCCGAGGTAGAGGTACGGTGCCGCCTGCTTGAAGCCGGTGCCGCCGCCACCGCCCGCATCCGTGGTCACGGACACGGAGTTGGAGGCCCCGGAGGTGTTCCCGGCCGCGTCCCGCGCCTTCACCGTGAACGTGTAGGCGGTGCTCGACGAAAGACCGCTGACCGTCGCGCTCGTCCCCGAGACGCTCAGCACCTGGTTCGAGCCGCTGTAGACGTCGTACGCGGTGACGCCCACGTTGTCGCTCGACGCGCCCCACGACAGGGACACGCTGGAGGAGGTCTTGCCGGTGGAGGTCAGGTTCGTCGGCGCGGTCGGCGCCTGGGTGTCGGAGCCGCCTCCGCCGCCCGGACCGTCCAGGCTGATGTCGTCGGCGTAGTAGGTGCCCTGCGCGTACCAGCCGTGGACGTAGATCTTGGCGCTGGTCTGCGAGGCGCCGGTCGTGAAGGAGACGCTGAGCCGGCTGTACGCCGACGGGGACGTCGTCCACGTCGAGGCGCCGCCGTCCACGCCCAGGTACACGTAACTGCCGCGCACCCAGCCCGAGAGGCTGTACGTGGTGTTCGGCTGGACCGAGACGGTCTGGCTGCACTGGGCGTTGTCACTCGAACTCACCGCCCCGGCCAGGGCCTTGGAGCCGCCGTGCACGGGGCTGGAGACGACCGAGCCGAGGTTCCCGGTGCACGACCAGGGGGAGAGGCCGCCCGACTCGAAGCCGGGGTTGGACAGGATGTTGGCCGCCTGGGCCGTGGTGGGCAGCGCGACCGCCCCGGCCAGCGCCAGGGCGGCGGTGCCGAGCAGTGCGAGGACGCGATGTCTGGAACGCCTGAGGTCTGTTCTGAGGTTGATGCGCACGCGATCTCCCTTGAGGCATGGGGGTGTTCGGGAGTGCTTCGGGAGTGCTGAGAGGTGCGCAACCAAGTTGGTATGGACCAATCCCGCTGTCAAGGCGTTGCGCGGAATTGGTCCAGACCGGTGAGCGGGTGGTGAGGGTGAGACGCGAGGGGGTTGAGGGAGAGGGGCGAGGAGTCCCCAGCAGGCGGCGTAAGGCTCAGGCGGGGGCGATGGCGGCCGTGGTCGCGCTGGAAGCCTTGGACGCATGGGCGGGTGCGGGCTCCGACGCCGGAGCGGCCTCCGTGGCGGGGGCCGGGGCGGGCACGGCGGGCAGGGTGGACGCGGGCGCGTCGGTGCGCTGTTGCGGCAGCGAGACCGGACGCACCGGACGGGGACCCGCGAGCACGGTGTAGTCCTGCCCGAGCAGCGGCGGCACCATCTCGCCCGGCTCCTCGCCGAGCGCCAACCGCACCGCCGCCCAAGGGGCGTTGATGCCGCACTGCGAGAGCTGGTGCAGACCGCCCGCCGGGCGGGTGTTGACGTCCATGAGAACCGGGTCGTCACCGAGCATCCGGAACTGAATGTTCGTCAGATAGTGAAGTCCGAACGCCTCCGCGAGCAGCCGCGCGGGCTCGATGAACGAAGGGTGCAGCGTGAAACCGCGACGCCGTCCGTTCTTCGTGCGGCCCACCGCCATACGGACCCGGCCGTCCGGCGCCGTGAGGCAGTCGACGGACACCTCCGGCTGCCCCAGGAGCGGCATGACCAGCCAGTCGACGGGCTCGTCCGCCGACCGCACCGCCTCCACGACCAGGTCGAGCGGCACGTACGGGCTCGGAAATCCATTGAGGTGCGCGAGCGAGAAGGGGGCGCGCGTGATGACGCGGAAGCCCACTCCGCCCGCTCCCGCCGCCGGCTTGAAGCAGGCCTTGTGACCCGCGGCCTCCAGGGTCTCGACCGCGGCGACGAGCTCCTCCTCGGTGCGCACCCGCCACCACGGCGGCACCGGCACGCCCACCGCCTGCACCGCCTGATACGCGGTGGCCTTGTCCAGGAAGACGGCCACGGCCTCGGAAGGCGGCGCCAGCAGGGCCGTACCGAGCGCCGCGAACTCGGCGCGGTGCGCCACGATCGCCGCCTGGTGCAGCACCGGCACGAACACGTCGATGGAGTGGCGCGCGCACTGGTCGAGGGCGTACTCGACGTAGGCGGCGGGGGAGAGACCCTCCGGCTCCATGGCGGCGGTGTCGGCGGCGGCAAGCACGGGGGAGTCGGGATCACCGTGGGTGGCATGGATCTCGACCGGGCGGAGCTGCGGATTACTTCGCAGCTGGTCCATGAAGAACACGTTCTCCGCGTACGTGCGGTTGAGCCAGACGCGTACGCGAGAACCCATGCAGGCCGCCTTTCAGGGTTCCGGGCACGGCGGAGCAGGCCGTGCCCGGCCAAGGGAGAGGGAGGAACAGCAAACCGTCATACGCCGAGAAGGGTTCGTGGCGGTTGTGTTGGGGCGATCATAAGGGGCGCGAGCCCGGTGTGACGCTACGGGCGTGTTACGGATTGACCGAGACCCCGGAATCAGGCTCGACGCGCCGGGGCGCGAGGCCCGGCGCGCGGGCCGTCCTTGTCCCGCGGGGACGAATGTGTTCTTGTGTTTCCAGTCCTTTTCTCGGAGGTGGCAAGGGTGCGGTCGACGGCCGGCGGACACGGAAACCTGCTGGCCATCAGCGACCTGCACATCGGGTACGCGGAGAACCGCGCCCTGGTCGAGAAGATGCGCCCGCACACCGACGACGACTGGCTCCTCGTGGCCGGTGACGTCTCGGAGACCGTGGCCGACATCCACTGGGCCCTCGAAACCCTCAGCGGACGGTTCCGCAAGGTCGTCTGGGCGCCCGGCAACCACGAGCTGTGGACCCACCCCAAGGACGCCGTGCAGCTGCGCGGCGTCGCCCGCTACGAGCATCTCGTCGCCATGTGCCGGGAGTTGGGTGTCACGACCCCCGAAGACCCCTACCCCGTCTGGGACGGGCCGGGCGGCCCCGCGGTCGTCGCACCGCTCTTCCTGCTCTACGACTACTCGTTCCTGCCGCCGGGCTGCGCGACCAAGGACGAGGGCATGGCGTACGCCGAGGGGACCGGGGTGATCTGCACCGACGAGCACGTCCTGCACCCCGACCCCTACCCGAGCCGCGAGGCCTGGTGCCGGGCCCGGGTCGCCGAGACCGAGCGCAGGCTCGCCGAGCTGCCCGAGGACCTGCCCACCGTCCTGGTCAACCACTACCCGCTGGACCGTCACCCGACCGACGTCCTGCGCTACCCCGAGTTCGCCATGTGGTGCGGCACCCGGCTGACCGCCGACTGGCACCGCCGCTTCCGCGCCCAGGTCATGGTCTACGGTCATCTGCACATCCCGCGGACCACCCACCACGAGGGCGTCCGCTTCGAAGAGGTCTCGGTGGGATACCCCCGGGAGTGGCGGCCCCGCCCCGGCCCGCCGGACACCCTGCGCCACGTACTGCCGATGGAGGTCGGAACCGGTGATCGAGGAGCTGCTCCCGGAGTCGGTCGTGACCGTGGAGACACGCGGTGACGACCAGGACTGGGGCGCGCCGCTGTACCCCGGGGAGCAGGAGCTCGTGGCGCGGTCCGTGGAGAAGCGGCGCCGTGAGTTCGCCGCCGTGCGTTCCTGTGCCCGCCGGGCCATGGAGAAGCTCGGTGTGCCCGCGCAGGCCGTCCTGCGCGGCGAGCACGGGGCGCCCGTCTGGCCCGCCGGGCTGATCGGCAGCATGACGCACTGCGAGGGATACTGTGCCGCCTCCCTCGTCCGCGCCACCGACCTGGCCTCGCTGGGCATCGACGCCGAGCCCCACGAGGAACTCCCCGACGACGTCATCGTCTCCGTGGCCCTGCCCACGGAGAACGACCGGCTGCGCGAACTGGCGCGGCAGGACGCCTCCGTGCACTGGGACCGGCTGCTGTTCAGCGCCAAGGAGTCCGTCTACAAGGCGTGGTACCCCCTCACCGGAAAGTGGCTGGACTTCTTCGAGGCGGACATCGAACTCTTCGCGGACGAGGGCCCCGCACGCTCCGGCGGCCTGCGCGCCGAACTCCTCGTGCCCGGACCGCTGGTGAACGGGCGACACATACAGTCCTTCGAAGGACGCTGGACCGTGCGCCGGGGCCTGCTGGCCACGGCCGTCACCGTTCCGCGCACCGGGGCCGACGCGGCCTAGGCAAGGCGGCCTCCGGGCTCCGGACACCAGCTGTGCAGCAGCCGGAAGAACTCCTCCTCGTTGCCCGCGAGCCCGGCCGCCGCCAGCGCCTGCTCCGCCTCGGCGAGCGCGGCGGGCGGCACCACGGGTGGTCGACGCCCGTCCGGCGGACCGTCGAACGCCGCTCGTACGGTCTGGAGGAGACGCAGATAGGCCTGCACGGCGGCGCGTTCGTGGTCGGTCAGTACGGCGGTCGGCATCGGACGGCTCTCCCCGGGTCGGCTGGTCGAAGCGGTACATGGCGGTACGTGCCTCCAGCTTGCCAACCGCCACTGACAACGCGGTTTCGATGCGTGCGGGTTCGCCCGCTTAGCGGAGGTGAAACATCACGGAAATCCCTTGTGGGACAGGGGCCCTAGGGTGGTGAGAAGAGCCGGGAAACGCCTTCTCGGCGGCAGGGAAGCCGCCTTCACGGCGGCCTGGAACAGGAGGTGAGCCCGTGGTCGACGTACCGCCTCGGCGTCCGCGGCGCAACCCGCGGCTGCGCTCCGTGGGCGGCGCGGAGCTGCGTCTGCAGCACCGCGTCGTGCACGGCTACCGTCGTGCCTACCGCGTGGCCGGTGAGGGCCCCGCGCTCGTCCTGATTCACGGCATCGGCGACTCCTCGGCGACCTGGGCGGACCTGATCCCCGACCTCGCACGCTCCCACACGGTGATCGCGCCCGACCTGCTCGGCCACGGCTCCTCCGACAAGCCGCGCGCCGACTACTCGGTGGCCGCGTACGCCAACGGGGTCCGCGATCTGCTCACCACGCTCGACGTCGAGTCCGCCACCCTGGTCGGGCACTCGCTCGGCGGCGGTGTCGCCATGCAGTTCGCCTACCAGTTCCCGGAGCGCACCGAACGGCTGATCCTGGTCAGCGCGGGCGGCGTCGGCGGCGAGGTCAACCCCGTACTGCGGGCCGTCTCGCTGCCGGGCGCCCACCTCATGCTCTCCGCGCTGCGGCTGCCCGGCATGCGGCTCCAAGTCGGCCTGTTCCTTCGGCTGATGAGGCTCCTGGACACAGATCTGGGCCAGGACGCGCCGGAGTTGCTCAACCTCGTCGACGCGCTGCCCGACGCGACCTCCCGCAGCGCGTTCATCCGGACTCTGCGGGCGGTCGTCGACTGGCGCGGGCAGGCGGTGACCATGCTCGACCGCTGCTATCTGACCGAGGGCATGCCCACGATGCTGCTCTGGGGCGACCGGGACAGCGTGGTGCCGGTGCGACACGCGTACGGCGCGCACCAGGCCATGCCGGGCAGCCGGCTGGAGATCTTCGAGGGCGCGGGCCACTTCCCCTTCCACAGCGACCCGGCCCGTTTCCTCGACCTTGTCGAGGAGTTCACCAGCACCACCAGCCCGGCCGACTGGAGCCGCGAGCACTGGCGCGAACTGCTGCGCGCGGGCCGCCCCGGCACCACGGCCGGCCGGCCCGACACCGCCCACAACCGGGCGGTGGAGCGCGACCTGCGCGAGGCGAGCGAACGCAGCGCGACCTGACACCCACCGCCGACGGTGCCCGGCGCGGCGGGACGTCCGCCCGCCGCTCAGCGCACTGCCGGCGTTCCCGACGGCTCCGGGACGCTCAGCACCGCTTCCCGCTCCTCGGCAGTGAAGGGCGGGGCGGTCAGGGGAGCGCGCCGCGGGCCGCGCAGTACGGCGACGGCGACCTTCGGCGCGACCAGCGTGGACAGGGGAGCGGAGAGGGTGATCGCGGCCAGGAACGCCCGGGCCGCCAGGGGGCGTCCCGCCGCCGTGCGCAGGAGCCGGTCGACGTAGCGCCCCAGCAACTTCCGCGCGAGCCCGGGCTGCTCGCCGATCGCGCCCGGGTAGCGGATGTCCGTGCCCGTGGCCAGCTCCCAGGCGATCGTCACCGGAAGGGCCACCGCCCGCTGCACCCGCCGCGCGAGCCCCGGCGCCGCGATCCCGTGCTCGGCGAGCTGGCCGCGCAGCGCCAGCGCGCCCTGCGCGGCCACCGTCATGCCGTGCCCGTAGACCGGGTTGTACGTGGCGACGGCGTCGCCGAGCGCGACGAACCCCTCCGGCCAGCCCTTGACCTTCTCGAAGAAGCGCCGCCGGTTGATCGTGCTGCGGCTGACGGCGACATCCGTCAGCGGCTGCGCGTGCGCGATCAGCTCGCCCACCACGGGATGGCGCAGGCCGCGCGCGAACGGCTCGAACTCCTCGACGGAATCCGTCGGCTGTCCCTCGCGGGTGCCCGACAGCGTCACCAGCCAGCGCCCGCCCTCGACGGGCACGATCGTCGCGGAGCGGCCCGGCACGGGCTGCGCCGGGTCGGGCTGTACACCGACCACGGGGTAGTCCTCGGTGCCGGCCGGTGCCCGGAAGATCCGGCTGGCATAGGTGAGTCCGGAGTCGACCTCGTCCAGCGGCGCCGGTGCGACACCCAGCGCGTCGAGCCAGAGGGTGGAGCGCGAGCCGCGCCCCGAGGCGTCCACCACCAGGTCGGCCGGTAGCACCCGTTGCCCGCCGTCGCGCATCTGTACGCGCACGCCCGTCACCCGGGAGGCGTCGCCCTCCAGACCGAGCAGCTCCGTGCCGTCCACGACGGTCACCCGGTCCTTCGTGGCGACCTGGTCGCGCAGTACCGAGTCGAGCAGATCACGGCTGCACGAGATCATGAACTCCATCTCGGGCCAGCGCCGCAGCCAGCCCTGCGCCGTCAGCGAGACGAATCCGGTGGGCATCGGGATCCGGCGGGCGCCCGCGGCGAGCCAGGCGGCGGTCACCCCCGGCAGCAGCTCCTCCATCGCGCGGGCGCCGCCGGACAACAGCAGATGGGCGTGTCGGGCCTGCGGGAGGCCCTTGCGCGGCGCGGGCCCGTCCGGCAGGACGTCGCGCTCGACGACGGTGACCTCGGCGTACGGGGCCAGGGCGGCGGCGGCCAGCAGACCGGCCGTCCCCGCGCCGATGACGACGGCCCGACGGGGGACCGTACCTCTGTCGCCTGCTGCCGCGTTAGCGGGATTGCTCATGGAAGTCGCTCTCTGACCTGGTCGCGGCCCGTCCTCGGACGGCCGCGACGACGGGTGACTGACGCAGGGCCATCGACATCCGTACGAGGTCGCGTGGACCCTCGGCGGAAGCGGCGGGGGTGGTGGCGGCCTCCGCCGCGTTGATGACCCTGCCCTCCGGGTCGGTCGCCCTGGCCCGCACCGCCGCCGTCACCATCGCCGCGTCGGCCTCGGCCTGAGCCTGGGCGGGCTCGGAGCCCGCCGTCACGGCCGCGTCGTAGGCGAGGGAGCGTACCGCGGAGTCGAAGTAGGGGTACAGGCTGAGCATGCCGTCGTGGATGTCGGACTCCCGCTGGGTGACCTGGAGTTCGGCGGAGGACCACCAGGAGATCCGCACCGCGTGGTCCGCGTGCGCCGAGACCGTCCTCAGCTCGCGCCACAGCGGCCCGAGCCGGCGGTACGTCGACCAGGTGGTCCAGCTGTCCCCGATGCGCTGACAGGCCAGCGGGAGCAGGAAGCCGACCGCGCTGACCTGGGCTCCGACGGAGGCCAGCACAGGGGCCACGTCCGTGCTCAGACCGTCCAGGTTCGCGCCGTTCCAGCGGGCCACGACGGCGATGAACTTGGTCGCCGAGTAGGGGACGTTGAAGAGGAAGCCGACCGCGATCGTCAGCAGCCCGGCCCGCAGCCAGCCGTCCACCTGAAGGGCCCAGCGCCAGCACATGACGTTCATCGCGACGCCCGCGACGGTCAGTGCCACGAGGTAGAGGACGATCATCTCGCGGATGAACGGGGTGTTGGCGTAGTAGGTGTCGAGGTCCCGCAGGCGCTCCTCGGGGCAGTCCCCGAGCAGGTAGAGCACGACCAGCGCCACACTGACGACGCCGTACCCGGTGATCCAGCGGCGGGAGAGCCGGCGGGTGACCTCGGGCGGGCCGCCGCGCCAGTGGATGATCAGCACCAGACAGGACGCGCTGAAGACGCTCAGCAGGCAGTAGACCAGGGGCGCCGAGACGTTGGGGATGCCTGTGAGGTCGTTGACCTCGGCGATGGTCGGCGGGGCCGCGAAGAGGAACACCAGACAGGCCAGCGCCAGCAGGACGCCCACCGACCGCAGCAGCGGGTCGCGCCAGCCGCGGATCAGGGTGGGCGCCTTGACGGCGAGGGCGGCGCCCATGGCGACGGCCGGCACGTAGTAGCTGGATCCGTCCATGTCCGGGAAGGCGCCTCAGCCCTGCGGTCCGCGGTATCCCAGGGACGCCTCGATGCGACCGGCCAGACCGTCCCGGCTCACCGGCCCGCGCAGCGGCGAACCAGCCAGCCAGGTACGGCACTTGCTGGCGAGCAGCAGACCGAAGCTCTCGGCCTCCTTCTCGTCCGCGAGGTCGAAGCGGGTGCGCGCGGCGACCCTCAGGACGGTCGCCTGCAGATCGGCGGTGTCGCTGAGTAAGCGGGCCGCGACGGCGGCGCCCTCGACGTGATGACTGCAGTGCCCGGCCTTCATGTGCCACAGTTCGTGGCCGAGGATCACCAACTGGTGGTCGGGGGCGGTGCGTTCCTCGATGACGACGAGGTCCTGGTCGGCCATGTCGAGCCACAGCCCGCTGGCGGTGCCGGGCGGGAACGCGGCCGTACGGAACTGGACGGGACGGCCGCGGCGTCTGCTCATGGCGTCGCACAGGGCGGCGTACAGGTCGCCGGGTTCCGCCGGTGCCGGGAGCGAGAGCTCCGCGACCAACTCGCCGCACAGGCGGCGCATGTCCCTTCCGATGCCCACAGTTCTCCCCCGGATCACGACTCGGGCCGCTTGACGCTCTCCAAGAGCATGTCCAGCCATTCGGCGACCTTGTCGCGGTGCTGGTCGGTGGGCAACTGCGCGGCCCGCCAGGCGATTCCGCGGACGCCGTGGTCCTGGAGCAGCCGCTCCAGCGGGTCGTCGGCGGCCGCGGCCGCCTCGCGCTCGCGGTCGGCGAGCTGTTGCAGCAGCTCCTGCTCCGAGCGCTGCAGGGCGCCCACGAGCGCCTCGGAGTCCTCGGCCGTCAGGAACCCCGCGTGCACCCGGAAGAAGCGCTGGATGGCGTCGCAGTGCTCCATGGTGGGGCGCCGGTCGCCGTTGATGAGGGCGCCCGCCTGTTGACGCGACATTCCGGCGCCGTCGGCGATCTCCTGTTGGGTGTACTTGCGCCCGTTGGGCTTGAGCCGGGTGCGGCGCAACAGGTCCAGGCGCTGGAGGAAGCGGGCCTGGAGATCGGGTTCCCCGGTGGGGCGACCGCCCAGCAGGGCCCGCACCACGGGTTGGGGCACGCCGGACTCGGCCGACAGGCGCTGCACGTCGAAAACCTCGGAGTGCTGCACATCGAGCCGGTCGGCGAGTGCGGTGACCCGGGCCACGACGGCCGGCAGCAGAACCGTCGCCATGGCGCCCGGAACTTCGAAGCCATCCGTCACCGACTGATCTCCTACGTCTCTCTCAGTCTCGCTGCAGTTCTCTCAGGTCTCTCTCACATGGGTCAGGGACCAACGGGAGACTAGCCGTTCGCTCGAACTCACATCCAGCTGTCGCCACAACTGTGGCGTGAATCAGCCGTCAACAAGCGCCAAATGCCACGATAGTTGACATGGCTGAGCTCCGGGCAGCAGGATCGGGGCGCCGCGTGAAGGCCGCAGAGGCAAGAGGGGTGACCTCCCGATGGCGTACCAGGCAGGATGGCAGCGGTCCCAGCCGCGACCTGTTCCCGAGAGTCTCGAGGCTCAGGCGTATCTCCAGGACTACGCCGCTCTTCTGGAGGCCGTCGCGTTCCCGTCCGTCGTCTTCGACCACCGCTGGGACGTCGTGTTGTCCAACGCCGCGTTCGAGACACTTTTCGGCGGCGTGGGCCCCCATCCGACCGCCATGCCGGGTGACAACTTCCTCCGGTTCGTCCTGTTTCACCCGGACGCGGCCACGGTCCTCGGCGAGCACGAGTCGAGCTGGTGCCTGCCGATGCTGGCCCACTTCGCCGCGGCGGTGGAGCGCCACGGTCAGGACCGCGGACTCCAGTCGATCCGCCGGGACATCGCCCAGGACCCGATCATGGAGGCCGCCTACCGGCAGGGCCTGCCGCACTGGATCCGCGCCGTCGGCCCGGACGCCGTCGAGCACGACGGCGCCGTACGGCCGCTGGTGCACCCCGATCCCCGCTGGGGCCGCACGGACTGCCGGATCGTCGGCGAGACCCCCAAGACCCTGCAGGACATGGGATATACGCGGATGACCCTGATCCTGCGCGAGGCGCGGCCCATGACGGCCGGACCGCGCAGGACACGCAACGGCGCGGCGGAGCTGCGCGTGGTGTGAGCGCGCCCGGCGGTCCAGGGCACGGGCCCGCTCAGGGGTCCAGCACCACGAGCACGAGGGGTACTCCGTCGCACGGGATCAGCCGCATCCCGTCGTGGCGCGCGGTCCTCGCCCCTGCCGGTACGGCCCCGAAGTCCGGGCCCTTGGTGAGCGATCCGGCCAGATGCGCGGGATTGGCGGCCGCGGCCACCCGCGGAGCGGGGCAGGAGAAGCCGGATCGTCGCCAGGCGGTCACCCGTTCGTGTAGGTCTTCCGGGAGCCGGAGTGAGAAACGACCGTGCGGCGCCTGTTATCGACGAGAGAGACATGTGACATAGTACTGGCGTGAGCGAGCGGCTGACCTGTGATCTCGTGGTCGTCGGAGCCGGAATGGTCGGCGCGGCCTGCGCGCTGTACGCGGCCCGGGCGGGCCTCGACGTCGCTCTGGTGGACCGCGGCCCGGTGGCCGGCGGGACCACCGGCGCGGGTGAGGGCAATCTGCTCGTCTCCGACAAGGAACCCGGGCCCGAACTCGACCTCGCCCTGCTGTCGGGGCGTCTGTGGGCCGACCTGGCGGAGGAGTTGGGCGAGGCCTTCGAGTACGAGGCCAAAGGGGGCGTCGTCGTGGCCGCCACGCCCGAGGGGCTCACCGCGCTGGAGACCTTCGCGGCGGGACAACGAGCCGCCGGGGTCGAGGCGGTACCGGTCGCCGCCGACCAACTCCACACACTGGAACCCCACTTGGCACCCGGCCTGCCGGGCGCCGTGCACTACCCCCAGGACACCCAGGTGATGCCGGCGCTCGCCGCGGCGCACCTGGTACGCGCCTCGGGGGCACGGCTGCTGACGGGGCGGACCGTGACCGAGGTGCTGCGCACGGCGGACGGGGCGGTACGCGGCGTGCGGACCGACCGTGGTGACCTGCACGCCCCGGTGGTCGTCAACGCGGCCGGCACCTGGGGCGCCGAAGTGGCCGCCCTCGCGGGCGTCTTCCTGCCCGTTCTGCCCCGACGCGGCTTCGTGCTGGTGACCGAGCCACTGCCGCGCCGGGTGCGGCACAAGGTGTACGCCGCGGACTACGTCGCCGACGTGGCCAGCGACTCGGCCGCGCTGGGGACCTCACCCGTCGTGGAGGGCACCGCGGCGGGGCCGATCCTGATCGGCGCGAGTCGTGAACGGGTCGGCTTCGACCGGTCGTTCTCGCTGCCGGCCGTACGGGCGCTGGCGGCCGGGGCGACCCGCCTGTTCCCGTTCCTCGCCGACGTACGGGCCCTGCGGACGTACCTGGGTTTCCGGCCGTACATGCCCGACCACCTGCCCGCGATCGGCCCCGATCCACGGGTGCCGGGGCTCTTCCACGCCTGCGGGCACGAGGGCGCGGGCATCGGCCTCGCCACCGGCACCGGACGGCTGATCGCGCAGGTCGTCGCGGGCGGGACGCCCGACCTGGACCTCACGCCGTTCCGGCCCGACCGCTTCCCGAAGGAGGCCGGGTGAATCCCCTGGAGCTGGTCGGGGCCGAGCCGGGCCCCGCGTTCACCATCACCCTGGACGGCCGCGAGATCACGGCCCTGCCCGGGCAGACCGTCGCCGCCGCACTGTGGGCCGCGGGCGTCACCTCCTGGCGCGCCACCCGCGGCACGGGCCGCCCGCGCGGCGTCTTCTGCGGCATCGGCGTCTGCTTCGACTGCCTGGTGACCGTCAACGACCGCCCCAACCAGCGGGCCTGCCTGGTGCCGGTCCGAGCGGGCGACACGATCCGTACGCAGGAGGGGACGGGCCATGGCGACTGAGCGACCGCACCTCGCGGTGATCGGCGCGGGACCGGCCGGGCTGGCCGCGTCCCTGGCCGCCGCGGCCCACGGTGTCCGGGTCACGCTGATCGACTCGGCGGCCGGAGCGGGCGGCCAGTTCTACCGCAGGCCCCCGGCGGGACTCGGGGCCCGGCACCCGGAGGCGCTGCACCACCGGTGGCGGACCTGGCGGCGTCTCGGGGACGCACTGGCCGCGCGGGTCGAGGCGGGCACGATCAGGCATCTGGCGGACCACCACGTGTGGTGCGTCGAACCCGTGGAACGTGCGGAATCCGTGGGACTTGTCGTGCACGCGCTGCTCGGCCCCCTCCAGGAGGAGCCCGTCACCGTCCGCGCCGACGCCGTGCTCCTCGCCACCGGTGGGTACGAGAAGGTGCTGCCGTTCCCGGGCTGGACCCTCCCCGGGGTCGTCACCGCCGGTGGCGCGCAGGCCATGCTGAAGGGCGGGCTCGTCGTCCCCGGGCAGCGGGCGGTCGTGGCGGGGACCGGGCCCCTGCTGCTGCCCGTGGCGACCGGGCTCGCCGCGGCGGGGGTCGAGGTCGCCGCCCTCGTCGAGTCCGCCGACCCGAAGGCGTTCCTGCGGCGGCCCCTGGCACTGGCCGCACAGCCCGGGAAGGTCGCCGAGGGAATACGCTACGGCGCCCAACTCCTGCGACACCACGTCAAGTTGCTCGCACGGCACACCGTCGTCGCGGCACACGGCGAGCAGCGGCTCGACGCCGTGACCGTCGCCGCGCTCGACACCCACGGACGGGTCGGGCCCGGCACCGAACGGCGCATCGCGTGCGACACGCTCGCCGTCGGTCACGGCATGCTGGCGCACATCGACCTCGCCGAGTCGCTCGGCTGCCGTATCGACGGCCTGAACGTCGCCGTGGACGAGGAACAGCGCACCGACGTGCCCGGCGTATGGGCCGCGGGCGAGACCACCGGCATCGGTGGCGCGGCACTGTCGCTCGCCGAGGGGCACATCGCGGGACGCTCGGCCGCGGCCCGGCTGACGGGGACGCGGCCCGACCCGCACACCTGGGCGCGCGCCGCCAGGTCCCGCAGGAGAGCACGGGAGTTCTTCGCCGCGCTCGACACCGTCTACGCGCCGCCCGCGCACTGGACGGATCAGGTCACCGACGACACCGTCGTGTGCCGCTGCGAGGAGGTCACCGCCGGTGCGGTCAGGAACGCCGTCGACGAGCTCGGCGCGGGCGACGTCAGGACCGTGAAGCTGCTCACCCGCGCGGGGATGGGCTGGTGCCAGGGCCGGATGTGCGAGCCCGCCGTCGCCGGACTCGCCGGATGCGAACAGACGCCCGTGCGACGGTTGTTGGCCCGCCCGGTACCGCTCGGGGTGCTGGCGCGGGCCGGGGATCCCGAGAACGACTGACCACCTTCGTACCGCCCCACCGTCACCGACCTCAGTAAAATGTCACACACCACGGAGAGGGAACCGCTCATGACCTCAACCGATAACCGTCCCTGGCGCGGCGTCCTCGTCGCCACCGCGCTCCCGCTGAACGAGGACCTCTCCGTCGACTACGACCGCTACGCGCAGCACTGCGCCTGGCTCGTCGAGAACGGCTGCGACGGGGTCGTACCGAACGGCTCGCTCGGCGAGTACCAGGTGCTCACGCCCGAGGAGCGCGCGAAGGTCGTGGAGACGGCGGTGTCGGCGATCGGCGGCTCCCGCGTGATGCCCGGCGTCGCCGCCTACGGCTCCGCCGAGGCCCGCCGCTGGGCCGAGCAGGCCCGCGACGCCGGCTGCCGGTCCGTGATGTTGCTGCCGCCGAACGCCTACCGCGCCGACGAGCGTTCCGTCCTCGCCCACTACGAGGCGGTCGCCGAGGTGGGCGTCCCGGTCGTCGCGTACAACAACCCCATCGACACCAAGGTCGACCTGGTGCCCGAACTGCTCGCGAAGCTGCACGCGGAGGGGTACATCCACGGCGTCAAGGAGTTCTCCGGTGATGTCCGCCGCGCCTACCGGATCGCCGAACTCGCCCCCGAACTCGACCTGTTGATCGGCGCCGACGACGTTCTGCTGGAGCTCGCCGTCGCGGGCGCCAAGGGCTGGGTGGCCGGCTACCCGAACGCGCTGCCCGCCGCGAGCGTCGAGCTGTACCACGCGGCCGTCGGGGGCGACCTCGACACGGCACGGCTGCTCTACCGTCGGCTGCACCCGCTGCTGCGCTGGGACTCCCAGGTCGAGTTCGTCCAGGCCATCAAGCTGTCCATGGACATCGTGGGCCGGCACGGCGGGCGGGTGCGTCCACCGCGCGTCCCGCTGCTGCCCGAGCAGGAGGCCACGGTCCGCGCCGCCACCGAGAAGGCCCTCGCCGCCGGTCTCGTCTGAGCGCCGCTCCTTGATCGGGCCAAGTTCCCCGCGAACAGCGGGAGTTACGGAGATCCCATGCGCAGCAAACTCGTCCTGCACGCCGTCGACTCGCACACCGAGGGCATGCCCACCCGGGTGATCACCGGCGGCATCGGGACCATCCCCGGCGCGACCATGAACGAGCGGCGGCTGTACTTCCGCGAGCACCGCGACGACATCAAGCAGCTTCTGATGAACGAGCCGCGCGGCCACTCCGCGATGAGCGGCGCCATCCTCCAGCCGCCCACCCGCCCGGACTGTGACTACGGCGTCCTCTACATCGAGGTGTCGGGCTACCTCCCGATGTGCGGGCACGGCACCATCGGCGTGGCGACCGTCCTGGTGGAGACGGGCATGGTCGAGGTCGTCGAGCCGGTCACCACGATCCGGCTCGACACCCCGGCGGGCCTCGTCGTCGCCGAGGTCGCGGTCGAGGACGGCGCCGCCCGCGCGGTCACGCTCAAGAACGTGCCGTCCTTCTCGGCGGGCCTCGACCGCAAGGCCACCCTGCCCGACGGCCGGACGGTGACGTACGACCTCGCGTACGGCGGCAACTTCTACGCCATTCTGCCGCTGGAGCGGTTCGGCCTGCCCTTCGACCGGTCGCGAAAGGAGGAGATCCTCGCCGCCGGACTGTCGCTGATGGCGGCCGTCAACGCCGAGGACGAGCCGGTCCACCCCGAGGACCCGTCCATCCGCGGCTGCCACCACGTCCACCTGTACGCGCCCGGCGCCACCGCCCGTCACTCGCGCCACGCCATGGCGATCCACCCCGGCTGGTTCGACCGCTCGCCCTGCGGTACGGGCACCAGCGCGCGCATGGCGCAACTGCACGCCCGCGGTGAACTCCCCCTGCACACGGAGTTCGTGAACGAGTCCTTCATCGGGACGCAGTTCACGGGACGACTGCTCGGCACGACCGAGGTCGCCGGAATCCCGGCGGTGCTGCCCAGCTTCACCGGCCGCGCCTGGATCACCGGCACCGCCCAGTACCTGCTGGACCCGACCGACCCCTTCCCGGCGGGTTTCGTGCTTTAGCGATACTGGTACCGCATGACATTGCACCGGTGCCCCTGCCGTACGAGGAGTCGACCCATGCCCGCCACGCGCAGCAGCGCACCCTCCGCCGCTCCCACCGCCCTGCCCGTCCTCGGCGGAAAGAAGAGCAGCTACCGCGAGCGCGTCGCCGACGCCCTGCGGGCCGCGCTGATCGCGGGCGAACTGCGGGCCGGCGAGGTGTACTCCGCGCCCACGCTCGCCGCCCGCTTCGGCGTCTCGGCGACACCGGTGCGCGAGGCCATGCTCGACCTCGCCAAGGAGGGCCTCGTCGACACGGTGCCCAACAAGGGCTTCCGGGTCACCGCGGTCTCCGAGAAGCAGCTCGACGAGTACACCCACATCCGCTCGCTGATCGAGATCCCCACCACCGTGCAGCTGGCCACCACCGCGGACCGGGTCTCCCTGGAGGCGCTTCGCCCGGCCGCCCGGGAGATCGTGACCGCGGCGGCGGCCGGTGACCTCATCGCCTACGTCGAGGCGGACATCCGCTTCCACCTCGGTCTGCTCGCCCTCGCGGGCAACGCCCACCTGGTCGAGGTCGTCGGCGACCTCCGCAAGCGCTCGCGCCTGTACGGCCTCAACGCCCTGGTCGAGGCGGGCCGCCTCCAGGACTCCGCCGAGGAGCACCTCGAACTCCTCGACGCCCTCGTGGACCGCGACCCCGAGGCCGTACGGAGGGTCATGACCCGGCACCTGGGCCACGTCCGTGGCCTGTGGGCGGCCCACTAGGTCCCACCGGGCCAAGTGGGTATTACGCAAGCAGCTTGCATTTCTTGCGCTATTCTTGCGTGCATGACGCGACGACTTGCTCAGGTGGCGAAGAAGGTCGGGGTCAGCGAGGCCACGGTCAGCCGGGTGCTCAACGGGAAGCCCGGCGTCTCCGACTCCACCCGGCAGGCGGTGCTCTCGGCGCTGGACGTGCTCGGCTACGAGCGGCCCACCCAGCTGCGCGGTGAACGCGCGCGGCTCGTGGGGCTCGTCCTGCCCGAGCTGCAGAACCCGATCTTCCCGGCGTTCGCCGAAGTGATCGGCGGGGCGCTCGCGCAGCTCGGGCTGACGCCGGTGCTCTGCACCCAGACCAAGGGCGGCGTCTCCGAGGCGGACTATGTGGAGCTGCTGCTCCAACAGCAGGTCTCCGGCGTGGTGTTCGCGGGCGGACTGTACGCGCAGGCCGACGCCCCGCACGAGCACTACCGGCAGCTCGCGGACCGCAACATCCCGGTGGTGCTGGTCAACGCGGCCATCGAGCACCTCGGCTTCCCGTGCGTCTCCTGCGACGACGCCGTGGCGGTCGAGCAGGCCTGGCGCCACCTCGTCTCGCTCGGTCACGAGCGCATCGGTCTGGTGCTCGGGCCCGCCGACCACATGCCCTCGGCGCGGAAGCTGGCGGCGGCCCGTGCGCTCGCCCCCGAGCTGCCCGACGCGCACATCGCGCGGGCCATGTTCTCGATCGAGGGCGGCCACGCGGCGGCCGCCCGGCTCATCGACCGCGGGGTCACCGGTTTCATCTGCGCCAGCGACCCGCTCGCCCTCGGTGTCGTACGCGCCGCCCGTCGCAAGGGACTCGGCGTGCCCTCACAGGTGTCCGTCGTCGGCTACGACGACTCCGCGCTGATGAACTGCACCGAGCCGCCCCTGACCACCGTCCGCCAGCCCATCGAGTCGATGGGCCGGGCGGCCGTCGAGCTGCTCAACGCCCAGATCGGCGGGAGCAGCGTCACCGCCGAAGAGCTCTTGTTCGAACCGGAGTTGGTGGTCCGGGGGTCCACCGCGCAAGCGCCACGCGCCTGAGATCCATTCTGCTGTCAAATAATTCCAGCTTCTGCGCGACATCTTGCGGACCCTTGTCGGCGGTGCTTGAGTGTGCGGCGCCAGCACACGGCGGTGCGCCAGATCAAGGTGGCGCGCCCCCGTGGGCCTTCCTCGCTCCTGCCCAAAGGGGTCCACCGATGAGAAGTACCGGGTTCCGCCGTACCTTCGTCGTACTCACGGCGTCCGCCCTCGCGCTCACCGCCACCGCCTGCGGCGGCAGCGACGACGGCTCCGCGGGTGGCAAGACCCGCATCACGGTCAACTGCATGCCTCCGAAGAGCGCCAAGGTCGACCGCTCGTTCTTCGAGGCCGACATCAAGGCGTTCGAGAAGCAGAACCCGGACATCGACGTCGTCGCGCACGACGCGTTCCCCTGCCAGGACCCCAAGACGTTCGACGCCAAGCTCGCCGGCGGCCAGATGGAGGACGTCTTCTACACGTACTTCACCGACTCCAAGCACGTCGTCGACATCAACCAGGCCGCCGACATCACGTCGTACGTCAAGGACCTGAAGAGCTACGGCACCATCCAGCAGCAACTGCGCGACATCTACACCGTCGACGGCAAGATCTACGGAGTGCCGCGCACCGGCTACTCGATGGGACTCATCTACAACCGCAAACTCTTCCAGAAGGCCGGTCTCGACCCCGACAAGCCCCCGGCGACCTGGGAAGAAGTGCGCGCGGACGCCAAGAAGATAGCCGCGCTCGGCGGCGGCACCGTCGGCTACGCCGACTACAGCGCCCAGAACCAGGGCGGCTGGCACTTCACCGCCGAGATGTACTCGCAGGGCGGAGACGTCGTCACGCCGGACGGCAAGAAGGCCAGCGTCGACACCCCGGAGGGCAAGGCCGTCCTGCAGAACCTGCACGACATGCGCTGGACCGACAACTCCATGGGCAGCAAGCAGCTCCTCGTCATCAACGACGTCCAGCAGCTGATGGGCTCCGGCAAGCTCGGCATGTACCTCTCCGCGCCCGACAACATCCCGATCCTGGTCAAGGAGAAGGGCGGCAACTACGACGACCTCGCCCTCGCGCCCATGCCCGGTGGCAAGGGCACGCTCATCGGCGGCGACGGCTACATGTTCAACAAGAAGGACAGTCCCGAGCAGATCAAGGCCGGCCTGAAGTGGCTCGACCACATGTTCCTCACCCCCGGAGCGGGCTTCCTCGGCGACTACTCCCGCGCCAAGCAGAACAACGCCCCCGTCGGCCTCCCCGAGCCCCGGCTCTTCACCGGCGCCGCCGACGCGAAGGACCAGCAGGTCAAGAAGGCCAACGCCAATGTGCCGGTGGAGAACTACCAGGCCTTCCTGGACGGCAACCAGAGCTTGCAGATGAAGATCGAGCCGCCCCAGGCCCAGCAGATCTACTCGGTCCTCGACGGAGCCGTCTCCGCGGTCCTCACCAAGAAGGACGCGAACATCGACCAGCTCCTGAAGGACGCCTCCGGGAAGATCGACTCCATCCTGGCCCGGGGCTGACCAGGCGTATGAAGACCGCATCGAAGCCCGTGGTGCTTCCTCCGGCCGCCGTCGACGCGCCGGAGGTACCGCGGTCGGCCGGGCGCCGGGCGAGGGGCCCGTGGCGCCGGCGCCTGGCCGACCAGTCCCGCGCGTACGCCTTCCTCGTCGGCGGCCTGCTCTGCTTCGCGCTGTTCTCCTGGTACCCCGCGATCCGCGCGGTCGTGATCGCCTTCCAGAAGTACACGCCGGGCTCATCGCCCGAGTGGGTCGGCACCGCCAACTTCACCCGTGTCTTCCACGACCCGGAGTTCACCGCGGCCTGGCGCAACACGTTCACCTTCACGCTCCTCGCCCTGCTCATCGGCTTCGCCGTCCCGTTCGTGATGGCCCTGGTCCTCAACGAACTCCGGCACGCGAAGGCCTTCTTCAGGGTCGTGGTGTACCTGCCGGTGATGATCCCGCCGGTGGTCAGCGCCCTGCTGTGGAAGTGGTTCTACGATCCCGGAGCGGGCCTCGCCAACGAGGCGCTGCGCTTTCTGCACCTGCCCACCTCGAACTGGTCCAACGGCGCCGACACCGCGCTCATCTCCCTGGTCATCGTGGCGACCTGGGCCAACATGGGCGGCACGGTCCTGATCTACCTGGCCGCGCTCCAGGGCATCCCGGGGGAGCTGTACGAGGCGGCGGAACTGGACGGCGCGAACATCCTCCAGCGCATCCGGCACGTGACGATCCCGCAGACCCGGTTCATCGTCCTCATGCTGATGCTGCTTCAGATCATCGCCACGATGCAGGTCTTCACCGAGCCGTTCGTCATCACCGGCGGCGGCCCCGAGAACGCCACGGTCACCGTCCTCTACCTCATCTACAAGTACGCGTTCCTCTACAACGACTTCGGCGGCGCGTGTGCGCTGAGCGTCATGCTCCTCGTGCTGCTCGGTCTCTTCTCCGCGGTCTACCTGCGGCTGACCCGCTCGTCGGGGGAGGAGTACGCATGAGCAGCGGCACCCGCACCCTGGTCTCCCCGCTCACTCTCGCCCGCCCCCGCGGCAAGGCCCTCTACTGGACCGTCTTCACGGCCGTCGTCCTGCTCTTCGCGCTCGCCTTCCTCTGCCCGGTCTACTGGATGGTCACCGGCGCGATGAAGTCCCCGGACGAGGTGACGCGGACCCCGCCGACCCTCGTGCCCAAGGCATGGCATCTCAGCGGCTACACCGACGCCTGGGACCTGATGGACCTGCCCACCCACCTGTGGAACACGGTGGTACAGGCCGCCGGCGCCTGGCTGCTCCAGCTCGTGTTCTGCACGGCCGCCGCGTACGCCCTCTCCAAGCTGAAGCCGGCGTTCGGCAAGGTGATCCTCGGCGGCATCCTCGCCACCCTGATGGTCCCGGCGCAGGCGCTGGTCGTACCGAAGTACCTGACCGTCGCCGACCTCCCGCTGATCCACACCAGCCTGCTCAACGACCCGCTCGGCATCTGGCTGCCCGCCGTGGCCAACGCCTTCAACCTCTATCTCCTCAAGCGCTTCTTCGACCAGATCCCGCGCGATGTCCTGGAGGCCGCCGAGATCGACGGCGCCGGACGGCTGCGCACCCTCTGGTCCATCGTGCTGCCCATGTCCCGCCCCGTCCTGGGCGTCGTGTCGATCTTCGCCCTGGTCGCCGTCTGGCAGGACTTCCTCTGGCCGTTGATGGTCTTCTCCGACACCGACAAGCAGCCGATCAGCGTGGCCCTCGTCCAGCTGTCGCAGAACATCCAGCTGACCGTGCTCATCGCCGCGATGGTGATCGCCAGCATCCCCATGGTCCTGATGTTCCTGGTGTTCCAGCGGCACATCATCGCCGGGATCAGCGCGGGCAGCACGAAGGGCTGACACCGACCCCGCAACCGAAAGGCAGGCACCGTGGGACAGCCCACCCATGCCCAGAACTGGTGGCGCTCCGCCGTCATCTACCAGGTGTACGTCCGCAGCTTCGCCGACGGCGACGGCGACGGCACCGGCGACCTCGCGGGCGTCCGCGCCAGACTCCCGTATCTCGCCGAACTCGGCGTGGACGCCCTGTGGTTCAACCCCTGGTACCTGTCCCCGATGAAGGACGGCGGCTACGACGTCGCCGACTACCGTGTCATCGACCCGGCCTTCGGGACGCTCGCCGAGGCGGAGAAACTCATCGCCGAGGCGAAGGAACTGGGCATCCGCACGCTCGTCGACATCGTGCCCAACCACGTCTCCGACCAACACCCCTGGTTCCGGGCCGCCTTGGCCGCAGGACCCGAACGCGAGCTCTTCCACTTCCGTCCCGGACGCGGCGAACACGGCGAACTCCCGCCCAACGACTGGCCGTCCCAGTTCGCAGGCTCCGCCGAGCCCGTCTGGACCCGGCTGCCCGACGGCACCTGGTACCTCCACCTGTTCACCCCCGAGCAGCCCGACCTCAACTGGGCACACCCCGCCGTCCGCCAGGAACACGAGGAGATCCTGCGGTTCTGGTTCGAGCGCGGCGTGGCGGGCGTCCGCATCGACTCGGCCGCCCTGCTCGCCAAGGACCCGGACCTCCCCGACTTCGTCGAGGGCCGCGACCCGCATCCGTACGTCGACCGCGACGAGCTCCATGACATCTACCGCTCCTGGCGCACGGTCGCCGACGCCTACGACGGCATCTTCGTCGGCGAGGTCTGGCTCCCCGACACCGAGCGCTTCGCCCGCTATCTGCGCCCCGACGAGCTGCACACCGCCTTCAACTTCTCCTTCCTGTCCTGCCCCTGGGACGCGGGACGCCTGCGGACGTCCATCGACGAGACCCTCGCCGAACACGCCCCCATCGGCGCGCCCGCCACCTGGGTGCTGTGCAACCACGACGTGACCCGCACGGTCACCCGCTACGGCCGCGCCGACACCGGCTTCGACTTCGCCACCAAGGCCTTCGGCACCCCGACCGACCTCGCCCTCGGCACCCGCCGCGCCCGCGCCGCCGCCCTGCTCTCGCTCGCGCTGCCCGGCGCCGTCTACCTCTACCAGGGCGAGGAACTCGGCCTGCCCGAAGCCGAGATACCCCGCGACCGCATCCAGGACCCGATGCACTTCCGCTCCGGCGGCACCGACCCGGGCCGGGACGGCTGCCGGGTCCCGCTCCCATGGACGGCCGACGTGCCGTACGCGGGCTTCGGCGGCGAGCCCTGGCTGCCGCAGCCGAGCGGCTGGTCCGCGTACGCCGCCGACCTCCAGGCCGCCGACCCCGGCTCGATGCTCTCCCTCTACCGCGCGGCCCTGACGATCAGGCCGGAGTTCGGCGACGGCTCGCTCACCTGGCTGCCCGCGCCCGAGGGAGTACTCGCCTTCGCCCGGCCCGGGCAGGAGGGGCGGCTGCTGTGCGTCGTGAACCTCGCCGACGCCCCCGCCGACCTCCCCGCCCACTCCCGACTCCTCCTCGGCAGCGGCCCACTGGACCCACAGGGGCGACTGCCGAAGGACACGGCGGTCTGGCTGCGCGGCTGAGCTGGAGGCGTAACTCAGGTGAGCTTCTTTTCGGGGGGACCGGTACCGGTCCCCCCGCGCTTCGCCGCTTGGATCTGCTCGTACACATGGGTCCGCAGCTCGGCGAAGCGCGGGGTGACGCGGGTGTGCAACTGGTCCCGCTCGTCCGGGAGATCGACCTTCAGCTGCTCCTGTACGACGGTGGGTGAGGCGGACAGGATCAGGACCCGTTCGCCGAGGTACACGGCCTCGTCGATGTCGTGGGTGACGAACAGGATCGTGATGCCGCGTTCCCGCCACAGGCCCCGCACCAGGTCCTCCAGATCGGCCCGGGTCTGCGCGTCGACCGCCGCGAACGGCTCATCCATCAGCAGGACGTCGGGCTCGTACGCGAGCGCGCGGGCGATCGCGACGCGCTGCTGCATCCCGCCGGACAGCTGCCACGGGTAGGCCCCGGCGGCATCCGTGAGCCCGACCGACTCCAACGCGTCCGTGACCAGCTCCAGACGCCGGGCCTTACTCAACGGCTTCTGCTTCAGGGGCAGTTCGACGTTCTCCCACACCCGCATCCAGGGGAACAGACTGCGTCCGTACTCCTGGAACACGAACGCCATCCCCGGCGGCGGCCCGCTCACCGGGCGGTCGTTCAGCCGTACCTCGCCCGCCGTCGGCGTCAACAGCCCGCCCATGCACTTCAGGAGCGTGGTCTTGCCGCATCCCGACGGGCCGACCAGACAGACGAGTTCGCCCGCCTCGACGGTGAAGGTGAGGTCCCGTACCGCCTCCACCCGGCGGCCGGAACCCTCGTAGACCTTGTTCAGGCCGGATACGACAAGAGACGCGTGCATGGACCGCCCTTTCGCGAACTTCACGGAGACCGCCGGGACACCGCGCGCAGACCGTGGTACCAGCCGAGCACCCGGCGCTCGACCAGTCGGAAGACGACCGAGAGAAGGAAACCGAGCAGGCCCAGAACGAGGATTCCGGTCCACATGTCGGGGATCGCGAAGCTCCGCTGGAACTGGACGATGGTGAAGCCGAGGCCGTTGCTGGCCGCGAACATCTCGCTGATGACCATCAGGATGATCCCGATGGACAGGGCCTGGCGCAGGCCCGCGAAGATCTGCGGGCTCGCCGCGCGCAGAACCACGCTGCGCAACCGGGCCACGCCCGTGATGCCGTACGAACGCGCCGTCTCCGCCATCACCGAATCGACCGCCCGCACGCCCTCGACCGTGTTGAGCAGGATCGGCCAGACACAGCCGCTCGTGATCACGGCGATCTTCATCGTGTCGCCGATGCCGGCGAACAGCATGATGACGGGGACCAGGACGGGAGGCGGCAGCGCGCGCAGAAACTCCAGGACCGGCTCGCACACGGCCCGCACCCGCCGGTACGAGCCGATGACCGTGCCCAGCGCCACGCCCACGACGGATGCCGCCGCGTACCCGGCGAGCAGTCGCAGCACGCTGGGCACGAGGTCGGAGCGCAGCCGCTCGCTCGTCCAGACGTCCGGGAAGGTCCTGAGGATCGTGCGCAGAGGCGGCCAGTACACGTTCGTGCTGCCGTCGGACGCCAGCCACCAGAGCGCGACGAGCAGCGCGGGCAACGCGACGACGAAGAACAGCCTCAGCAGGAAGGGCCTCACACCGCCACCTCCCCGCGCACCGACTGGTGCCAGGCCAGCGCCCTGCGCTCCACCGTACGGGCGCCCACGTTGATGAGCAGCCCGAGCAGACCGGTGACCACCACCAGCGCGTACATGTCGGGGACCGCCTGAGAGGACTCGGCGACCGCGATACGCGCGCCCAACCCCGGTGCGCCGATGACGAGTTCGGCGGTCACGGCGAGGATGAGGGCCACCGCGGCGGCGAGCCGGACGCCCGTCATGACGTACGGGAGGGCCGTGGGCCACAGGACGTGCCGGACGCGTGCCCACGGGCCGAGGCCGTACGAGCGGGCCGTCTCCTCGGCGACCGGGTCGACGTCCTGGACGCCGTACAGGACCTGGACGAGGACCTGCCAGAACGAGGCGTACACGACGAGGAGCAGGACGGAGCGCAGTTCGGTGCCGTAGAGCAGGACGGCGAGGGGGATCAGGGCGACGGAGGGGATCGGGCGCAGGAACTCGATCGTCGAGGCGGTGACCTCGCGCAGATACGGCACGACCGAGACGAGCAGCCCCACGACGACACCCGCGCCGATCGCGATCGCCAGGCCCAGCGCCCAGCCGGTCAGGGTGTCGCCGAGTGCCGTCCAGAAGGCGTGGTCGGTGACCTCCTGGCCGAGCGCGTCGGCGATGCGGCTGGTCGGCGGGAAGTACGCCTCCTTGACGAGACCGAGCCGCGGCACCGCCTCGCCCAGCGCGAGGAAGGCCGCGAGCCCGGCAGCGCCCAGAGCGGCGTTCGCACCCCTCACGGCAGCAGCTTGTCGAGGTCGGGCGTCGACTTGAACAGCCCGTCCTGCTCGCCCAGCTTCTCCAGCGCCTCGATCGACGCACGGTTGGGCTCGGCCGGCCACTTCGGAAGGGTGACCTGGGCCAGTGTCGCCGCCGGGATCTTCGTGTACGTGGTGACGGCCTGGCGTACCTCGTCCGGGTGGGCGTCGGCATAGGCGAGGGACTCCGCGGTCGCCTCCTGGAACTTCTTCACCACGTCGGGGTTCTTCTGCTCGTACTGCGTCGAGGTGAAGTACATCGCCACGGTGAGGTCCTTGGCGACATCGACCAGGGACGAGGCGATCTCCGTGGCGCCCTGGCTCTTGACGGTGGCGAGCGCCGGCTCGACCACCATCGCGGCGTCGATCCGGCCGCTGTCGAGGGCGGCGGGCATCTGGTCGAAGGCCAGCTCGACGAACTTCACCTTGGACGGGTCACCGCCCGCCTTGCGCACCGACTCGCGCACCGCCGTCTCGTTGATGTTCTTCAGCGTGTTGACCGCGACCTTCTTCCCCTCCAGTTCCTTCGCGGACTTGATCGGGCTCCCCTTCTTCACGGTGATGGCGCCGAAGTCCTTGCCCGCCACGCCCGTCGAGGCGACCCCGTTGACGACGGCCTTCACGGGCACGTTCTGGCTCTGGGCGATCATCAGCGAGGTCATGTTGCTGAACCCGAACTGGAACTGGCCGCTGACCACTCCCGGCACGATCGCCGCGCCGCCCTGCGCGGTCGTCATGGACAGCTTCAGACCGCGCTTGCTGTAGAAGCCCTTCTGCTGGCCCAGGTAGAGAGGCGCGACATCGACGATGGGGATGACCCCGACCTTGACCGTGGTGGTACCGCCGGACGAGGCGTTCTTGTCCGAGGCGCCACCGCCGCCGGACGAACCGCAGGCCGACGCGGCGACCAGAAAGGATCCGACCGCGAGACCGGCGAGCAGACGACGCATGGCTCCTCCTGTGCAGACGACATTGTTCCGACAGGCTGTGCGCGCACCGCAATGGGTGCTCAGCGGGAAGGTAGAGCCCTCGTACGGCGGGGTCAATGGCTTTGGCCAACAATATTGTTGACAGTTGGTGGGGCGGGCCCGCGCCGAGACGGGCCCGCGCCGAGGCGGCCTGCAGAGCCCCGCGGCTCACAAGTCCAGCACGAGCCGCTTCCCGAGGCACCGGGAGACGCAGATCAGCATGGTCTCGCCCGCCTCCCGCTCCTCGTCCGTGAGTACCGAGTCCCGGTGGTCCGGGGTCCCTTCGAGGACATCCGTCTCGCAGGTCCCGCAGGTGCCCTCGGTGCAGGAGAAGAGCACCTCGACGCCCGCGCCGCGCACGGTGTCGAGCACGGAGACGTCCGCGGGGACGGTCAGCGTGCGCCCGCTGCGTGCGAGCTCCACCTCGAACTCGCCGTCCCCGCCCGTCTCCTGAACCTTCGGCCGGAATCGCTCGACGCGCAGCAGCCCGGCGGGGCAACGCGCCTCCACCGCGTCCAGCAGCGGGCCGGGACCGCAGCAGTAGACGAGCGTGCCCGCGGGGACCGCGGTCAGGACGGAGTCGAGGTCCAGCAGTCCGCACTCGTCCTGCGGAGCGATCGTCACCCGGTCCCCGTACCGTTCCAACTCCCCGGTGAACGCCATGGAGTCGCGTGTCCGTCCGCCGTACAGCAGCGTCCACTCGGCGCCCGCCGCCTGCGCCGCGGCGAGCATCGGCAGGATCGGGGTGATGCCGATGCCGCCCGCGACGAAGCGGTAGCGGGCGGCGGGCGCGAGCGCGAAGTGGTTGCGCGGGCCGCGGGCCCGGACCTTGTCGCCCGCGCCCAACTGCTCGTGCACGTACGAGGATCCGCCGCGCCCGTGCGGCTCCCGCAGCACCGCGATCCGCCACGCCCGACGGTCCGCGGGATCCCCGCACAGCGAGTACTGCCGCTCGAGGCCGCCCCCGAGCACGACGTCGACGTGGGCGCCGGGCTCCCAGACGGGGAGTTCCTCGCCGAGCGGGTGGCGCAGGGTGAGGGAGAGCACGCCATCGGCGACGAACTCCCTCTCCGTCACGACGAGTTCGGTTTCGTAGGAGCTCATGATCCCAGCCCCCGTGACTCCTGCGGCCCATGTCCCTCGGGGTGGCCGAGCATCCACTCCCACATCTCGATCGGGTCCTGGGCACTGTGCTCGGCACCGCAGTGACAGGTGCCGTGCAGCACATCGGTGCCCGGGATCCAGTCGATGCGGTAGATCTCGCGGGGCGCGAAGCGGGGAGGGGTGGTCACAGGACCTTCTCCCTCGGCTTGTCGCCCTCCTCGACCAGGCGGGCGAGGATGCGGCGGGCCGCGAGACCGCCGGTGTCGATGTTGATGCTGAGCTCCTGGTAGCCCGTCCGCTCGGTGCCGAGGGTCTTCTGCAGCAGGTTGAGCGCGTCGACGTCCTGCATCACCACGGTGTGGTTGAAGTCGCGCAGAAACGTGGTGACTTCCTCGTCGTCCCTCGCGAAGTCCCGGGAGACCGCCCAGAAGTCGTAGACATGGCCGTCGCTCGACGGAGTGATCGCGTAGGTGATCTCGGTGTGGAAGCCGTTCGGGTCGGTGCCGTCCACCTCGGGCAGCACCCCGACCGGGGCGATCCGGCTGTGCAGCAGATACAGGCACGGCGCGTGGTACTCGATGTCCTGCCAGCGGGTGATCCGGCCCTCGATGCCGGTCGAACGGGCGTAGAACGGCGGACACTCGGCGTCGTCCATGTGCCGGCTGACCCGCACGATGCCCGCGCCCTCGTCGACCTCGGTGGTGATCGGCGTCTCGGCGACCTCGGGGGTGCCGATGTAACCGCCGTGCAGATACGTCTCGTGCGAGAGGTCGAGCAGATTGTCGACCAGGAGCCCGTAGTCGGCGTCGATCGGCTCCATACCGCTGACGGTGGTCCAGTCCGGCGAGTCCATGTGCCGGGCGCGGGGGACGTTGTCCGGGTCGGCGAGCGCCGGGTCGCCGATCCAGACCCAGACGAACGAGTCCTGCTCGACGACGGGGTACGAGGCGACCCGGGCCGTGCGCGGTATGCGTTTCTGCCCCGGCACGTACACACAGCTGCCGGTCGTGTCGTACGTGAACCCGTGGTAGCCGCACACGATCCGGTCGCCGTCGAGCCGGCTCTCCGAGAGCGGGAAGCGGCGGTGCACACACCGGTCCGCCAGCGCGACGGCCGTCCCGTCGTCCTCCGTCCGGTAGAAGACGAGCGGTTCCCCGAGAATCGTCCGCCCGAGCAACTCCCGCCCGACCTCGTGCGAGTAGGCGGCGACGTACCACTGGTTCCTGGCAAAAGCGGTGATGTGCGGCATGGCAGTTCCCGTCCCTGTGGGCGGGGCGCCCTCGCCCCGCGTGCCGTGGTTGGAATCAGGGTCGTGAGGCTTGCGTCGGCTCGGCAAGACGGCTTCTGTCAGGCGGAAGAACTTCTGTAAAGGGGCTGGTCAGAGCCCTGTTCATTTAGCCCCTAGTCGCCAAAGCGGAGCGCCGGGTGGTGCTGCTGTTCGGTTCGCGCTCGGGGGAGCCGAAGGTGGCGCCGACGGGTACGACTACTCGCTACGTGGCGCTAATCGCCCAAAAATGTCCACTTAATTTCAATTGTGAGTCTCCTCTGTCGGCGGATGCTCGGTACAGCGGCAAGAATCAGCATCACTGCAGGTCAACTACTGTTCGTTCCGGATTCTGGGCCTCTCGGGTCGAATCCGGGTCGAATCCGCACCCTTTTAGGCTGTTGAGCGTGTCACCGCTGGTCAGGATGTATGAAGCTACGCACTGGATCGCCTCGCGGATGAGGGCGGCGCGGCTAGCAGTCAGACCGGCGAGCCGCTGAACAGGCGCTGAGTTGCTGTGGTCGGCTGCCAGGGGCAGGCAAACTCACCAGCAGTTTCTTCGCTGCTCCTGGTGCACGCCTTTCGCGATCATGTCCTGCAGAAACAACTTCAGGTGGGACGGTTGATGCGCCACGGCCCGGGACTGGCGGTTCCTGGCCGAGACCGACGTCGGCGTCAGCGAGGAGCCACGGTTCTCGTGCACCCGCATGTGCATTGTCGTCAAGACCAGTAGCGGTGCCGGAAGTTCGACCTGCCTGGCGCGGGCAGTCAGATCGCCACGCAGATGCTCGAGCGCGGCTGCTGGGCACCTCACTCGAAGGTGGCCGGGAACTGCGTCAGCGAGTTGCGGTACGCGGACGTCGACCTGCGCGTCCTCGGCCTGCGCAGGAGCAGAGGATCATCACGGCGCCCGGCTGCTCAGGCCCCGACCCTCTTGGCCAGTGCGGGAAACTGCTCCGGTGCGTTGGACCGTTCGACCTGCAGCCGCTCGCTTGAAGTGAACGTCTCGTCCAGCTGCGGCGCGGGGTCGCAGGCCGCTAGGAACAACTGGCTGCTGAAAGGCCAGTCGGTGGCGAACAGGACGTGTTCCGTGCCGGCCAGTTCGCGTACCGACTTCATCGCCTGCGGTGCCTGCGAGAGCGCAGTGTCGTAGAAGAGTCCGCGCAGGGCCGGGCTGCTGTCGTCGAGGCCCGCGATGCCCAACTGCTGCGACCGCCGGGGTCACGGTCAGCAGGCTGGCCCAGTAGGAGATGTACGGCAGGGTGCCCCCAGCGCGCGCGCCCAGCCAGCGGATGCGCGGATGGCGGGCGTACACGCCTGTAGAGCATGTTGATCAGTGCGCGGGTGGTGTCGAAGGTGAACTCGTACAGGAACGGTGGAAGACCCAGGTCACGACTTCCCCGGCCACGGCACCGTCTACTTCTACTACGCCGCCTGGCGCGACGAGGGAATCTTCGCCCAGCTCAATTACGACCTCACCGCCATGGCCCGCGTGAAGGAGGGGCGCAAGCCCGAGCCGACTGGCTCCGTCATCGACACCCAGAGTGTCAAGACCTCCACCAACGTGCCCCTGGCCAGCCAGGGAACCGATGCCGCGAAGAAGATCGTCGGCCGGAAACGGGGCATCCTCACCGACACGATCGGCCTCATCCTCGCCGTGACCGTCGCCGGCGCCAGCCTCTCCGAGAATGCCATGGGGATACGCCTCCTCGACCAAGCGAAAGAAACCTACCCGACCATCGCGAAAAGCTGGGTCGACACCGGCTTCAAGAACGCCGTCGTCGAGCACGGCGCCACCCTCGGAATCGACGTCGAGGTCGTCAACCGCAACCCCGAGAAACGCGGCTTTCATGTCGTGAAAAGGCGCTGGGTGGTAGAGCGCAGCATCGGATGGATCATGATGCACCGCCGCCTCGCCCGCGACTACGAGACCCTCACCGCCAGCTCGGAAGCCATGATCCACATCGCCTCGGTCGACAACCTCGCCCGGTGCATAGCAGACGAGACCACCCCTACCTGGCGAGGAACTTACTAGGAGATAATGGGCAATCCACCTAGATCAAACGTCCTCTAAGAGCTGCTCGGTGCCCAGGTCACGGACACTAGGGGACAAAATCGCTGACGGATACCGAGCGGTGTGCTGTTCACTGGCCGCAGAGGATCGAATCGCGGGGAGGGACAGCGGTGGGCAAAGCGTCCGCAGGGAAGAAGGCAGCCAAGACGGGCGGAACGCGGGACCACACCGTTCCCCAGATGTACTTGCGGCACTTCGCCGCACACCGAGCACGTCGGCAGTACGAACTGCGCGTACGGCGCCTCGACGACCCCGACAAGGCATTCCCGGCGATGACGACCGCGATCGGCGCCGAACGTGGCTTCTACTGGGGTACGACCATCGACGGCGTGCCCCATCACGAGTGCGAGGAGTTGTTCACCGCTCTGGAGGGCAATGCCGAGGCCGTCCTCAAGGTGATCCTCGACGACAAGGACTGGGCCCTGACACCGAACTGGCCGCTCACGCCCGAGCAACGCGGTGCTCTTTCCTGGTGGATGGCCGCGCAGATCCTTCGCACGACGCGCCAGCGCAAGCGCCTCGCCCATACTCAGCTGCCGTCCGCGGAGGCGGCGGATGTCCCTGTCGACATCGCCTGGATCACGGCGAACAACCCCCACCTTCGCTACATCGTCGAGAACATCGCTGTCCTGGCGCTCGTGTTGTACAACCGCCCCTGGGGGCTGGGCTTCAGCGACATGTGTCTGCTCACCAGCGACGTCCCCGTGGTCGTATGGAACCGGCCCGATGCGGACGATCAGGTTCTCGCCGTGGCCCAGAGCGACATTATGCTGCCCCTGGACCCGCACCGGCTCCTGTTCCTTCCCAGCCCGGCCGAGCAGTTGACCGACCCGCGCAAGCGCACGGACCACCTCCTGCATGTCGAGGGTGCCGTGGGCATGGCCTTGGTTGAGGTCGCCTATGACGTGGCGGACCAGTTCGTCATCCACCATCCCCGCCACGACCCGTGGCTGCACTGGAAGCCGAACAGCCCTCGCCAGCCGAGGCCTTGGGCCGGGGAAGAGCACTCCGCCCCGCAGTACGCGCTTCAATACCCGGTGTTCCCGCCGGACCGGAACATCGAGCGCCGCTGGACGATTGAGCATCCGCCACCCCGCGCCGCGGCTTCGTGACCGGGCTCGGTCCCGTCAGGGGCGTGCGTCCGTGGTCCCAGCGCGGACACGTCCAACAGTTCCTGACCATGCCGGAGGGTGCCGAGCGCTCTGGCCCCATCATCACGCGCGATCGGGTCCTGGTCGCGCCGCAGCACCCGGGCGAGACGAGCGGGGCCACCGCCGAGAACCCCGGCTCCGCATGGCCGGACGGGCGGGTAACGTGCCGTGGCCGTCGGTTGTGACGGTGTGGAAGAACGAGCGCCATTGAGCTTCTTCAGCGTTGCCGCTCCAGGGTGAGGATGGCTTTCGCGATTGACGTCATGAGGTTTGGGCTGCATCGGGATCTGCGGAAGATGCGCCAGGACTTCAGCCGCGCGACGCCGCGTTCGACCGGTGCCCGTGCCGCGGCCAGGGCACGGTTCAGGGTCTTCTCGGTGAGGGTGAGTTCCCGCAGGGGCTTGCGTTTGATGCCTGTGGTCAGCCAGGGGCGGCCGCCCTGGTAGGAGTGGTCTGCCAGGATCGGAACGCCCTGGCGCTCGCAGATGCGGATGATCCGGTGGGTGCGGGCGGCGGTCAGGTCGTGGGTGCGCCCCGGCAAAGCGGTTGAGAGCCATAGCAGCCGGCCACCGGGATCGGTGACCACCTGTACGTTCACCCCGTGCCGGCGGTGCTTGGCCGAGTAGTCGGCCCGGCCGTCGCCGACCCGGTCGCACTCGGCGAGGGTGCCGTCCAGCAGGACGAAGTCCGCATCGGTCTCGCGCAGGACCTTCAGCAGACCCGGCGCTCGTTCGGCGAGCAGGTGGATGACCGCATGGGTGTAGGCGTGGGCGGTGGACTTGCTGATCCCGAACCCGGCGGCGGTCTTCGCCAGGGTGGTGTGTTCGCGCAGGTACACCAGTGCCGCCATCGCACGCTGGGACGGGCGGAGCTTGCACCGCCGGTCGCCCTCACGGGTGACGATCAGCATCGTCACCCACTCCACGAGCGCGTGAGGCAGGTCGAGTGCGGCAGGATAGATGACCAACGAGGCCCCGAGCAGCGTGATTGAGACGTCAGACATCTCGATCAACCGCCTGGGGGCCTCGCTCGTTGCGAGTCATGGACCGTCACCTGATCGGTGCCCAGCCCGAAGAAGCTCATTACAACCGGGAGCGGATCCACTCGACCATCGGCTACATCACGCCGTACCAGGCGAGGACCCGCTGTCACCAACGGCTGGACCTCGCGGCATAAAACGGAAGTGTCGGGACCCGAGGGGTCACTTCAGCAGAGACCGAACCCTGGCAGTACGCAAGCACTCTGTGGCAGCAGATCACCACGGATCAGCAAAGCAGCCTGCTGGCCTGCGCCGACTCACGGTGCCCGGCACTCGCCCACTGCGCCGCCGACGCAGACGCAGAACTCCTCTGCGCCGCGCTCGTCAAGGCCGGCGATCGAATCAGCGATGTGCTCATCTTGATCCACGAGACTCCGGAATTCGACAACGCGATCATGCTGTATCTCAACAACCGTATGGAACAGGCAGATTGGACACCTGCTTTCGCCGCCACAGCAATCACGGCATGCAACGACCCGGCTGCCCTCTGGAAGCACACGCTGCCCTTCATGACCGAGGATCAGAGCAGCGCCACCCGCGCAGCCGCATTCATCGCCACGCTCATCGAGCATCACCCTGATTCAGTACCTGATGACATCGTGGCCAGCCTCACTCCCGTGCTACGCGAGGCAGACACCCAACTCGCCTCGGCCATCGGCCACGCCTTGCGCCCGTTGCCCAAAACGGCACAGAAACTTCGTAGAGCTATGAATGGCTTCAGCAACACCCCCGCACAACGGGCCCGGAACGCCGCGTTCAAGGAGGCCAGCGGCATCTGATCAGTCCCGTGGACAGTGTCGGCTGAGGTGGCTGCGTGCTCGGCGCCGCCTCAGAGCTCGATGACAGGGCGAACGCGTCTCCAGGACATTCCGGTATACCTCGCACCTCTCGGACGGCACTGAGGCGGCGCGCCGCCTGAAGCGCGTGATGGACGCCGACACCGGACTCGGCGTCATCCGCCAGGCCGACGCCGGCTACCCGACCGCCGTCACCACCCGGGAGTCCTTCGGGCTGGGTCTGCCGAGCTGAAGCGGAGGACGAAAACGTCCGGGCTCAAGGGGCTCCAACGCGGCGGGGGCCGCCGGGGAGACACCCACGCTCGTGAACCGCTCCGGGTCTGACGGAGGCGGTTACCGTGTGTGTTTCGGACAGGCGGAGGCGCCGATCGCCTCGGGTACCGGAGGTCGGTTCATGCAGGTCGACAGGCCCGGGCAGGCAGGCGGCCTCCTGGCGGAGATGTGTGCCGCGGTGCAGGAGCGGCTGGTACCACTGGCTGCGGAGATCGCGGACGCCATCGTGGCCGAGACTCCCCACTATGCGGCGGGGCTGCCGACGCACACCGATCTGCAGGTGACGGTGAGGGAGTTCGCGGGTGCCGAGCTGGAGGCGATCGCCGTCGGGCGGGGTGCGGTGGCGGCCGAGCTGGCGGCGGCTCGGGAACACGGGGCACGGCGTGCCCGCCAGGGGACGGCCGTCGAAGACGTGATCACCGGCTTCTACGTCGGCTACCGCGCACTGTGGCGTGAGCTGGTCGCTCTGGCGCAGGGGCCCGCGGCAGCCGAGGCGCTGCTGGTGGGGGCGGAGACCTCGATGGCGTGGATGCTGGAGATCACCACCGCGCTGTCCACCGGCCATCACGACGCACGGGTGGGACGAGACGCCCTGCTGGCCGGAGGGCGGCTGCGGCTGCTGAACCTGGCGAGCGGGACGGGTGAGGGAACGGGAGGCGGGGACGCACGGGAGCTGCGGAGCGCGGCGGAGCAGGCCGGGTTCGATCCTGGCGGCGAGTTCCGGGCCTGGGTGGCTCCGACGGTGCAAGGGCCGGGGGAACCACCGAAGTTGCAGGAAGGCAAGGTGGCACGGGTGCAGGCGCGCCTCGATCTCCTGCCCGGAACGTACGCGGTCGGGCAGGAGCCCGGGGCCGTGCTGGTCCTCGTCCAGGGCGGGAAACTTGATCCGGCTGCAGGCGTGCTCGGTGAGCAGGGGCTGGCCTGTGCGGCCGCGGGGCTGGCCCGGACCGGTCGCTACGCGGCACGGGAGAGCCTGCAGGACGCTCGGGCGGCGGCCGCCGTGGCGCGGGGGCGGGCCGGGCGGTGGACGTTCGCGGAGTTGTGGCCGCTGGCGCTGGCCGACGAGTCGGGTGAGCGGCTGGAGCCGCTGATCGGGCCGGTTGTCGCGGTGGCTCGCCGTCATCCCCACCTGGCCGAGGCGGTCCGGGCGTTCGCCGATCACGGGTTCACGGTGAGTTCCGCCGCCCGGGCGCTGAGCGTCCATCCCAATACGCTGTCCTACCGGCTGGAACGGTGGCAGGAGCTGACCGGCGTGGAGGTGCGCACCGTCGCGGGTCTGGTGGCTTCACGTACCGCGGTGGAACTGGTCGGCGCAGACGCTGAGGATGACCACCGTCAGCCGGAGGACGGCGACACCGGCTCGTCTAAATCACGGAATCCCACGGCCTAGATTCGGGGATCCACCGATGGCCGGACGTGGCCGGGCGGCGGCAGTCTGTGAGTGCGTGGCGCGGGACCGCCGTGCCACCCGCTCCGAGCCATTCCCGTCCGGGAGCCCTGCGTCTGCCGGAACCGCGGGACCCTTTCCCCCTCCGCCAGGGAGCAGCCATGCCCACAGACCGTCCGACGCCGCAGCCGGCCACGTTGTGCGCCGCGTTCCAGCACACCCTCACCCAGGTCGACCAGACCGCTCCGGCACTGTGCACCAGCGGCGGAGGCGCGACCTTCTCCTGGGGCGAGTACGGCGACACCGTACGGCGACTGGCCGCGGGCCTCGCCGCGTACGGCGTACGGCGGGGCGACACCGTGGCTCTGATGACGGGCAACCGGACCGAGGCGACCCTGTGCGACGTGGCCGCCCTGCACCTGGGAGCCGCGGCGTTCTCCGTCTACGCGACGCTGGCGCCCGATCAGATCACCCACATCCTGGACGGCGCACGGCCCCGGCTCGTGGTGTGCGAGCCCGGCTTCGTGGCCGCGCTCACGACGGCGGGTGCCGACCTCGCCGACCTCGTGGTCCTGGACTCCGGTGCGCCCGGCGCCCGTACGTGGTCCGCCCTGCTGGCGGCGGGGGACGCGAACACCGGTTTCGACTTCGAGGCGGTCTGGCGCGCGGTCGGCCCCGACGACCTGGCCACCCTGATCTACACCTCCGGTACCACCGGCCCCTCCAAGGGCGTGGAGCTGACCCACCGCCAGCTCCTCGCGCAGGTGGACGCGGTGCCCACGATGTGGCCCATGGACGCCACGGACAGCATCATCTCCTTCCTGCCCACCGCCCACATCGCCGACCGCCTGTTCAGCCTGTACATCCCGCTCTCGCGCGGCGTCGAGGTCACGTTCCTGGCCGACATGCGGGCCGTGGCCGGCGCGTTGCGGGAGACGCGGCCGACGGTGTTCGGGGCCGTCCCCCGGGTCTACGAGAAACTCAAGGCCGCGGTGGAGGCGATGTTCGCGGCCGAGGCCGACCAGGCGCGCCGCGAGCAGGCTGGGCAGGCCCTCCGGCTGGGGTATCGGATCGTCGCCATGCGGCAGCGCGGCGAGAGAGTCGCTGCCTCCGATCTTGCGGCGTATGCCGAGGCCGACGCGGCCGTGCTCGCCCCGATCCGGAGGCTGCTCGGACTGGACCGGGTCCGCTGGGCGGGGTGCGGCGCGGCGCCGGTCGCCCCGCAGGTCCTGGAGTTCTTCCTGGCCCTCGGCTTGGAGATCTGCGAGGGCTGGGGGATGTCCGAGGTGGCCGGCATGGGCTTCCTCACTCCGCCGGGCGAGCAGCGCCTGGGGGCGGTGGGCCGGGCGGTGCCGGGCCTGGAGGCGCGGCTCGCTCCTGACGGGGAACTGCAGGTGCGCGGACCGATGGTGATGCGCGGCTACCGGGGACTGCCCGGTCAGACCCGCGAGGCGCTCTCGCCGGACGGCTGGCTGAGCACCGGTGACATCGCCGAGATCGACGACGACGGCTACGTACGGATCGTCGACCGGAAGAAGGAACTGCTGATCAACGCGGCCGGCAAGAACATGTCCCCGGTCGCCATCGAGCTCGCCGTCCGCTCCGCCGATCCGCTGATCGGCCCGATGGTGGCCCTGGCCGACGGCCGCCCGTACACCACCGCCCTGATCACCCTCGACCCCGACACGGCCCGCAGCATCGCTCCCGGGCTCGGACTCGCCGATGCCGCCCCGGATGTTCTGGCCGCTGATCCGCGGATCCTGGCCCGTGTCGCCGACGCCGTCGCCGCCGGCAACAAGCGGCTCTCACGCGTCGAGCAGGTCAAACGGCACATCGTGCTGCCGTACTTCTGGGAGGCCGGCGGTGACGAACTGACCCCCACCGTCAAGATCCGCCGCCGGAACGTGAGCGCCAAGTACGCGGCCTTTATCGACGAGTTGTACGCGGCGGAGATGACGGAGCCCGTTCGTGGGCAGGCCGACGGAGGGTGACACCTGTGAGCGCATCACCGCGTGGCGTCCGCCTTGATGCGCTCCAGGGCGTCGTTGAAACCGTCGGTGGTGACGCTCGATCCGGCGAGGCGGTCGAGGTGGATGTCGTCGATGTGCTTGCCGGCGACGACGCTGGGGACGGCTTTCGCGAAGCGCTTTTGGTACCAGCGTGAGACGAAGCCCTTGGCGTGGGGTGTGACGCTGACGTCGGAGACGACGCCCTCGGTCAGGGTGAGGAAGACGGTGATGTGGGAGGGGAGGCTGCCGTACCAGCCGGTGGCACTGTATTCGCCGTTTTGATACATGGGGGTTCCTGTTCGGACGTGCTGATGGTGCGTTGCTGGGAATGGTCTGCCGGTCAGGTGAAGAGTTCGCCGACGAAGTCGGGGGAAGCGTCGACGCGGCCGTCCGATCTCACCCGGACGTAGGTGAAGCGGTGGGCGGCGGCGAGGCGGTGGGGCTCGGTGAAGAAGAGGGCGGTCGCCAGGGCGTCGGCCACGGCCGCGTCGTTGGCGATGGCCCAGGTGGCGAGGACGTCACTGGTCGGCAGGCCGGTGCGGCCGTCGAGGACGTGGTGCAGGCCGGGTCCCCAGGCGCGCCGGTTGGTGGCGGAGGCGCACAGGGACTGCCGGTGCAGCTGGGCGACGCCGATCACACGGTCGGGGGCGAGGGGGTGTTCCAGCCCTACACGGAGCAGGTCCGAGCCGCTGTGGCGCAGGTCGCCGCCGGCATCGATGACGAACCGGCCGACGCCGGCGTCCCGCAGCAGCCCGGCCACGATATCGACGAGGTGGCCCTTGCCGGCGGCACCGACGTCGATCACCAGGGGGCGGTCGGTGGTGAGCGTGGTGCCGTCCCGGACGACGTCGGCATGCCACGACGGGCGGGTGCGGGCGTGGCGGGCACGGACGGGGGCCGGCGCGGGGGTGAGGGTGTAGGTGCTGTCGTAACCGAGGAGTTCGAGGTCGCGGCCGACGAGGGGGTCGACGGCGCCGTCGGTGAGGTCGGAGAGACGGTCGTAGAGGTCGAACAGGGAGCGGCTGTCCTCGGGGAAGGTGAAACGGCCACCGGTGGAGGCGGCGGCGATGCGTGAGACGAGCGAGTCGGGCCGGAACCGGGAGTACACGGCGTCGAAGTCCTCGATGCGCTGGCGCAGGCTGCGCCGCAGGTCGGTGCCGAGGGGGGTGTCCGTTTCGATGCTCCAGCGCGTTCCGATGGCGTCGAAGGCGAACGTCGGTCGGCTGTCGCGGCCGAGCGCGGTCGGGCTCGTACCGCGGCCGGGGTGGATCATGGGTTTTCACCTCCGTCGTGGGTGCTGGGCGTGCGGTGGGAGGGGAATCCGCGCCCCCTTCGTTGCACCTGCCAGCCTGGGTGCCACGTCCGCCGTGTGGCAGGCCGCGCTGTACCGGGCAGCGGTGTTCCGTGCTGTGACACGGCGCCCCACGGACCCGCCATGCAGGTCACGGCGGGGGTGAGACTGAACGGTATGACGAACGAGCAGCAGAGCGGCGGCGGGGGTACCGAGCTGGGGCGCTTCCTGCGGGCACGCCGCGCCCAGGTGACCCCCGCGCAGGCGGGCCTGCCACCCGGTGCCGGCCTGCGCCGCACGCCTGGGCTGCGTCGGGAGGAGCTGGCCACGCTGGCCGGGGTGAGCATCGACTACTACGCCCGCCTGGAGCGCGGCAAGGAGATGCGCCCCAGTCCTGCCGTCGTCGATGCCCTGGCCCGCGTTCTCCTGCTGGAGGAGGACGAGCGCGAGCACCTGCGCAGCCTGGTCGTACACGCCGCCCGAACCGCGTCCGGAGCCGCCTCGGAGGGGCCGCCGGTCCCCGTCAGCCGGGCGGTGCCGCCTGGGGCGCTCATGCTGCTGGAGAGCATGCGGCCCAACCCCGGGGCGGTGGTCGGCCGCACCAATGACGTGCTGGCCTGGAACCCGGCCGCACCGCAGCTGCTCGTCGGGATGGAGGACTGGCCGGCGACGCAGCGCAACTACACCCGCTACCTCTTCCTCCACCCTGCCGCTCGCGACCTCTTCGACGACTGGGACAACCAGATCCGCGGCTGCATATCCCAGCTGCGCGCGCTGGCCGGTACCGACCCCGACGCGCCCGACCTGGCCCGGATCGTCGGTGAACTCCTCCTGAAGAGCCCGGAGTTCGCCCGCCTGTGGGAGCGCTACGACGTGAAGGGGCACTCCCGCGGACTCAAGACCTTCCATCACCCGGAGGTCGGCGACCTCACCCTCGGTCACCAGTCCATGCAGCTGGAGGGCACGCCCGGCCACCGCGTCCTCATGTTCTTCGCCGAGCCGGGCACCCCCGACCACGACGCGGTCGTCCTCCTGGATCTGCTCGGGCAAGAGCGCGTCCCGAAGGGCACGGCCCCTGGCGGCGGGCCGTCGGCATCCTCCTCGGACGAAGCCGGATCAGCCATCTGACCTGCGCCGCAGACGCTTGGGGTGCCCTGTCACACCACGGCTCGGGACTCCACGCCACGGCAGGGCCTGCCACTCGGAGACCGGGACGACGAGGCTGATGGCCTACCGGCGATGCCGGTAGGTATCCGTCCGCCGGCAGGCCCGGCAGAGACGGACGAGTGACGGGGACCGGACCGTGGGCGCGCGCACGTCCGGGAACCCCGCACTCCGCCGGCCGAGCCACGCACGACAGAGAACCTGGAACGAAGAGGACCTGCACATGGAACGAGTAACTTTCCAGAACAAGGGCAACACGGTGGTCGGCAACCTGTTCAGGCCCGCCGGCTTCGAGCAGGGCACGAAGTACCCCGCGATCGTGGTGACCCACCCGTTCGGCGCCGTCAAGGAGCAGGTCTCCACGACCTACGCGAAGCAGCTGGCCGAACAGGGCTTTGTCACCTTGGTCTTCGACGCCTCCTACCAGGGCGAGAGCGGCGGGGAGCCGCACTTCTCGGAGTTCCCCTCGGCGCGTACCGAGGACATCCGCCGCGCGGTGGACTTCCTCAGCAACCGCTCCGAAGTGGACCCGGAGCGCATCGGTGCGCTGGGCATCTGCGCGGGCGGCGGCTACACGGTCAACGTGTCGCAGACGGAACTGCGCATCAAGGCCGTCGCCGGCGTGAGCACCTTCAACATCGGCTCCGCGCGCCGCGACGGCGTCGGCCCGCTCGGCAAGCAGTCGGCGGAGTACCGCACCGACCTGCTCAAGCGGTCGGGCCAGGCCCGCACGCGCGAGGAGGCCGGCGGGGAGGTCGAGATGTTCTCCCTGATCGCCGACAACCCCCGGTTCGACATGAACGACCTGTCGACGATCCCGATGATGTACCAGGAGGGGTACAAGTACTACTCCGAGATCGACCCCAACCCCCGGTTCATGGGGACGTTCGCCCTGTCCAGCCTGAGTCAGCAGATGGCGTTCTTCCCGTTCGAGGGCATCGAGCTGATCTCCCCGCGCCCGCTGCTGCTGATCGCCGGCTCCGAGGCCGACACGCTGTACATGAGCGAGGACGCGATCGGGAGGGCGCAGGAGCCGAAGGAGCTCTTCGTCCTGGACGGCGCCAGCCACATCGACCTGTACTGGAACCCCGAGTACGTCGCGCAGGTCGCCGAGAAGCTCACCGCGTTCTTCGCGAAGCACCTGTGACCGTCTGACGAACGCGAGAAGGAGTGGGGCATCCGCCCCACTCCTTCAGTCGTTGTCCGGGCGGTCGGTCCGGTGCCGGCGGGAGATACCCTCGCGCACGCTTACCAGTTGGCCTGGCTCGTCGTCGATGAGAGTCGGTTGATGGATGGGGCCGGTGCCGTGGGAGAGGGGCAGGCCGGTGCCGTGGTTGGTGTGGGCGATGATTTCCGCGGCGATGGAGATGGCCGTCTCCTCTGTGGTGTGGGCTCCGAGATCGAGGCCGATCGGGGAGCGCAGGCGGGCGAGCCGGTCCTCCGGTACGCCAGCGTCGCGTAGTGCGCCCAGGCGGTGCTCGTGGGTGCGGCGCGAGCCCATTGCGCCGATGTAGCCGACTGGGAGGTCGAGGGCGAGTCGCAGCAGAGGGATGTCGAACTTGGCGTCGTGCGTGAGGACGCAGACAGCGGTTCGGGCGTCGACCTCGATGCCTGCCAGATACCGGTCGGGCCAGTTGACGATCACCTCGTCGGCGTACGGGAAGCGGGTGCGGGTGGCGAAGACGGGGCGGGCGTCGCAGACGGTGACGCGGTAGCCGAGGAAGCTCCCGGCCCGGCTGAGCGCGGCGGCGAAGTCGACGGCACCGAAGATCAGCATGCGGGGGCGGGACGCATGGGTGTGGACGAGGACGGACAGCCGCTCCGGGCAGGTGGAGCCCTCGCCCCCGACCTCGATACGAGCCGTGCGGCCCGCCCGTAGCAGTGCGCGGGCCTGCGCGGTCACGGCACGGTCGGCGTCCTCGCCGCCCAGGGTGCCGTCGTACGTCCGGCTGTCGACGTGCAGGGTGCGGCCGAGTAATGCCTCCGGGCCGTCCACAATCTGCGCCACGGCGACCGGCCGTCGTTGTGCCACGGCTTCGAGGGCGGCGGTGAGGTGCGGGCGTCTGCCGGGATCCACGCGTTGCACGAGGACGTCGATCTCGCCGCCGCAGGTCAGGCCGACCGCGAAGGCGTCGTCGTCGGAGTAGCCGAACCGGGACCGTACGGGGCCGGCGCCCTCGGCGAGTACCTGCGTGCACAGGTCATAGACGGCACCCTCGACGCACCCTCCGGAGATGCTGCCGACCACCGTGCCCGCGGCGTCCACGGTCAACGCGGTGCCTGGGGGCATGGGCGCGCTGCCGCTGACCTGGATCACGGTGGCCAGGGCGAAGGGGCGGCCCGCGCGGCACCAGTCGTACAGCGTGTCCGCGATGTTCAGCATGAACGGGTCTCCGTGAGAGGTGAGGAAGCGGGCGAGCCCTGCCGTACACGGCTATACACAGCCGTTCATGGTGGTGGGGGGGGGGTGGACCAGGCCGCACCACCCCGGTTTTTGTGGGGTGTGGACCAGACACGAAACCCAGCTGTTTCGCCGGCCCCGCCACAGTCGG